>JAZOPR010000001.1:0-47519 GCA_045655685.1 Alistipes sp.
CCGAGATTTCTTTCATTGTTCTCTTCCTCTTCTTCCAATCGCTCACTATCGTTCTCGATTTCCTCTTCTTGAAAACTTATTGAAGAATTAGAAAAAGAAGATTGAAAACCTATTGAACCTGATGGGTTATCCCCATCATCATCACCATTTACATTTACTTCTTTATTTACATCTTCTTCAACATCTTCATTAGCATCTACATCAAGGGGTTGTTTTAGGGGTTGTTTTTTGCGAGCGTTCTGATTGCCCTTCGGTGCGCCACCTAACTTACCATACTCGGCACCCTTCTTGCCATTTTCAACGCTCGCCATATACCGCCGCCTGGCCGAGTCGAGGTTTGGTTTCGCCATCGCCATTATTACATTCACCATTGGACTGCTACTCTCTTCATCAACTCCTTCAAGAGCATAATCCCTAATTTTCAATACACACTCACGAAACTCTGCGTCGTTGAGGTGCTTCATCGCCTCCAAAAAGGAGTCGTACATAACAAATGATTTTTTCTTGTCATCGTTTTTTAACATTGATTTAATATTTATTTATAGAATTATTTAGAACCACGCCGACACCATCGGCGCAGTTAGGGGTATCACTACTAACAGTATAAGGTAATAGGGATACGAAGTCAAGACTTTTTTGTAAGGAATGCTGCTTTTTCTGGATAAAAATCTTTTAACCACTCGATAAACTCGACAATCTTCAAGTAGTCTTCTATAAAAGTTCGATAGTCTGGCAGGGTGAGGCACGTAAAAGCCCGAAAAGCGAACTCTTTGACAACCATTGAGGGTCGCTTTTCGGGTTTTTAGTGCCTTCGTGCGAAGGCACAGTGTTCGATCACCCCTCCTAAATCCTCCCCTGCCGTAGGGGAGGACTTGGTCGGGACTTTTTCGAGTCCCTCCGAGTGAATCTCACCTCAACCTTGGGCTGGTTTTTACTGTCGCTTTTTCTATGTAAATCCCATTGGGTATTGTTAGTTTGAGAAAATCTTTTTAATTTTGTAATTATCAGTTCATAATACGAGTTGCCTATGGATAAATAAACGAAATGAAAGACATATTAAATAAAAAGCGTTAGCTTATATTTCGGGATTCTGAAACTTCCACAATAATCAAGTCCCCGCGGAATAAAGTTTGACGCTCACGCTGTGTATCGGCGTGGGCTTTATTCCGTATATGGGGGGACAAAGGTTGTGGAAGACCGCAGAATCCAATATCGGCAATTTAGTCCGCGCTTTTTATTTATTTCCTATTTGATCAACGAGGACTAGGATCTATTAAATCAAATTTAGTAATATGAATGCTTATTTAAAAAAAGGTCTTGCGATAACCCTTCTAATAGGTGCTATTTGTCTGTTTAGCAGTTGCTCATCTCCTGAATCTATTGCCAAAAAAGATGCGAAAGAGATGGCAAAGGCGATGAATAAACAGAATGCTCGTGCAATGGAAAAAGCTATGAAACAACAAGAAAAACATTTATCTCGTTATCGAGAAGATAGAGATAAGTATTTCAGATATTCAGATGCTTATAAAGAAGAATTACAAAAACACAATTATTAAATCTTATTATTATGGAAAGAATTAAAAGTAGTTTGACTCTTATTATTACAGGAGTAGTTGGTCTTTTTCTGTTGTCTAACGGAATTGAAACACTCAATGACCCTTACATTGAATCATTAGATATGGGATTCTCTCATACGATTGCTGTTTGGTTTGGAATTATTGGTGGTGGTATAATGATTCTCGCTGGCTTATTAGGTGTATTTGCATTGTTTGCAAAAGGCAATAACAAAGAGGAAAATAATAATTAACCAACTATATTGAATGAAAAACAAAGGAGCCTACCATCAAGATAGGCTCCTTTTTATTATTTTTCGTTCGTTTACTCCTCGTCGCTCTCGATGTAGGGGCGGGCGGTGGTGTAGCCCTCCCATTTCTCGACCACGGCCTTGAAATCGGGCGGAAGCTCGCTCTCGAAATAGACCTCCTTACCCGTGCGAGGATGAATGAAGCCCAGCGAGCGGGCGTGCAGGGCGTGGCGCGGCATCAGCGCAAAGCAATTCTCGATAAACTGCTTATACTTCGAGAAGGTCGTGCCCTTCAATATGCGGTCGCCACCATAGCGTTCGTCGTTGAACAGCGGGTGGCCGATATGCTCCATATGCACACGGATCTGGTGGGTGCGACCCGTTTCGAGGCGGCACTCGATCATCGTCACGTAGCCATAGCGACGCAACACGCGCCAATGGGTCACGGCGTGCTTGCCCTCGCTGCCGTCGGGGTAGCAGGCCATCTTCATACGGTGCGTGCGGCTGCGGCCGATATGTCCCGTAATGGTGCCCTCGTCCTCCTCGAAGTTGCCCCACACCAGCGCAACGTAGCGACGCGAAATGGAGTGGTCGTAGAACTGCTTGGCAAGGCGTGCAGCGGCATCTTCGTTCTTGGCGATGACCAGCAGACCCGATGTATTTTTGTCGATACGGTGCACCAATCCCGCACGCATATCGTGACCCTGAAACATCGGCAGGTTGCGCAGGTGGTAGGTCAGCGCATTGACCAGCGTACCCGACCAGTTGCCGCAACCGGGGTGAACGACCATACCGGCGTGTTTGTTGACCATAATGATGTCGTCGTCCTCGTGAACGATATCGAGCGGAATATCCTCGGGCGTGATTTCGACCTCACGGCGGGGATAGGGCATCACGATCGAGATGCGGTCGAGGGGTTTGACCTTGTAGCTCGATTTTGTGGGTACGCCATTGACCAGAATGTTGCCATTGTCGGCGGCTGTTTGGATACGGTTGCGCGACACGTGCTCCATACGAATCGTCAGAAATTTGTCGATTCGCATCATCGCCTGGCCCTTATCGACCGTCAGCGCAAAGTGCTCGAACAGTTCGTCACCCGAGCGTTCGCCCGCACCTTCGTCGCCCTCCTCGTCGAGCAGCAGGATATCCTCGTCGTCGTTGATCATACGCGGTGAGTATCAGTGTGTTAGGGTTATTCAAAGAAAGTTGTTTCGGCGTCGGTCGTAGCGGGCTCCTCGACGGGCGTAATCACCTCACCTTCGGGCACATACTGCTCGCCACGAGCCACAGCTGCCAACGAATCGGCAGCACGGCGCTCGGCCTTGTAAGCCTCCTCGATGACCATCAGCGAGTCGGTGATCTGAGCCTCACGCAGCTCGCGCTCGCTCTCCAAACGGCGGGCGGCACGGTCCGATGCGGCGCTCTGTTTCTCGATCTTCTCGGGGTCGAGCGTCAGGTGCAGATCGACACGCTGACCCAGCGAGAGCACCTTATTCTGCTGGGGCGATTGCAGATAGACGCGCGCATTCTTGCGGTCGAGCACCTCGATATCCTCGTCGAAGACCACGCGACCCACGTTCAGACCCACCTCCCAGAGGCGGCTCTTGGCCTCTTTGAGCGGGAAACCGATCACCTTGGGCACGCTCACTGCGCCACTCTCGGCCGACACGCCCACCACGAGCGTAATGCCCGAGCCAGCCTCGGCCTCGATGTTGTCATTGCGGGTGATGACGCGATCGCGGAAACGCTCCTCCAACACGTTGTTGGTCGCCATATCCGACTGGTAGATCAGCTCGGCGATCTCCAAACCTGCGATTTCGAGGTTATTTTTGGCCTGACGCAACGAGTAACCCGTCACGTAGGGGATCTTGACCGACTTCTGCGCGAACGAGTTGATGGTCACATAGATCTTGCGACCGGGCTTGACCGCAACCTCGGCATTGGGGTTCTGCTCCAATACGATACCGCCGTCATAGACAGGCACATAGAGCGAATCGTTGACGATGATTTCGAGGTCGTGTTTCTTGGCCAGATGCTCGGCGTCGCCGATCGAGATACCCGTGAAATCGGGCACCGAGCAGCGCGAGCCGTGGCGTGTTCCGAGCTGCATCAGGTAGTGCGCCGCGATGAGCATTGCTGCGATTGCCAACACGATCCACACCAGCGTACGCAGTACGGGCGAGGTGCGGAAGAGCTCGTATGTCTTCTTAATGAAACTCATAACTATTTGGGTTTTAATCGTTTTCGTTTGTTATTTCGGGGCATTGCGATACAAGTAGACCGCAATCGCCGCATAGATCATATTTGGGATCCAGACGGCCAGCGCAGGGTTCATCACACCGCCCTTGGCGAACTCCTCGAAGAATCGGCCGAAGAGGATATAGGTGAAACAGAGCGTGATACCCACACCGATGTGCAGACCCATACCTCCGCGTATCTTGCGCGACGAGAGCGACACACCGATCAACGTCAGAATGAACGTCGCCAGCGGGTACGAATAGCGCGTATGTCGCTCAACTTCAAGCAGTCCGATCATATTCGAGCCCTTGGCTTTCTGCTGTGCGATGAACTCGTTGAGGCGCCCGATCTTCATCGTTTTGATCAGCTCGTTGACACGTCCCAGCTCGGTCGCATCGAGATTGATCAGCGTATCGAGCTTGGTGCACTTCTCGAATCGCTCGCCCTCCTCGACATCGAACGTGCGTGTGATATATCGCTCGGCAGTCCAATGACGAGTCTCGGGATCGAACTTCACTTCGGCCGCTTCGAGCATCGAAACCATCTGATTACCACGATATTGCTCCAACGCAAAGAACGTCGCTCGATTGTCACGACCCGAGTAACCGCGCACGTAGGCGAACAGTCCCGGTTCGATCTGGCGATAGATGTGGCGGTCGTAGCGGATATTTTGTCGTTTTTTGAGGTATAGTGCCTCGAAAGCCACCTGTTTTTCGCTCGTGACGGGGATCACCCAGAGGTTCAGTCCGAGCGACAACATCGCAATGATCATCGACGAGATGAAGTAGGGCCACATCAATCGGCGGAAGCTCACGCCACTCGACAGAATGGCCGTGATCTCGGTCTGGTAGGCCATCTTCGAGGTGAAGAAAATCACCGCAATGAACGTAAACAGACCACTGAACTTATTGATAAAGAAGGGGATAAAGTTGGCGTAGTATTGGAACAAAATTGCATCGAGCGGCGCCTTCAATTCGTAGAAATCGTCGGTCTTCTCGGTCCAGTCGAACACCACCACGATCACGATGATCAGGGCAATCGAGAAGAAGTAAGTGCCGAGGAACTTACGAATGATATAGCGGTCGAGTATTTTGAGTCCGGGGTTACGCATCTCTTTTACAGACGTTTAGTGAGTTTAACAACCATTTCGCGCTTCCATTCGGCGAACGTTCCCTCCTCGATCTTGCGGCGCGCCTCGCCCACCAGCCACAGGTAGAATGCCACGTTGTGCAGCGACGAAATCTGTGCCGCAATCATCTCACCCGCGATGGTCATATGGCGCAGGTAGGCCTTTGAGTAGAGCGTATCGACGAAACTCGTGCCATTGGGGTCGATCGGCGAGAAATCGTCGCGCCACTTCTGGTTGCGAATGTTGATAATGCCCTCGCTGGTGAACAACATACCGTTGCGGCCATTGCGCGTGGGCATCACGCAGTCGAACATATCCACACCACGGTCGATCGCCTCCAAGATATTGACGGGCGTACCCACACCCATCAGGTAGCGGGGACGATCCTCGGGCAGCACCGCATTGACCACCTCGATCATACGGTACATCACCTCCGTAGGCTCGCCAACGGCCAATCCGCCAATGGCGTAACCGTCTGCGTCATACTGCATTACGTTGCGTGCAGCACGCTCACGCAGATCCTCGTAGCCACAACCCTGAACGATCGGGAACAGCGACTGCGAGTGGCCATATTTGGGTTGAGTCTGGTTGAAACGGTTGAAGCAACGATCCAGCCAGCGCTCGGTCAGAGCCAGCGACTTCGAGGCGTAATCCCACGGCGCATCACCCGGCGGGCACTCGTCGAATGCCATCATAATGTCGGCACCGATCGTGCGCTGGGTATCCATCACATTTTCGGGCGTGAAGAGGTGTTTCGAGCCGTCGATATGCGACGCAAAACGGCAACCCTCCTCGGTCAGTTTGCGGCACGCCGCCAACGAAAAGACCTGAAAACCACCACTATCGGTGAGCATAGGTCCCTCCCACGTGCTGAACCGATGCACGCCACCTGCGGCCTCGATCACGTCCATACCGGGGCGCAGATAGAGGTGGTAGGTGTTCGCCAGAATGATCTTAGCGCCCACGTCGTCGCGCAGGTCGCGGTGGAAAATACCCTTGACGCCCGCAGCCGTGCCGACGGGCATAAAAATGGGTGTCGGGATCGCACCGTGATCGGTCTGGATCACGCCGGCGCGAGCCTTCGAATCGGGAGCTTTATGTTGTAGTGTAAACTTCATTCGGACAAAGATACGAATTAATTCACGATTCACAATTAAAAAATCTCAATTAAGGCGAAAACATAGTTTTCGACACCTTCGTGGGCTCGCTCTTTGACTGCCCGCCCCAGCCTACGAAGGTGCATTTGTTATTCAAAATTAATTAGACGAAAACCACGCCAATGGCGTGTCATCATTGGCGGGTCGGCTTTCAGCCGAGCCCCCCACCCGCCAATGATGATTCTAAAACAAAAGCAAAGGGAAAAAGGTCTGACTTATGTCAGTTGGCGACAGCTCCGCAGTCGCGCCCCCCCCGCCGACGTGTATGCTCTAATGTTGATAAACAAAAAAGCCCCGCTTTCAGGCGAGGCTCCAATTTTGAATCTTGAATTCTGAATTGTGAATTAATTATTCACTCGGTAGGCACGTTGCACGCCGCGGATACGCAAAATGCTGTGAATCAGCATATCAACCACATTCGTACTCGGCACCTCAACATTGATCAAACCCGACAGCGTACCCCCGCCCGACGAGAGATTCATCGAACGAATGTTGAGTTTCAGGTCACGGTTGATCACCTCCGTGATGCGATTGACCATACCCGTCGTGTCGTCGGCCACGATCTTGATCGACGCACGGAACGCTCCGCCCTGCACCTGCTCGCGCCAGCGGGCCTCCATAATGCGATAGGGGTAGTTTTCGCGCAGGCGGGCGGCATTGGGGCAGTCGGTGCGGTGGATCGTGATACCCGCGTTAATCGTCACAAAACCAAACACTTCGTCACCCATAATCGGGTTGCAACACTTGGCCAGCTTGTAGTCGATCTTGCTGATCTTATCGTCTATCACCAACGCATCGCCCGAGGGTCGCGTATTGTAAACCTTGGTCGCGTCGAGCTTGGCGGCATCGATCGCGGCGGCGGTCGTGCGACGTTGCTCATCGGCCTCGCCACTCAGGTGGCGCGAGATGATCTCCTTGATCTGCGCAAAGTCGATCTTCTCGTTCAAAATGCGGTTATAGAGCTCTGTTCCCGTGCGGATTTTCAGCGACTTACAGAGATATACCACCGCATCGTCGATGGCGATGTTCATCTTCCAATTCTTCAATTTGCGCTCCAACTCCTCGCGTCCCAAACGTGCCTGACGGGCCTGCTCCTCGCGCAGGAATTGGCGAATCTTGTTGCGCGCCTTGGTAGTCGTCACCACGTTCAACCAATCCGACTTGGGGGTCTGGTTCTTCTGGGTTATGATCTCGACGATGTCGCCATTGCGCAGCACCTCGCGGATCGACACATTGCGGTGGTTGATCTTGGCTCCGGCGCAGGTGCAACCCACATTCGAGTGGATGTCGAATGCGAAATCGAGCACCGTAGCGCCCTCAGGCAGCTTGCGCAGGTCGCCCTTCGGAGTGAAGACGAAGATCTCGCCCGTGGCGGGCTTGGCGTCGAAACGTTGCACCAGCGAGTGGGTCGTATCCTCCATCAACTCGCGCAGACGACCGAGCCACTGCTCGCTGGTCTGGGCACCCTGATTGACGCCCTTGTAGCGCCAGTGGGCAGCAATACCTCGCTCGGCCACCTCGTCCATACGCTCCGAGCGGATCTGCACCTCGACCCAACGTCCCTCCTTGGTCACAACCGTAGTGTGCAACGACTCGTAACCGTTTGATTTTGGGATCGATATCCAATCACGCATACGTTCGGGATTGGGCGTATAGAAGTCGGTAACAATCGAATAGATGTTCCAGCAGAGGGTCTTTTCGATCTCGCGCGGGCAGTCGACAATGATGCGCAGGGCGAAGATATCGAAGACCTCCTCGAACGGAATGTGGCTCTTGCGCATCTTGGTCCAGATCGAGAAAATCGACTTTGTGCGGCTCTTGATGTGGTACTCGTAACCCATCTTGTCGAGCTTCGGGATCACCGGCTCCAAGAAGCGGGCAATCAACTGCTGACGCTCCTGCGAGGTCTCCTCCAATTTCGACAGAATATGCTGATAATCATCGGGTTCGAGGTAGCTGAGCGAGATATCCTCCAACTCGCTCTTGATGGCATAAAGACCCAACTTGTGAGCAATCTGGGCATAGATATTGAGGCTCTCCCAGCTCTTTTTGTGGTGTTTCGCAGCGGGGAAAATCGCCAGCGAGCGCATCACTTCGAGTCGATCGGCCAGCTTGATCAGGATCACACGCGGGTCGGTCGAATAGGATACAATCAGGTCGCGGAAATTGTCGGCCTGCTCCTTTGCCACTTTGGTTTTGACGTCCGAAATATTTGCCAGCGCGCGGGTGATATTGACCACGTAGTCGCCAAATTGTGAGCGTATTTCGGTCGTCACGCGCTCCAACTCCTCGGCACCTTGCTTGGCCGCCAGGCGCACCACATCGTGCAGAATCGTAGCCACCGTCGAGTTGCGACCCAGACCGATCTCCGAGATCACAATTTCGGCCGTTCGCACCGCGTGATCCAACATCGGTGAGCCGTCATAACGAGTCAGACCGTCCATTGCACGGTCGGCATATTCGAGCGCCTCATCGACACATTTTTGGGTCGTGGGCGAAAAATTCGATCGAACCATATCGAGCAGACGAGCGTAACGCTGCTCACGAATCAACTTGTCCATAGCTTTCAATCGGCTTAAAAACTAATATCGGCACAAGATACGAAATTTAATTCACAATGCACAATTCACGATTCACAATTAAAGCGAAAAACACGCCGTTGGCGTGTCATCATTGGCGGGTTTTGTTGTTTTATATCTAAAATCTGCGATTTCGGAGAAATCGTCATACACGTCGGCGCCCGCGACTGAAAGTCGCGCCGCCCCCCGCCGACGTGTATGCTCTAATGTTGATAAACAAAAAAAGCCCCGCAAAAGCGAGGCCTTAATTGTGAATCGTGAATTGAACTCTACTTTGCCAATGTCATCTCATCAACCAGGTGACCTGCGCCTGCAAACTTGTCAATCACGAACAGCACGTAGCGAATATCTACCGAGATCGTGCGCTGCAACTCAGGCTCGAAGGCGATATCGCCACTCATTGCCTCCCAGTTGCCGTCGAATGCCAGACCGATCAACTCGCCACGAGCATTCAGCACGGGGCTACCCGAGTTACCGCCTGTGATGTCGTTGTTCGAGATGAAACCAACACGCAGCTCGCCATTCTTGTCGGCATAGCGACCGAAGTCCTTCTGAGCGTAGAGCTCCTTCAAGCGCGCGGGCACGGTGAACTCCATCGGATTCGAGGGATCCTCCTTCTCCATCACACCGCGCAAAGTGGTGTAATACTTATACATAACGCCGTCCTTCGGGTCGTATGCGCCCACGTTACCGTAGGTCAGACGCAGCGTGAAGTTAGCGTCCGAGTACCACATCTTGTCGGGCTGCTGCATCATCAAACCTGCGATATATTTGCGGTGACCCTCGGCATACTTTGCGCCCGAATCGCGGGTGCTCGTAGCGGCCTTGAAGTACATATCGTAAACCGACTTAACCATCGGAATTGCGGGGTCGGCAGCCACCTTCTCGGCATCGAACGACTCGATCAGAGCCATCGTCTTGGCCTCATCAACGAAGATCGAGTTGTCGAACAGGTAATCAACATAGGCATTCACATCGCCACCAAACTTTGCATCGACCTCCTCGGCATAGAACGAGGGCAGGGTCTTCATATTCTCGCGCACGATGGTGAGCATACGCTTTGCCACCTTGCGGTCGGTCGAGGGGCTGTAATCCTTGAAGAAAGCCTCGGCCTGAGCCTTCGCGCGATCAACGTCGGTCATCTGCTTCATATTGCTGTAACGCAGTGCGGGCATCATAAACTCAACCGCACGCAGGAATGCCTCCGACAGATACTGCGACGTTGCGGTTGCCTCCTCGCGCTCCTCGACAGCCTCGCGGATCTTCGTCAGAGCGTCCATATAACCCTCCTCGGGCAGGGTGTTGGCATTGGCCCAGCTCTGGAACGACTGCTCCTGAGCCTCCTTCTTAGCCTTTACATTGAGCTTCTCGACACCGCGCGACATACCGATCGAGTTCTTCCAATAGTTCGACGACGAAGCATACTTCGAAGCGTACTGGATGCGGATCTTGTCGCTTGCCTGCATATCCTCTTTGAGGATCGCCTGACGCTCGCCACGGATATAGATACGCTGGGGATTGGTCACCTTCAACATCTCGTCGATCTCGTACGAGGTCATATAACGCTGGGTCGAGCCGGGGAAGCCCATAATCATCGTGTAGTCGCCCTCCTCGACACCTGCCAGCGACACCTTCAAGTGCTTTGCGGGCTTGTAGGGCACGTTGTCAGCCGAGTAAGCTGCGGGCTTGTTGTTCTTGTCGGCATAGATACGGAACATCGAGAAGTCGCCCGTATGGCGGGGCCACATCCAGTTGTCGGTGTCGCCGCCGAACTTACCGATCGAGGTCGGAGGAGTACCCACCAGACGCACGTCCGAGAATACCTCAATCACAAATGCAAAGTACTGATTACCACCGAAGAACGACTTAACCGACAGCTCCATATCGGGATACTGCTTTTCGAGTTTCTTCATCAACTTCGCGCGGTTGTCGCGAGTGATTTTGTCGTACTCGGCCTGACCGGCGGTCGAGGGCACGTTGCCAACCATCTCGGCCGTAACGTCGATAATGTGGCGCACGAAACGCACCTGCAAGCCGGGTGCGGGGATCTCCTGCTCGCGCGACATTGCCCAGAAACCATTTTTGAGGTAGTCGTGCTCGACGCTGCTCAGAGCCTGAATCGAGCCGTAGCCGCAGTGATGGTTGGTGAGGATCAGACCCTCGCTCGACACCACTTCGCCCGTGCAACCGCTACCGAAGATGATGATTGCATCTTTCAGTGCGTGGTTGTTGACCGAGTAGATATCTTCGGCCGAGAGTTTCAGACCCTTAGCCTTCATATCCTTGATATTCATCTTTTGGAGGTAGGGCAGCAGCCACATACCCTCGTCGGCGTGAGCGGGAACGACCATCGCTGCCGCCAGCACCATCGAAACGATTAAATGTTTGAGTTTCATAGTTTTCTATTGTTTATTGTTTTGTTCTATAATTTTAGATGCAAAGGTAACACTTCGCCGCCGAAATTGTTATTCACATTGGGAGTATTCAAATTATTTTTTAGCTAACTTTTCCCACAATTCCTGAAAAGAATCATCTTCTGTACCTTCTTCGTTATTTTTTAGATAATCCAAATACGAAAAAAGCATTTGATTTACAGCTATAAGTATATTCGAATAAAAAGCCAATTTTTCTCGCTCAAAGCCACTATTTAACTCTTCAAAGCATTTTACTCCGTGAAAAATATTACATCTAACTTTATAAATAAACGTAACTATATCTTTAATAATGGTCTTATTTATCTTTTTGTTTTTTATAATATATCTAATAGAAGACTTAAAATTAGATACCACCTTATCACGTTTACTATCACGTACACTTCCTCTACTTTTATATATTTGTTTCTTACTATTTCTATCATCTTCTATATTTTTCAATATATTTTCCTCTATTTCTGTTGCACTAATATTTAGAAAAAACAATTGTATGAATTTATCAATATATTCACTTACAAAATCTTCATTGAAAATAAAATTAATATATTCCAATTGTTTATCTTCTTCTCCAGCACTAAAATTGCGATAATGTATAATTTTTTTTGACAATAAACTTTGCTTCCAATCAATAGAATACAAAGTATTAAAGATAAAAAACTCATATACAAAATGGGTTGGAATGAATAGCTCCCATTTTTCATCAACTTCTTGAATTGCGTGCTTATAAGAAGCTGTTTTAATATGAAAGTCTTTTAAAACTAAACTATTATAATGAAGTTCAGATATATCACTCATAACATTACAAAAACAAAGTAAATAATTTTGAATCTTGAATTCTATTTAATCGCAATCATATTTCGGATCGAGCGCTCGGCCGACTTACGCACCTCTTCATCGAGCACGATCTCGGGCTGTTCGTTTTCCAACGCCGCCGCAATCTTCTCCAAAGTGACCATCTTCATATATTTGCACTCGTTGCAACCGTGACCCGTTGCGGGGCTTGCGGGCGGTGCGGGAATGAATCGCTTCGAGGGGTAACGACGCTCCAACTCGAACATAATACCCGCCTCGGTTACGACGATAAACTCCTCAGCCTCAACCGTTCCGCAATAGTCGATGATGCCCGCAGTCGAACCCGTATAGTCAGCCTCGGCCACCAGCTCGGCCTTGCACTCGGGGTGCACAACCACCTTCGCCTCGGGGTGCTCGGCCTTCAAGCGCTGCACACCCGCCAGCGAGAACTCCTCGTGCACGTGGCACGCACCGTTCCACAGCACCATATTCTTGCGACCCGTGAGCTTCTGGATATACGAGCCGAGGTTGCGGTCGGGACCAAAGACGATCGGCTGCTCCTCGGGAATCGACTGCACCACCTTCAAAGCGTTCGACGAGGTGCAGCACACGTCGGTCAGCGCCTTGACACCCACCGTGGTATTGACATACGACACCACCTTATGGTCGGGGTACGCGCGCAGGAACTCGGCCAGATCCTCGGCGCGGCACGAATCGGCCAGCGAGCAACCCGCCTCGGGGTCGGGGATCAACACCTTGCGATCGGGGCAGAGCACCTTTGCGGTCTCGGCCATAAAGTGAACGCCGGCAAAGAGTATCACACGGGCGTCAGTTTTAGCCGCCTCGATAGCCAGTGCGAGCGAGTCACCCACGAAGTCGGCCACCTGTTGCACTTCGGGTGAGGTGTAGTAATGTGCCAAAATTACGGCCTGCTTCTGCTTTTTGAGGGCAGCGATGCGATCTGCCAAAAGTTTGTTGTCAGCCATTTTCGATTTTTATTAATTTTAATTTTTTATACATTTTAAAATAATAAATAAACAATAAGAATAAGGGCTGTTGAAAGTGTCGATAAGTCGGTGTTGATTGCCGACCTCGATGATTTATCAACCTTCGATAAACATCGGCTTTTTCCTATAATTTATTTATTTTTAATATTTTAAGTTGAACTATCAACAACTGTTATTATCACTTGTTGACAATTGAACAGTTCGATTGTTTCAACATTTTATTACGTTTTCTGCTGTGAGCAGTTGTCAATCCTTTTTGATCGATTTGATTTGGAAAATTGTGCCGCTTCACTATACGAGTGTCGAGGGCAAAGTTCCAAATTTTCGGGCACTGTTTTTATGAAAAGTTTTCGACCACTTATTTCACAACTTTCAACACCCTTTTTCGACATTATCAACACTCCTAACCCACCTTGTCGACAAGTTTCGACGCAATCTCGCGGTAGTATTTCTCCGTATCGACATCGAACGACGAGGCAGGACGACCACAGTCAGCACCCTCCATAACCGATTGTATGATAGGCACTTCACCCAGTACATCGACACCCTCCTTCTCAGCCAGCGCGCGACCGCCACCACGACCGAAGATGTAGTAACGGTTGTCGGGCAGCTCGCGAGGAGTGAACCACGCCATATTCTCGATCAGGCCCGCCACGGGAATGTTGATCTTCTCGGCTTTGAACATACGTATGCCACGCAGAACATCGGCCAGAGCCACCTGCTGAGGGGTTGTGACGATCACTGCCGAGTCGATCTCCAGCTCCGACATCACGCTCAGGTGGATATCACCCGTACCCGGCGGCAGGTCGATCAACAGGTAATCCAACTCGCCCCACTCGGTCTGGTGGATCATCTGACGGAGAGCGTTGTTGGCCATCGGACCACGCCACACCAGCGCGTCATCGGCCGCAATGAAGAAACCGATCGACATAATCTTGATGCCCATCACCTCGGCCGCAGCCATATACTCCGCACCATCGCGCTCCTTCATCTCGGGGATATACTCCTCGACACCGAACATTTTGGGTTGCGACGGACCATAGACATCGGCGTCCAGGATACCCACTTTGTAGCCCGCATTGCGCAGAGCCACAGCCAGATTGGCCGTTACGGTCGACTTGCCTACGCCACCCTTACCCGACGCCACGGCAACCACTTTGCGGATCTGCTCGGCAGCCGAACGGGGTTGCGGTTTGGGTTGCTTGGGGGCCTGTTCGCGCACGATGACGGTGAGCAACTCGGCCTCCGCACCAAACATCTCGGCCGCCAGCTCCTCGATACGATTTTTGATCTTCATAGCGAACGGATCGCGCGGTTTGGCCATCATCAGATTGAGGACAACCTTACCGCCTTCGAGTTCGGCCATCGACACCAAGTCGCTCTCCACAAGGTTCTTACCCGTTTCGGGGTGAACGATCGAAGTTAAAAGCGTTATTAACTGTTCCTTGTTCATATTGTTGTTAATTATTTTAATATTCCATTTAAATCTTATTATCTGCGGCTGTGGGGGGTCGCGCAACTACGTTTGCGCGAGCCGCAGATAATAACAAAATCCATTGGATTTTGCTTGTTTTTTTATTCTTCCTCTTCTTTTAATACTCTTATTAAATAGAAAAAAGAAGAAAAATTGTGCATTGTGAATTTTTAATTGTGAATTAAAAAACACTCTCCAACTTACAAATATACGAATTTTCTACGGAACAGCGCACAAAAAAATGACTTCCACCTGCGCGGAAGCCATTTTTTCGATCAAAAACCGATCCCCGACTATTGAATCTTGACGGGAACAGCCAATGCCTGAACACCCTCGTTGTCGATCAGCGCACGCAACGAGCGGTAATCATCGTAGAGTACACCAAACTCCTTGCGCAACTTACGCTCCGAGATGTGCATATTCAGCGAGTTGAGCAGCGCCGCCAAACCGGTCTGCTCGCCCAGCGACTCGCGGACCATAAAGTCGTCGATGCACTCTGCCTTCTCGGCTGCCACAGCGATAGCATATTTCAGACCACCGATCTGATCGACCAGACCGATGCGCTTGCCGTCGTTACCCGTCCAAACACGACCCTGACCAATGGCGTCAACCGAGTCGAAGGTCATATTGCGACCGTCGGCAACGTGGTTCACAAAGGTGGTATAGACCTGCTCAATGCCACGCATAATGTGGTCGCGCTCCTTGGCGGTCACCGCGCGGAAGGGCATACCCATATCGGCCGAGGGGTTCGATTTAGCCACATCGACCGTCACGCCGAGCTTGTTTTTGAGAGCCTTCTCGGCGTTGAACATCAGGCCGAAAACACCGATCGAGCCGGTCAGCGTCGTAGCGTCGGCAACGATTGCGTCGGCCGGTGCCGAGATGTAGTAACCGCCACTTGCAGCGTAGTCACCCATCGAAACGATCACGGGTTTCTGCTGACGCAGCAGCTCCATTTCGCGCCACATAACCTCCGACGCCAGAGCCGAGCCACCGGGCGAATTGACACGCAGAACAACGGCCTTCACCTCCTCGTCGAGGCGAGCCTCAGCCAGCTGCTCAGCCAGCGTCGTCGAACCCAGCGAGCCATTTGAGCTGGTGCCCGACACGATCTGACCCTCGGCATAGATCACCTCGATCTTGTTGTCCGAATAGGTTGGTGTATAGGGATTTGCAGCGATATACTCGCCCAGGCTCACGAATGCGATATCCTCGTCGGCGTCCAGTTCGAGCTTCTCGCGAATAATATCCTCAACCTCGTCCTCATACTTCAAACCATCGACCATACGTGCCTGCAAAGCGTCCTCGGCCATCATTGCCGACAGCTCGTTGGCGTAGATGTTGAGAGTGTCGATCGAGATGTTGCGCTCGTCGGCCACACCCTCGACGATGGTGCCCCAGATCGAATTGATATAAGTCTCTATCTGAGTGCGGTTGGCGGGGCTCATACGATCCAGGATGTAGGGCTCGATAGCCGACTTGAACGTACCGTGGCGGAACACCTGCGGCTCAACGCCCAGCTTGTCGAGCAGACCCTTGTAGAACATCACCTGCCCTGCCAGACCGCGCCACTCCATCTCACCCACGGGGTTGAGGAAGATGCTGTCGGCAACCGACGCCAGATAGTAGCCGCCCTGCGAGTAGGTCTCGCCATAGGCTATGACGAATTTATCCGACTCCTTGAACGAGGTGATGTAGCCGCGCACCTCCTCCAACAGAGCAGCCGACGCGGTGCCTGCACCCGTCAGGTTGATATAGATACCCTCGATGTTCTCGTCCTGTGCAGCGGCCTCGATTGCGCGCATAACCTGCATATTCGACACGCTCTTCTGCACGTTCATCGACATCGGGTCGAAGCCTGCCAGCGGGTCATTTACGGGCTGATCGACGATCGACTCCGCGAGGTCGATTTTCAATACCGACTTAGGCTCAACGATCGTGGTCGATACACCAGCCAGAGCAGCTACTCCTCCGATGACGATCAGAAAGAGGAAAAACCATACGAAGTTGGCGGCGAAGAATGCTAACAACGACGCCAGAAAGGTCTTAAAGAAGTTCATAGTGCTTATCCGTTTTTGTTTGTTTAACTTACTTTTTCAGTTCGGCGATGATCCAATCCCACATCTTCGTAACGTGCTCCGAGGGCAGCCAGTGACCCGTGTTGGGGCTGACGCAGATCTGCTTCGGTGCCGTAATAATATTATAGGTAGCGTAGGTGGTGGTCGGAGCGCAGGTCACATCGTTGTAACCAAAGGCATAGAACACGGGTGCCTTCAAGCCACGAGCAAAGTTCGAAGCGTCGTAATAACGCTGTGTTTCAATAATTTGCTTGGTGCGATTAGCCTCCCACTTGAAGGTGTGGGGCCAGCCGCCCGCGCGACCGTTGATGTAACCCTCCTGATCGCAGAAGGCGGGGAAGTAGATGGCCGAAGCCTTCACTCTCGGCTCCAAACGCGACACCACGATCGACAACAGACCGCCCTGCGAGCCACCCAGCGTGCCCACGTTGCCGTTGCACTCGGGCAGCGACAGCAGATACTCGACACCCTTCACGCAACCCAGAAAGACGCGACGATAGTAGTACGCATCGCGGTCGTCGAGGTTGAGGGTGGCATAGTCGCGCAGGGCAGGCTGGCGGTTGAGTGCGGCATAGACCTCAGCGTCGAAATTGACGGGAATACCGTGGATACCCAACTCCAAGATGATCACACCCTTAGCGGCATTCTTCACGTCGCCGCCGATGGCGTGCACACCCGCGCCCGGCAGACGCAGAATGGCGGGATACTTACCCTCGGCCTTGGGCACGGTCAGGATACCGTACATACGTGTGTTATTGATGTTTCCGTACGAAACCAGATAGCTATTGACCTTGTCGGTGCAACGCTCGGGCAGCAGCTCCATCGTGGGGTTGAGCTTCACCTTCGAGAGCTGTTCCAGACCAGCGTTCCAGAACTCGTCGAAATCCTTGGGCATCGGGGTCGTGGGCTCCAACTTTTCGGGGTCGAAACCGATGGTTTTGGTGGTCGAGTAGCTCTTGCCGTCGTGCTCGATCTTGGCGCGCACACGCAGGAAACCCGGCTTACGCATCGTGCCGACCTTGATCGTGGCCTCGGGGCCTTTGAGTTTTACAGTGCTCTTCTCGCGTGCGGGCATTAGGTCCTCGCTCACTTCGTAGCTCACCTCGGCGTCGTAGATCGCCACGCCGCAATCGAGCGCGATGACCTTCATACGTGCCTGCTCGCCTGTGCGATAGGTTGCGGTGGGCGAGTCGGGAATCAGATGCAACTCGACTTTCTGCGCCAAAGCGTTGAGGTTCAGCGCCAATAACAATGTCAGAATAAAGATTGTGCGTTTCATTTTATTGTGTGTTTTTGTTTGTAAACGAGCTTTTGCGGGGCGGTGTCGGTGGGTTTCGTGACGGAACTTCGCTCGACCAAACACTATCCCACGACAAAGTTAAAAATTATATTCGGAAAACGATAAAAAATTTTTAAATAGTATTCACCGCCCGCTGTTTTTTGTGGGTTATGTATATTAGACGCCCACCACCCCCAAAAAACTACAAAACCCACCGCAAAACATTGAAATAAGCCCAAGCAAACAGCAAAACCCACCCCATATGGCGGGCTCATTATCTGCGGCTGGGGGGGGTCGCGCAACAAAGTTTGCGCGAGCCGCAGATAATGACGATTTCGGAGAAATCGACACTCACTCACGCAAGCCAACGAGGCATTATTGTTACTTTGTTCTCATTTATTCATCATTGGTGGCTGGGGGGGCTCGGCCGTAGGCCGACCCGCCAATGATGACACGCTTTTCTTGAAAGCGTGGATAATTTGTTCTTATTATTTTACCAATAAATAAAATCAAAAAAAGCCACGCCCCGAGCAGAGCGCAGCCTCATTTGGAATATCTAATTGCGAATTAAATCGCTCTCTCCGAGTCGGGGTTTTGGCGCAGTTTGCGCACCTGAATCGCCAGCAAAACCGCCGCCAAAATGGCCGATGCAACGTCGGCAATGGGCATACAATACCACACGCCCTCGATGCCGAAAACGCGCGGCATAAAGATCAGCAACGGCACCAGAAAGATCACCTGTCGCGTTACCGACAGAGCGATGGCGCGACGCGGTTTGCCGATGCTCTGGAAGAAGTTGGCACCCACAATCTGGAAGCCCACGATCGGCATTGCCATCATCACGATACGCATTGCGTGGGCAGCCAGGTCGATCAGCTCGCGACCCATCGGTGTCGAGCCGTCGGCAAAGAATCCGGCAATCACGTGCGGCATAAATTCGGCACACAGGAAGCCCGTCGTGGTGATCGCAACGCCACAAAAGATACCCATTCGCAGGATCTTCAACACACGTCCATAGAGCTTGGCGCCATAGTTATAACCGACGATGGGCTGCATACCCTGATTCAATCCGTTGACGAACATAATGAACAGCAGCGCAATGCGATTGACAATGCTGAACGCACCGATATGCAGGTCGCCACCATACTCTTTCAGGGCGTTGTTGTTGAGCATCGACACCAGACTCGCGCACGACTGAACAAGGAACGGCGCCATACCGATCGAGATGATTTTCAGCGTGATATCCTTTCGCAGACGGAAGATCGAACGACGGAAATGGAGGAAATTCTTGGGGTTGGCGAAGTGCACCAGCTCATAGACGAGAGCTGTCGATTGGGCGATCACCGTAGCGTAGGCCGAGCCCGCAATGCCCCACTTGAACACGAAGATAAAGAGCGGGTCGAGCACACAATTGACCACCACCGAGATCAACATCACCACCATCGATTTGGTCGGGTAACCCGTCGAGCGCAGTATGGCATTGAGTCCGAGATAGAGGTGCGTGACCACATTTCCCCACAGCAGAATGGTCATATATTCGTGTGCGTCGCCAATCGTGGCCTCGCTCGCACCGAACAGAAACAACAACTTGTCGAGGAACAACAGACAGGCCGCCATCGTCGCCACACCGAAGATCAGATTCAGCAGCACGATGTTGCCCAGAATGCGGAACGCCGCCGCCTTGTTGCCCTGTCCCAGACGTATCGACGCCAGCGCCGATCCACCCACACCGACCATTGCACCGAAGGCCGCCGTGATGCTCATAATGGGCATACAGATACCGAGCGCGGTCATTGCCAGCGGACCCACGCCCTGACCGATAAAAATGCTGTCGGTGATGTTGTAGAGGGCCGAAGTGACGGTTGCGACAATGGCGGGAACGGCATAGCGGACAAGCAATTTGCCCAGATTATCAGTGCCTAACGAGAGTGGAGTTGTTTGTTGTTGCGCCATTTAATGAATGTTTCGGGCTGCAAAGATACGGATTTCAATTTATAAATCACAATGACGATTGACAATTAAGGCGAAAACTATGTTTTCGACACCTTCGAGGGCCCGCCCGCCTCGGTTGTGGGGTTTCTTTGATTTAATCCAAGTTCGGTGGCTGGGGGGGGCGCGCAACTACGTTTGCGCGAGCCACCGAACTTGACGATTTCTCCGAAATCGATGCACATTCGCCCACCCACCAATGATGATCCTAAAACAAAAGTAACAGTGTATCAAAGATTTTCGAGCGGAGTTTGCAATGTTTCCGCTACCTTTTGTGCCGACAAAAGGTAGCACCAAAAACTCTTCGCAAGGCTCGAATTTCGGGTTCAAGTGTGATTTTTGCCTAAAATGTCGCTGCGCGCGTTTGAAGCAATCAAACGGTCACATTTTTTAACGGCAAAAATCACCCTCTCACTTTTTCCGAAATTCGCGCAGTGCGAAGTCTAAGGATCGCGGGCGAGTGCTCCGCCCGCGAAGAGTTTATTTTGTGCAAAACAATAATTAGCAAAACCCGCCCATATGGCGGGCGGCAGCTCCGCAGTCCGCGCAGAGAGTTATATTTTTATACCCAAAAACAGTAAAACACACCTATTGGTGTGAATTCTGAATCCCAAATTGCGAATTTGTGAATTAAAATACCTATATTTGTATGTTAATTGGATAATTATATTCTTACAATAAAAAGATGAAGAAAGAGTTTAAGCGTTATTTGGTCACTTCGGCATTGCCCTACGCTAATGGTCCGGTGCATATTGGCCACCTGGCGGGCGTTTATGTGCCCTCGGATATCTATGTTCGTTATCTGCGTCAGCGCGGTGCTGATGTAATTTCGGTTTGTGGTAGCGACGAGCACGGTGTGCCCATCACAATCAAGGCGCGTAAGGAGGGTGTAACTCCGCAAGATATTGTAGATAAGTATCATAACATAATCAAGTCGTCGTTCGAGCGTCTGGGTATGTCGTTCGACATCTACTCGCGTACGACCTCGCCCACCCACGCCAAGACGGCATCGGAGTTCTTCCGCACGCTCTACGACAAGGGAGAGTTCTCGGAGGCAACCTCGCAGCAGTACTACGACGAGGAGGCGCAGACCTTCCTGGCGGACCGCTACATTACGGGTACCTGCCCCAAGTGCGGCAACGACCGCGCCTATGGCGACCAGTGCGAGAAGTGTGGCTCGACGCTCAATGCGACCGACCTGATCGACCCCAAGAGTGCCGTTTCGGGTTCGAAGCCCGTTATGCGCGACACGAAGCATTGGTATCTGCCTCTCGACAAGCACGAGCAGATGTTGCGTGAGTGGATTTTGGAGGGTCACAAGGAGTGGAAATCGAACGTCTATGGTCAGTGCAAGAGCTGGTTGGACGGTGGTCTGCAACCGCGTGCCGTGAGCCGCGATCTGGATTGGGGTATCCCCGTTCCGGTCGAGGGCGCCGAGGGTAAGGTGCTGTACGTTTGGTTCGACGCGCCGATTGGCTATATCTCTGCTACTAAGGATCTTACGCCCGATTGGGAGAAATATTGGAAGAGCGAGGACACCAAGATGGTCCACTTCATCGGTAAGGACAACATCGTCTTCCACTGCATCGTTTTCCCGTCGATGTTGAAGGCTCACGGCGGTTATATCCTGCCCGAGAATGTGCCCGCAAACGAGTTCCTGAACCTCGAAGGCGACAAGATCTCGACCTCGCGTAATTGGGCTGTGTGGCTGCACGAGTACCTCGATGAGTTCCCCGGCAAGGAGGATGTTCTGCGCTATGTTCTGTGCGCCAATGCCCCCGAGACCAAGGATAACGACTTCACGTGGAAGGATTTTCAGGCTCGCAACAACAATGAGCTGGTGGCGATCCTCGGTAACTTCGTCAATCGTGCGCTGGTGCTGACCCAGAAGTACTACGAGGGTGTTGTGCCTGCGGCGGGCGAGTTGAACGACTACGACCGCGAGACGCTGGCCGAGATGCCGAAGATCCGCAAGGCGTTGGAGGAGAACATCGAGGGTTACCGCTTCCGCGAGGCGTTGAAGGAGGCTATGAACCTTGCCCGTTTGGGTAACAAATACCTGGCCGACACCGAGCCGTGGAAGGTTGTAAAGACTGATCCTGAGCGAGTTAAGACCATTCTGAACATCGCTTTGCAGATCACTGCCGAGCTGTCGATCGCTATCGAGCCGTTTATGCCGTTCTCGGCTGCGAAGATCATCAAGATGCTCAACATCGAGAAATTGGATTGGGAGCGTCTGGGCGATGCGGAGGTGCTGCCCGCAGGCCACGTAATTGGCAAGGCTGAGCTGTTGTTCGAGAAGATCGAGGATAGCGTAGTCGAGGCGCAAGTAGCTAAGTTACAGGCAACTAAGGCTGCAAACGAGGCTGCCGAGAAGACCGCCGAGCCGCAGAAGGCCGAGTGTTCGTTCGACGATTTCCAGAAGATGGATATCCGCGTTTCGACCATTCTGGCTGCCGAGAAGGTTGCCAAGACCAAGAAACTGTTGAAGCTGACCGTCGATACGGGTATCGACACTCGCGAGATTGTTTCGGGCATTGCCGAGCACTTCACTCCCGAGGAGTTGGTTGGTCGTCAGGTGCTGGTTTTGGTCAATCTTGCACCCCGCGAATTGAAGGGTACGCTCTCGCGCGGTATGGTGCTGATGGCCGAGGACGCCGATGGCAAGCTGGTTCTGCTCTCGCCCGAAAAGGAGGTCAAGTGCGGATCAATCGTAGGCTAATAACCTAAAACACAACTATATATGCAAAATTTAGATTGGGGATCTTTGGGATTCTCATACACTAAAACCAACTACAATGTTCGCTCGGTTTACCGCGATGGCGCTTGGAGCCCGATCGAGGTGAGCGATAGCGAGTACATTCCGATGCACATTGCCGCATCGTGTCTTCACTATTCGCAGGAGGCTTTCGAGGGTTTGAAGGCCTATCGCGGTGTCGATGGCAAGGTGCGTATGTTCCGCGTCGATGAGAATGGCAAGCGTCTGCAACGCTCGGCCGAGTATCTCTGTATGGCCGTTCCGCCTCTCGAACTCTTCATCGAGATGTGCCGCAAGGTTGTCGAGCTCAACGTCGACTTTGTGCCTCCCTATGGCACGGGTGCGACGCTCTACCTGCGACCTCTGCTGATCGGTACCAGCCCTCAGCTGGGTGTTGGTCCCACCAAGGAGTACACGCTGATTGTCTTTGCGTCGCCCGTTGGCCCCTACTTCAAGAGCGGTTTCAAACCCATCCACGTGATGATCGACCGCGACCACGACCGCGCTGCCCCGAAGGGTACGGGTCACGTCAAGGCGGGCGGTAACTATGCCGCATCGATCTATTCGGGTGTTCAGGCGCACGACAAGGGCTTTGCCAACGTGCTCTATCTGGACGCTGCCGAGCGTAAGTATATCGAGGAGTGTGGCGCGGCCAACTTCTTCGGTATCAAGGAGGGCAAGTACGTAACCCCCCAATCGGGCTCGATTCTGCCGTCGATCACCAATATGAGTCTGCGTCAGATTGCCGAGGATATGGGCTTGAAGGTCGAGCAGCGCAACATTCCCGTCGAGGAGTTGCCTACGTTCGATGAGGTTGGCGCTTGCGGTACGGCTGCTGTGATTTCGCCCATCGGCTCGATCTACGATCCCGTTTCGGGCGAGAAGCTGACCTACGGCGACGAGGCTGGCGAGATGAGCGTGAAGATGTACAACGAGCTTCGCGGTATCCAGTTTGGTGAGGTCGAGGACCGCCACGGCTGGTGCACGATTATCGAGGGCTAAGATCTTGGGTATTTAACAATTCAGGATTCACAGTTCAAAATTAAGTCGCGCTCAAAACAGAGCGCGGCTTTTTTTATTTACCATAAGATATTGTTCCACGTGGAACCCGCCATATGGGCGGGTTTTGCTTTTATTGGGTCCTTCGAGGCAAAACGTTCCACGTGGAACATTATAATTGGTTGTTTTGGCAACAAAAAACCACGCTCAACGAGCGTGGTCTAATTTTGCATTTTGAATCTTGAATTTTGAATTGCCTGCCGGTATTATCGACCGAAATAGACGAGCAATACATTGATGTCGGCGGGCGAGACTCCGGGGATACGCGACGCCTGACCGATGGTCGCGGGTCGGATCTTGGTGAGCTTCTGGCGCGCCTCGATGGTGAGCGACTGCAACGAGTGGTAGTCGAAATCGTCGGGAATGGCGATATTCTCCAAGCGGCGCATCTTCTCGGCTATGTATTGCTCGCGCTCGATGTAGCCACGATATTTGATCTGAATCTCCGCCTCCTCGATCTCCTCGGCGGTCAGCTCCTCACGCGCAATGAATCGAGCGAGCTTCGGATAGTGCCCGGCAACGCCCGAAATGGTCACATTGTTGCGCAAAATCACGTCATAGAGCTTGCGACCTTGCGCCAAAGGAGCCGCATCGATCGAATTTAAATAGCTCTGTAAATCGTCTGGCGTGACACTCTGTCGGCGCAGGTACGAAATAATCGATTCTACGTGCAGTTTTTTTTGCTCGCAAATTTCCATTCTTTTTTGCGTTGCGAGGCCAATTTCGTGCGATTTTGGTGTCAAACGGAGGTCGGCATTGTCCTGACGTAGCAAAATTCGGTGTTCGGCACGCGAAGTGAACATTCGGTAGGGCTCATCGACACCTTTCGTAACCAGATCGTCGATCAGCACACCGATGTAGGCCTCGTCGCGTCGCAACACGAAGGGCTCACGACCCGCAAGTTTGAGGTGGGCATTGATACCCGCCATCAGACCCTGTGCGGCCGCCTCCTCGTAGCCGGTCGTGCCATTGATCTGACCAGCGAAGTAGAGGTTGTCGATCAGCTTGGTTTCGAGCGTGTGGTGCAGCTGCGTGGGCGGGAAGTAGTCGTACTCGATGGCGTAACCCGCACGGTAGATGTGCACGTCTTCCAAACCCTTAATCTTCTGTAAAGCAGCCACTTGCACCTCAAACGGCAACGACGATGAGAAGCCATTGAGGTAGTATTCGTTCGTTGAGCGACCCTCGGGTTCGAGGAAGAGTTGGTGCTGTTCCTTGTCGGCGAAGGTGCGCAATTTATCCTCGATACTCGGGCAGTAGCGCGGTCCGCGACCCTGAATCACGCCCGTGAACATCGGCGAGCGATCGAAACCCTTGCGCAGCTCGTCGTGAACCGCCGTCGAGGTATAGACCAAAAAACAGGGTAACTGATTCTTAACGGGTTGAATGTCAGGCATAAACGAGAACTTCGACGGCTCTGCATCGCCATATTGCGGCTCGATCGCATCGAAATCGATCGTGCGGGCATCCAATCGTGCGGGCGTGCCGGTCTTCATTCGATCGACCTCGAAACCCATCGCCACGAGTGAGGCAGTCACTCCGTGAGCCGCCGCATCGCCTGCGCGACCGCCCTCGGCGCGGTTCAATCCGCAGTGCATCACGCCCTCCAAGAATGTGCCCGCAGTGAGCACAACGGCCCGAGCGCGGAACTCGACACCCATCTGCGTACGAACGCCCACAACGCGTGGACGTGCGCCCTGTGCGTTTTCGCTAATACCCTCACAATCAGTTGTTTCGCTCTCGAAAATCAGTTCCGTCACGCTGTCCTGCCATAGGTATAGACGCCACGTATTTTCGAGCGTGCGACGCCACTCGGCCGAGAATTCGGCCTTGTCGCACTGCGCTCGCGGGCTCCACATCGCGGCTCCCTTCGAGCGGTTGAGCATACGGAATTGGATCGTCGTGAGGTCGGTGATTCGGCCCATCTGACCGCCCAGCGCATCGATCTCGCGCACGATCTGACCCTTGGCCACACCACCCACCGCGGGGTTGCACGACATCGAGGCGAACTTGCTCATATCCATCGAGATAAGCAGCGTGCGCGATCCCAGATTGGCCGCCGCAGCCGCCGCCTCGCAACCCGCGTGACCGCCTCCGACAACTATGATATCATACTCGGTTCTCATCGTTTCCAGTAGGCTAAATATTTGTCCTCTTTGCGGTGCATCTGACGCTCGGCGCGGGGTGTTTTGTCCTTCTGACCGCAGAGGTGCAGCACGCCGTGAACCACCACGCGACGCATCTCATCGAGGCGTGTAGCGCCAAACTGCGCCGCATTGTCGGCAACGGTCTCCACGTCGATATAGATCTCGCCGTTGATCACCCCCTCGCCACGCAGATCGCTCTCGTCGAAGGTGATGATGTCGGTGTAGTAATCGTGGTTGAGAAACTCGCGATTGATCTCCAAAAGACGCTCCGCCGAGCAGAAGATGTAGTTGATCTCGCCAACTGCATAGCCCTCCTCGCGAGCCACCTCGGTGAGCCACTCGCGGGTGCGGCGTTTTTCGGGCAGACGGTACGTGCACGAATCGTTGAAATATCTGATAGCCATAGCTTTACGTGTTTCGTTAGTTATTTGAGCCATTGGTCGGCATCGAGCGTGTCGCCATTGGGAGCGAACAGACCGAAGACCAATTTATACTCGGTTCGACCCGAGGCATCGACCGCGCGACCGATCGAGCCGATGGCCTGTCCGACCGTCACCTTCTGACCCTCCTTGACCGTCGCGGTGGCCATATTCGAGTAGGTCGTAAAGTACTGACCGTGACCGATTAAGACGATATATGATTTGGTATTTCGGTTGTAGGTGACGCGCATCACCTCGCCATTGAAGACCGCCTTGACCTGCGCACCCTGCGCGCCCGTGATCTCGGCGATGTCGCTGCCGTTGGGTTTCAATCGACCACCCGCAACGGGCATCGGCAGGCGACCGCGATTGTCCTTGATGTTGCCGCCAATCTTGGCCTCACCCTTCGATTTGCGGGTCGAACTGACCAGACGCTCCAACTCGCGACGTTGCTCCTGCTGCTGCTTCAACACCTTCTTCTCGCGCGAAGAGAGCGTGCTCAGACGCTTCTTGTAGTCGCGCTCGTTGGCCGAAAGTTTCTTCAATTCGCTGTTGTGGCGGTTGCGTGTATCTTGCAGTGTAAGCTTCTCGGCATCAAGCACTTTACGTGCGCTGTCGAGTTGGATAGTCAGCGAATCGATCTCACGGACCTTGCGCTCGCGGGCGTCGTTCACCAGGCGGATTGCGGCGATGCGACGCGTGGCCGAATTGAAGTCGTCGGCCGAAAAGAGGTAGGTCGTGAAGTTCTGCTGGCGGTAGTTGCGGTAGGCCGTGCGCACCATATCGGCATACTGCGCTTGCAGCTGCTCGCGCTCGGCCGCGAGGCGGTCGATCTGGCGCGTGAGAACGTTGATGTTACTGTTCAGGGCGACCATCTGCGAATTGACCTCACCGACCAATTTGCGGCGCTTGCCGATCAGACGCGAGAGCTTATTGACCTCATTCTGAGTCGCTTTCTTGTCCTTGCGGATCGATTTGATCTGTTGTTCGAACTCGGCAATCTGCGATGTGAGGCGGTCGATACTGTTCTGTATCGTGCGGTTCTGCGCCTGCACGGCCGAGCAGAGCACCGTTGCGGCAACGAGTAGGGTCAGTAGTATGCTAACGAGTTTACGCATAGTGAGTTACGGCTTTTTGAGCTTTTGCAATCGACTCTCGATTTCGGCCTTGTCGTAGCCACCGTCGCGCGCCTTCTCCCAATAGATCTGCGCCATAAAATTCTCGCCCAGCGCGAAGAGAATGTCACCATAGTGACACATCAGCACCTCGCTCTGCGAGGGATCGAGCGTAACTGCCTGACGCATATATCGTTTGGCCTCGGCATAGCGCTCCAATTTGTAGAGAATCCAAGCGTACGTATCGAGGTAAGTCGAGTTGTTTCGTGAGATGTTGATCGCGCGCTCGGCCATCTGCAACGCGCGTTCGAGTTCGCGATCCTCCTCCGACAGGAAGTAGGCATAGTTGTTCAGCAGACCCGCATCGTTGGGCAGCAGAGCCAGAGCCTTTTCGTAGCTTCGGAACGAGGCGCGGGGGCGATTATCCTGATACTGGGCGTCGCCAATCATCGAGAGCGTTGCGCCGCGCAGCGAGTCGCTGTCGATCTTGCGCAGAGCGTCACGGAAGGCGCGTTCAGCCTCTTTATATCGCTCATTCATAAGGAAATACGTTCCTCGACGCAGAATGAATTCGGGGCGATCGGGGAAGCGCTCCATAGCCAAACGGGTGTAGTGTTCGACCGAATCGGGACGCTCCTTGAAGCTCTCGATGTCGAGAATCGTATTGAAAATCTTGGGCTCGGGCACCGAGTCATTGACGTGCGATTTGTAGATTTCGAGCGCACGATCCAGGTCACCCGTTGCGATCAGGTGGGTGGTGTAGAGCTCCATCGCATTGAGGTCGTCGGGGTGGGTCACAGCAACCGTAATGGCCAGCTGATTGAGCGGCCCGTAGAATTGCTGATAGTAATCGACGTTGTTGGTCAAGCGATTGAAAATCTTGATTTTACGTTCGAGATCGACCTCACGCGAGGCAAACAGCGGAAGCATCGTTCGCAGGTAGTTGGCGTGGTCGCCGCGCTGACCGTAGAACTCATTGAGTGACCCCAACGCGCCAATGCTGGTAGAGTCGATCGCCAGCGCACGGTCGTAGTTGACCAATGCCAGCGAATCCTTCTTGCCGTGGGCGTAGAGTTCGGCCGCAATGATGTAATTATCAATGTTATAGGGGTCGGCAGCGATCAGTTCTTCGTTCTGCTCCAACGCTCGTTCGTACTGCCCCGTCTGCACCAGCAGCTGGCGTTTGAGGGGCGAGATCGCGGGGTGGATACCGAAGCGTTGCTCGGCCGAATCGAGCACGATGATTGCCGAAAACGGCTGCTCCTGCTCGTTGTAGAGCATCGCCAGAATGCGGTGATTCTCAGGGTCATTGCCCTTCATTCGCACCATCTCGTTGAACAGACGGACGCCCTCGGCATAGTCCTCCTGCAAGATTTGCAGACGACCGAGCTGCGAGTTGAACCAGACGTCGGTCGTATCGGTGCGGTAGGCTCGCAGGCTGTACTGCTCGGCCACATCCGTAGAGTCCATCATCAACATCGCCGCCGTGTGGTAGGCCGCGGGAGCGTATGCCGTGTCGATCGTGAGCGCGCGCTCGAAATGGTGGCGTGCGCGGACCGAATCACCGAGCAGGCGGTACGATTTCAAACCCTCGACATAGTGCCAAAAGGCGTGAGCCTCAGCGGGATAGTCGCTCGGGGGCACGCTGTCGCGGGGTGTTGCCGCCGTGGTGTCAATGTGCTGTGCGGGTGCGACTTGGTCGCTCTGTTCGACCTTCGTTTCGGTCGTGGGCACACCCCTTTGCGGCAATGTTCCGCACGAGAACATCACCAACATCAGAGCCGCCACCGCGACACGTATCACACCTCCGTAACGCATTGAGTGAGAGTGGTATATATCGTTCAGCGCCCCCTCGACCGAAACCGAAGGGGCACCACCCGTTATTCGTTATACAATTAGAGTGCCGAGTCGAACTGGCGCAAGAAACGCACGTCGTTCTCGAAATAGAGTCGCAGGTCCTTCACGCCGTATTTGAGCATTGCGATGCGCTCGACGCCCATACCGAATGCGAAACCGCTATACTCCTCGGGGTCGATACCGCTCGCTTTCAGCACGTTAGGATCGACCATACCGCAACCCATAATCTCCAACCAGCCGGTTCCCTTGCAGACGTTGCAGCCCTTGCCGCCGCACAAGTTGCACGACACATCGACCTCAGCCGACGGCTCGGTGAAGGGGAAGTACGAGGGGCGCATACGGATCGTTGCGCTCTCGCCGAACATCTCCTTAGCGAAGTAGAGGATCGACTGTTTCAGGTCGGCAAACGACACGCCCTTATCGATATAGAGGCCCTCGACCTGGTGGAAGATGCAGTGCGCGCGGTACGAAATTGCCTCGTTGCGGAACACGCGACCGGGGCACACCACGCGGATCGGCGGACGCTGGTGCTCCATCGTACGCACCTGAATCGACGAGGTGTGGGTACGTAGCAGCACATCTTTCTGGTTGGGTTCGTCCGAATTTTTCTCGATGAAGAATGTATCCTGCATATCGCGTGCGGGGTGCTCCATCGGGAAGTTGAGCGACGAGAAAACGTGCCAATCGTCCTCAATCTCAGGACCATCGGCCACCGTATAGCCCAATCGCGAGAAGATGTCGCAGATCTGGTTGCGCACCAGCGAAATAGGGTGACGCGAACCGAGTTGCTCGGCCGTACCCGGGCGGGTCATATCGCCGATGAGCGATGCGGCGTCAGCGGCACCTGCTTCGGCCTCGGCTTTGAGGGCTGCGATGCGCTCCTGCGCGAAATTTTTGAGCTGGTTGATCTTCTGACCCATCTCACGTTTCTGCTCTGCGGGCACGGTTTTGAACTCCTCCATCAGCTGGTTGAGCAGACCTTTCTTGCTGAGCACTTTGATTCTAAACTCCTCAATCTCAGCGGGATTCTTCGAATCGAACGCCTCGACTTCGGCCATCAGTTGGTTGATTTTCTCTACCATTGTATTGTCAATTTTTGTGATTTTTCTCTCTCTTGCGCGCACGTACGCACGCATTACCAAGCTACAAAGTTAAAAAATAATTTGGATATGCCCTACTTTTTCGGTCGATATTCGTGTCGAAGGCACTCTTTGGGTCGCGGGCGGAGTCGGTGGCGAGGTCGGAGTGCGCGGGGCGTGGCCCATTTTTCGTGACGAACGAGGGCGCACGAAGGCGTACGAAGGTGGCTCGCGGGCGTGACGAAGTGACCTTTTTGGGGGTGTAAAATTTGATTTTTGAGCGAAAAGTTGTATATTTGTAAATTGACAAGGTGTGTAACCACACGTAACTATGCACTGAAAACGATGAAAACAACCTTCGCAAAATATCTCTCGTGGGCCCTGCTGTTGGCTGTGGCGCTTCTGGTCGGAGCGTGCGAACCTACGCCCGTTCCCGAGCCCGATCCCACTGATCCTGAGGACGTTCAGGTCAATAAGTGGACCTATCAGATCCTCTCCTATTACTACCTTTGGAACGAGGAGGTCAAGGCCATCAAGCCCGCTTACGAAACTGACTATCAGTCGTTTTTGACCAATGTGCTGAGTGCCGTGAAGGTCAATACGCTCGATGGCAAGGTCTACAATGGCTCGCGAATGTTCTACTCCTATATTTCGAGCGCGCCCGTGACGCGCGCGGGCAGCTTTACGTTCGCGCCCACCTACGGAATGAGTATCCGCGCCTACGCCTTCAATATCCAGACGCAGACGGGCACTACGTTGCGCTATTTTGCACGTATTCAGTACGTTACGCCCAACTCGCCAGCCGCACAGGCGGGTCTGAAACGTGGCGATTGGATCGGTCGCATTGACGGCAAGCAGATTCTGGCGACCAATTTCAGCGACATCAACAAGCTCCTGCCGACCAATTCGTCGTCGGTCAAGGTGCTGAAATGTTCGTTCACGGCCAATGCGACGGGCGACGGCGTGATCTTCAAGGAGGAGGCCGAGAACAAGGCCGTGACGCTCACCCGCGCGACGGTCGAGGAGAACCCCATACACACCCATAAAGTGCTGACTACCAACGGCGGAGCAAAGGTGGGCTACTTGCTTTTCAACCAATTCAAGCGCGGTTACGACGAGAGCGACCTCGAAAATTCGGACGAGTACGAACAGCAGTTACGCACGGTATTTGCCGAGTTCAAGAGTGCTGGTGTCGAGGAGCTGGTGCTCGATCTGCGCTATAATGGCGGTGGCTATGTATCTACTGCTCAGTTGCTTTCGAGTATGATTGCGCCGCAGTCGAAGCTCGGCTCGAAGTGGTTGGAGTGCCGCCCCAATGCCTCGCGCAAATCCAATTGGTACAACCTGCTCGCGGCCGCCGAAGTGGCCGATTGCAACCTCTCGCTGCCGCGTCTGTATGTCATCGCGTCGGAGAGTAGCGCCTCGGCCAGCGAGCTGATGATCAACAACTTGCGTGGTCTTGACGTGGAGGTGATCCACATCGGCTCCAAGACCGAAGGCAAGGTTGTGGGTATGGAGGTGATCGACCACCTGTTCAACAGCACCGACAAGGCGATTTTCGGCAATTACCAATATACGATCCACCCCGTGACCTTCCGTTCGTACGACGCCAAGGGCACCTCGAACTACGAGAACGGTCTGATTCCCAACCATTTCTACGACGAGTATATGGACGAGCAGTCGCTCCGTTGGATCGAGTGGGGCGAGCTGGGCGACCCGTCGGAGCCGATGTTGCGCATTGCGCTCGACAAGATCGACGGCGTCGCAACAACGCTCTCGGCAAGCCGTGTGGGCAAGATCGATGTGGGTGCGGTTGCGTGTCCCAATGTGCTGCAATACAACTCGTTGCGAGGAACGATCGTTGCGCCGACCGACAATTTTTACACCGAATAACAACGAAAAACTAACCATACAGAATGAACAACACCGCAAAAGAGGTCGTGCTTTCGACCGAGGATCTCGACCGATTGAAACTGATGTTGGCGCCCTCCGCGCAGCGCATCATAATCCTTTCGCACACCAATCCCGATGGCGACGCCGTAGGTTCGTCGTTGGCGTGGTGTCGAGTGTTGCAGTCGATGGGTCACGATGTTATGTGCGTGGTTCCCAATCGTTTCCCCTACTTCCTGAATTGGATCAAAGGCATCGACGACGTGCAGATTTTCAAGGAAAAACCCGAGGAGATCGCTGCGGCCATCAAGCAGGCTGACCTGATTTTCTGTCTCGATTTCAACACCCTCTCGCGCCTCGAAGCGCTGAGCGATGCGATCGACGAAAACACCACCGCAAAACGTATCCTGATCGACCATCACCTCTCACCTCCAAAGGGTTACGACCTGTTGTTCTCGCACCCCGAGTCGAGTTCGACCTCGTATCTGGTGGCGTTGATCATCGAGCGTCTGTTCGGTTGGAAGGCGGTGACGCAGGAGATGGCCGAGGCGCTCTATGTGGGTATGATGACCGACACGGGTAACTTCTCGTTCTCGACGCTGACGCCCGAATTGTTCCGCACGGTGGCCAAACTGCTCGAAAAGGGAATCCACATTCCGACGCTCTACAACAACGTTTATAACGGTTATACGGAGGGTCGTGCGCGTCTGTTCGGCTATGTGATCGACAAGAAAATGGGCATTATCCACAACGGCGAGGTGGCTTATATGTCGCTGAAAGAGAACGAGATGCGTCGTTACGGATTCCAGCAGGGAGACAGCGAAGGATTTGTCAACTACCCGCTGACGGTCAAGAAGATGAAGATGTCGGCGATGTTCCTGGCAACGCGCAAGTTCATTCGAGTTTCGTTGCGTTCGCGCGGTGCGGTCGATGTCAATGTCTTTGCGCGTCGCTACTTCGATGGCGGCGGTCACGCCAATGCTGCGGGCGGCAAATCGTTCCGCACGATGGAGGAGACGATCGAGCATTTCCGCACGTCGGTCGAGGAGTATTTTGCCGAGATCGAGGGCGCTGTTGGCGGTGCGAACGAGTAGATTTTAGTTAGGCAAGCGCTATGAAACGACTCTTCTTGATTGACGCTTATGCGTTGATTTTCAGATACTACTACGCATTTATGACGCGCCCGATGCGCAACCGCGAGGGTCTGAATACCTCGCCCGTTTTCGGGTTTGTCAAGTTCCTGCGCGACATCTTGCGACGCGAGCAACCCGACTGCCTGGGCGTGGCTTTCGACCCGAAGGGGGGCTGTTTCCGCCGCGAGATTTTCCCTGAGTATAAGGCCAATCGCTCGGCCACGCCCGAGGATATCCACGCTGCGGTGCCCTACATCAAGCAGTTGTGCGAGGCGATGCGTATTCCGGTGCTCGAAGTGGCTGGTTATGAGGCCGATGACGTGATCGGAACGCTGGCTCACAAGGCTGCCAACGAGGGTTTTGAGGTCTTTATGGTTACGCCCGACAAGGATTACGGGCAGTTGGTGACCGACCGCGTGAAGATCTACAAACAGAAGGGCGAGGGAGTTGAAATCGTTGATCGTGAGGCGATTAAGGAACACTACGGATTCGACGAGCCGCTGCTTGTGCGCGATGTGTTGGCACTTTGGGGCGATGCGTCGGACAACATTCCCGGTGTGCAGGGCATTGGCGAAAAGGGCGCGATAAAGCTTGTAAATCAGTTCGGTACGGTCGAGCAGATCCTCGAACACACCGACCAGCTGACCCCCAAACAGCGTGCCAATGTCGAGGCGGGTGCCGAGCAGTTGCGCCTGTCGAAGCTGTTGGCGTCGATCGTTTTGGACGTGCCGATCGAGTTCGATGCCGAGGCTCTGCGTGTCGAACAACCCGATACGGCGGCTCTGCGTAAGCTCTATAATGAGTTGGATTTCAATATGTTTGCGCGCGAGTTACCACCCGATCCGACAGCTCCTGCCGAGGCCCCTGCTCCCACGCAGGCCAAGCAGACGCAGTTGGTGCAGGCGACGCTCGAAAAGTCGCGCGCCAAGCGTGCCGCATCGTTGGCGGGTCAGGGCGATATGTTCGCGGCGATGGAGGCAGCGAGTGCCGAAACGACTGCGGTGGCGGCTGCGACGACGACTCAGCCAGAGCCCGAGGATGAGCCGAATGATGTGGCGCAACAATCTCTGTTTGAGGGAGATGGAATCTACGCTACGGCCGCTACGACCCCACATAAATATCATATCGTGCGCACGGCCGACGAGTTGCGCGAGCTGGTCGAGCGGCTCGCGAAGGCCGAGGAGGTATGTTTCGACACCGAGACGACGGGCCTCGATTTTTTCAATGACCGATTGGTCGGAATGTCGTTTGCAGTCGAGCCTCACGAGGCGTGGTATGTGGCTTGGCAGAGCGAATTTGCCGAGATCATTCGCCCGCTGATGGAGAATGAGCGCATCGCCAAAATCGGTCAAAACATCAAGTTCGACGTGATGATGTTGCGTGCGGCGGGCGTCGAGGTGCGAGGCACGAAATACGACACGATGATCCTCCACTATCTGCTCGATCCCGAGTCGCGTCACAATATGAACGTATTGGCACAGAGATACTTAAACTACTCGCCCATCGAGATCGAAACGCTCATTGGGCGCGGTGCCAAGCAGCTCACAATGGACCTGATTGCGGTCGATCGCGTGGCCGAATATGCCGCCGAGGACGCCGACATCACGCTCCAATTGAAGCGTGTGCTGTGGCCGAAAGTGTGCGCCGAGGGGCTGCAATATCTCTATGCGCAGATCGAGGAACCGATGATCGATGTGTTGGCCGATATGGAGTGGACGGGCGTGCGAATCGACTCCGAATCGCTGGCAGAATACAAGATTGAATTGCAAAAAGAGCTTACCGACCTCGAATGGAAAATCCGCGAATTGGCCGACGAGCCGACGCTCAATGTCAATTCGTCGCGTCAGCTGGGCGAGGTGCTTTTTGCCAAGTTGCGCATCGACCCCAAGCCGCGAATGACCAAAACCAAGCAGTTCCGCACCGACGAGGAGTACATTCAGTCGCTGGCAAACCGCCACCCGATCGTGGGTCTGATCCTCGAATATCGCGGTGTGAAGAAGTTGCTTTCGACCTATGTCGAGGCTCTGCCCGCGCTGATCAATAGCCGTACGGGACATATTCATACATCATATAATCAGGCGGTTACGGCTACGGGACGATTGTCGTCAGCCAATCCCAACCTGCAAAATATTCCGATTCGCGACGAGCGAGGCCGCCGTATTCGCGCGGCGTTCATTCCCTCGGACAGCGACCACCTTCTGCTTTCGGCCGACTACTCGCAGGTCGAGTTGCGACTGATGGCGCACCTGAGCGACGACGAGAGTCTGATCGAGGCCTTCCGCGAGGGTCAGGATATTCACAGCGCTACGGCTGCACGATTATTCCACTCTGATATTGAGTCAGTTACGAGCGAACAGCGTCGTCGTGCCAAGACTGCAAATTTCGGCATTATCTATGGCATTTCGGCCTTCGGCCTTGCGCAGCGTCTGGACATCTCGCGCACCGAGGCCAAGGAGATCATCGAGGGCTATTTTGCGTCGTACCCGAAGGTCAAAGAGTATATGGATCGCGCGGCGGAACAGGCTCGTAATGAGGGATTTGTATCGACAATTTTCGGTCGTCGCCGCTACCTGAACGACATCAATTCGCGCAATGCGGTGGCGCGTGGCGTGGCCGAGCGAAACGCCATTAACGCCCCGATTCAGGGCAGTGCCGCCGACATTATGAAGTTGGCAATGGTCGAGATGTATCGCAAGATGCGCTCGGCGGGGTTGCGTTCGCGTATGATTTTGCAGGTGCACGACGAAATCGTCATCGATCTCTACCGCCCTGAACAAGAGCAGGTTGCGCGGATCGTAGTCGAGGCTATGGAGCAGGCTGCGCGACTGAGTGTGCCGCTTACGGTGGACTACGGAGTGGGCGAAAATTGGTTGGAGGCCCATTAGTTTTTTGAGTTCAAATTAAAATATTATATTGTAAAAAAACGATGCGACTTTTAATACAACGTGTGCGCGAGGCGTCGGTAACGATCGAGGGCGAGGTGCGCTCGCAAATTGGTCAGGGATTGCTCGTTTTGGCGGGCATTGAGGAGGCCGACGGCGACGAGGATATCGAGTGGCTGGCGGGCAAATTGTTGCGCCTGAGGATCTTCGATGATGAGCAGGGCGTGATGAATCTCGATGTGCAGCAGGTGAGTGGTGAGTTGTTGATTGTCAGTCAGTTCACGCTCTTTGCATCGACCCGCAAGGGCAACCGTCCGTCGTATATTCGCAGTGCGGGCGAGGCCATTTCGCGACCTTTGTATGAGCGATTTGTGCGTCGTGTCGAGGAGCTCGCGGGGCGTTCGGTGGGCACGGGCGAGTTCGGTGCCGATATGCAGGTTGCGCTGGTGAACGACGGTCCCGTGACCATCTGGATCGACTCCCGAAATAGAGAATAAAATATTCTAAAATTTGCTATATTTGTTAAAATTAAAACAATAAATTGCCTATTGAAACGTAGATAAACGATTGAAATAAAGACCGTTGCGTTGAGTTAAACGCACAGCAGACATATATAAAAGCGTAAGCTTTGTTCGCTTGCTTTCTGGAAATCTGGTAAATTTTTACGAAACAACCAAGGAACGAAGTTTGACGCTCACGTCGTATGGCGTGGGCCTCATTCTCTATTTGGTTGTACGGTTTACCAGAGCCTCAGAAAGCAAATGGACGAGTTGAGTCCCACGTTTTTTATTGCTCAAAATTAACCCGTGCGTCGGGACTGCGTACATCAAAACTAATCAAAAGAGATGAAGAAAATCTTTGTTCCTGCGCTCATTATCAGCGCATTGACACTCTCATCGTGTGCCACCGTATTCTGCGGCTCGAAGGCAAAAGTTACTTTCGAGAGCAACATCGACCAGACCGCTGACCTCACCATCGACGGTCGCAAGCACAGCGCCGTAACCTTTCCTTACACCACCAAAATCAAGCGCGGTTTTGATGAAACGGTTGTGAAGGCTGAGGCAGAGGGCTACGAAACTCAAAGTATCTATATCGACAAGAAGTTCAACGCAGTGTCGGTGATCAATTTGTGCGATGTTTTGGGTTGGGGTATCGACGCGGCAACGGGCGCGATTACAAAACCTGAGAACAATACTTACCAGATCGATTTCGTGCGCAAACCCGCTAACGACGAAAAGGCAGAGTAATTGAGTATAAGCGTGTTAATAGAAAACCGTGCTCTGATTTGGGGTGCGGTTTTTTTATTCTCAATTAGTTGGCGATTTTCTTGAAATCGCCACACACTCGCGGGCTCGCCCTATGGGCGACCGCCCCAGCCCGCGAGTGTGCGCCCGCCACCGAACTTGGATTAAGTCGAAGCAATGAAACAGTAGAATCCACCAACGATGACGCATCCAATGGGTGTGCGGAGTGCGCGCCCGCCATATGGGCGGTTTCTATTTTTTTATCGTAAAGAGAAAAATAACCGACCCTCGCCAATAAAAAAACCACGCCATCCAAATGGGTAGCGTGGCGTTCTATTGCGTCGATTGACGGCGACGGCGGCGTGGCGAACGGCTCGATTACAGCTCGCTCTCCTTCAATCGCTCGGCGTTCTCGGCTACGATCAGCTGGTCGATAACCGACTGAATATCACCGTCCATAAATGCCGACAGGTTGTAGATCGTATAGTTGATTCGGTGATCGGTAATACGACCTTGCGGGTAGTTATAGGTACGGATCTTAGCCGAGCGGTCGCCCGTCGAAACCATCGTCTTACGCTTCGATGCGATCTCGTCCAGATACTTCGAATATTCGAGGTTGAACACGCGCGTACGCAACTCCTCCAACGCCTTATCGAAGTTTTTGAGCTGCGATTTCTGGTCCTGGCACTGCACGACGATACCCGTCGGGATATGGGTCAGACGGATTGCCGAGTAGGTCGTGTTGACCGACTGGCCACCGGGACCCGATGCGCAGAAGATATCCTTACGGATGTCGTTCATCGAGATCTCGACGTCAAACTCCTCAGCCTCAGGCAGTACGGCAACCGATGCAGCCGAGGTATGCACTCGACCCTGCGTTTCGGTCTGGGGCACACGCTGCACGCGGTGCACGCCCGATTCGTACTTCAACACGCCATATACGCCCGCGCCGGTAACCTTCAAAACTACCTCCTTGTAGCCGCCTGCAGTACCCTCGCTGAACGAGTTGATTTCGTACTTCCAGCCGCGGCTTTCGATATATTTGGTGTACATACGCAGCAGGTCGCCCGCGAAGATTGCGGCCTCGTCGCCACCCGTACCGCCACGGATTTCGACGATTGCGTTCTTGTCGTCCTGGGGGTCCTTGGGGATCAGCAGGAGTTTGATCTGCTCTTCGAGCTCGACGATACGGGGCTCGAGTTCAGCGACCTCCATACGGGCCATTTCGCGGAACTCTTCGTCCTTTTCGTTAGCGAGTACATCTTTGGCTTCCTGCAAGTTAGCGATTGCGGTGCGATAGAGTTCGCTTGCTTCGATAATCGGTTCGAGCTCTTTGTACTCCTTATTGAGTTGAATGAAACGCTTGACGTCGGCGATCACTTCGGGGTCGGTCATCTGCTCGCCCATCTCCTCGTATTTGAGTTTGAGGCCGTCGAGGCGTATAAGTATTGAATTGTCTGCCATAGCTTTACATTTTGCGGCAAAGATAAGGAAAATTTTTCATACCTTTGTATTTCGAAGAGATTTCACACGCAAATGGAGCAGAAAAAACACTTTTCATTGCGCGAGTTGCAGCTCGCTGTGCGCGAACGTCTTGCGGAGGCGTTCCCGCTGCCTGTGTGGGTTGCCGCCGAGATCTCCGAAATGAAGGTCAACTATTCGGGTCACTGCTACCTCGAACTGGTCGAGAAGGGCGGCGCAAATGGCGTGCCTGCGGCTAAGGCGTCGGCGGTCATCTGGCGCTCGCACTATGGGCCGATTGCCTCCTATTTCGCATCGAAAACGGGCGAGAAACTCTCGGTCGGAATGAAGGTGCTGGTGCGTGTAACGATCTCATATCACGAACTTTACGGACTTTCGTTCCAGATTCAGGATATCGACCCGACCTATACCGTCGGCGATTGGGAACAGCAACGCCAGCAGACCATCGCCCGCCTGCGCGAGGAGGGTGTGTGGGAGATGAACCGCGAGCTCGGAGTGCCCCGCGTGCCACAGCGTGTGGCGGTGGTTTCGAGCGCTAATGCGGCGGGTTATCAGGACTTCTGCAAGGAGATTGCGCGGTCGCTCTATCGTGTGGAACTCACTCTGTTTGATGCATTTATGCAGGGTCACGGGGCCGAGGATTCGATTATCGAGGCGCTGGAACGTGTGGCCGATCGAGCCGACGAATTCGATGTCGTGGCGTTGATTCGTGGCGGTGGTTCGCAGAGCGATCTGGCCTGTTTCAACTCCTACCGTCTGTGCGCGCACGTGGCGCAATTTCCGCTGCCCGTGCTGACCGGAATCGGCCACGACAAGGACGAGAGTGTGGCCGATATGGTGGCGGCGCAGAGGCTCAAAACGCCCACGGCTGTGGCGGCGTGGATCAACGAGCAACTGAGCGATTTCGATGGCGAGTTGGAGGCGTTGAGGCAGGCTGTTGAGCGATGTGCAAGGGAGTTTTTAACCTCTGAGCGTCAGCGACTTGAACGCAATGCGGCGCTGATCGCAACGCAGTCGTTGGGTGCGACACGCCGACTCGAACTTGCGCTCGAACGCTACCGTTCGGAGTTGCGTCGTGCGTCGGAAAAGCTGCTCGCCGATGAGCGCAATCGCACCACGCGAGCCGAGGAGAATCTGCGTCGCGCGACGGACTATTTCGTGCGGTCGGAGCGTGAGCGGTTAGGTGCTATGGCTCAGGCGGTTGCGGCGCGCGATCCGCAACGGATTATGGCTCTCGGATTTGCGGTGGTGAGCGTTGGCGGCCACGCGGTGAGCGATGCGTCGCAGATCAAGGTGGGCGAGCAGGTTGCGATCCGATTGGCAAAGGGTGAATTGAAAGCAAAAATTACATATAATGGCAAAAACGACTAAGAAACAACAAGTTAGCTACGCCGAGGCGATGGCCGAAGTGGAGCAGATTCTGGCTCGATTCAACACTCAGCAGATGGACGTCGACACGTTGGCCTCGGAGGTCAAGCGTGCCACGGAGCTGATTGCGCAGTGCAAGGAGCGACTTTTGCGTGCCGAGCGCGAGGTGGCTGAGGTGCTCGACAGCAACGAGGAGGGCGCACGATGAAACGACTTATACGCTTCATTCTCAACGCCATACCGCGTCCCGTGTTGCAACGTATGGCTAGCTGGGCGGTGCCTCTGCTCGGACTCATCTATGTGGGTCGCGGGCGCGAGTGCCCCGTTTGTGGCACCAAGCGTCGCAAATTCCTGCCCTATGGCTACGTGACGTCGCGCGATAATGCGCTGTGTCCCAACTGTTTGTCGCTCGAACGCCACCGACTCTTGTGGCTCTGGTTGCAGCGCGAGAGCGACCTGTTCGAGAGCCGCCCCAAGTTGTTGCACGTGGCGCCCGAGGTGTGCCTGATGCGCCACCTGCGCCGAACATACGCTAAGTGGGGAAACGTGGCCGACTATGTTACGGCCGATTTGGAGAGCCCGCTGGCGGACCTGCACTTTGATATTCAGCAGATTCCGTTGGCTGACGAGAGCTTCGATGTGGTCTTCTGCAACCACATTATGGAGCACGTCGAGGACGATCGCCGAGCTATGCGCGAGCTCTATCGCGTGCTGCGCCACGGCGGTTGGGGCGTCATTTTGTCGCCCGTGGAGCTCGATCGCGCGACCACTTTCGAGGACGATTCGATCACCGATGAGGCGGAGCGCACCCGCATTTTCGGGCAGTATGACCACCGCCGTGTCTATGGTCGCGACTATGCCGACCGCCTGCGTGAGGTGGGCTTCGAGGTCGAGGATGTGGACTACGCCGCAACCTTCACCGACGCTGATCGTCAGCGTTTTGCGTTGCCCGCCGATCACCTATATATCGTTCGCAAACAATAACTTAGCCCAAAGACAAAAAACAGGGAGGCCCCACGAAAGGACCTCCCTATTTTTGTTGCGCGCGTAGCCTCGGCTCGCCCAAACCTACTTATTGTTGGGCGTGCAGCGCTTGATATCCTTCACGCGGAGCTGGGTCGAAACCGTGCCGCGGTAGTGGTTCTCGACAATCGTGTAGCAGACATCGACCGGGCGACCGCTACGCACCCACTCGAAGTGGGTAGGTTGCTGGAACGCAATGGCTTGCAGCGTGGTGTTGGGTTTCTGACGTTGCATCAGATCCATACGCAGGTGCTCGCACTCGGCACCCACCAGACGTGCGTCGCCGTGGCTGCTTGCGCCACGAGTGATGAACACGGGCGCGGTGTTGCCCGGACCGAAGGGCTGGAAGCGGTTCAGGTCGCGGCGGAATGCGGGCGTGATGTCGCTGAACAGCAACTCGGCATCGATCTCAACCTGCGGTATAAGCATCTGAGGATCAATATGCTCCTCGACGTAGGCGTTGAATCGGCGCGTGAACTCCTCGACATTCTCGGGCTTCATCGTCAGACCTGCGGCGTACATATGACCGCCGAAGTTCTCCAACAGATCGGCGCACGACTCGACCGCCTGATAGAGGTCGAAACCGGGAACGCTGCGTGCCGAGCCCGTCGCAAAACCGTTGCTCATCGTCATCACCACCGTGGGGCGATAGTAGGTTTCGATCAGGCGCGAGGCCACGATACCCACGATACCCTTCATCCACTTGGGATTGTAGATGACCGTGCTCTTGCGGTTCTTCAACTCGGGATTCGACTCGATCAGCTCGTGCGCCTCGATGGTCACCGAGCGGTCGATGCTCTTGCGGTCCTGATTGAACGTGTCGATCATCGAACCGAAGTTCTCGGCTGCCTTCTCGTTGCGCTCAATGAGCAGATTCACAGCCGCGTGGCCACCCGAGGGAGCCGCATTTTCGTCCTCCTCATCGACGCGCATACGACCTGCGGCGTTGATGCGGGGGCCGATCTTGAATACGATGTCGTCGATTGTGATCGTGTGCTTTTCGAGGCCACAGATCTTGATAATCGACAGCAGACCCTTGCTGGGGTTCTCATTGAGGCGTTTGAGGCCGAAGTGTGCGAGGATTCGGTTTTCGCCCGTGAGCGGCACGATATCCGAAGCGATACTCACCACAACCATATCGAGCAGTCGCTCGACCTCCGAGAACGGAATGTTGTTGCGCAGGGCGTAAGCCTGCACCAATTTGAAACCTACACCACAACCCGACAGCTCCTTGAATGGATACTCGCAATCGTGGCGTTTGGGATCGAGCACAGCGACCGCCTGGGGCAGATGATCTGCGGGCAGGTGGTGGTCGCAAATGATGTAGTCGATACCCTTTTCTTTGGCATAGGCCACTTTTTCGGACGCTTTGATACCGCAATCGAGCGTGATCACAAGGCTCACACCCTTGCTTGCTGCGTAGTCTATACTCTTGATCGACACGCCGTAACCTTCGTTATAGCGGTCGGGGATATAGAAACGCAGGTTGTCGTGTCCCAACCTTCTGAGGAAGGTGTAGACCAACGCAACGGCTGTCGTTCCGTCCACATCGTAGTCGCCATAGACCATAATCTTCTCACGGTTTTTGACGGCTCGTTCGATTCGTTCGACCGCGCGACCCATATCCTTCATCAGGAACGGATCGTGCAACTCTTCGAGTCGCGGGTTGAAGAATCGCGATGCTTTCTCATTTGTGTCTATGCCTCTCTGTACAAGCAGGTTAGCCAGCACAGGGGAGATTCTTTGTCCGGCAACCAGATCAGCCACCGCCTTCGCCTCGCCCTGAGATTTGACTACCCATCTCTTCTCTAATGGCATAACGTTTAATTTTTATATATTTTAACATTCAAATTTTTCTCTAAACAGTTAATAATCTTCGCCTTCACCTCTTCCAGATCGACCTTGTGGCCCACCTCGCTCTCGATCGAGCATACGCCTCGATCCACAAAACCGCACGGATTGATATAGGTGAAGTACTTCAAATCCGTTGCGACATTGAGCGCAAATCCGTGCATCGTCACATAGCGCGACGAACGCACTCCGATAGCGCAAATCTTGCGTGGCGCGCGACCCTCCTCGGTAATCCACACACCTGCCGCACCCTCCAAGCGACCCGCCGCAATGCCATACTCGGCCACGCAGTCGATCACCGACTGCTCGATTGCCGCGATGTAGTCCCTCAGACCGATACCCAACTTCTCCAAATCGATAATCGGGTAACCTACGATCTGACCCGGGCCGTGGAACGTGACGTCGCCACCACGATCTATATGATAGAACGTTGCCCCGATCTGACGGAGCAGTGCCTCGGTGAAGAGCAGGTTCTCCTTGTGACCGCTCTTACCCAGCGTATATACGGGCTCGTGCTCGCACAACAGTACGTAGCCGGCCTCGTCGGACGACTCCCACGTCGCCTCCGCATTTGCCACATCGCCCTGCTGAGGTTGAGCAGCCGCACTTTTGCGCGCCAGCAGACCATCGAACAGCGAGCGTTGCAGCTCCCAAGCCTGTTCGTAGTCGATGAGTCCCAGATCTCGGTACTCGGCGCGTGTCGGTTTCATTGCTCTAATCTCCGCATTTATCCAGCGCACGTTCGGCCATATATGACGATCGCACCAGCGGCGCGCTGGCAACGTAGTCAAAACCTAAACGTTCGGCTTGGGCTTTGTAGTACTCAAATTTTTCAGGTGTAATAAATTCAGCAACCGGATAGTGTTGCTCGGTGGGTTGCAGATATTGACCCAACGTAACAATTCGACACCCGACCTCTCGCAGATCTGCGAGTGTTTCGATGATCTCGTCGTCCGTCTCGCCCAAACCCACCATAATGCCGCTCTTGGCCTTGACGCCCGACTCGGCGATATGGCGCAACGTAGCCAGCGAAGTTTCGTACTTCGCGCGCGCACGTACCAGCGGAGTCAATCGACGGGTGGTCTCGACGTTGTGACCAACAACATCGGCACCGGCCTCCAATACGATGTCAATCAGCTCCTTGCGACCATCGAAATCGGGGATCAAAAGTTCTACGGCAGTCTGTGGATTACGACGTTTGATAGCACGCACGGTCTCTGCCCAATGTTCGGCACCGCCGTCGGGCAGATCGTCGCGCGTAACCGATGTGATGACTGCATATCGCAGTCCCATCAGTGCGACAGATTGAGCAACCTTTTCGGGTTCCTCAGGGTCGGGAGGCAAAGCTCGCCCCGATTTAGTGGCACAGAAACGGCAGGCACGGGTACACACGTCGCCCAGAATCATAAAAGTCGCTGTACGGCGGCTCCAGCATTCGGCCTTATTGGGGCACATACCACTACTACAAATCGTGTGTAGGTGGTGTTCCCTCACGATACGTGCTACATCTGCATACTCTTCGTTTCCTTTGAGTCTAATTTTCAGCCAATCGGGTTTAGTCCTCGCATTTGCCTTGTCATAGACTTTCGGCATTTTAAATTTATTACTTTTCCAATTGACGCAAAAATATAAATTTTTCGAAACAATTCCTAATAAATTCGTCTGAATCTGCCAAAATTTATAAAAATCGACCTTTCTGTTCCCAAATTTTCAAAAATAGGGGGTGTCTGCAAACAGATTCCAACTTGTAACGGCGGAAAAAAGCAAAACACGCCTATATGGCGTGCACCTTCGCGGGCTGGGGGCGGGCGCCCGAAGGGCGAGCCCGCGAAGGTGTCGAAATCAAAGATTTCGCAAAAACACTCTGCGCGGACTGCGGAACTGCCGCGCACCTTAGACCTCGCTCGCCTTACCCCTTCTGATCCCCTCCCTGTTTTCCGAAACAAATGTTTGTTTCGTTTTTTTGTGAGGGGGAGGTGGTGATTTTTTGTGAAGTGATTACAATTTGCCGAAAGCGAAAATAGCAAAATCCGCCCCTATGGCTGGCTCATCATTGGCGGGTGGGGGGCTCGCCCGAAGGCCGACCCGCCAATGATGACACGCCGTTGGCGTGCGCTTATTCTATTTAATTTTCAATAACAAATGCGTGTCGGGTTTAGACGGCAGTTTCGACGAAACTGCCCAAGTTCAGCGGCTCGGCCAAAGGCCGACCCCCGCAGCCGCAGAACTTGGATCAATCGTAGCAAACTAAATTAATCGCGAACACAATGTCGATAATTTCGAGCAACAAAAAAAAGCCGCACCCGAAATGGGCACGGCCTAATTTTGAATCTTGAATCTTGAATCTTGATTTGCGAACCTCCTACGCCTGCGGGTAATCGACATTGTAGTGGCAGCCGACCGACTCTTTGCGGTCGCGGCCCTGCTTGATGACCAGATAGGCCACGGCGATCATATTGCGCAGCTCGCACAGGTCGCGGTTGGGCGTGGTCTTGTTGTAGAGCTCCTCGGTTTCGTGCCAGAGAATCTCCAAGCGGCGCATTGCACGTTTGAGGTAGAGGTTCGAGCGCACGATACCCACATAGTTCGACATAATCTGCTGCATCTCGCGCTTCGACTGAATGATGAGCAACATCTCCTCGGTGTTCGACGTACCCTCGAAGTTCCAGTCGGGAATACCCTCCTGAATCTCGGTGCGCTCGAAACGCTCGACGGCGTGCTTTGCGGCCTGATCGGCATAGACCACCGCCTCGATCAACGAGTTCGAAGCCAAGCGGTTAGCACCGTGCAGACCCGTGCACGAACACTCGCCCAGAGCGTAGAGGCGTTTGATCGAGGTCTGACCGTTGAGATCGACCTTCACGCCGCCACAGCAGTAGTGCGCTGCGGGAGCAACGGGGATATAATCTTTTGTGATGTCGATACCGAGCGACAGACACTTCTCGTAGATATTGGGGAAGTGGTTGCGGATTGCGTCGGCATCTTTGTGCGTAACGTCAAGATATACAAACTCTTCGCCATTGCGTTTCATTTCGCGGTCGATGGCGCGAGCCACCACATCGCGCGGTGCGAGCGAGCGCATCGGGTGGTACTTGTCCATAAACTCCTTGCCGTTCGACAGGCGCAGTATCGCACCGAACCCACGCATCGCCTCGGTGATCAGGAACGAGGGACGCTCGCCGGGGTTGTAGAGCGATGTGGGGTGGAACTGAATGAACTCCATATTCGAGATCATCGCCTTGGCGCGGTGGCACATAGCGATGCCGTCGCCGGTTGCCACGATGGGGTTAGTCGTTGTGCCATAGATGTTTCCGCATCCGCCCGTAGCCACCACCGTGAAGCGCGAGAGCATCGTTTCGATACGTCCCGAATCCATATCGAGCACGTATGCGCCGAAGCAGGCCAGGCCGCGTGTGTGGCGTGTCACGAACTCGCCCAGGTGGTGCTGGGTGAGCAGGTCGATGGCGAAGTGGTGCTCCAAAACGGTGATATTGGGGTGCTGGCGCACGCTCTGGATTAGGGCGCGCTCGATTTCGGCGCCCGTGAGGTCCTTGTGGTGGAGGATACGGTGCTCGGAGTGACCGCCCTCGCGGTTGAGCTCGAAACGACCGTCGGGGGTCTTGTCGAAACGTGTTCCCCAGGCTATGAGGTCGGCGATCAATTCGGGCGCACGACGTACGACCAGATCGACAGCCTCGGGGTCGCAGATGCCTGCGCCACAGACCATTGTGTCGTGAATATGTTTTTCGAAAGTGTCGGGTTCGTAGGTTACGGAGCAGATACCGCCCTGAGCGTAATTGGTGTTACACTCGACCATTTCGCCCTTCGTAACGATTGTTACGTGGCCGTGTTCGGCAGCTTTGAGCGCGAACGCAAGACCGGCTGCGCCGCTACCGATAACCAAGAAATCTGTTTTCATTCTGGTTTTGTAGAGTTAAACGTTGTGCAAATATAACAAAAAAATCCGAGAAAGTTTCACGACCGCAAATGAAATTATTAATCGGTTGCTTTTGAGCAAGGCTCCGACGGCGCTGAATATTAAAAGGTCTGACTTATGTCAGTTGGCGTGAGCCAAGTCCCCGACCGATGAAAATGCGTAAAGCGAACATCGGCTAAAAAGCGGTTAAGAAATGGGGACATTTTGCTCGCAAAATCGCGTAGTCGCCCATTTCGAGCTTTTTGCCGATGGTCGTAGCAAATTTTCATCATCGGGGTTGTTTTTGGTTACTTTTGTCAAACAAAAGTAACAGTGTA
>JAZOPR010000002.1:0-519560 GCA_045655685.1 Alistipes sp.
CAAACCAATGAGTTACGAGGGGAAAAGAAAAGAGACTCTTCAGATTTTTCTGAAAAGTCTCTTCAAGTACCCCCTCAGGGGCTCGAACCCTGGACCCCAACATTAAGAGTGTCGTGCTCTACCAACTGAGCTAAAGAGGCATTCAATCATTTCCTGATTGCGAGTGCAAAGGTAAGGCAAATTTTCTTATCTGCAAACTTTTTGCCACTTTTTTTGAACGTTTTTCGCCAATAAATTTTGCGTAAATTTATAATGCGTTGTTTTATAGCTAATTGCACAAGTGGGTGTTGCCGAACTTTTTTGCGCATCAAAATGCCAAATCTCGAAAAAACTCACGACAAGGCTACTTAATATAAACAAATTTTGCTAAATTTGTGTTTGATAAAATGCTCAAATGATGAAGAAAATTCGCAATCCCTATATCGGTTTGGAGGCCGAGGGCTACAACTGTTTTGCTTGTGCGCCCCACAATCCCTATGGTTTGAAGATGGAGTTCTACGAGGACGGCGACGATGTGGTCTGCTATTGGACCCCGCGCGCGGAGTATCAAGGTTGGGTGCAGACGCTCCACGGCGGTATTCAGGCGACGCTGATGGACGAGGTTGGTGGCTGGGTCATTTCGCGCAAGATCCAGACCTCGGCGATGACTACGGCGCTCAATATGAAGTATCGCAAGCCTGTTCCGACGGGTGATGATGTGCAGGTTGAGGTACGTGCGCATATTGTCGATCGCAAGCGTAGTTTTGTGATGATCGAGGCGACGCTGTCGTGTGGTGGCGAGGTTTGCTCGTCGGCCGATATTACTTACTACTGTTTCTCGGAGCAGAAGGCGCGCGAGGAGTTCCACTTTCTGCCTTACGAATTGGAGGAGTAAGAGTAAGTATCTCGAAAAATATGCCGCAGACAAAAACGTGCAACTAACAATTATTAGAGTTCAATAAATTATAATAAACATTATGGCAGAGCAACAATTTTATAAGCATGTCAATATCGCAATAGACAATGAAGGATTCTATTGGATTACACCTATCGTAACAACTGAAAGTTTTCATTTTATAGCACCCCCTTTTTTTAAGACCCAAGTTGCACATACAGATCCTCAAACTATAATTGATTTGGCTTTCATTGCGATGAAATATTGCAGATGGATGCCATACCAAGAGGCGAGAACACTATACCATTCCTCAATGTACAAGGAGCTAACTGGCAAAGGTTTGACTGCATTTTTGAAAAGCATTCGAGCAGAAGTATATTTTATAGATAATAGTACTACTAAACGACCTGAGTGTCGAACTAATGAATATCGATTTTATGGGTCGATATGCAAAGGAGTTACTACATCGCATTTACAAGAAATATCTTGTTGCCCCCTTGATGCGTCAAAAGAAGAGATGGCAGAGTTGTTACAAAAGGAATTAAAAAAGAGTTATGCTGCCACCGAGGAGTATATGAAACAAGAGGCGATTAAAAAAGAGGAAAAGAGACTTCGCAAAGAGAGAAGACTTGCCAAATTAGCGAAACTCGCCCAAGAGACCGAATCCAAGAAGTAATTATGGGGCGCTTCGTGCGCCCCTATTTTCCCAAACTTTTTGCAGGTGTTTCTATAATTTTGTAACTTTACAATAGGAAATCCGCGCGACCTCTCAAAATCGGGAAGTCGCGCGGTTGATTTAATATATATTAGGAATACTATTTCTTCGCTTTCGGTTTTGCGCCATCGAAAGTCGCGGTGGCGAGTACCTTGCGCGGAGCCGCCTCAGCCTCGGGCGTGTAGCGGAAGAACTCACGCACGGTGGTGATCACCTTGCCCACGCGGGTCTGTTCGGGTTGAGGCGTGGTGTCCTCGACGTGATGAACATAGATATATTGCGGATCGGGCTGCTCCAAGCGCACTTCGATCGAGTATGATTTGCCATCCTTGACCTTGTCAATAGGCACGGTCAGCGTGCGCGACGATCCTGCTGCCAACATCATCTTCACCTCGCCCTCGGCAACCACCGAGCGACCAACACGAACAGTATAGCAAGCCACGCCATCAATGGGGGCCAACTCGCTGCCATTCGAAATCAAAAACTCGGTCTTGTCCAGCTGACGCACCGTAACGCTCGATTGTGCAAGCGCAGGAGCGGGCGTAGTCACATAATCCAGTCGGTCGCTATTCCACTCGCCAGCGGCAGCAGGGTAGAGCACGGGGCGCACCTTTTCCAGGCGTTTCATCGCCAGATAGCTCTCATACAGGCAGTAGCCATTCGCCGACTGCTCGGCAATCGAGAAAGCAACAACCGAGGGGTGGTTCTTAGAGGCGTGATACATACCCACCGCACGATCGACATAAGCCGCCTCCCACGTGGGATCGTTCGAGGGGTTGCCTCCAACGCGACGCGACGAGCTGTGGCGCGAGGTATTGACGTCGGCCTGATTGATGACGTAGAAACCCAAACGATCGCACAACTCATAGAGAGCGTCGAACTGCGGACCGCCTTTGATTTTCAGTGCGTTGTATCCCTGCTTGCGGAGCGCACGCAGCTGCTCGGTCGTGGTTGCGATGTCCGAAGTCATAGCGAACTCGGTGGCGTGTAACTCGACGGGCACCTCATTGACGCTCATCTTGCCACCTTCGAATCGTAGCGAACGGAAGCCGACGGGCAGAACCAGATACTCGCCAAAACGACCCTCATATTGGGTCTTGATCACAGCCGTATAGAGATAGGGCGCCTCGTGGCTCCACGCCATTACGTCGGCAATGTTGTCCAGGAAGCGAACGGTATCCTCGCGTTGCATATCGAGTTTGAGGTCGCGGTGGCCGTAGCTCACGACCTTGCCTGCGGGGTCGAGCAATTCGTAGTGGATTCTGTAATCTTTGGCATTGAGCAGATGGCTTTTGAGAATCACACCCATTGCAAACAGACCACTGCCGTGGTCGTCACGAGTGTCGATCACGATGTCGCGCACACGCACACGTGGCTGCGCAACAACATAGACGTAGGGTGCCGACGAGGGTTGCTCCGAGTGCTTGATAGCGTCGGCTGCTGCGTCGCCCAACGTGCGGATAGTGAACGAGTTGCGACCCTCTTTGCAATACTTCGTGATGTCAAATTCGGCAGGTGTGCGACCATCTTGACTATACGCCACGCGCTCGCCGTTCAGTTCGATCGTGTATGACGAACCTACGCCCTCGACGTGCAGAAATACCTCGCGGTCGATCCACGCAAAGGGCATTGCGAAGTAGGTCGAGTAGAGTTTGTCGCCACCGAGTGTTGAGGTCTGCCACTCGCCATTTGCGGGCATCGGCTGGAAGTAACGCGAGCGATCCAAACCACCGAGCAGTGCCTCATTTCGCGAGGCGTAGCTGATGATTGGGCAGCGTGCAGGCTCTTTGCCCTCGGCCGTAACGGTGGGATTTTGCCACTCTTGGGCGGTGGCGGTCGAAAAAGCTGCTAAAAGCAGTAACGAAATATATCTTCGGATATTCATCTTTTCGCAATTATTGATTAACTTTGTCATTCAGTTGGTAAAGGTACGTAATTTTTTTGAAACAGCGCAATGAACGACCGCACGAAACTCATTTTTCCGCCTTGCTACCCGCGTTTGACCGAGCGCGAGGGGCAGACTATGGTGTGGGACGAGCTGCGTCGCAAGTGGCTTGTGCTGACACCCGAGGAGTGGGTGCGCCGCCATTTGATAGCCTATCTTACGCGCGAGTGTGGCGTGGCGTTACACTCTGTGTGTCAGGAGTATGCGGTGTGTGTCAATGGTCAGCCGCAGAGAGCCGATGTGGTGGTTTGTGGCAGTGCCGGCGAGCCAATTTTGCTGGCGGAGTGCAAGGAGCCAACCGTCGAATTGGACTCTTCGGTGCGCGATCAGGCAATGCGCTACAATGCTGTTGTCGGGGCACGTTATGTGCTGCTGACCAATGGCGTGCGACTGCAAGGCTGGGAGCGTACGGCCGAAGGTTATCGGCCGATGAAACGCCTGCCCGACCTACGTGCCAAATAAATAAAACGAACGACGATGGAAGATGATAAGATTCGGGTGCTCGGTGCCCGCGTACATAATTTGAAGAATATCGATGTCGAGATTCCGCGCAACCGGCTGGTTGTTGTGACGGGATTGTCGGGATCGGGCAAGTCGTCATTGGCCTTCGATACGATCTATGCCGAGGGCCAGCGTCGCTATATGGAGACCCTCTCGACCTATGCCCGTCAATTCATCGGCAATATGGAACGTCCTGATGTCGATAAGATTACGGGATTGAGTCCCGTTGTGGCAATCGAGCAGAAGACCACCAATAAGAACCCCCGTTCGACGGTGGGTACGGTCACCGAGATCAACGATTTCCTGCGTCTGCTCTATGCACGTGCCTCGCGCGCCTACTCGCCCGTGACGGGTGAACAGATGGTGCACTATACCGATGATCGTATTGTCGAGCTTATCGAGGAGGGTTTTGCGGGGCGCAAGATTGCTCTGCTGGCTCCCGTGGTGCAGGGGCGCAAGGGTCACTATCGCGAGCTATTCGAACAGTTCCAGAAGAAGGGATACCTCTATGCACGTATCGATGGCGAGATTACCGATATCTCGGCGGGAATGAAACTCGATCGCTATAAGATTCACCATATCGATCTTGTGGTTGATCGACTGATTGTGGGCGAATCGTCGCACGATCGTCTGGTGACAAGCCTCAAAGAGACAATGCGTCAGGGTAAGGGCACAATGGCCGTATATGATTATGATACAGACGCTTCGCGTTTTTATAGTCGTCATCTGATGTGCCCTTCGACCGGCTTGGCATTTAACGATCCCGCACCGCATACCTTCTCGTTCAACTCGCCGCAGGGTGCTTGCCCGCATTGCAATGGTTTGGGCGATGAGGCGGTGTTCGACATCGAGCGCATTGTGCCCAATCCCAACCGTTCGATCCGCGAGGGCGGTATCGAACCGTTAGGCAAGGCGCGCGCAAATATGCTTTTTGCGACGCTCGAAGCGTTGGGTCATCGCTACGATTTCACGCTGGACGACCCGATTGCCACGCTGTCGGAGGAGGCGATGAATGTGGTGCTGTATGGCGATCCGCAACCTATGGCGGTCGATTGTGGCGCATCGGTAGGTCGCCAGATGATTGCGTGGGAGGGTGTTGCCGAGTATATCAATCGTTTGGACGACGACGATACACGTCGAGGAAATAAGTGGCGTGAGCAGTTCCTGGTGCGTCAGAAGTGTAGTGTTTGTGGAGGCTCGCGTCTGCGTAGTGAGGCGTTGCATTTCCGTGTGGGAGACAAAAATATCGCCGAAGTGAGCGATATGAGCATTGCCGAATTTGCCGTGTGGGCCGAGCAGGTCGAGAACGAACTCAACGATAAAGAGCGTGCCATTGCGCACGAAATATTGAAGGAGATGCGCTCGCGTGCAGGCTTTTTGGTCGATGTTGGCTTGGGCTATTTGTCGCTGTCGCGCGCATCGCGTTCGCTGTCGGGTGGCGAGAGCCAGCGTATCCGATTGGCAACGCAGGTGGGATCGCAGTTGGTCAATGTGCTCTATATTCTTGACGAGCCGAGTATCGGTCTGCATCAGCGCGATAATCGCCGTTTGATCCGCTCGCTCAAAGAGTTACGCAATGCGGGCAACTCGGTGATTGTAGTCGAACACGACGAGGAGATGATTCGCTCGGCGGATTATGTGGTCGATGTGGGCCCGCGAGCCGGAATGAAGGGCGGTCATATCGTCGCAGCGGGAACACCCGAGGAGGTGGAGCAGAGCGATTCGCTGACGGCCGACTATCTGACGGGTCGCCGTTCGATTCCGATGCCCGAACAGCTGCGCGAGGGTAGTGGCGAGTCGATCACGTTGCACGGTGCGACGGGTAACAACTTGAAGAACGTGACGGTGAGCTTCCCGCTCGGTAAGTTTATCTGCGTCACGGGCGTGAGTGGTAGTGGCAAGTCGTCGATCGTGAACGAAACCCTGCGCCCGATTCTCAGCCGCGAGCTGTATCGTTCGTTGGATCAGCCTCTGCCCTATGAGTCGATTGAGGGCATCGAACATATTGACAAACTTGTGGTGGTCGATCAGTCGCCGATTGGTCGTTCGCCACGTAGCAATCCGGCAACCTATTCGGGCGTTTTTGCCGATATTCGCAAGTTGTTTGAGGCTACGCCCGACGCTCAGGTGCGTGGTTTCAAGGCGGGTCGATTCTCGTTCAATGTTCGTGGCGGTCGTTGCGAGGAGTGCCGAGGTGCGGGCGTGCAGACCATCGAGATGAATTTCCTGCCCGACGTCTATGTGTCGTGTAAGGTGTGTGGCGGTCGTCGCTACAATCGCGAAACGCTCGAAGTCAAGTATAAGGGCAAGAGTATCAACGATGTGCTCAATATGACGATTAATCGTGCGGTCGAGTTCTTCGAGTCGATACCGTCGATTGCCACAAAGCTGCGCGCGATACAAGAGGTGGGCTTGGGCTATTTGACCCTCGGTCAGCCTTGTACAACGTTGTCGGGCGGTGAGAGTCAGCGCATTAAACTCTCGGCCGAGCTGGCTAAGCGCGATACGGGTCGCACGCTCTATATCCTCGATGAGCCGACTACGGGACTCCATTTCGAGGACGTGAAGCAACTTTTGGAGGTGATCTCGAAGTTGGTTGATCGAGGCAATACGGCCATAGTGATCGAACATAACTTAGACGTAATCAAGGTGGCGGACCACCTGATCGACATTGGCCCCGAGGGTGGTGCGGCCGGTGGTCGAGTGGTTGCTGAGGGCTCGCCACGCGAAGTCGCACAGGTGGCCGATAGCTACACGGGTCAATTCCTGCGCGAGATTTTCGATAATACGAACAACATTGCTAACTAACTAAATAATAGAATTATGAAACGATTTTTTGCCTGCATTGCAGTGCTTGCGGCAGCTGTGACGATGGTTGCTTGCAATTGTAACACCAAGAGCGCTGCTCCCGTATTCGTCACTGACGAATGTGGTGTGGTTGAGCGTATCAATCCCGATGAGAAGAGCGTCTATTTGGTCTTTACGGCTCATTATAGCGAGTCGGATTCGGGCTATTTCGAGAATTTCGATGGCATTGTGCCCGTGCTCAACACGCTGAAAGAGAAGGGTGTAAAGGGCTCGTTCTTCCCGACGGGTGTCTGCTTCACGGTCGATCGCTATCAGGAGCCGATCCAGCGCATCATCGACGAGGGCCACTACCTTTCGGCTCACTCGTTTGCGCACTTGCTGTTTGTCGATGAGAACGATCCTTCGATTTCGTTGGTAACGGCTGACTCGATCCGTCGCGACTTTGCTCGTATGGAGCAGGAGTTGGAGCGCTTCGGTTTGACCAAGGAGCAGTACTGCTGGTTGATTCCTCCCTACGAAACCTATAATCAGGAGTCGGTTGATGTGATGACCGAGCTGGGATATCGTCTGGTTAATCCCACTAGCGGTATGCTGACGGGTATGGACTGGACAAGCCCCGGCACCGAGATCTACCACTCGACCGAGATGATTCTCGACAATCTGTGGAAGTTCGAGGAGGAGAATAGCTTCAACGGTGTTGTGCTGTTGATCCACGCGATGAACTATCCCGACCGCACCGATGAGGATCGTCCCTACAACCATTTGGGCGACATCATCGACCGCCTGAGCGAGAAGGGCTACACGTTCAAAACGATGTTTGACGTGATCGAGGCTGAGAAGGCTGCGATGTAATCGGATAAAGCTAACAATGCAAAACGCGCCGAGGGGTGATCCTCGGCGCGTTTGTTTATTCTGCGATCAGCAACTCTCGTAACTCGTCGAGATCCTTCGCAATATAGGCGGCTCCCGCAGCCGTGTGCTCTTCGAGCGAGCCGTAGCCATAGAGCACACCGACAGTTTTGATTCCGTGCTCGCGTGCGCCTTCGACATCGTGGCGGCGATCGCCAATCATCAACGCTCGTTCCGGATCGAGCCCCTCCTCACGTACGGCCTCTTCGACAACCGACGATTTGGTTATGCGCGAGCCGTCGAGCGAACTGCCGTGAATGGCATCGAAGTAGCGAGCAATATCGAAGTGTTCGGCAATGATTTTGGCATAATGAGTCGGCTTCGAGGTTGCCATTGAGATCTTGTAACCCGCCTTGCGACAATCATTGAGCAACTCGGGAATACCCTCGAAAAGTTCATTCTCGTACAAACCTTTGACTGCAAAATATTCGCGATATTTCGCCACGGCGGCCACTGCGTCCTCCATCGTAAAACCATAACGCTCGGTGAGCGATTCGACCAGCGGCGGTCCGATGAATGGTGCCAGCGTGCGACGATCCTCGACCTCGATACCGAAGGCATTGAGCGCATATTCGACCGAGCGAGTGATGCCTTCGAAGGGGTCGGTCAGCGTGCCGTCCAGGTCGAACAGCAACCAATCATAATCTAATTTTCTGCGCATAAATCTCTTATCTGTAATATTCTGCTTCCCAAACGGTTGTGTTGCCTACGCCGTCCGTTACTGTCAAACGCATAGTGTGGTTGCGATCGCGGCCGAAACGCTCGTCATCGAACGTATGAACGATCGGACTGCCCGACGATTTGCGATCCCAGGGAGCCCATTTGCCGTCGATGGTCAGCACCACCGAATTGACGCCCGAGAAGTTGTCGCGCAGACGGAACGAAACGCTCTTCGTCTTGCTCATATCGGCTCCCGACGCGAACGGCTCAACTATCGTCGGAGCCTCCAAATCGGCAACCAGACAGTAGCGACCGAACGAGCGGGTCGAAAGGCTTGCTGCGCCATCGCGGTAGCGGCCTCCGGCGTGCCACAGACCTCCGTTGTTGCCCACGCCTGCGATAGTGGTGTAGCGACGCAGATTCTCGGGCACGAAACCGCGAATGGTGATACGTGCCGACTTTTGCAGGGGCACATTTGCGTCACCCACCTCATAGATATCCGACAGCACCAATAGTGTCGAGTCGTTGCGCTCGACCATTTCGGTGTTCAGTCGGCTATTGATCGATTGAGTGTAGAAGATCGGCTCATAGAGCGCACCCGACGGAATGCGGATCGAAAGACCGTCTGCCGTGTGAGTGAATGTCGAGCGGTTGCTTGCCACTAGCGCTGTCGAATCGACCTTGGCACGGAACGAGGCCTGCTCGCCACGACCTTCGATCGTGAAGGTCAGGCGCGAGATGTTGTTGCACTCATCTTCGCACTCGATCTCGATCGTGCGTTGCTGACCTTTGGTTGTCGTGATTATACCTCGATTGCGCATCTGCTTGTAGGGGAAGATGTTGCCGTCGAGCTGTGCCAAACGAAAGACCTCATTACGCGAGTTGCGTTTGATGGGGTAGTAGCTTACGGCGTTGCAGTAGCGCGACAGATCGAACGTAAAGCCGTCCATACGATACTCATAGAAAACCTCGCCATCGATGCGTGCCGTGACGCGGTACAAACCGAACGTATTCGACACATTGTTGCGGCGATCCGAAGCTTCGAGCACGAAGTAACCCTTCTGGCCGACACCGAATGCGTCTTCCGAGGCTGCGGTATAGACCGTAGGTTCTACTCGCTTGACACCCAGCGTTCTGCGTGGTGCATTGACTGCCACGCCACGTACCGTATCGACCTCGATGTAGTGTACTCGCATAATCAGCGGAGCGATGTCGTCAACGGCAGGAATCATCTCTTTGACAATGACGTTCTGGGTCTCTTGGGTTGCGGTTTTGCGGATCTCGAAATGGACGTGCGGACCGCCCGACGAACCCGAGTTGCCTGCCTTGCCGATCTGCTCGCCACGTTTCACGCGGAACTGACCCGCAGCGGGGTAGAAGTCGCCTAAGTTGCGACGCAAGCGATAACGCTCGGCTTGAATGAATCGCTCGATAGGCTCGGCAAAGCGCTGCATATGAGCATATACCGAGGTGTTACCATCGGGGTGCTGAATATAGAGCACGCGACCGTAGCCACCAGGCTGTACACCGATGCGCACCACCTCGCCGTCAGCAATCGAGAAGAGCGGATGACCCTCGACGCCTTCGGTTTTGAGATCGACACCCGAATGGAAGTGGTTGGGACGCATCTCGGCAAAACCTGCCGAATAGAGCGGTTTGAGATTGAGCGGATAGCGGTATCGAGTCGAATCGCCCTGTGCTGAGGCAGTTGCCGCAGCGAACAATGCAATGAGTAGTATGGTTAATCGTTTCATATTTAGTCAATTTCTTTAATCAATTCTTCAACTCGATCAGCTACGGTCGAGTAGTCATATCCGAGCGAAAGTCCATATCGCATCAACTTTGCACGACGCTCGTAGGGCGTTCCTCCGCGCAACGATCCGAGCTTGCGCTGCAACATCTGTTCGAGTCGGCTGTCCATCTTTGTGCGGTCGCATTCGCCCAGAGCCTCGTCGATCACCTCGCGCGCAACGCCTTTGGCAGCCAATGCCGTGCGGATCTTGTAGGGCCCCCAACCACTCAGTGCAATCTTGTCGCGCACGAATGCCGAGGCATAGCGACTGTCGTCGATGAATCGCTCACGCAGAAGCCTTTGCAACACTCCCTCACGCTCCGATTCGGGCACGCCCCACGTGCGCATCAGGCGTCGTGCGTCGCCGCTCGATTTCTCGGCGCGGGCACACAATCGGGCCAATGCGACATAGGCTTGGTCAGCCGTGCGAGTGCGGCGTTTGATTATCTCTTCCGACATCTGATCATTCGGTTTTTATCGTTAAAGTCGCGGCGCAGTTCGATCTCGGTCCAACCCTGCTCGGTGAGCATTTCGATCATCTGCTCGGCTGCATTTTCGTAAATCTCGAAGTAGAGCGCACCTCCTTTTCGCAACGCGTGGGCCGCACCCTCGGCAATCGCGCGATAGAATCGGAGCAGGTCGTCATCGGGAACAAACAGCGCCAAATCGGGCTCATAGTCGCGCACATTGCGATGCATCGCCGCTCGATCCGATTCGGGCACGTATGGCGGATTCGACACCACCACATCCAGTTCCTCGAACTCGCGCCACCATTCGCCCAGCGCATCGCCCTGCACCACCTGCACCTGCACGCCGTTCGTTGCGGCATTGCGTGCGGCATAGTCGAGTGCCACCTCCGAGATATCCATCGCCACAACTTCTGCCGTCGGAAGAAACTTTGCCAACGCAACGGCAATCGCTCCGCTACCCGTGCCGATGTCGAGCACACGTTGCGCTGTGGGGCACTCCTCGGCCACCCATTGCACCAACTCTTCGGTTTCGGGGCGTGGCACGAGCACACCTTCGCCGACTGCGAATTGCAGCCCGCAGAAGTCGGCTCGACCTATAATATATTGTATCGGACGCGCCTCTGCCAGCTCACGCTCGTAGCGATCCACCTCGGCCATATCCACACGCTCGACCTCGGCACTCGCATCGACCAGCAACTTCACGCGGTCGGCGCCTGTCAGTGCTTCGACGGCCCATAAAGCTAACGAGTGAGCCTCGCGTTCGTTGTAGTTTCGAGCGGCGGCGCACCTCATTCGGTTGATTATTTCGGCATACGTTGGCATAGCGTTCGTGAGCTGATTATACGAGCACAAAGGTACTAAAATTTGGCATTTTTATTGCAACCGAAAGGGTGTAAACACGATAATGAACTATAATTATCGACTAAAACAGTCTATTATGAAAAAGATTCTACTTTCGCTTTTAGCCGTTGTGGCCGTGAGTGTGGCTACGCAGGCTCAGACTTGGGGATTCGGACCGAAGGCCGGTATCTCAATTTCGTCGGCAAATGGGGTTGAGGGCTCCAAAATGCGTGCAGGACTTGTCGTTGGTGCATTTGCATCGCGCTGGGTCAATGATTGGTTTGCGATTCAGGGCGAGATGCTCTATTCGCAGCAGGGTTTCAATACCAATGTTGGTGGTGTGAGCGAGAAATTCCGCCTCGATTACCTGACGATGCCCGTGCTGGCAAAGTTCTACCTGATTGATGGGTTGAACTTTGAGGTTGGCGGTCAGATTGCCTATCGCGTGTCGGCTAAGCAGAAACTTGCCTCGGACGATTTTCTCAGCCTGAAACAGAAGACCAATCGTTTTCACGCCGATTTTATTTGTGGTCTGAGCTACGATTTCGACTTTGGTTTGATTCTCGAAGGTCGCTATTTGATGGGCCTCAATTCGGTCAGTGTTGGCAGTAGTGTCAAGACGGGAGCATTGCAGATGTTGGTCGGTTGGCGATTCTGACCGATTTCGGACAAAACAAAACCACGCTCGCAGGGCGTGGTTTGTTGTTTTTGGGGATCTATCCAAGTTTTGTGGCTGGGGCGACCGCTCGTAGGGTGAGCCATAGAACTTGACACGTTTTCAAAACGTGTGATTTACTTTTTCTCTTTGAGGGGTTTGATTGATTTCTCTTTCAGAACTCCGCGCACCCAACGAGCCGAGTATTTGCGCCCGTCGATGTCTTGCATTACGCATTTGCCGTGCGGAACTCCGTTCTTAAATTTGCCCGTAAAAGCAATACCTTCGGGGCTGATAAATGAACCGTTACCGTTTGGCTGATCCTTTTTCCATTCACCACAATAACGGCTACTATCGGGGTAAATAATTGTGCCTATTCCTCGAATTTCACCAAAATAGGTTTGACCGTAATACTTTGCGCCATCTTCCCACGTAATCGTGGTCATACCCGTAGTTTCATCGGTGACACTTTCGGCAGCGTATCTGTAATAAATCATCGTATACCTATTTTTGTAATCACTGCGATATGCCTTTGACTCGCCAAAAAATTGACGATGATTTATGTTGGCTATATGCTGTTCCCACTCATAAGTATTGTGGTGCCCTTGCGCAAAACCCTCGTTCGGCAAGCAGAAAATAACCACGATAAGGATAAGTAAATACTTCTTCATAATTGTGAGTTTTTTTGTGCTGAAAATCACGTTTTTGCAAAAAAACAAAATTTATTGACAAATCCAAATTTTTTCGCACTAAAAATGCAAAACAAGGCGATTTTTGCTAAAATCGCCACACTCTCGGTGGCTCGTGCGACAAAAGTCGCACCCCCCCCCCCAGCCACCGAGAGTGCGCCTACTCGCAAACAAAACGCCGCACTCGAAATGAGCGCGGCGTAATCGTGAATTCGGAATTGAATCCTACTCCTCCTCAGGGTCAGCAACCAAGATTCGACCGCAATACTCGCAGACGATAATCTTCTTGCCCAGACGTACCTCTGCCTGGCGCTGGGGCGGGATGCGGTTGTAACAACCACCACAAGCGTCACGCTTGATAGTTACAACAGCCAGACCGTTGCGTACGTTCGAACGGATGCGGTTGTAGGCAGTCAGCAGACGCTCGTCGATAACCTCCTGAGCCTTTGCCTCCTGAGCACGCAGTACCTCGACCTCCTTAGCGGTCTCAGCCTCGATGCCGTCCAACTCCTTGCGCTTAGCTTCGAGGTCGATGTTGCGATCAGCAACGGTAGCCTCTGCCTCCTCTGCTACACGCTTCTTGTTGCGGATTTCAGCCGAATACTCTTTCAGTCGCTTCTCAGCCAACTCGATTTCGAGGTTCTGATACTCGATCTCCTTAGTCAGCGCATCGTACTCGCGGTTGTTGCGTACGTTGTTCTGCTGCTCGGTATATTTCGCGATCAACATCTTAGCCTCTTCGATTTCGCGTTTACGCTGCTTAGTGAGGCTTGTAAGCTCCTCGATCTCGCCATTGATGTTCTCGATACGAGTGTTCAGGCCGGCGATTTCGTCTTCGAGGTCCTGCACTTCGAGAGGCAGCTCACCCTTGATCTTGTCGATCTCGTCGATTTTGCTATCGATCTTCTGCAACTCGTAGAGCGCGATGATTTTGTCGTGCATCGAGTAGTCGACTTCGGTTGTTTTTTTCTGTGCCATATCTGTTTATACTAAATAATTTATCGGGTTTGTCGCGTTTGCGCTTTTGCGGAGCGCAAAGTTAGGTAATTTTTTTGATAAAACATCAAACATCAGCTGAATTGCGCAATATTCGCTCTCAAAATGTCCGATATCGGCAATAATCAGGTCGCGATCGGCGTCCAAGAAGTTGTTATACTTGAAGTCGGCAGCGATATAAAGTTGCGCGCCACTCTTGCGTGCCTCACTCATCAGCGATGCTCCTGCACCCGTGCAAAGAGCCACGCGCTCGATGGTCGGAGTGTTGATTCGGCTGTAACGCACCGCGCCAACATTGAGCGTGCTTTTCATTCGTGCCAGAAACTCCAACGTAGGCTCGGGCTGGGGTAGCGTACCCACAACACCAAACCCAACCTCTGGCTGATCCTTGCGCGTAGATTCCAGAACGTGCAGATTCTCGATACCGAGCATCTCGGCCAATCGCCAGCTCATACCGCCCTCGGTGCTATCCAGATTGGTGTGGCAGGCGTAGAGTGCAATGCCGCGACGGATAGCGCGAGCCACAACTCGCTCGATGTAGGTCGTGCCGTTGAGTCGCTTTATGGGGTTGAAGATAATGGGGTGGTGCGCCACGATCATATCGGCACCGCACGCCTCAGCCTCGTCCATCACCTCCTCGGTGATATCGACGCAGAGCAGGGCACACGTCACCTCATCGTCAGCCGAGCCAACGATCAGACCGGCGTTGTCGTAACTCTCCTGCAACGGCAGCGGAGCAAACTCCTCCAATGCAGTAGCTATATCTCGAACCTTCATCTTCGTGTTGTTTTAGAAAAGTGTTTGATCGAAGAACGGGGCAATCGGGCGCTGCTTTTCGGGCTTCACCTCGAAGAGTTTTGCCTCCTGCTTTTTGCTGCGACGACCACCCTTGGCTCCACGCGGACGCGGAGTCGAATCGGCCGGTTCCTCCGGTTGTGCCTCGATAGCCTCCTCGGCGGGCTCCTCAGCGACCTCTGCTACGAGCTCTTCCTCGGGATCCTCAGCAGGCTCCTCTGCTACGACCTCCTCTGCGGGAATCTCTTCCTCGATAGGCTCCTCCTCGTCGATAATCAACTCAACAAGTTCCTCGACCTCTATCTCTTCTTCCTCTTCCTCCTCTTCGATCGGCTCTACTATCTCCTCGATAACCTCCTCGGTCACTACGGGCGCAACCTCCTCGGTAGCCTTCTCAATTACGATCTCCTCTTCGGGCTCAATCATCGCCATCTCCTCCTCGGGCTCGGCCTGAGCCACCTCGACTACGGTGTAGCCGTCAGGCACATCTTTCAACTGCTCGCGCACCTCGACCAGCTCGGCACGAATCTTCTGCAATCGGTCGAGCAACTCCATATCGCGGCGCATCGTGTCGGTGATTCCATTTTTGAGATATTGTGCAGCACCGGCAAGGGTCATACCGCGCTCCTTGACCAGGTGGTAGATCAGTTTCAGATTTTCGACATCTTCGGGGGTAAACATACGGTTACCCTTCTTATTTTTGTGAGGGCGCAGAATATCGAATTTCGCCTCCCAATGACGCAGCAATGAGGGTTTTACGTCGAACATTTCGGCGATTTCACCCATCGAGTAGAACATTTTCTTAGCCATACGGATCGACCTCAGTTTGATATAGTTTTGTGTGAGCGTCGGGCGCGTGTGCGCCTACGCGATGTTGCAAAGATAATCAAAAATTCAGAATTCGCAACGAGTTGGGGTACAAATTGTTCGAGCGATTACCTACTCTTTTGATCCAACCAAGCAGCAGACCATCTGAGCAGAGCAGATTGATACCCTCGACCATACCCTCGCAAACGCCAATGTCGCCTCTGCGCAGATATTCGAGAGCTGTCGTGTGATCCACCTCGACGGCAGTTATTGCGTTGATATTAAGCTCGGTGAACATTGCCAACGAATGGTCTGGTTTAAGTCGCCCCTTGAATATCTGACCCATACACACGCCCGAATGAATCACGGTCATTGCCTCTGCCAATACCTTCATATCCTCTGCGTGCGAGGCATAATAGCCGTAATATGTGTCGTTTATGGCTGCCCACTTCATCTTTTGCGGCTCCTTAACCCAATGCTCCAATTCGGCCACCGTTCGCTTGTCGGGTGCAGTGAATATCGACTTTCGGCTCTTTGGGTTACGCGATTTACCTCCTGCGTCGGGTGACTTGCGTACTATTGCCGCAAAGAAACCCTCTCCCTCGGCCCGATGGGGCATAAAACGGAAGGTCTGCCACACGCCCACGCGCCCGCAGACAATGCCCCAATCCTCGCCAATCGCCACCTCGTCAGCCGACTCCAACTCCTCGTCACCAACCCACTCGGTGAAGCGTTCGAGCAGCCCCTCATCTTCCGAACGATTGAAGGTACAAGTGCTATAAATCATCGTTCCGCCGGCACGGAGTGTCGGCCAGATGTCTTGCAGAATTTTCAGTTGTCGATCGGCACACATCGCCGCCGAGCCGTCGTTCCATTCGTCGCGCGCTTCGGGCGTCTTGCGGAACATACCTTCGCCCGAGCAGGGTGCATCGACAGCCACCACATCGAACCACTGTTCAAAGCCGCCAAAATGCGACGGGTCGTTGTTAGTTACGGCCACATTTCCCACGCCCCATTTGCGAATGTTGTCAGCCAATACCGCCGCTCGCTGTCGGTTGATCTCGTTGGCAACCACCAATCCATCGCAACCCACAAGCGACGAATAGAGGGTTGATTTGCCACCAGGGGCGGCACAGAGGTCGAGCAGACGAATGTTGGCATTGCGCTCGACAATCGGGCGCAACAGATGACCCACGAATTGCGACGAGGGCTCCTGAACGTAGTATGCTCCCGCATGAAATGCCGTATCGGTCGTGAACGAAGGTCGTTCATCGAGATAGTAACCGCCCTGACTCCACGCAATCGGTCGTGCTCCCTCGGTGGCCTTCGAAGGCTTGTCGGGGTGCAGACGAATGGCTACGGTCGCGGGTGTATCGAGTGCCGCACAAAGGGCTTTGCACTCCTCCGCTCCGAGCTCAGCCGAGAGCGTTGCGATGAATTTTTCGGGCAGTTGGGGCATAGCGAGCTTATTTAGCGGCCAACTTGGCGCGTACCATATCGATGTGTGCAACGATGGCGTCAACGGCCTCGCGATTGGCAACGAAATCGGTGTTGTCGATATCAATCGTCAGCACCTCGCCCTCGTAGATATTATCGACCCAATCGTTATACTTGTCGTTCAGACGCGAGAGATAACCCTCGTCGATCGACATTTCGTAGTCGCGACCGCGTTTGCGAATCTGGTTGATGAGCGTCGGCACGCTTGCGCGTAGGTAGATCAGCAGATCGGGTGCAGGCACGAGGTTGGTAGCCATTTTGAAGATGTTCATATAGGTCGAGAAGTCGCGCGACGACATCAGACCCATCTGGTGTAGGTTGCTGGCAAAGATATGAGCGTCTTCATAGATCGTACGATCCTGAATGATATCGCCTTTGGTGTCGAGCATTGCCACCTGCTGGTTGATCTTAGCGCCGAGGAAATAGACCTGCAAATTGAACGACCAGCGGTTCATATCCTCGTAGAAATCACCGATATAAGGGTTGTTCGAATCCTCGAAGTAGGCCGTAGCCTTGTAGTGCTCGGTCAGGATCTCCGTAAGTGAGGTCTTGCCGCTACCGATGTTGCCTGCTATTGCTATGTACATAAATTTTTGTGTGGGTTATTTGTTAATATACTTTTCAATTTGGTCGATGTAGCGTCGATCATTAGCCAGTCGAGGCACCTTGTTCTGTCCGCCGGCCTTGCCTTGTGATGCAAGCCAACCGAGGAATGTTCCTTCATCGACAATGGTGAACTGAGGTGCTGCCAATGTGCTGTGGCGCTTGGCCTCGTAGTCCGAATTTGCGCGCTGCAACTCCTCGTCGAGCAACTGCTCAAAGCGAGCCATATCTGCGGGTCGGTGCGTAAATTCGATGATCCATTGGTGGCGCCCCTGCTCGCGGTCGGTCATATAGACGGGCGCAACGGTATAATCGCCCACATTGGCGCCACACTCACGACAAGCGTAGCTCAGGGCCTGCTCCGTGTTCGACACCATCAACTCCTCGCCAAAGACGTTGAGATACTGCTTCGTACGACCCGAAATACGGATTCGATAGGGCTTGGTCGAGGTGAAGGTCACCGTGTCACCAATTCGGTAACGCCACAAACCGTTGCACGAGGTGATGATCATCTCGTAATCCTCGCCCACGCGTACACCTTCAAGCGGAACGATCTCGTGCCCGTTGTCGAACTCATAGAATGTGCCGTAATCGACCATCAGCAACATATCCTCCTGTTCCGAGGCATCGGCCATTGCGAAGAAACCTTCCGAGGCATTATAGGTATTCATATAACGCATTCTCTCCGATGGGATAATGCGCTTATAGTGTTCGGCGTAGGGCGCAAAGCCAACTCCGCCATGAACAAACAGTTCCAAGTTGGGCCACACCTCGCAGATCGACTGCTTGCCGGTGTACTCCAAAATTCTGCGCATCAACATCAGGTTCCACGACGGAACACCTGCAAAGCACGTGACGTTCTGCTTTGTGGTCTGGCGGCAGATAGCCTCGATCTTCTCATCGAAGTCGGCAATCAAGGCAATGTCGCGTGTCGGAGTGCGAAACCAGCCACTAACATTCTTTGAGTTCTCGATCAATATAGCCGACAGATCGCCCGTCAGTGCCCTTTCGCCCTCACGCTCGACGCGGCGCGAACCGCCCAACGTGAGCAGTTTGCCGTCATAGGCGCTGGTGTCGGGAAACAGAGCCGACGCAATTGCCGCCACATCTCGCGTTCCGCGCGTATGCGAGCGACGCAGACCATCTTGTGTCACGGGAATATATTTGCTGCGGTCGGTCGTACCCGACGAGCGCGCAAACCAATGCACCTCGCCATTCCACACCACATCGCGTTCGCCGCGACGTGCTCGGTCGATATAGTGGCTGTAAGCGTCGTAGTCGAATGTATCGACACGCGCCTCGAACTGCTCGATCGACTTGATCGAACTCATATCGTATCGGCGACCAATCTCGGTGTGGCTACCACGTTCGAGCAACCAGCGCAGTTGATCGCGTTGCGTAGTCAGAGGATCGGCCAGTGCGCGACGCAACTGTGCGCGGCGTGGCTCAAAGAAACAACGTATTATTTTGCCTCTAACTGACATACTTAGTTGAAATATTTACCGATCTTTGCAATCGTATTGGGCATAGCGAACACCACCACACGGTCGTAGGCCTGAATCTCGGTGTTGCCCACCGCGATAAAGACCTTGTCGCCACGCACGATACCGCCCAGGATAGCCTCACTCGGGAAGTCCAGATCCTTCACCTTTGCCTTCGTTGCGGGCGAGTTGGGCTTAACGATAAATTCGAGCACCTCGGCCTCGCTACCCGTCAGACACTTGATCGCCTGAACGTCGGTCGAGAGCGTGAAGCGGAAGATGTTACTTGCCGTGATAAGCTTCTTGTTGATGATCGTGTCGATGCCGATACTCTCGGCCAACTTAATGTAGTTGAAGTTCTCGACCTCGGCAATCACCTTCTTGACGCCCATACGCTTGGCAAGCATCGCCGCCAGAATGTTGGTCTCCGATCGTCCCGTAACCGCCACAAAGGCGTCCATATTCGACAGACCCTCCTCCATCATTGCCTCGATGTTTCGGCCGTCTTCGTTGATGATGAGCGTCGAGTCGAGCGTCTCGGCCAACTTGTACGCCTTGTCGGCAACGTACTCCACCAGCTTGATATTCACCTTGTCCTGCAACTCCAATGCGATGCGCTGACCAATCTGGCTACCACCCAGAATCATCAGGTTGTTGATGTCGATGTTGCTTTGCCCCGAGAATGCCATAACCTCTTTGACGCTATCCTCCTTGGTGATGATATAGACCATATCACCCTCCATATAGGTGTCGTTGCCGTGGGGAATGATCGTGCGACCATCTCGCGTAATGGCAACGGTTCGGTAACTCAGCGGTTGCTGTTTCTCGGTGAACGAGAGCAGGGTGTGACCCACCAGATCCGACGAAGGATCGAGGCGGAACACTACGAGCGAGAGTTTTCCGTTCGAGAAATCGACATACTCGGTGGTTGCGGTGTGACCAAGGAGCTTGATCACCTGACGGGCAGCGATCTTCTCGGGGTAGAATAGGTAGTCGATACCCAGATTGATGAAGACCTCCTTATTATTTGGTTCGAGATATTCGTTGTGGTCGATGCGTGCGATCGATTTCTTTGCACCCATCTGCTTGGCCAAAATTGCCGAAATGATGTTGCGTTCCTCCTCGTGATTGACCGCAATGAACAGATCGGCCTTGCGCACAATCGCTTTTCTGAGCGTAGCAAACGAGGTGCAATCACCCTCTACGGTGAGCAGATCAGCCACCGCTGCAACATCTCCCAAGAGCTTGCGATCGCTCTCAATCACAGTTATTTCGTGGTTGTCGCCGCTGAGCATACGCGCCAAATGGCAACCGACGTCACCGGCACCCGCAATAATAATCTTCATAGTGAATAATTTGCAAATTACGCTTACAAATTTATATATTTGCAACGTAAAGCGCAAAAGTTTTTACGTTAATATTTTAAAAATAGCATTATGTCACCCGTACTCACCGTAATATTGATTTCGATAGCAGCTGTTGGCTTGTTTGTTTTGGGAATGTCGCTGACTCTAATTTTCAAGGGGCACAACATCGACTCGGAGATTTCGACCAACCGCCATATGCAGGAGCGTGGCATTAAGTGTGCCGTTCAGGAGTCGCGCGAGGATATGGCCGACGCCGATTGTAAGGATGTCGGTTGCCACGGCAACTGCTCGGCTTGCGATGTCGAGGGCAACCCTCTCGAACACCACAAAAAGCAGTCGAAATAACTGCTCCACACTGCAAATTAATACCGCCGACCTCAGCAACAGAGATCGGCGGTCGTTATTTTCATACAACCCTCGCGCGCTATTTCCAAATGCTTTTGGGATTGATCGCGTAGCCTACAATGCGCTTGAAAAATATTCCGACGAGCGAATCGTTGTAGACCAAACGATGTTTCCACCTCTTTGCCCACCAGCGACGTGCGCGAAAGGCAACAACTTGCAGTACATTGCCACTCGGGCAGTCGCGGGTAAACTCCGGCTCGATAATGTCGCCTAAAACTCGCTGAGTAAGAGCCGTTTCGTCGCTTATAATTCCGCCAAATTTCGATGCGTCGATATCCAAATATTCCACGCAGATGCGATTCGAAATCGCAAGAAAACGGTCAAGATTGAATCGCTTAGCAATCTCGTTTATCCGAGCCCAATCGACCTCATTGCCATAACGCGACACAAATACCGCCCAATCGCACAAATGTCGTAAAACCGTCTCTGCCGTAACGAAGTGCCCTGCACTATGGCGCAACAGAAACAACGCATTGAAGTTGGGCGAGGGGAGAGCAACACTCTCACCATCAATGTCGATCTTTGTGCTGGGCTCCCGTTCAACCACCGCACGCAGTATCTGCTCAAACTCCACATTCGAGTTGTGTGAGTTGATGTTGAGGAAGTTGCAGTGATTCTCGACCAAAATGCCATTCACGGTGAATGTCGTGTGATGATGTTTATCCTCATTGATCTTCACACCGTGCTTTTGGCTCAACAGCGTGTCGGCCTCCTGCTGACGACCATATAACCAAATATCAATATCGCCACACGGACGGTGTTCGGGCGTAGGGTAGCAAAGGCTCAATCCGTAGCCCTTCAAGAGCATCATCTCGAACCCGTTGCGATTGTAGAACGTGGCGAGCTTCCGAATGGCTGCCTTCTGCTTGGCGTAACTCTTTTCGATGCTGTCGGTATTGGCTAACCAACGCAACAAGATGTCGCGAGAGGGGAGCTCGTTGGCGGGAATTTGGTTGTTGGTGATCAACCGCTGCAAACCGTCCCACGCAATAGCCAAAACACCCTGAGCCGCAGCCAATTTAATGACCGCCCTCCAATCGATCTTCTCTCCAATCCACTTCCACGCCGCCTCGCCTCCAAGCCCGACGCGCGTGAGAAGAAAAAGTATGTCGGAAATACTATTCACTAATAAACTTTTTGATACTATCTGCCACAAAGGTTATCTGCTCGTCAGTCAGCGAAGATCCCGAAGGTAAGCATAGACCGCGCTCGAAAATGCGCTCGCTGGTTCCGTCGCCGTAGTATGGGCAATCGGCAAATACAGGTTGCATATGCATTGGACGCCACAGAAGACGCGACTCGATATTGTGCGATTCGAGATGTACTCTGATGTGGTCAGCTGTCTTGCCGTTGCATTTTGCGGGATCAACCTCGATACACGTGAGCCAGAAGTTTGAGCCGAAATCCGTTGAGGGATTCTGTTTGACGCTAATGCCGTCACACTCTGCAAGCAACTCTGTATAAAGCGCGTGAATAGCACGGCGACGTGCAATGTGATGATCCAAAACCTCCATCTGACCACGACCGATACCCGCACAAATGTTCGACATACGGTAGTTGTAGCCAATGTGCTCGTGGTAGTAGTAGGGGCGATTTTCACGAGCCTGAGTCGCAAAGAACATAGTTTGTTTAGCCTCTTCCTCAGTGCGACAAATCAATGCGCCACCACCCGATGTGGTAATCATTTTGTTGCCGTTGAACGATAACGCGCCAAATTCACCGAAAGTGCCACATTGACGACCCTTGAAAGTTGAGCCAATTGCCTCAGCCGCATCTTCCATAATCGGAATATTGTATTTATTGGCTATCGCGCAAATCTCGTCCATTTTTGCGGGCATTCCGTACAGATGTACCGGTATAATCGCTTTGGGGTATTTACCTGTTACACTTTTTCGATCGATGATTGCTTTTTCGAGCCACTCAGGTGAGATATTCCACGTATCCTCTTCGCTATCGACGAAGATGGGTTTAGCTCCCAGATATTTGATCGGATTGGCTGATGCTGCGAATGTAAACGATTGACAAATAACCTCGTCGCCTTCGCCTATGCCTAATTGCAAAAGCCCCAAATGAATAGCCGCAGTTCCGGCCGAAAGAGCCACAACACTGCGATTTTGACCAAGAAAATCCTTCAAATCGTTCTCAAACCCATTCACGTTTGGGCCGAGAGGAACGATCCAATTTGTATCGAACGCCTCTTGAATATATTTCTGCTCGCTGCCACCCATCTGCGCCAACGAAAGCAGGATTCTGTCTTGCATTGTATATTCGGTTGTTTTATATATTAGCTATTGATTTATATTGCTGTGATGTAAATCTCTATTAGGACTCTCTTTATTTACTTCACTTCCACAAGATAATCATTTTTTGCGAATGTCTTATTGTATTTAGGAGTGAGAATATTTGAATCTACTTGTTCTCCTTTGACCCACTGTATTATTGCTTTGGGAAGATTGACACCAGCCTCATGACTAAATGGATAACCGCCGCCAAAGCGCGGATTTAATTCCAAAATACAATAATCACCATTCGCTCGCTGCATAATATCCACATCAAGATTACCGATGTGTTTTAATGCATTTCCAATTTTACACCCCATTTCGTGAATTTCTGGTATATCGCAAGTAATAGCCTTGTCAGTTTCACCTGCACGCATCGCTAATTTCTGCTTTACTGAAATACCAATATTTTTACCATTTAGATCGTTCATTATATCCAATCCATATTCATTACCAGTAAGTTTCTCTTGAATAATGATAAATTCATTCCCTACTGATGCTGATGCCAGGATGGTTTTTTTAATTTTTTTTGCTAATAGGTTGTAATATACATCAAGTTCTTCCATATCGTCTATTGTTTCTAGTCCAATAGACCCTGAACCCCAACGAGGTTTCATAAAAAGAGGGAACTCTATTTCTCCGGCTGCAATTGCTTTTTTTACTTCGTCCAAACTCAGATATGTTTTAGGCGCATTTAACCCTAATGATTTAACCCATTGAACAGTTTTAAATTTATCAAAACATATATCAATGACATTCAAATCAGATACAATAACATTAACACCGATGTCCTCAAATCTCTCCTTATTTTCAGCCAAAATAGGCAGCTCAAGATCATTAAGACTAATCAGTATATCTATGTTGTATTTTTTGCATATGCCTAATGTAATATCCACATAGTCATCTGCATATACTGCAGGAACTTGCAATTTGATATCTGCTATTTGTAGAGCTGGAGCTGATAATTGCATATCTGTTGCAATTATCATATCTTTATCGGTTAGATTTTCTTTAAAATACTTCAAAAGATATGTTCGGCGACCTGCGCATGTAAATAAAATATTCATAATAATCTTATTTCATAATATTCATTATCCCACCTGTGTGCCAAAAAATGATATTCTTATTCTGTAGCTCGAGTTTTTTTATCTCTTGCATCATGCCATAAAAACCCTTGCCCGAATATGTCGTATCAAATACGATTCCGGTTTGAACCATTGCTTGTTTAAGGTTTTGATCTAATTCTGGTGTGTATTTTTCATATCCACCACATAAATATTCAGCATTGAAGAATATTCTATCAGAGTAATCTTTATCTATTCCATAATGGGAAGCAAGCATATTGGCAAAATCCGTAATCACCTGTTTGCCACGTTCATGCTGTCTTGCTATTGAAATTCCAATACATTTTACATCGCTCCAACCAACGATATCAAGTCCAACAACTATTCCCGCTTGAGTAGATCCAGTTCCTGATGCGAGAAATATATAATCTGGTTTGTATCCAGTTTTATCGCATTGTGCGCGAAGTTTCTTTATTGCATCTACGAAACATACACCACCTGGAAGGTTATGTCCTCCACCAATAACATAATATGGATTGTATCCGTCTGCTCGGAGTTTATTCATTGCTCGGTCCATAGCAATAGATGTTTCTTCTGGAGTTATAAACTCACATTCGGCACCACTTTGTCTCACAAGAAGGGCGTTGCCTTTCTCATTCATAAACCTCTCTTGTGATCCTTGTATGCATAAATGGCATTTCCAACCATTACGAGCGCACATTAATGCCATTGCTCGGTTATGATTGCTTTGGACTCCTCCACAGGTTACTACAGCATCGAACCCATTGTCTTTTAAGAATGATTCGTAAGCTAATGCCTTTCGGGCTTTACTCCCTCCTCCGATGAAAGGAAAGATATCGTCCCTAACAAGCTTTATATTAATACCGTCCCATTTAATGTCATCAATACCTAATTCTGACCATTCAGCCTTCAATAGAGGGGCTTTTGTATTATGAAGGTCATTTGAGTTTGCACTTTTGCATGGAAGATCTTTATAAGTGCTAATTTCTTTTCCTATTTTCATAGCCAGCTCGTTATGATATAACATAACAATGTTGTATGCTAATGGTGATTTCGTTGCTATAGCAAATCCAATACTTTTATTTTTTTGCTCTTTCATCGTATAACATTGGAGCTGTTGTAATAACGTCAATGTCTTTACTGGATATTACATTTTTAATGGTTAGAATAATAATTTTACAATCTATTTTAACGCTAATATGCTCTACGTAATACGCATCTAGTTCCAAACGGTCATCCCATTTTAAATGATTACGTCCATTAACTTGTGCCCAACCTGTGATGCCTGGACGTACGGTGTGCCTCAATTGTTCTCTTGATGTGTAATAGGGAAGATATTCAGGTAATAACGGTCTTGGCCCAATCAACGACATATCTCCTTTGAGGACATTGATCAACTGTGGTAATTCGTCAATTGATGTCGAACGTACAAAACGTCCCACTTTTGTCAAACGCTCAGCATCAGGCAGCAGATTGCCATTAGCGTCACGTTCATCGGACATTGTTTTATACTTGATGATTTTGAATATCTTGGCATTCTTTCCCGGTCGTTCTTGCAGGAAAAAAGCCCCTGCTCCCTTATTGGCAAAATGTAACCATGTAGTTACAATGACCAGCACGGGCGAAAGACAAACAAGAGCGGTGAAAGAGATTAAGATGTCAAAAAAACGTTTGAAAAAGTGTCTATACATATCTTATCACAGACTTTTATACATTTTCAATAACTCATTCCAGACGTCCTGCTGGCGGAAGCGGGTAGCGACCATCTCACGCGCCGATGCTGCCATTTGTGCAGTTAGTTCACGATCTGTTGCCAAGCGTCGCATTGCCTCATAGAGTGCCTCCTCGTTCTGCTTCGGTATAATCAATCCATTGCGACCCTCGACTACAACCTCGTTGCAACCATTAATGTCGGTAACAATCTGCGCCAAACCCATCGCACCTGCCTGAATCACAACATTCGGAAACCCCTCACGATAGCTAGGCAAAACCGCCACGTCCGATGCTACCAAGAAAGGTCGCACATCGTTCTGATACCCGGCGAATTCGATTTTAGGATTATTCTCAATAATCTTCTTAGTTGCGGGAAGAACGGGATCCAACTCGTCTTCGAATTTACCGACCAAAAGTAACTTTGTGGCAGGCATTTCGCGGTTGAGACGATCGAATGCCGCAACCAATTCATTGATACCCTTGTCGCGCACCATTCGGCCAATGAAGATAAAGGTAAAATCCTCCGACCCACCGCGAATCTCTGCGGCACGTTGCATAACTTCTAGCGTGCGCGCATAGTGTTCGAGATTAATGCCGTTGATGTTGCCGTGATGAATCTTCTGCAACGGCTTGCTTGTGATGTGCTCACGACGCAAAGTAGCCTTGACGCCATCGCCTTCGGGAATCACCTTGGTGGCACACAAGCAGGTAATGCGCTCCATTGTTTTGAGAATGAAACGGAGTATGCCGTGCGTGGTTTCGAATCGCAGTCCGGTAACCAGATAGATGCGATGAGGAACACGTGCTGCCCACGCGGCAACCATCGACAGAAGGCTCGCTTTCGGAGTGTTCGAATGAACGATGTGTGGGCGCTCACGACGGAAGAGCTTATAGAGAGCGACGAGCGAACGGCAATCTGCGGCAAGACTGATTTCGCGATGCATAGGTATGCCGATTGTTCGCACACCTTCACGCTGAGCGACCTCTTGTAACACTCCTGAGTCATCAGCCACTGCGACAACCTCAAATTCTCGATTCAAGAATTCAAGTTGCCCGCGCAACATATTCAAACTTCCATCAATCGTACTTAGTCTAAGTAGTTTATTCATTGCAATATATCTTATTATATTTTTTGACCATCATTGCAATATCAAATAATTTCGCCTTGTCAAAGCATTGTTGAGCAATTTGTTGGTACTTAGCCGTATTATCATCAAGCCCCTTAATCTCTTCGGCTAATTGTGTTGCGTTCTGATGTTGGAATAAAATACCTGCATTAATGGCCATTTCGCGTAATCCATCAACATCACTCGCGAGGAATGGTTTACCAACACTCATTCCTTCAATTGAAGCGAGTGAGAGACCCTCCCAATGCGATGACATTACAATATAATCTGCAGTTTTGAGCAATTCGGGTACGTCCATACGTATGCCCATAAAATGTACTCGATCAGCTACTCCTTCTGCGATTGCTAAATTTTCACACAATTCTCTTCTCTCTCCGTCGCCTACTAAAAATGTATGAAAATTTTTCGGCAAGAGTGCTGTTGCACGAATAAGTGTATCCTGGTCTTTCTGATAGCGAAATCCAGCAACCATAATGATCTTTTTGCAGTTCGGCGCACTATCGTTCAGTTCGCTACTCGGCTGAGCAGTAGCATATTTCTGTATATCCACACCGTTGTATATGGTAGAAATATTTGCTCGACATCTGCCAAGATAGTTTCGCAAATTCTCTTCTGCCTGATCAGAGATACAAATAACCTCTTTGTATTGATTATACATAAACCGATCAATCGGCTTATACCACCACAAATCTCTACGACGGTTTGATGTGCTGTGCTCGGTGGTTATTAATTTAGTTTTGCCGAAAATATTGGCAATAGCCGTAAATAGCTGAGGCGCTGTATTGTGAGTGTGGACAATGTCGTATTGTCGGATAATTGGTATAAGTTTAAATATATGCAGAGGGTTATATACAGAACCGCCATTGCTTAACTCTAAGATCGTAATTCCTGCTGCAACTAATTGCTGCTTGAACGGTGTGCTGCTACCATCAAAAAGTAGAACATCGACCGAATGCCCCAGCTCTCGTAATCTTGGAGTTAGATCAACAATTAGTTTTTCTGCCCCGCCTGTGTGCAGTGATGTTATTATATGGAGGATTCTCATTTGATTATTTGGTATTGGCGACAACGTATGTTGCTCTTGTTTTTACCTTGTATTTGATATATAAATACCAAATATAGCCCATTGGTACAGCCAATATTGTTAAAAGAGGTCTTGGCGATTCCTGAATGAATCGACGGTTCTTGCTAATGATGCAACTCGCAACGTAATGTATGCACGAGATAAATTTGCGTTTCAATGTTGGCGCACATAACATCTCTGTTTTGCGAAAGAATGCAAAGCCTTTTGGGTTGTTCCAATATTGTCGGTACATACTTGCGCTTGAACCGTCGCTCTGATAATCAACAATTACTAGAGGCGTGTTAGTTGTGAGTAACTTGTAATCTTGATCAACTAACATATATTTATATGCTAAACCAACGTATCTCTCTCCATCAAAGATGGGGTATTCAGGGTAATTATTGATTACATCAGTACGGTAGACTAATTTTTTGTCGCCCGATCCACCTGCTGCATAATAACCCGAAAGTGTGGTCTCGTGTAGATTCTCCGGGAATGGTTTGCCGATTAGTTGCTTATGCTTATCATCAATATCAAGGCCTACTATGCCGGCATATTTATCCGATCCATGAGCTTGCCAAAATGTTATGATCTTTTCCACTGCATCATCAGGCATATAGTCGTCCGAGTCGATGCATGTATTTAGCTCGGTCGTAATGTTTCGATATGCTGTATTGTGAGCTCCGTGCATACCTTGATTTTGTTGATAGATATAGCGAATCGGAATTTTGTTCTCAGCAATCCATCCCTCAATGAGCTCGCGAGTATTGTCTTTTGATCCGTCATCAACAATCAACCACTCGAAATCCTTGCAAGTCTGTCGGCATAGGCTTTCGTATGTTCGCCCAATGGTGTGCGCTCGATTATATGCAGGCGTAAAAATCGTAAGTGTAGCCATACACAAAAACTATTTGCCAATTAACCACATAAAATAAGTAAATCCTACGTTTGCAAGCATAATCCAATTGAGTTTATCTCCTTGCTTGTGCCATATAGGGAGTTTTAATAGAGGATAGGCTAACAACATAGGATATATAAACCACGATAAATATGCAAATCGATTAGAATATGATGCTCGAATAAGCATTACCCAAAAAGAGTTGCATAAAACATATGTGTTCAGCAACATTAAATATGGTTTATCGCTAACTTTCTTCTTAACTACGACGTGCCAGCCCAGGATGATTGGCATCATGCCGTATAAAAGAAAGTCCCATCTGAAACCAACGTTACTAAACATCTCATTATCTTCCTCGTCTGTAATATAACTATTCAAACGATCGTCAAAGCCTAGATTTGCAAAGAATGTTTCGAGCGAATCACCTGCGAACAGACTTAGAAAGATTGAACATATCCAGAACGCGACTGTTAGTTTGAAGTTGTTCTTGAATTTTGGTAGCACAAATGAGGATACAACCATCATCAAAATTGGCAATGCCATTGAGTTATGAATATTGTACGCACAGAATGATAGAATAACAGCTATGATCTTCTCTTTTTTTGCCCCTAAGATATATGAAAACGCAACCAGCATTATCGAGCAAGCCAAACCATTTCGAATACCATTAATGCCGTATGAGTAGAAAGAGAATGCAGCTAAATTAATTAATAGTGCAATCCATACATTGTTTCTCATCAAGCGCTTACAAGCCCATAATGTACATCCAATATATCCAATCTCAATAATAAGGAAGAATGCATTGACGCTCATTACTTTTGAGGCTTTATTCATCATCCAATAGAACAACTTATCAGAAGCATCTGGGTCATATTCAATTATTCCATATTGTAGATTGGCGTATGTACGAGCATAGTTTACGGTATCGCCAAAATGATATGACACAGGTCGCAGACCTAAGAATAATATAAGAATTATACTTAGTAGCAATGCCGATCCATAATTATCTCGCCCACGATATATGGATTGGAATGTCATATTCTGGAATGACAACGCATATAGTACAGTCAATATAAATAGTAGATTAATATATAATGGCTGATATAGACTTGCTGGAATCATTGTTATATCGTATTATTTGAGTAGTTTGCGCAATTTTGAGGTGAAGTCCACGCCGAAGATTCGGTGTGCCATACGGGCGATCCATTGGCGAGTAGGATTGACTTTCATCCACGTTTTCGAGAACCAATGTATGGTATAGGTATCTGCGGTTTTATTTAATCGCCCAGTTGCATCATCAAACGGATTGAAGTAACATTGAGGATAAATGTATATGCCTGCAACCTGTTGAATTCCTTTGATATTCTCCATCCCGAAAGATTTGAGTATGTCGGTTGTCAATTTTACAACTGCGTATGAGGTATTATATGAACCATCTGCGTTGAGAAAATGGTGGTTGGCATACTTCTCCAATATCGCCTTGTATACTTCGTGGTCAGCTTCGACCGCCAGACCTAAACCCGGCGCAACCGCAATATCGCCATAATGCAGATCCTGTCCATCAATCTCACAACCCATAAAAGCACCACGCTCGATAATCTCGTCTAATGGTCGAATTACCTCCACATCGGTGTCAAAATATACACCTCCGTATTTGTAAAGGATCCAGAAACGCGCGTAGTCACTAACAAAGGCATACTTCTTGGCCTCGTAAGCCTCTTTTGTGTAAGGGATAATATTTACATCAAAATTAGACTCGTTCCACTCTTTGATCTCATAGTCTGGCATATATTTTCGCCACGAGTTGATGCACTTAACTGCAAACTCTGGCAACGGATTCCCGCCAAACCAACAATAGTGAATTACTTTTGGGATCATATCAATTTATAAATTTTTTCTACTTCGGATTCATTGCCGTAGTCGTGCGTACGCAGATGCTCGACGATACGTGCCTGCAGCTCCTTATTGTCAATCAGAGCCTTGATACCCTCGGCGCAGGCGCGATTATCCATCGGGACAATTACTCCATCAACCCCATTTTCAATCTGGCTCGACGCAGTGGGGTAGTTTGTTACGACCACGGGCTTGTATAACATTTGCGCCTCACGCACAGTGACCGATTTGCCTTCATAGCGCGATGGCTGAACATATATGTCGCACGCCTTGATGTACGGATAGGGATTCGATCGCTTTCCGAGAATTATCACTCGATCTTCCATTCCTGCCTCAGAGATTTTGGAGCGAATCAATGGCTCATCTCCTCCAAATCCGATAATATACCAACGAACATCTGCACCCATCTCCACCAAATGCTTGCAGATAAACGGCAGGTTATCGTAATTTTTCGCAGTACAGAATCGACCAACAGATAATAGATTGATTACGCCATCTTCTCGCACGATCTCATTCGCAGAACCTTTTGCCCGTTGTTGCACAAAGGCGGGTGAAAGTATATTCTCAACCTCGATAACTTTAGGTGCCAATTCAGGGAATATTTTTACAAAGGCTTCGGTTGCCGCCTCTGAAATCGATGTTATATGATCGAATCCACTCCAATTTGGTAGCTCTAATTTCTTATTTACGTGTATTCTAGTGTAGTCGGTGTGTATCCACGCAATCTTCTTCTTGGCGCTTACCTTGTCAAGGCAAATGTTATGAGGCGCAAGAAAACTTATCGCCAGATCATACTCAGTGTCGTTGATCTTAGGCAATAGTGGGGTAGTGCAGTTTGCTACATATTGGAAAATCGAGGCATCTTCGCCATTGATTTTATGCGTGCGTCGATATATGCGATGTCGAATTTTTGCCAACATACGAGTTGCGACGATATCCACGTGTCCCTCTCGCAGAACCTCTTTCATCGGACGTTCGAGGGTCGAATATTTTGGGATTTCGGGTAGCAGATTCACCCCGTCGGGAATTAGTTGCATCAATTCGCCTTGATGGCTATAAACGAACAGATCGACATCGTACTTGGTTTTGTCGATAGCGTTCAGCAGGCCAATCAACGAAATTTCCGCTCCACCAATTTCGAGGTAGTGAATCAGTATCAGTATGCGAGGTTTGCTATTCATCGACATAGTCCCAATTTGATGAAAAATTGTTTAACAAAATTATTCAATGATACTCTGGTCGCCTTGTTGATGCCGACCGTATATATAATCGTTCCGACAACGATGACACTTGCAGCGCATACTGCAATTAGTCGAACGAAACCCTCATCCATTGCAGCGTGAACTGCGTATACCGGCAAATATGATAAGGCTGCAACAAGTGCACATCTGCCGTAGACCTGAATCCAATATTGGGTAACTGAGAACTTAACATATCTGCGCAATACGAATACCGCAACCACTTCGGCAATAAACGTTACGGCAATCATCGCTACAAATACAGATGTAGCATCGAATCCCATACGAAGCAATACGTATGCAACTGGGAATATTGAACACAGTATTATGCCCACTAATATATTGGTCAATTTGATATGTCCTGTTGCGTGAATTGCCGCCACGCGCGAACTCTTGATATTTACAATAAGACTATTGACCAAAATCAACATCGTAAATGGAATTGTTTCAGCAGGATATTCGCCTAGCCACAGATTAAGGACATATTTGAGTTCCAAACATAAAGGTAATGTCAAAACAAATGAGAGATAGAATGCCATACAGCTACTTAAATAGACGAGTCTCATCATTTCATCAGTCTTGTTGGCAGCATATAATTTGATGATCTGCGGACGCGATGCCAGCATAAAATTATTTGCGAATTGCGTCAGAGCGCCCTGTACCTGATATGAAATCGCGCGGGCAGTATTCATAATCGGGCCAAAGAACATATTGAGCAGGATGTTTATGCCTTGACCTTGCAACATTCCAGAAATCTGCCCCAAGAGATCCCACCACGAGTATGAGAACAATTGTTTGTATAGTGGTTTATCCTTAATAAATTTAATGTTACGTGTTTCGCAGAACTGACGGCGACAATAGCAAATGTAGAATATTGTATATAATGCGCCTACTATCATTGTCATTGTAGCCCATATAATCATTTTATCGCCACCGAGTACTTGGATTAGGAATGCCAATGCTAATTTCGCTCCGACGTCGAAAATGCTCATATAGGCATATATATCCATCTTTTCGTGGGCAATGATTGCGGCACCGTATGGTACCTGAATAATGCTGATTACCATCGACAGTATGCCGATTTGATAAGCCCAATGAGCAGCAACCATTCGCTCTGCCGGAATGACCAACTTGTTCATTAATAGCCATAAACCTATAGTCTCGCTCAGAACAACAATTGCAATGGCAAGCGCTATATGAATAAATACAGTTGCGCTGAATGTTTTTTTTAGTTGCTCTTGATTATCTCGCCCTAACTCAAATGTCAAGAAACGAGATGTCGATCCACTCAGTGCGCCGTTGAGGAATGTGAAAATCGCAACACAGCCCGTTACAACATTGAGAATACCATAATCAACTTCGCCCAATGTTCCAAGTACTATGCGCGCGGTATATAGCGAAACGAGCATCGATACTCCCATTCGGAAGTATAGCAGTAACGTGTTGCGAGCTATTCGTTTGTTATTTCCTTCGTATGCAGACATTGATAATTTTCTTTACAGCCGCTTTGGCGTAAGCGGGCAGCGACTTCAATTTAGTTTTCCACGTGGGAATGTGGAGTAGGCGGGTTACGAGTGCGTCAAAATCTTCACTCTGGTATGCTCTCCAAAATTTATCGCTTTTGGGGTGCATTGTCGTGCTGCGCACAATGCAGGGATTAAATTGCGTTGCATCTTCGAGCGTCGAGGTGCGTATGTCAAACAGCTCTCCTTTAATGCACTCGAACAATCGTTCGCCCTTATCACTATTGATGCATACCAGCGAAATACCTCGGTCGTCATTATACTCTTGGCCGAAAATTCCACTCCCCCAAAAATCACCCAAAGTGATGTCGGCACCCGATGTGAAACCTTTGAATCGGCACGCCGTGCACGATGGACGGGTATAAAGATCGGCTATAAAACCACGCTGAAATGTGTTCTCGGCACCTCGCTGTCGCATTGTTACACCATTGTCAAAATTTGCAGCGAGTGAATATCGCTGCCAGCTTTCACTCTTATCTCTAAAATTGAACGCCGTGATTTTGGCTCTCGTCTTTTGCTCTAATGTATTGAGATAGTGGCGAAAAATGGCTGGGCTGGGGACTCCGTGACAAACCACCTCAATGCAATGTAATCCCTCGTACTCCTTCCCTAAGAAACTGAGCAGTCCCCCAATCTGGCAGGGCGTTCCCGTAAATAGTACCTTCAAACCATTGCGCAAATCCTCTTTTACGCGGGTATAACAATCGCCCATATGGCTTTGGGTATATTTCGAGCCGCGTAGTGCGCCCAACCCCTCAATCGAGTCGACTCGTGTGTGCACTACCTCCATATCGCAATTGAAGGCAGCTCCATACACAACTCCTTCATCGGCGATAATTGCCGAGGCGATGGCTGTGAAGACTCCGCCAGATGAACTGCCCGAACGGATCTCGTCATTGTGGTTTTTGCAGGCAATAACTTTGGGCGCGACTTCTCGTGCCGAATGGTTTATGATAGGACACGCTTTACGACAAAGATCGCAATGTATGCAAACGCTTTCATCGAACTGTGGGCGCAGGAATCCCTGCTCATCAGGTTGCATTACAATGCAGTTTTTGGGGCAGATGTTCGCACAGGCCTCACAGCCACAACAATCCTTAGTCGGAATTATGTCGAGCGGACGCAGTGTCATTACATAATCTTTTTCAACTCTTCTCCAATGAGCAATGCACGATCACGATACTCGGGCATCATCGACTGCAAATGAGTGCGAATTTGGTCTTCTCGTTGATAGATCCAATCGAAAGCATTGGTCAGATCCTCATCTTGTGAGAGCGATTGTACGGGCAGAACATAGTTCTCGTAGGTGCCGAAAATATCTTTTGCAATACCTTTTGCCTTGACCGAATAGCCAACGACTAACGTGGGTACACAAGTCGAATAAGCGGCAATCGAGGCGTGCGTACGAGCTGCGATCATAAACCTGCAACGCGCGATGTAACCCTTGAGTTCCATACAGTTGTGATCCTCAATCATCACCACACGCCCCGTATGCTTATATTTGTCATACAGCAATCTCAATGGCACACGGTCGTCTTTTCCTTCCCATACCACGTGAGGAATGAGAGCAATCTGCATATCAGTAGTGGCAATAATATGCTCGATCAAATTACAACAACTATTAATCGCTAAATTCTGTTTATTCTCAGACTCAATAATTATGTGACTGATATTGATGCCCACAGTGTTGTTCTCTGAAAAACCTGTTGGTAATGGTAAATCAATTCTGTCAAGTTGGAAAGCTGGATCAGGCAGTAATTGTATATTTGAAATTCCTGCTTTTACGAGTGCTTCATATGTAATACTTTCTCTAGCTATTATTAAAGAATAGTTGTTAAGATCTTTTTGAACTCTATTTAAGTAAATTACTTCAGGCTCTATAGAACAGCCGATCATTGCAGTTTTAACACAATTTTGATTATACGTTCTATTTATACACGCATAATTAGAAATGTCGCCGTAACAATAATTATCTCCGCCAATAGAAAGAGCACTCGTTACATTTTGGTGCTTACGTAATTCATATAAATATGGAAGTGCGTCAAGATATTCAAATCTATTAAATAATTTTAGCTTAATGTATGCTAAGATAAATGATATATCAAAAGAAGGTTTGATGGCACTGACCCTTTTTATATCTACAAGATTGTTGATGCCGTACATTTCGTCGTCATAACCACGTGTAGTCATTAGTGAGAATTTGCTGTCTACGCAATGGTGTTTGATGATTTTTATAACTGAGCGAACAATGGCTTCACATCCGTGATTGCCACTGCCTCCGTGACCATATAATATAAAATCTTTCATACTCTTATCTCCGAAATACAAATTTATATAGGGGTTTAATTGCATTTATCAATGGCGTGGGAATTTTTGCTCTAATTGCTTGTATATAACGTTTATATATATATTGTTTGTAGTTGCTTTTAGGAGTATCTGTGCAATCTCCTTTTTCTTTAATAATTTTTAACACATCTTTTGAAAAACTGAAATATACATTTGGTGTGAAATGATTGATATTATTAGTAAAGTCAGCTTGAGATTTTATATATTTGGTTAAATTAATACACTTTATTCGATTTTGAGTCTTCGCATAATCCATGATTGAATTGTTAAAATTCTTATGGAAAGCAGCTCTATCATAATATGTTGCTTCTCGCTCATTATTGTAGGCGATTTCGGATCCCAAAATCAAACAAATTGTTGTTTCGTCAGTAGTATTCGCAAGAAGAAAATCAAGGAATTCAACATATCTTTCAGGTGTTGTACGCCCAATATATTCATATTTTTCAGAAAAACTTTTCAGATTTTCTTTTGTTATTGCATAGTTGTAAGTGGGTACAACCTGATTGATATATTTATCCCAAAAATTTGGATCTGTTAATGGGTAATCATAATGTCCGTATGCTATTATTTCACCAGTATTTTTTCGCTTATATAAACCATAATTACCCTCAATTAATGTGCTTAGGAAGATTATATTATAGTTATAGTTAAAAATATCACTTTCGAAATTAGGCTTGTCTAAGAAAAAACATTCAGATTGAAGCATCTCAAATTGTTCTGCACTGAATGTTTTAAGTGCAAATATGTGAGCAGAATGGTTGTGGTTTTCTATTGAATGCCCCTGTTGATCATTGAAAGTAAACTCAGTCAGCACATTATTGCCAAGTTGCAAATAACCAATCATGCTACTCATATCGCAAGGGCCCTTGAATAGATATTTTGGATTTACAATCTTGCTGCTTGCCTCTTCGGTAGATGAAAAAACTGTTTTTTGATCTGTTTCGGTTATCCAATCTACTGTAGAATGCCTTTCTAATTGTGCTGCGACCTCCCCGATAATATTTATGTGCGGGTAATTTAATTTCCCATAAACATATTGCTCAATACCTTGTCCGATGGTTCGACAAGAGAAAAGAAAGTGCTCCAATACGCAGTCTTGATTAATGGCATAGAAGCCTACTATGCCGTAATCACCGAATCGATCTTGAACGGTTATATATCCACAACGACAAGATTTTATAGTTTTTTCGAATTCTTCTAAATTAGGACGTTTTTTGGTAAAGTTCAATTGATTGGTGCGTAGAACAAGTTCGTGAAGTCGCTCAATCTCATTCAGACAGTCCGTATGAATCTGTAAAGTTATGTTGCAACTACGTAGAAATGCCTCGTTTGAACTAAAACTTGATAACTCAACTTTCTTATTTTCAAGCACTTTATATTGATAAAGTCTCTTGTGATTAAGATCTTTCTTCTTGCAATTTGAATAGTATTGTATTAAATCGGGAATAATATCAGGCGAAGCAACAACAATATCTTTATTGTAGAATTTTACCTCTTGTTGATTAGAAGTATTGTCGTCAATAAAAAGTACGTTGGGGCATCTAAGAGACATGTCGGTTATAATTTGTTTTACGCGATGTCCTTTATTTTCCCAATTTATAGACTTGAACACAAATAAATCATCAATGCCATACTCTTGTAATTTCATCATTACCTCAGTTTCTGTGTTTTTTGAACATATAGAGTTCATTACACCGGCATTAGTGATGTTCTTAATAAGTTCAATTATATCTGTGCTGAGCGATATGTCACCTTCGGATAATGTGCCACTCCATAAGGTGTCATCAAGATCCCAAATAATCAACTTAATAGCTTTAATGTCCATTGGAGTAGATTTTATATCAATTTTTCAATCTTTTCAATAACAACTTGTGGGGTGAAGCCTTGCGTGAGCGTAGTACGCCCATTCGCGATGATCTTTGCTTGTAATGCCTTATCCTCAGCAAGACGATAGATGCCCTCAATCAGGCTATCGACCGTAGGCCCGACCATTATGCCATTCTCGCCGTCGATGATAAATTCCGAAGGGCCGACCGAACGAGTGACAACACACGGTGTGCCAAGGGCCATCGCCTCTTGTATCACCAAACCCTGTGATTCGATGTGCGATGTGTGAACCATCATATCGGCGTATTTGATGTATGGATACGGATTCGCTTGTCGACCACAAAGTATCACCTGCTCCTCGATATTCGCCTCACTAATACGTTGGGCAATATCGTCATATAGTTCGCCATCGCCCACGACGTACCACTTGAAATTTAATCGCCCATCAGCTCTCAGCCGCACAGCTGCCTCCACCACATTCTCAATATGTTTTTCGATTACAATTCGTCCAACAGTAACAAATTTCAGGGTATCGTCCTCGTCATAAGGATCAACCTCGCTATCACCCATTCTGCAAATCTGCTCCACATCGACCATATTGGGAATGATTTCTAATTTGGGGACTAAGGATTTAGATAAATTAGCCAATATCTCTTTCACTCCGTTTGATACAGCAACTATTTTGTCGAAATGTTGCCATACATCTAACCACGATTGAATAGGGTGGTCAGTGCAAATAGCTCCGTGGTGCCACCAGCATATTTTTTGAGGAGTATTGACTCCGTACGCAATTATATCAGCTGAAGGACCAATGCGATAAGCAATAGCTGTATCGTATGTTTTATTAATCCCTAAAATGTGCGCGAGAAATTTGTAAGCTTTTGATTTGCAGAATCGTGTTGCAAGTAATGCTATGCGATATTTAATCCCGAACCAGTTATATGTCTTAATATTATTAAATATTACTTGTTTTAAAGGACCGTATGCGTTATCGATATTTCGCAATATTAAATTAACCTTACTTGGCAATTCATTAATATAGTCTCCCTCTCCATTGAGCAATAAAAGATCTACATCATAGTTATCATAATCAAAATGGCGTAAAATATCTACGAGTGAACGCTCGACACCACCTGCATATAAATGCTCGTTAATAAATAATATGCGTTTCGCCATTATATCTTTCGATATTGAATTTTACGTCTAATAGCGATACAAATGCCCAATGGATAGCAAATCCCAGCCAAGACAGGTGCATTAGATTGGAGAAAGTACAATGGATTTTTCCCTAAAATTGATTGCGCAATCATTTGAGCCACATCAAAGATGCGATCTCTCATCCTATGATGATATTTTAGTTTGTGGTCATATAGCATTGCATACCCCATTGGGTTTTTCTTAATAAGATTCCACGCACCTTTTGTTAAACCATCTTCAAGATACTCAGAAATAACAATTACGCGATTATGCCAACGTAGCTTATATCCATCAAGAGCCATATCGTCAAGAACTATTTGCTCGGGCGTGAAATTCTCTCCTTCCCAAACTTTGAAAGGATAATTTCGAAGTATCTCTATTTTATATGCTTCGTTACAATCAAAATTAAGTCCATATGTCGCACGTTCGAGGTCTGTAGCATCTACGTAATTATTAAATTTAGGCTGTTTAAGAGGTTTGGAGAGAGAGTGTCCACGTAGTCCTCCCACTCCAACAAATGAAGGATCGTTTTTGATCTTCTCACACTCATTAGCCATAAAATCGACAACATAGCTATCGGCTAAATAATCGTCAGAATCTACGATGAAAAGAAATGGAGACTGAGCGAAATGAACAGCCTGATTAATTGCCCGTGGCTTGCCTCCATTTTGAACCTTATGGTAATTAATAGTGATTTTATTTTCGCATGTCCATTGCTTAATCAAGTTCTCGGTATTATCAGACGACCCGTCATCTATAACTAACCATTCAAATGTGTGGTTAGTTATCTGCCCAACCAACGATTTGTAGAGAGCAGGTAATGTATGTGCTCTGTTATATGTTGGTGTAAAAACGGTAATATCAAACATCTTTAATTTAAGATATTAAGAGATAAATTGCCATCACTTTCAATTTCCAGTAGATGGTGTTTGTGCGGAGTATTTCGATAAAGTGATTGCGAAGGAACTGGCGCAATGGCGCGGCATATTCCGTATACCTCTTCGATGAATCCCTATTATTCATCGCGAGTAGCTTAATGCAGGTTTCGACTACGTTGCTCAGTGCCATATTGGCATATTGTGGAGCGCGAACGCTCATCAACTCGTAGACGGCCAAAACGTTGTCAAACTCCTCGAATGCACGTTTCGATATTTTCAGGTGAGATAGACTCCCTTCGTGATACTCGTAGTAGTAGAGTGGTGCCGTGGTATAAGCCATTTGTCGCTCTTGTAAGAATAGTTGCGACATCACATAGTAGTCCTCACTAAGGGTCGCTACCGGAAATGCGATTTCACTGAAAATGCTCTTCTTGTAAAGCTTAGCCGGAAATCCCCAAAACTCATATTTGAAAAATCGAGGCATCAGCTCATCAAACTGCAATAGTCGATCGCACCCCTCGGGTTTGGCTGGAATCTCGCTTTCGTTGAATATACGTTGCACTCCGCACGCACTTATGGGGACGTTGTGTGTTAGTATCAAATCGTAAAGTTGCTCAACGTATCTCGAATCGATACAATCGTCGCAATCCATAAAACTCACAAACTCGCCCGAAGTCTGCTCCAAACCGAATTTGCGAGCCAATGATGCGCCTCCATTTGCAATATGGAAGACTTTGAAACGGCGATCCTCCGCCGCGATTTGATCACACATCACTCCGCTTTCGTCAGTTGAGCCATCATCGACCAGGATAAACTCCAATGCCGAATAGGTCTGTTCGCGCAAACAACGAAAGCAACGCTCCAAATATTTGGCTGCGTTGTAAACAGGAACGATGACCGAGATTAGAGGATATGTTTGCTCCACAATGCTCATTCGATTCTCTCCAACATTGTTGCGGGGATGTAGGTTGTGGCGACCGAGATCACGTCGTTGAGGCGCACTACTACGCGGCGGTGGCCCTTGATGCGAATCAGCTCGCCCTCGATGCCCTTCATCGGACCTGCCGTCACACGCACGCGGTCGCCTGCGGCCAGCGGTATATCGACCAGCGTCAGGCAGTCATCGGGCATCTCGACCAGAAAACGGAAGTCATTCATCTGTTTGTCGGTGATCGGTGCGGGACGTCGTTCTGCGCGGTCGAGCACATAACGCACGGGCAGCGACAGCTCATTCACGATGTCGTAGCAGGCATCAGCCTCCACACGAATAAACACCACATTCGGAATGAGTGGCACCTCTATGCGGCGTTTGCGACCGTTGTAGATGCGCTCTTGCATTCGCATTGGTAGGTAGCACTCCACACCGGCTTCGACCAGACGGTTTTTGACACGTCGTGCGAAGTTGTTGCGTGTGTATGCTGCAAACCACTGAGGCTCTGTCGATTGACTCATTGTGACTACGTATGGGGACTTGATATGGTGAGTCTCGGGCACGCTTCGCGGTTGTCAATGCCCATACGACGGCGCCACTGACAAACCCAACTCTTCTTTACGCGTACTCGACAACCCACTCTTAAACAGATGTAAGTTTCCAAGTATTTAACGTACAAAGATATAGTTTTTCTATATATAATCAAAGTATAGAAGGGTAATTTTACGTTTTGGGCGGTGCGAAGTTGGCGAATAAACAGCTCGAATATTGGTGCAAAAGATTAAAAGGGCGGTGGGGTATTGTTGCGATGTCGAAAAATTTATTACCTTTGCGACGATTAAAGATTTAGAAAGAACGAAATTTCACAAACTCGAAGAATATGGAACTGAAAGAGATTTTGGCAATTTCGGGTCAGCCCGGTTTGTTCAAATATGTTGCACGCAGCAGCAATGGAGTTATTGTTGAGTCGCTTATCGATGGTCGTCGTCACAATGCGTCGGCTACGGCACGAGTTAGTGCTCTGACCGAGATTGCGATTTTCACCGAGGACGAGGATATGCCTTTGGCATACGTTTTCGAGAAGATTTATGCCTACACCGAGGGTAAGGAGGCTATCAATCCCAAGTCGGACGCAGCGGCATTGAAGAGCTATTTTGCGGAGGTTTTGCCCGAGTACGATCGTGAGCGCGTTCACGTTTCGGACATCAAGAAGGTTTTTGCTTGGTACAATATGTTGGTTTCGGCAGGTATGACCGAGTTCAAGTTGCCCGACGAGGAGGAGCAGACCGAGGAGTAGAACTTGACCAACTGATCAAGGCTCAAAATTAAGCCACGCCCGAATAAAGGCGTGGCTTTTTTGTTGTTTCGGGGATCTTCCAAGTTCTATGTTTGGGGCGACCACCCGCAGGGCGAGACACTGAACTTGACACGTTTCGAAAACGTGTGATTTACTTTTTCTCTTTGAGGGGTTTGATCGACTTCTCTTTCAGCACTCCGCGCACCCAACGAGCCGAGTATTTACGCCCGTCGAGGTCTTGAATTATGCCTTTGCCGTGCGGAACGCCGTTCTTGAATGTACCTGAAAAAGCTATGCCCTCGGGGTTGATAAAAGTGCCCTCACCATTGGGCAAATCTCGCACCCATTTGCCTACATATTTACTGCCGTCGGCATACTCCATTGTGCCAATGCCATCACGATGGCTATACTTCCATTGACCGTGATATTTACCTTTGTCAGGGTAAATCATCGTACCCATACCGTGAAATACCGTGCGGTAAGTTTCTCCAACATACGACGATCCATCGTCCCAACGTAAAGTAGTCAAACCCGTTGCCTCGTCGGTTGTATTTTCAATGGCTAATAAACGCACTCGATTAATGCGCGGTTTTTTCTTTTTTGCAGATCGATATGCCTTTGACTCGCCATCGCCAAAGAACTTTTCATTAAACCGTCTTTGATCTAGCATTTCACGTTCCCAAGTTGTTAGTTGCGCAAAACCCTCGCTCGGCAAGCAGAAAATAGCCACGATAAGGATAAGTACATACTTCTTCATAGTTGTGAACTTTTTATGTTGAAAATCACGTTTTTGCAAAAAAACAAAATTTATTGACAATTCCAAATTTTTTGGCTGTTTTTTGCTATTTTGTTTATCGTTTCTTTTTCAGGGGCTTAATGCTTCTTGGTTTGATCATAGCACGATCCCATTTTGCCTTGTACATCGTGCCGTCGCTATCTTGCACCAAGCCTCGCCCGTGGGGTAGTCCATTGACCGACTTGACCGAAAATTTGACCCCATTCGGGGCTATGTAGGTCCCTTTGCCGTGGGGCATAAATCCCTTCCACGAGCCGCTGTAACTGCTGCCGTCGGCATAGAACATAGTTCCCGTGCTCGTGCGATTTTTATATAATATCTGCCCGTTGTAAAACGAGCCATCTTTGTAGCGAGCAATGATCAGTCCCGTGTCGGGATCCATCTCCTCTTGAATGGGGGCAGTTCGTGAAACGTTTTTATGGCGCACGAATGCCCACGGCACAGGTACGTCCAAATCACCCCAGCGGAACTCGTAAAGTCCGTTATAAATGCCCGAATACCAAATTGTTGCGATTGCGCCTTGCATAGCGCGTCGCTCCTTTCTTTGTTGCTTGCTTGTTTGGGCCGTGCTGATGTTCGGCAGACAACACAATGCGGCAAGAAATATAAGCAGATACCTTCTCATAACACACTCTCTTTTACACTTTCGCAATATACAAAATTATTCCAATAAATGCAAATTTTGTCCGATTTAAACTCTTGGTAAAAGTTGCTTAAATTACAATATTACATTGTATTTTGGGCGCAAAAAAAAGCCACCCCGCAGGGTGGCTAAAATTGTTCGAAACTATCTTGTCGATTACATTCTTTCGGGAACTTCGATGCCCAGCAGAGCCATACCCGAACGGATCACGCGAGCAACCTCAGAAGCGAGTTGCAGACGCATTTGGCGCACCTTCACGTTCTCCTCGCGCATAATCGAGTGGTCGTGATAGTAGCTGTTGAACGACTTTGCCAGATCGTAGATATAGGCACCGATGATCGACGGAGCGAAGTTGTCGCCTGCCGACGCAACCACCGACGGATAGTCGCTCAGGGTCTTGATCAGCTCGATCTCCTCCTTCAAATAGTCGATGCCAACCACGCGACCTGCGTAGTCGATGCCGCTCTCAGCCGCCTTGCGCAGCACCGAGCAGATACGTGCGTGAGTGTACTGAATGAAGGGACCCGTGTTGCCGTTGAAGTCGATCGACTCGCGCGGATCGAACAGCATAGTCTTCTTGGGATCGACCTTCAAAATGAAGTATTTGAGAGCGCCCAGACCAACCATCTTCGAGATTGCCTCAGCCTCCTCGTCGGTGCAGCCGTCGAGCTTACCCAGCTCCTGCGACATCTCGCGTGCGGTCGAAACCATATCGGCAATCAGGTCGTCGGCGTCAACCACCGTACCCTCGCGCGACTTCATCTTGCCCTCGGGCAGCTCGACCATACCATACGACAGGTGGGTGATGTTGTCGCTCCAATCGTGTCCCAACTTTTTGAGGATCAACTTCAAAACCTGGAAGTGGTAGTTCTGCTCGTTACCAACGACATAGATCATATCGTCCAACTTGTTGTCCTCAAAACGGCGGAATGCGGTACCTAGATCCTGAGTCATATATACCGAGGTGCCGTCGCCACGCAGCAGCAACTTCTGATCCAGACCGTCAGCCGCCAGGTCGATCCACACCGAGTTGTCCTCCTTGCGGAAGAAGACGCCTGCGTCGAGTCCCTTCTGTACGATATCCTTACCGAGCAGGTAGGTCTGCGACTCGTAGTAAACCTTGTCGAAATCGACGCCCAGAGCCTTGTACGTAACGTCAAAACCGTCATATACCCAGCCGTTCATCGTCTGCCACAACGAGTAAACCTCCTCGTCCTTAGCCTCCCATTTGCGCAACATTGCCTGTGCCTCCTGCATAATCGGAGCCTGCTTCTTAGCCTCCTCTTCGCTCACACCCTCCGAAACGAGCTGCTTGATCTGCTCTTTGTAGTGCTTGTCGAACTCGACGTAGTACTTGCCTACGAGGTGGTCGCCCTTCATACCGCTCGATGCGGGAGTCTCGCCATTGCCGTAGAGCTTCCACGCCAACATCGACTTGCAGATGTGAATACCGCGGTCGTTCACCAGGTTTGCCTTGATGACGTTGTGGCCGTTAGCTTTGAGGATCTGCGCCACCGAGTATCCGAGCAGGTTGTTGCGGATATGACCCAGGTGGAGGGGTTTGTTGGTGTTTGGCGACGAGTACTCGATCATCACGGTGCGACCCGTAGCGTCAGCCTGACCGAAGTCCTCATCGGCACGCATTTCGGCAAAACGCTCTGCCCAGAAGTCGGCCGAGAGCGAGATGTTCAAGAAACCCTTAATCACGTTGAAAGCGCTCACTTCGGGGTTGTTGGCCACGATGTGCTCGCCTATTTCGGTAGCGGTTGCTTCGGGCGATTTGCGGCTGCGTCGCAGCAGGGGGAAGACCACGAGGGTAAAGTCGCCCTCGAACTCTTTGCGTGTCTTTTGTATTTGGAGCACTTCTCCCTCTTGTTCGCCGTAGAGTGCGCCGACGCTGCGGCTCACTACACCCGAAATAAACTCTTCGATAATCATCTTGTTATATGGTTTTTAATTGTTTTCGCGCGACAAATTTACGCAAAATTCGCGAACAACGGTAATTTTTTGCGCAATAAGCTAATAATAAGCTAAAATAATTCGGGATTCGGGAATCAAAATTGAGAGTTGCGAACTGAAAAACCGTCCACGCCAGAGTAGAGTCAAAGAATAATAATTGTGAATCGTGAATTCTGAATTGTGAATCAAAAAAAAGCCGCACCCAATGCGGGGCGCGGCTTTGAAATATATTTTCTGAATGTGTGTGTCTATTTTTCTTCGAGGGGTTTGATTGATTTCTCTTTGAGTTTACCACGCACCCAACGCGCAGAATATAAGCGACCGTCGAGGTCTTGGATCACACCTTTGCCGTGAGGCACCCCATTCTCAAAATTCACGGTGTACATAATGCCTTCGGGTGTTTGGAAAGTACCTTGACCATTTGGCAGGTCGCGCTCCCACGTGCCACAATACTTGCTGCCGTCAGGATAGACCATTGTACCAACGCCATCACGATGGCTATACTTCCATTGACCGTGATATTTGCCTTTATCGGAATAAGTCATTGTTCCCGTACCGTGAAGTGTTGTGCGGTAAGTTTCACCAACGTATGACGATCCGTCAGACCAACGAAGGGTGGCTGTGCCCGTTGTTCCGTCGACAACTTCCTCAATGGGTTTTATATATTCAACGGGGTCAAGAGAGATTTTGCCATCTTTTTTATGGTTTTTGCGCAGATTTGGTCTGCCCCAATCGTACGGAGTGAGTGCTCCACCATATTTTCCCGCCGCCCAAATTTCTGCAAGCGCACTTTGACGCGGGTGGATCTGTTCGCCGTAATAACCAGGCGTTCCATATTGTTGCGCAGAACTCACGTTCGGCAAGCAAAAAATAGCCACGATAAGGATAAGTAAATACTTCTTCATAATTGTGAGTTTTTTGTATTGAAAATCACGTTTTTGCAAAAAAACAAAATTTATTGATAATTCCAAATTTTTCGCACTAAAAAAGCATCACAAGGCGATTTTTGCTAAAATCGCCACACTCTCGGTGGCTCGTGCGACTTTTGTCGCACGCCCCCCCCAGCCACCGAGAGTGCGCCTACTCACAAACAAAAAAGCCGCACCCGAAAGTGCGGCTTGATTGTAAATCCCCAATTCTAAATTGTGAATTGTGAATTGTGAATTGTGAATTGTGAATCCCTCTCGTTACTCCTCCTTGAACGATCCGAACGTGTAGCCCTTCTTTTTGAGCTTGCGGATCATCTTGTCGAGGTGGTTGTAGAGTTTATCGGTGCGCTCCTCGCCTGTTCCAGGGTGGATCAAGATGATCGCACCATTCAGTCCTTCGCGCTCCTCCTTTGCCCAGAAATCCTTCAAAATAGCCTTCGATGAGCGGTAACCCTTCATCGAAGGCGAGGTGTAGTCGGCATTGGTGTATGAGTTCTCAGTCAGATTGACGGGAACCAGACCCATCTGCACTGCCACCGCATTCGACTCCGACGAGTAGTGCTCGTATGGCGGCATATAGGCGCGAATCTTCTCAACGTCGATACCCATACCTGCCAGCTCGGCCATATTGGCGTCCAAGTCCACGCGAACCTCCTCGGGAGTTACCAGCGGAGTGTGTGCCTCGTCCCATTCAGCATAGAGCAGGTGTTTGTCCGAGTGGGGAGCAACATAGTGTCCCGCATCGATAATTGCCTGCACTTTGTCGCGATTTACGCGTACGCAGTTACCCGTTACGAACCACGAACTTTCGATGCCGTGTTTTGCCAACGTAGCCAATACCGTAGGCACGCCCTCGAAGTTGTAATCGCCTGTGAAACAGAAATAAATCTTCTTCTCCGCGGGATTCATACGGCGCACAGCTCCGAAGCGATCGAGCTGTGCACCATCGAATTTATCTACTTTTTTTTTACGTCCTTGCCGAGTGCGCTGAGCGTCGAGAGATAGTAGGTCATCGATGCCGTACCGTCCATCGTGGGCTCATTGGTCGAGAAGTCGCCGAAGAAGTCGTGATATACTGCGATACCGTTCTGGAAAGGCTTCAACGGGTCGTCATCACCCTGCGAAACACCGATCATACCGTCGTTGATGGTCTTGTAGAGAGGACCGTCGATCAGACCGCCGTAGATCGAACCGTTGCGCGACTTGATGTAGATTGCGTGAGGATCGGTCGGGGTGTCAACGCCCTCAGGATACTCGCAAATCATAGTTGTGCCCCAGGGGTTGCAACCGAAGATCCAGTCGAGCAGAGCAGCCTCCATTTCGAGGTACTTGTCGTCACCGGTCAGCTCGTTGTAAAGACGCAACTGAGTCAGCGCACCAAAGGTGAAGTTGTTCGAGCACCAGTGGAAAGGAACACCGTGGTAGAACGGATCCTCGCCTGCGCGGTTCTCGATGTGCATCAGACCCTCGCCCATATAGCTCTCATACTTAGCCTTCTGAGCGTCGTCGCCAGCCTCTGCGATCAGGTAGTGACCAACGTTTACGAACGGATACCACTGATAGTGGCGAGCCTTACCGGTCTCCATCCACGGAGTGATAGGTTCCAATTCGCCCCAGTAGTCAGCACGTTTGAGCCAATACTCATTCTCGGGCTCCATCAGGTGCAGAGCGGCAGCTGCCAACTCCATATCGTCGATCCAGTTAGCCTCCTCGTAGAAGTAGGGTTCCTTGTAGCAAACGCCGTGGAATGCACCCGGCTTAGCCTCAGCAAATGCCATAGCGTCAACCGCCTTCTTCTTCATACTCTGAGCGAACTCGGGATCGAACTTCTCGAACAGAACCGAACCCAATGCGAATGCCGAAGCATACTTAGCAGCTGCCGATGCAACGCCCGTGTTGCGGTTCTTGTACTTGCCAAGACCCTGAATTTCGCCAGTGATGAAATATACGGGACGACCCTTACCGGGGCCATAACCATAATCAACCATATCGGTGTGCGGCTCGCGGATACCGGTGTGGTCGCGGTCGTCAGCAATCTGGTTGAACATTACAGCCGAGTCGGGATTCATACGCTTCATCCACTCCAAGCCCCAACGAGCCTCGTCCAGAATGTCGGGCACACCATTCTTGCCCTTGTCGCCTGCTGCATTGAACTTATCAGTGAACTGATCGGGGTTCTTGTAGTAAGCAAACAACATCTGGAAGGTTGCGTTAGCTGAGGTCATCAGATACTGCAACTGGTCGGTAGCATCGTGCCAACCGCCACGAACGTCGATATGCTCGCCCGTGCGAGTGGGGTGGTCAACGATAAAACCGTCATACTGGTGGCAATCCTCGCCCGTGTAGGGGTTGTAGCCGCAACGCTGCTGTCGCATATAGAACAGCGGCATATTGCCTGCGTCGGCATAGATGTCGTTACCGATGCGGAAGTTCTCCGAACGGGTATCGCCAATCTTGATGTAGTACGAGCCCTCTTTGCTCAACTCGGTGAAGGGCAGACGATAAGCGCTCTTCATACCCCAAATCGAAGCATCTTTCTCGATAGCCTTACCAGTGAATACAACCTTACCGCTGCGAGCCTCGCAAACGTCGAAGGTTGCCACCTCGGTAGGAGTGTCAGCGATTACGACTGCAACCTTGGGCAGCGTATTGACGTAGCCGATCAAGTTGGTACGGATCCAACTTTTAGCCGAAACCGATGCAGCTGCAAGCAGAGCAACGGCCAGAATAGTGAGTTTTTTCATAGATGTTATTGTTTTAACGTTGTGTGTTTGTTCGGATTATTTATAGAGCAAATACTTATTAACCTTCTTCTTGAAAGCGTCGATGTCGCCATTCCAGATAGGCAGAATGTCCTCAACCAACCAACGCTCGCAGAACTTGGCGCGAATCTCGCCACGACCGCACACCTTGTCGAACATCTTCAAACGCGAGGTGGTAGTGTCGGCGAATACGTCGTGGTCGGGCCACAGTTTGTGAGCCTCCTGCAAGAAGTAGAACTGCAACAGAGTCAGAGGAGCATTTACGGGGTCGGTAATGTGGATCTGCACACCGCGCAGATTCTTGCCCTGCTGAGCGCCGTAGTAAGGCTTGTAGTAGATAGGACGGAAGATAACGCCTTTCAAACCGATCTTGTTCAGGTTCTCGGCCAGCACCTCGGGTTTGTCGATCCACTCAGCAGCCAACAACTCGAAAGGCAGCGTGTAACCAACACCGATATTGAGCGAGTAGAGCTCACCTGCGATACCCGTAGCGGGGTAGAACAGACAGCTCGAAGCCTGCGGAATATGGGGCGACGAGAGTACCCAAGGCAGACCCGTATCCTCGAAAGTCATATTGCGCTTCCAGCCCTTCATCTTAACGACGGTCAGCTTGCAAGGCTTCTCCAAGTAGTTCTCATTGAGGAACTGCGCCAACTCGCCCGAAGTCAGACCGTGAACGTAGGGAATGGGGAACTGGCTAACGAACGAGAAGAAACCGTCCTGCACCAGGCAACCCTCCATACGAACGCCACCCAGCGGATTGGGGCGGTCGAGGATAACCATCTCAATATCGTTCTCGGCAGCAGCCTCCATTGCCTTACCCATAGTCGAGATAAAGGTGTACGAACGCGAGCCGATGTCCTGGATATCATACACCAGCGCGTCCAGACCCTTCAACATCTCGGGGGTAGGCTTGGTTGTACGGCCATAGATGCTATACACCTGTACGCCCGTTGTTGCATCAACATAATCCTCGACCTTAGCGCCTGCGGTGATGTCGCCACGTACGCCGTGCTCGGGGCTGTACAGAGCCTTCAACTCAACGCCCTCGGCCTCGTTCAAAATGTCGATAGTCGATTTGAGGTTGCGATCAATACCGGTAGGGTTGGTGATCAGACCCACCTTCTTGCCTTTGAGCTGAGCGAAGCCGTTGTCGCGCAGCACCTCGATACCTGTTTTGACCTGAGCGGTAGCGGTCGTTGCAACAGCCACTGCCAGAGCCAGAATAAGTGATTTGAATTTCATAAAAGTTTGTTATTTAGTTAATATTTCGTGTTTACTCATTTTGTGGAGCATACAAATATAATCCTTTTTGAGAAATTACGCAAAAAACTGCTCTAAATGTTTCGGAAAAGCGTAAAATTTATTAATTTTACATTCCGAAATGTGTGCGAAATTAACATTAAAAGTTACTATATGTCACAAACTCAACAATTCAAACGCTTCCTTTCGCTTGACATTCTGCGCGGTCTGACCGTAGCAGGTATGATCACGGTGAATAATCCGGGCAGCTGGGGTGAACCTACTTTTGCTCCGTTGCGCCACGCAGCTTGGGACGGCTGCACTCCGACCGATCTGGTCTTTCCCTTCTTCCTGTTCTGTGTGGGCGCGTCGATTTGGCTTGCTTATCGTAAGTCGAACCACGAACTGACTGCTCCGGCTGTTGGTAAGATCCTCAAACGAGGTCTGTTGATCTTCCTCGTAGGTCACTTGGTGAGCTACTTCCCCTTCTATCGCTTTGGCGATATCGCTCCCGAGCAGTCGTGGCTCGGTTGCTTGTGCTCGATTATCCAGATTCTGGGTCTTGGACTGAGCATCGGCACGCTTGTTTGGTTCTCGAATCAGAAGCAGACTGAAGAACTCGATCCCGATTACAAACGTCGTCGCGCTATTGCGTGGACACTGCTCGGTGTGGGTCTGGTGCTGGCTATCGTGCCATTCCCGTTGTTGCTCGGCACACCGCTCAAATCGTTGGCTAAGTGGCGTATCTTGGGCGTTTTCCCGCGTATTGCATTGTGCTTTACGGCAGGTGCATTGTTGGCTTTGTGGCTGAAAACCTATAAGCGTATTTCGATTGCTTTGGTGCTGATTCTGGCCTTCTATTGGATCGTGTCGGCAATGTTTGGCGATTTCACGCTTGAAGGCAACCTTGCACGTACGATCGACTTGGCCATTTTGGGCGACGCTCATATGTATCACGGCGAGGGTATCGCATTCGACCCCGAGGGTCTGTGGAGCACACTGCCCGCGATTGGTACTGTTCTGCTCGGTTATATGTCGGGTAAACTGATGGGCGAGAACACCGAGGACGTTAAGCGCAATATCCTTGTGCTGGCGGCTGTTGGTGGTCTGCTCATCACTTTGGGTCTGATTTTGAATCCCTACTTCCCGATCAATAAGAAACTCTGGTCGAGCAGCTACGTATTCTATGCAGGTGGTCTTGCGATGCAGGTTTGGGCGCTGTTTGCATTCTTGATCGATGTACGCAAGAAGACCAAGTGGACAACATTCTTCGCAGTGTTCGGCTCTAATGCGCTGTTCACCTACTGCCTTTCGACCTTCTTTGTGAAGGTTTGGGGTCAGTCGTGGTTCAAGGTGCCTATCGATGGCGGCGAACGTACGGTAACGGTGTTCTCGGCTTGGTTCACCACATTGAAGGAGATTCTGCCCGTCGAGTTCGCATCGTTGCTGACCTCGCTGTCGCTGGTGGCATTGTGCTGGTTGGTAGCTCTGCCGCTGTTCAAACGTAAGATCTTTATTAAATTGTAATAGTAGTATGAAACGCATTCTTTTACTCGTTGTTGCGCTCGTGTCGGCTGTTTCGGTGTCGGCCAAGAGTGATACGCTGAGCTATGCCTCGGCTGAGAGTGTGGGTATGGACGGCAAGTATCTCTCGACCACGATCGACTCGCTGGTTGAGTATGCGATGTCGCAGCACGCCTTCCCGGGTTGCCAGATTCTGGTAGCTCGTCACGGCAAGATCGTACACCACAAGAGCTACGGTCATCACACCTATCGTCGCTATCGTGCGGTTGAGAACGACCACATCTTCGACCTCGCATCGTGTTCGAAGGTGATGGGCGCAACCATCGCAATGATGAAATTGGTCGAGGACGGACTGATTGGCCTTGATGAGCCCTTCTCGAAGTCGTTCCCCTATTTCGTGGGTAGTAATAAGGAGGACGTAACCTTGCGTGAGTTCCTGGCTCATCAGGGTGGTTTGGTACCTTCGGTTAATGTCTATCGCATTATGCACGATGAGCAGGGTCGTCTGCGCGAGGGTCTGTTCAGCTATACCCCGAGCGAGGAGTACCCGATCGAGGTCTATAAGAATATGTGGGCTCGCAAGGATATGCGTGAGATCGTCTATAAGGCTGTGGCTGACACGCCGCTGGGCCCGAAGAAGTTCCGCTATTCGTGTATGTCGTTCTTGTGCTATCCCTACGTGGTTGAGTCGCTGACGGGCAAGGGTTTCGAGGAGTTCTTGCGTGATACTTACTACGAGCCTCTGGGTGCTGACGCTATTATGCTCAACCCTGCACACAAATACCCCAAGAATAAGATCCTCCCGACCGAGGTTGATACGGTCTATCGCAACGACCTTGTTCACGGCTACGTTCACGACGAGTCGGCAGCTATGTTGGGTGGCGTATCGGGCAATGCAGGTGTCTTTGCCAATACCGAGAGTATGGCTAAGGTGTTGCAGATGTTGCTCAATGGCGGTACGTATGGTGGCAAGCGCTACTTGAAGCGTAAGACCATCGAGGAGTGGACTTCGTGCCAATATCCCGACAATCGTAACCGTCGTGGTTTGGGCTTCGATCGCCCGATTTTCAGCAACTCGCCCGAGTTGTCGTTCGATGACGCTTATCCCGCACCGTCGGCAACGCAGCAGAGCTTTGGTCACTATGGTTTCACGGGTACGATGTTCTGGGTTGATCCCGCTGAGGACGTGATCTATATCTTCTTGACCAACCGCGTCTATCCCAACCGTTCGATCGACGCGCTGGGTCGTGAGAGCACCCGCACCAAGTGCCAGGAGGCAGTCTATGAGGCAATCCGCCGTTTTGAGAAATAGACTTTAAGTTGTAAAGAAAAATGTCGCGCCCGAATTTCGAGCGCGACATTTTTTATTGCAGAAAATTCACTAAATACACGTCAAAGAACACAAACAAAAAAACCATAGATAAATAATGCGACAAGAATAAAACAAAGCAAACCCATAAAGACCTTAATCATTAAAGGATATTGCAAATTTTTGCCATTATAGTGTATATGGATCATTGTATAAAGTTTTAACAAAGGTAATAAAAAAATACTACTTCCAATCTATTGGCGTATAATAATCAGTTTCCTGTGCATTTGGCACCCAAAGACCACCATCAGTACGACGCTTATTAGGATCATCAGACTCAGAAGGTAATGTCTTATTAAGACCGCGAGTAAAGAACGTTGCACAAAGATCACCAATAGTGCCAACAACATTGGCAATTGTGAATTGTTCTACTCGTATTTCATCGGAACGATCTCGCCGTCGAGAGCAGCCACTGCGTTGTAAGCCAGCGCACCCAACTCATTCTCGCCAGCCTCGATCACAACGGGAGCGATGAACGAACACATCTTGGTGATGTAGTTGCAAACATACTCGCTGTAAGCGATACCGCCCGTGATGATAATCACCTCGGCCTTGCCTTCGAGAACGGCTGCCATAGCACCGATCTGCTTGCCGACGGTGTAGCACATCGCGTCGAGAATCAACTTCGCGTGCTCGTCGCCATTATTAATGCGGTCAAGCACTTCGAGAATCGACGCAGTGCCCAGATGAGCGGTCAGTCCGCCCTTACCTGCGAGCAGTTTATCCAACTCCTTCGATGTATATTTGCCCGATTCGATCACATCTTTCCAGCCATCAGCAGGCAGCGTGCCCGAACGCTCGGGAGCAATCGGGCCCTCGCCCGACAATCCGTTGTTCACGTCGATTGCGCGACCCAAACGGTGAGCACCGACCGTGATACCGCCACCCAAATGGGCAACGATCAGATTCATCTCTTCGTATTTCTTGCCGATCTTTGCAGCGTATCCACGCGCGATTGCCTTTTGGTTCAGAGCGTGCCAAATCGAGCGACGCTCAATGCCCGGCAGACCCGTAATTCGAGCCACAGGCTGCAACTCGTCGGTTACGCACGGATCGGCGATAAATGCCTTGACGCCAAACTTTTGCGCTATACCCAATGCCAGCAGTCCGCCCAAGTTCGAAGCGTGGTGCATCGTCGGGTTTTTCAGGTCATGAATAATCGCCTCGGTTACCTCATATACGCCCGATTGCAGCGGTTTGAGCAATCCGCCACGACCGATTACTGCATTGAGGTTGGTCAGCTCGATGCCCTGCTTGGCGAGCTCGTCGAGGACCACTTTCAGACGAAAGTCGTACTGATCGAATACCGTTTCGTAGGGAGCCAACTCCTCGCGCGTATGGCGTACGGTGATTTCGGTTACAGGTTCCAGATCACGATACAGACCGACCTTTGTCGAGGTCGAGCCTGGATTGATGACTAAGATATTGTAGTTGTTACCCATAGTGTTGGTTAAGATTGGGGTTGTGTGTAAAAAAAGAGAATCCGAAGTTCGAAACCCATTGTTCGAGCTTCGGATTGCTCTCTGTTTGTGTCTGTTGTGGTACTACTTAGCCGACAGACAAGCCAAAGCGATCGAGTAGAGCTTGGTCTTGCTCGAATCGCCACGAGAAGTCAGCACGCAGGGAACCTTGCTACCAACTACCATAGCAGCCAGCTCGCCACCACCAATGTTGGTTGCCATCTTGAAGAATACGTTACCCGACTCGATGTTGGGGAAGAGCATACAATCTACCTCACCAGCGATCGACGAGCCCTTAACCTTCTTGTGCTCAGCGATATGCTTGTACATAGCTACGTCCAGCGACAGCGGGCCATCGACCTCGACGTTACCCATCTGACCACGATCAGCCATCTTAGCCAACAGCGCAGCCTCGGTCGACGAGATCACGCCGGGCAACAACTGCTCGCTTGCCGAGATGATAGCGATCTTCGGGCACTTTACGCCCAGCACGTTAGCGGTCTGAGCCAGGAACTTGATCTGCTGCTGCTTCTGCTTGAAGTCGGGCAGGGGAATGATTGCTACGTCCGAGATAGCCAGCAGACGAGGGTAGTTGGGCAGATCCACAACCGAAACGTGGCTCAGGATACCCTTGGGAGGTACCAAGCCATACTCCTTGTTGAGAATTGCACGCATATACTTGTCGGTCGAAAGCAGACCCTTCATCAGCACGTCGCCCTCGCCCTCAGCGATCATCTTCACAGCGATGTTGGCAGCCTTCACGTCGTTGCCCTCATCGATAATGGTGAACTTATTAATGTCGATACCCTCGGCAGCGCAGACCTTCTCGATCTCCTCGCGGCTACCAACGAGAGTTGCCTCGACCAATTCGTTCTCGATAGCGTCGTTTACAGCCTCGATAGTGTGCGAATCCTGACCGTAAGCAACGATCAGACGTTTGCGACCGCGCGCTTTGGCAGCGGTAACGACATCTTCCAAATGTCTAATTTCCATAATTGTATAGTTTTTTACAAATTTTTAACAATAGCGTAGGTGTCCGATGCGATCACCAACTCCTCGTTGGTCTCGGCAACAACAGCCTTCACTCGTGAATTGGGCTTCGAGAGCACCTTGCTCTGACCACGAACGCCCTTGTTTGCCTCGTAATCAAACTCCAAGCCAAGGAACTCCATATCCTTGCAAACGTACTCGCGCAGGTCGTCCGAGTTCTCACCAACGCCACCAGTGAATACTACCAGATCCAAACCACCCATCTCGGCAGCGTAAGCACCTACGAAGCTTCTTACGCGGTTGTAGTAGAGGTCGCGACCCTCGATAGCGATCTGTACGCCAGCCTCATAAGCCTGGTCAATATCGCGCATATCGCTCGAAATGCCGGTCAGACCCTGAATACCCGACTTCTTGTTGATGAATGCGTCCATCTGGTCGTAGGTCATATTCTCGTTGCGAGCGATGTGGATCAGCGCGCAGGGGTCGATCTGACCCGAACGGGTACCCATACACAGACCGTCAGCGGGAGTGAAGCCCATCGAGGTATTGAACGACTTGCCGAACTTAACGGCGGTGATCGATGCACCATTACCAACGTGGCAGGTTACGATACGCGACTTCTCAACGTCCAAGCCAACCATTTCGGCTGCAACCTTAGCAACGTACTTGTGGCTTGTGCCGTGGAAACCATACTTGCGGATTTTCTCCTCGGTGTAGTATTTATAGGGAATAGCGTAGAGATAGTTGTGTGCGGGAATAGTCTGATGGAACGCGGTGTCGAAGGTGAATACCTGCGGAATGTTGGGCAGGATCTCAGCCATCGACAATGCGCCTTGCAGGTTTGCGGGGTTGTGCAGCGGAGCCATCTTGATGCAGTCGCGTACCTTTTCGATCGAGTCGGGAGTTACGAGTGCGCTACCTTTGAAGTGCTCGCCACCGTGAGCTACGCGGTGACCAACGGCTTTGATCTCGTCATACGAATTGATAACGCCGTGAACGGGGTCGATCAGCGCTTTGAGGATCAGGTCGATACCTACGTTGTGGTCAGCGATGGGCTGGTGCAGTTCGAAGGGTTCTTTGCCTACGGGTTTGTGCTTCAAGTCACCCTCAGCCTGACCGATACGATCGACCAGACCTTTGGCCAGCAATTTGTGGCTTGCCTCGTTCATATCGATCACCTGATACTTGATCGACGAACTGCCGCAATTCAATACGAGAATGTTCATAGTGTCTGATTTTATTTTGTTAATTTTTTTGAGTCCAAAAATCGGCACACAAATATAAACATTTTTTTCGATGATTATGCAACTTGCCATTGAGAAAAACGCCCCTTTTCGGCAGATTTGGTTATAATTGTTTCCCTTTCGAATATTTTTTCGGCACTTTGGTTGGTCTTTTGGCTGAATCTATGCTCGGTATTATGGCACGAGAGGGTGGGTGTCATCTCGCATTATGTGTGCGCGTGTTGGAGGGTTGGTCGATTTTTGTCGGAAAGTTCTTGCACGAACCGATAAAAAGTTTTACCTTTGCTTGTTAAACTGTGTTTAGACGTTGTCTAAACTATGTAACCTGATCACTCTTAAACCTTTATTGAAGTATGGATACCAAAGTTTCCAAACAGTCTGTTCCTGTGGAACAAGTCAGCAATGCTGAAGATGTGCACAATGTAACTGCCCAAGTACAGCCCGAGGAGGTTGTAGCAACTGTTAACGCTGAGGAGCCCGAAGTGGCCGAGAGCGTCGATTTTTCGGACGAGGAGGCTCGTCTTGCTGCCGACAACGCCGGCATTGATTTAGGTGAGGCGACTCCCGAAGAGGAGGAGGCTGCACCCGAAGAGCAGATGGCAACCGACGAGCAGTCGCTCGTAGGTAAGAGCAAGACCGAACTTGTCGAGATGTTTGCACAACTGTTGGAAACAAAGCCCGTGCAGAGCCTGCGAGGTGATGCCGAGGCTATCAAAATAGCATTCTACAAATTGCGTCGCGCGGAGGTTGAGGCGCAGCGTAAGGAGTTCCTCGATGCTGGCGGCAACGAGGAGGAGTTCTCGCCTTCGGTTGATGGCGTGGAGGTAAACCTCAAAGAACTGTTCGCTCGCTATCGCAAGATGCGTGACGAGTTCGTAGCAGGCTTGGAGCAGGCTAAGGAGGAGAACTTGAAAGTGAAACTCGCCATTATTGATGAGTTGAAGGAGTTGGTTAATAGCGATGAGACGCTCAACCACACTTTCAATAAGTTCCGCGAGTTGCAGCAGCGTTGGAAGGAGACGGGTCCTGTTCCTCAGGCTAACGTGAAGGATACGTGGGAGACCTACAACCTGCACGTCGAGAACTTCTACAACTTCATCAAGATCAACAAGGAGTTGCGTGATCTGGATTTGAAGAAGAACTACGAGGCTAAGATTTCGCTGTGCGAGCAGGCTGAGGCGTTGGTTGTGGAGCCGTCGATTGTTTCGGCATTCCGCAAGTTGCAGAAGTTGCACGACGAGTGGCGTGAGACGGGCCCTGTGGCAAACGAGTTCAAGGAGCCACTGTGGGAGCGTTTCAAGTTGGCAAGCTCGCGTATCAACAAGGCTCATCAGGAGCACTTCGAGACGCTCAAAGGTGAGCAGCAGAAGAATCTCGATATGAAGACCGAACTCTGCGTTAAGGCTGAGGAACTGTCGGAGCAGATGCTGACTTCGCGTAAGGAGTGGAATAAGGCTAACGACCGCTTGTTGGAGATTCAGAAGGTTTGGAAGACAATCGGTTTTGCACCGAAGAAAGATAACACTCGCATTTACGAGCGCTTCCGCAATGCTTGCGATCGTTTCTTTGCATTGAAGCGCGACTACTATGCGCAATTGAAGGCTGAGATGGATCACAACTTGCAATTGAAGAACGAGATCTGCGAGGCTGCCGAGTCGATCAAGGATAGCGAGGATTGGAAGAAGACTGCCGATGAGCTGATCGCATTGCAGAAGCGTTGGAAGGAGGTTGGCGCGGTGTCGCGTCGTCATTCGGACGCGGTGTGGAAGCGTTTCCGCGCAGCGTGCGACTACTTCTTCGAGCGCAAGGCGGCTCACTTCTCGTCGGTTGATAACGAGCAGGAGCGCAACTTGCAGGCTAAGCGTGAGTTGTTGGGGCAGATGAAGGCTTGCGATGTTAAGGAGGGTGGCTTTGAGGCGATCAAGGCATTCCAGCGCAAGTGGAGCGAGATCGGTTATGTGCCCATCAAGCAGAAGGACGCATTGCAGAAACAGTATAAGGAGGTTGTCGATGCGATGTTTGCAACGTTGCGTGGTTCGGAGCACGATCGTTCAATGGATCGTTTCCGTTCGAAGCTTTCGTCGATGAAGGCGTCGGGTGAGAAGCGTCTGCGTTCGGAGCGCGAGCGTTTATATAATAAGGTAAAGCAGCTCGAAGCTGACATCGCGTTGTTGGAAAACAATATCGGTTTCTTCGCTCACTCGAAGAATGCCGAGTCGATGATCAACGACGTTCGTGTGAAGATCGAGAAGGCTAAGGCTGAGATGGCCGAGACCATCGAGAAGGTCAAGCTGATCGACAGCGAGGAGCAGGCAGAGAACTAAACAATAGAGAAACAAATTAAGAGAAACCAAAAATTATAAAATATTTACGATTATGTCAATTGCTAAGCCCAAGTACATTTTCGTGACCGGCGGTGTAGCCTCGTCACTCGGCAAAGGTATTATCTCTTCGTCGATTGCGCGTCTTTTGCAGGCACGCGGTTATTCGGTTGCTATCCAGAAGTGCGACCCCTATATCAACGTCGATCCGGGTACGTTGAATCCTTATGAGCACGGTGAGTGCTATGTGACCAATGACGGTACGGAGGCCGACCTCGATTTGGGTCACTACGAGCGTTTTACGGCTATCCCGACGTCGAGCGCTAATACCGTAACGACGGGTAAAATCTACCAGAGCGTAATCAACAAGGAGCGCCGTGGTGAATATATGGGCAAGACCGTGCAGGTCATTCCTCATATTACGGACGAGATCAAGCGCCGTATTCAGCTCTTGTCGGCAAAGAAGATCTACGACGTGATCATCACCGAGATTGGTGGTACGGTTGGTGATATCGAGTCGTTGCCTTATATCGAGTCGGTACGCCAGTTGCGCTATCAGCTCGGTTATCGCAATTCGGCGCTGGTTCACCTGACACTTGTTCCCTATATGACTGCAAGTGCCGAGTTGAAGACCAAGCCTACGCAGCACTCGGTTAAGGCGCTGTTGGAGAATGGTTTGCAGCCCGATGTGCTGGTGCTGCGTTCGGAGCATCATCTGCCTCAGGAGGTGCGTCGCAAGGTAGCATTGTTCTGCAATGTCGATCCTAAGGCTGTTGTTGAGTCGTTGGACGTTCCGACTATCTATGAGGTACCTTTGAAGATGCGTGAGCAGAATCTGGACGAGGTATTGTTGGAGAAGCTCGACCTGCCTGCCGACAAACCGTCGGATATGAAGGCTTGGGAGGCGTTCGTCGATAAAGTGAAGAACCCCTCGAAGCGTGTCGATATCGCTTTGGTTGGTAAGTATGTCGAACTGCCCGATGCTTATAAGTCGATCATCGAGTCGTTTGTTCACGCAGGTGCAATGAACGATTGTAAGGTGAAACTGCACCTGATCGCTGCCGAGAAGGTTACGCCCGATACGGTTCAGGAGTTGTTGGGCTCGATGAGCGGTATTATGGTTGCTCCGGGTTCGGGTGCTCGCGGTATCGACGGCAAGCTGACCGCAGTGAAGTATGCTCGCGAGAACAACGTGCCTTTCTTCGGTATCTGCTTGGGTATGCAGTGTGCTGTGATCGAGTTCGCTCGCAACGTATTGGGTTACGAGAATGCCAACTCGACCGAGATGGAGCCTACCCAGTGCCCTGTAATCGATGTTATGGAGGCTCAGAAGGATATGGCTGATGGCAGCACGATGCGTCGTGGTGCATATCCTTGCCACTTGGATCCTCACTCGAAGGTTTGCCGCGCTTACAACGCAACCACTATCGAGGAGCGCCACCACCATCGTTATGAGTTCAACAACGACTATCTCGATGAGTTCGAGGCAGCAGGTATGCGTGCCGTAGGTATGAATCCCGAGACGGGTCTTGTTGAGGTTATGGAGCTGGACAACCACCCCTGGTTTGTGGCAACCCAGTATCACCCCGAGTATAGCAGCAATGTGCTGAATCCTCATCCGCTGTTTGTAGCGTTTGTAGGTGCATCGCTGGCTAACCAGAAGTAGTCGCGGGTAGAGCAAAATTAATGTGCAACTTAAAAATTTGAGATGGATAAAAATTCAGTAATCGGACTTGTCTTGATTGGCGCACTGCTGATCGGATATAGTTTCTACACAAACAAACAGCAGCAGGAGTACGAGAAGGCACAGGCCGAGTGGATTGCTGCACACCCTGAACTTGCCGAGCAGCCCGCAGAGGCTGATTCGACGGCTGATGCAGCCGAGATGGCTACAATCGCAGGGGACACATTGACGGCAGAGCAGCGTCAGCAGCGTGCCGATGAGGCTTTGAATGCCAATCTGGGCGACGATCTGTATGCCGCATTGAAGGGCACGGATCAGGCTTTCACGGTTGAGAATGATGTGATCAAGGTTGCTTTCTCGAATCGTGGTGCGCAGATTACGGGTGTCGAGTTGAAGGATTATATGCGCTATGCCGAGGGCGAGCGCACCGAGCCGGTGCAGTTGATGCGCGAGGGCTCGGCCGAGTTCGACATTTGTATGTATGTTCGCAATGGCGTGAACAATGTTCGCCTCAATACGCGCGACTATGCATTCCAGGTTGATCCGGTGCAGAAGATCGACGACTACCAGCAGGTGGTTATGCGTCTGCCTGTAAGCGGTCAGTCGGCTATCGAGTATGTCTATAAGGTGTATGACTCGGAGTCGGCAGCTCGCAACTATATGATCGACTTCGACGTACGTATGGTCGATATGGAGCAGATGATGAGCAACCAGACTCAGTTGGAGGTGGCTTGGCGTAGCATTTCGCTCCGTAACGAGAAGGGCTTCCAGAGCGAGAATATGGCAACCACGATTGCTTATCGTTTCCCGAATGAGAGCTCGATCGAGGAGCTGTCGGTGGGAGAGCGCGCTGAGGAGACCGAGAATACCCGCGTTAATTGGGTAGCGTTCAAGCAGCAGTTCTTCTCGTCGGTGCTGATTGCCGAGAATAACTTCGACTATGCCTCGATGCGCTATACGACCTTCCCCGAGGGCTCGGACGAGTTGAAGAGTTTCAACGCAACGATGTCGATTCCCTATTCGAAAGAGACGACCGATTATAAGTTCCAATTCTACTTCGGCCCGAACAAGTATTCGATCCTCAATAAGTGCGTATCGGAGAACGATGAGCCGCTGCATTTGGAGCGCTTGATTCCGCTTGGTTGGGGTATCTTCGGTTGGGTGAACCGTTGGTTTGTGATTCCGATGTTCGATTTCCTGAGCAAGTATATCGGCAACTTCGGTTGGATTATTTTGATTATGACTATCGTGATCAAGATCATCATCTCGCCGCTGACCTATAAGTCGTATGCGTCGATGGCCAAGATGCGCGTAATCAAGCCCGAAATGGACGAGATCAACGCTCGTTATCCCAATCCTGACGATGCAATGAAGAAGCAGCAGGCCGTGATGGAGCTCTATCAGCGCGCGGGTATCAGCCCGATGGGTGGCTGTCTGCCTATGCTGATCCAGATGCCTATTCTGATTGCGATGTTCCGTTTCTTCCCCGCCTCGATCGAGTTGCGTGGCGAGAGTTTCTTGTGGGCTGAGGACTTGTCGACCTACGATAGCGTGCTTAATCTGCCGTTCAATATTCCTTGGTATGGCGACCACGTGAGCTTGTTTGCGCTGTTGATGGCCGTATCGTTGTTCGTCTATTCGTGGATCAACTATCAGCAGACCGCAGCGTCGCAGCCGCAGATGGCAGGTATGAAGTTTATGACGCTCTATATGATGCCTGTGATGATGTTGTTGTGGTTCAATAGCTATTCGAGTGGTTTGTGCTACTACTACTTCATTTCGCAGTTGATCACGATCGCTATGACTTATGGTATCCGCGCAATGTTGGACGATGATAAGGTGCGTGCGCAGATGCAGGCCAATGCCAAGAAGAAAAAGAAGAAGAAAAAGAGCAGTTTCCAGCAACGTTATGAGGAGTTGTTGAAGCAGCAGCAGGAGATGTTGCGTGAGCAGCGCCAGCAGCAGGCTCAGCAGCAACAGCAGCGTCGCAAATAATATAGTTGCGTTGGCAATGAACGAAAGCCGTACCCCTCGGGTGCGGCTTTTTCAATTCACAATTCAAAATTCACGATTCACAATTATTTTCTTTGTCGCAGCCTTTGCTCATCATTGGCGGGTGGGGGGGGCTCGCCCGAAGGGCGACCCGCCAATGATGACACGCCTCGACGAGGCGTGAACTCAGCCCCCGAACTTGGTTATTTTCGAGAAAATCACACTAATTCGTTAATTTTTAGCGAAAAAAATTGGAAATTCAAATATTTTTTGTTTTTTTGCGAAAACGACATTTATTAACCTAAAACCGCACAACTATGAAAAAGTTTGTGATATTTTTGTTGTTCGTAATTGGTTGTTTTGCCAACTATGTATACGCACAATCTCTTACGCCTGAACAGAATAAAATTGCTGAGCGGATACGAAATAACGCAAAACGTGATAGATCATATCCAAGAGATGCCTACACAGCGCACGTGGCTTGGATAAAATACCAGAACTTTCATCGTGGCAATATTCTTACCTCTGAGAATATTGAATATGATGAAACTTCAAACTGTGCAATCATTCGTTGGAAGGATGGAGCGGTATATAAAGGGCATACTTATTACGGAGAGATGAAGGGCGTTGGAACGATGGTTTATCCCGATAAGAGCAAATATGTTGGATCGTGGGAGCGCGACCTACCAAATGGTCAAGGTACATTCCAAACGCCCGAAGGCATTACTTTTACGGTTAATTTTGAGAATGGCATTCCGCACGGCAAAGGTGTAATTCAAGACCTCGACGGTCGCTTATACTCTGCTCGCTGGGTGCGTGGTGTTCTCAAAGAGAAATCTATCAAACCCATCGAAAAGTAACCCATCGCTCAGAAATAATCATAACCGCACCTCATCAGGTGCGGTTTTTTTGTGCCGAAAATTATGATAATCAGCAAAAAAACACTAACTTTGAAAGTTGAAACCAATTTAACCAAAATCACTATGCCGTTCATAGTTCTCGAAGGCGTCGATGGCGCAGGTAAATCGACCCAAATCAAAAAGTTGCGCGACGCGTTGGCCGCACGTGGCATTGAGAGTGAGTATCTTCACTTTCCGCGTTTCGATGTACCGATTTATGGCGATTTGATCGCTCGTTTCTTGCGTGGCGAGTTGGGTGCGTTGGAGCAGGTGAATCCCTATCTGGTGGCGCTGTTGTATGCGGGCGACCGTGCCGAGGCGGCTCCGATGATTCGCGGTTGGCTCGCAGAGGGCAAGGCGGTGATTGTCGATCGCTATGTCTATTCGAATGTGGGCTACCAATGTGCTAAGTTCAAGAGCGAGGAGGAGCGTGCGGCATTGCAGGAGTGGATTATGCGAACCGAGTATGAGCAGTTTGCAATTCCGCAGCCCGATCTGTCAATCTTCCTCGATGTGCCGTTTGCTTTTACCGAGCGCAAGTTGCGTGAACAGCGTGAGGGCGACGATCGCAGCTACCTGAATGGCGCGAACGATATTCACGAGGCGTCGCTCGATCTGCAACGTACGGTGCGTGAGGTCTATCTGCGAGCAGCTACGACCGATGAGCGTTTGGAGGTGATCGACTGCTCGACGGGCGAGGGACAGATGCAGACGCCCGATGAGATCTTTGCCAAGATCGAGAAGTTGGTCGAGCCGTTGTTGTAGGAGAATAAATGAATAAACAGAGATAGAGAGATGTTACAAAGGGAGAATAAAGATATGTTCCAAACGATAGCGACCTTGTGCCGCGTGTTGTTTGCGTTGACGTTTATCTTTTCGGGATTTGTCAAGGTGGTCGACCCGTGGGGTACGGCAATCAAAATCAGCGAATATCTGAATGTGTTTGGTTTTGAGAACTTGAAGTATGCGCGTTTCGGCTTTTCGATTTGGCTGTGTGGCGCGGAGCTGATGATGGGTTTGATGTTGCTGTTCCGTGTTCGCACACCACTCATTTCGATATTCGCAGTGCTGGCAATGCTGTTCTTCACGACCGTTACGTTCATCACGGCAATGTGGTTGCCGGTGGAGGATTGCGGTTGCTTTGGCGACGCAGTGAAACTGTCGAATTGGGAAACGCTGGCCAAGAATCTGGTGCTGCTGCCAATGAGTATTGTCATCTGGTGGAGTGTGCGTAAGGAGAAGATATTCACCGTTTCGCGTGCCGAAGTGGTGATGACGGTGTTGATTATGAGCGTTGCATTTGGTTTGGGCATCTACTGCTACCGTCACCTGCCGTTAGTCGATTTCCTGCCCTATAAAGTAGGCGTGTCGTTGCGTGAGGCAACCTCGACCGACTTTGCGATGGAGGAGGGACGTACGGTGCTGGTCTATCGTAATTTGCAGACGGGCGAGGAGCGCGAGTTCTCGTTGGAGGATACCGAGTGGCAGGACGAGAGTAAGTGGGAGTGGGTCGATACCCGCACCGAGGCTGTTGAGTCGGATCCCGTTTCGGACGCATTGCTGGCCGAGTTCTCGTTGCACGATGCCGAGGGCGACGCAACCGAGGAGGTGCTTGGTTATGAGGGCAAGACCTATATGATCTGCGTGGGCGATTTTGAAGATGTCAAACCCGCGTGGGAGAGCCGCTTGGAGGCATTGGTCAATCGTGCTACGAACGAAGGCGCAAGGGTAGTGTGCCTCACTCCCGAGCCGTTGCGTGAGGTGGCTTATCGCCGCTTTGGCGAGAGCGAGGAGGTGCGTTGTTACAATATCGACGCTACGACATTGATGACGATGTTGCGCGCAAAGGTTGGCGTAGTGGAGTTGACCGACGGTGTGATAACCGACAAGCGTAATGTTCGCGACATCGAGAAATAGCTAAAAAATCGCGTCGATGAACGAATTAACGCCCAAAGAGAGCAAAAAATAGCAAAATAATTTATAAATTTGACGCCAAAAATTTTGAGATTATGGCAATTGAAAACATTAACGAACAGAGTGGCGCTCAGAAGTCGCTCAATTTTCTCGAAGAGATCATAACCGGTGCCATCGCCGAGGGTAACACACGAGTTCAGACTCGTTTCCCGCCCGAGCCGAACGGTTATCTGCATATTGGACACGCCAAGAGTATCTGCCTGAACTTCGGTTTGGCTAAGAAGTATGGCGGTAAGTGTAACCTGCGTTTCGACGATACCAACCCCGTGAAGGAGGATACCGAGTATGTTGATTCGATCAAGGAGGATATCAAGTGGCTCGGTTTCGATTGGGCTGGCGAGTACTATGCGTCGGACTATTTCGAGCAGTTGTACGAGTGGGCAAAGGTGCTTATTCAGAAGGGCTTGGCATACGTCGATGACCAGACTCAGGAGCAGATTCGCGAGAATCGCGGTACGGTAACCGTGCCGGGTACTCCCTCGCCCTGGCGTGATCGTTCGGTCGAGGAGAACTTGGATCTTTTCGAGCGTATGCGTGCTGGCGAGTTCGAGGACGGTAGCCGCGTGTTGCGTGCCAAGATCGATATGGCTCACCCCAATATGTTGTTCCGCGACCCGATTATGTATCGTATTATCCACGCCGATCACCACCGTACGGGTGACAAGTGGTGCATCTACCCGATGTACGACTATGCTCACGGCCAGAGCGACTCGATCGAGCAGATCACTCACTCGATCTGTACGTTGGAGTTCGATGTTCACCGTCCGTTGTACGATTGGTTTATCGAGAAGTTGGAGATCTTCCCCAGCCACCAGTATGAGTTTGCTCGCTTGAATCTGACCTACACGATGATGAGCAAGCGTAAGTTGCTCAAATTGGTTCAGAGTGGTATCGTGATGGGTTGGGACGACCCCCGTATGCCGACTATCTGCGCTCTGCGCCGTAAGGGTTACACCCCCGCATCGGTACGTGCATTTGCCGAGAAGGTGGGTGTTGCAAAGCGTGACAACGTGATCGACCTGAGCTTGATGGAGTTCTGCGTGCGCGAGGACTTGAACAAGACCGCTGAGCGTCGTATGGCAGTTTTGAAGCCTTTGAAGGTTACGATTACCAACTATCCCGAGGATAAGACCGAATACTTCACCTGCATCAATAACCCCGAGGACGAGGCAGCAGGTACTCGTCAGGTGCCCTTCTCGCGCGAGATCTACATCGACCGCGACGACTTTATGGAGGTGCCGCCTAAGAAGTACTACCGTCTGTCGCCGGGTCAGGAAGTGCGTCTGCGCTATTCGTATCTGATTCGTTGCGAGGAGGTTGTGAAGGACGAGAATGGCGAGATCGTTGAACTGCGTTGTACCTACGATCCCGAGTCGGGTGGTGGCTCGTCGTCGGACGGTCGCCGCGTGAAGGGTGTGATTCATTGGGTTAGTGCTCGCCACGCTGTCGAGGCTGAGGTTCGCCTGTTCGAGACTCTGTTCTCGGTCGAGGATCCCAACGATGACAACTTTATGGATTACTTGAACCCCACCTCGTTGGTTAAGACTACGGGTTATTTGGAGCCTTCGTTGGCTGATGCGCCTCTGGGTAAGACCTACCAGTTCGAGCGCGTGGGTTACTTCTGCCCCGATACCGATTCGACTCCCGAGAAGTTGGTGTTCAACCGCACGGTAACGTTGAAGGATTCGTGGGCTAAGATCAATAAGTAATTGATTACAATCCAATAATGAAAATGGGACGCTGTTGTGGCGTCCCATTTTTTTGTATCGGTTAGTGGCTGTTAGTACAGACCTTTGGCAACCTTCTCGCGGATATGCTCCAACATATCGTCGGTCATACGCTCCAAATCCCATTCGGGTTTCCAGCCCCACTCATCGCGCGCGCAGCTGTCGTCGAGCTGGTTGGGCCACGAACGAGCGATCTGCTCTTTGACGGGATCGACGTTGTAGTCCATCGTGAAGTCGGGCAGGCGACGCTTAACGGCATCGCAGATAATTTCGGGAGTAAAGCTCATCGAGGCGATGTTGAAACTATTGCGGTGAACGAGCTTTGCGGGATCGGCCTCCATCAGCTCAACGCAAGCCTTCAATGCATCGGGCATATAGATCATATCCATATAGACGTCCGAGGGAACGGGGCAGGTGAACTTGCCATTCTTGATAGCCTCGTAATAGATCTCAACAGCGTAGTCGGTCGTGCCGCCACCGGGGAGCGTAACGCTCGAAATGATACCCGGGAAACGGATCGAACGGGTGTCCAAACCATATTTATGGTGGTAGTAGTCGCCGAGCAACTCGCCCGTAACCTTACAAACGCCATAGATCGTCGTGGGACGCATTACGGTGTCCTGCGGAGTCATATCCTTGGGCGATGTCGGACCGAAAGCACCGATCGACGAAGGGGTGAAGAGTGCGCAGTGATGCTGACGAGCCACTTCGAGTGAGTTCATCAGTGCACCCATATTGATATTCCACGCCATCTGAGGATTCTTCTCGCCAACAGCCGAGAGGAGAGCGACGAGGTTAAATATTGTGTCGATCTTGTTGCGGGCAACGGCCGAAGCATAAGCGACAGGATCGAGTGCGTTCAATACCTCGAAGGGACCCTGCTCGCGCAGACGTTCGCAATCGCGCACATCGGTTGCAACCACATTGTTGGTGCCGTAGATTTTGCGCAGGTACACGGTCAATTCCGAACCGATCTGGCCACCTGCACCGACGATAAGTATTCGTTTCATACGCTTGTAGCTTATTTAGCTGTGAGATTAATAGTTTGCTGAGGGTGCGCAATTTGCGGAATTTCGCGCAGCTACGCACTCACGCAATTACAAATATACGCTCAAATTTTCGAACCTCAAAATTTCGTGGCGGCTTTTCGCACGTAGAGAGTGAGATTTTTCGCTCGAACGAAAAAACGCTACGCTGAATTGCGATTTTTCGCCACCAAAAAGCTATCTTTGTAGTGAGTTATTCTCAATGCTGATATGACACGACGCAAAATATTGATTGGGGCAGTGGTGGGCTTAGTAGTGATAGTCGGAGCGACTGTTTACTATGCGTTCGACCCAGCTACGACTCCTTTCCCGCGTTGTCCCTTTTTGATGCTGACGGGGTGGCAGTGCCCGGGGTGTGGCTCGCAACGTGCCATACACGCGCTCCTGCACTTCGACTTTGCGGCGGCGTGGCGATACAATGCGATGTTGGGGCTGTCGATACCATACTTGGTGCTGTTGCTTGCGTCCGAGTGGTTGGGTCGACGAGGACAAGGACGCCTCTATCGTGTGCTGAATAGCGAAGTGATGATATGGTGCTACTTTGCGCTCGTTGTAGGGTGGTGGATATTGAGAAATGTAATTAATATATAGACGATTATGGGAATTATTAATGCAATTTTAGGCAATGCGTCGAGCATCGATGTGGCAGCTCTCGAAAAGGAGTATGGTCCGATGTTGTGCGACGGTGAGCAGATCGAACAAGCCTTTGTGGTGATTCGCGATAAATGGATTTTTACAAACAAACGACTGATCCTACAAGACGTTCAAGGCGTTACGGGCAGCAAGCGTTCCTATCGTTCGATCCCTTATGGCTCGATCAATATGTTCTCGATCGAAACGGCCGGTACGTTCGATACCGATAGCGAGATGAAGATTTGGGTCAAGGGTCTTGACGAGCCGATCACGCAGAACCTCGGTCGCAAGGCAGACGTCAAGAACATTCAGCGCGTACTTGCTTCGTACGTGCTTTAATTGCGAGCACGGTAGGGTAGAATCACGATTTTGCCACGCGAAAAACGTGGCGGAATTTGGTTTTCACGCCGAAAATCACTATCTTGTCAGTGAAAAATCGAACTAAAAGTATGAAGAAAGTAACGGTTTTAGGCCCTGCACACCCATATCGAGGCGGATTGGCGTCGATTATGGAGATTATGGCGCGCACCTTTACGGCTCGTGGTGCGGAGGTCGATATTAAGACCTTCACGTTGCAGTACCCCGAATTTCTGTTTCCGGGCAAGACGCAATACTCGGATCGTCCTGCTCCCGAGGATCTTACGATTGAGCGTTGCGTCAGCACGGTAAATCCATTCAATTGGATTAAAGTCGGTCGCCGCATCTGTCGCGAGTGCCCTGATGTGGTGCTGATGAAATATTGGACACCGTTTATGGCGCCCTGTTTTGGTACAATCGCACGTTTGGCGCGTCGCAATGGACATACCAAGGTGCTGGTGCAGATCGATAATGTGATCCCGCACGAACACCACTTGATCGATCGCCCTTGTACGGACTATTTCGTCAATAGCGTCGATGGCTTTGTCTATATGTCGCAGCAGGTGAAGGACGATCTCGATCAATTCACTACGACCAAACCTGCGTTGTTCTCGCCCCATCCGTTGTTTGTCAATTTTGGCGAGGCAGTGTCGAAAGAGGAGGCGTGTGCAAAGCTGGGACTCGATACCGAGGTCGAATATTCGCTCTTCTTTGGTATTATTCGCGACTACAAAGGTCTTGATCTTCTGCTCGATACGTGGGCGAAACTCAAAGCCGACGGGCAGACCTCGAATCGCAAGTTGATCGTGGCGGGTGAGTTCTACTATAATCGTGAAAAGTATATCGAGCAGATCGAGCGCCTGGGATTGAAGGAGGACGTGTTGCTGCACGACTATTTCGTGGCAGACGATATGGTGCGCTACTTCTTCTCGGCGGTTGATGTGCTGATTCAACCCTATTGGAGTGCGACGCAGAGTGGTGTGACGCAGATTGCATACAACTTCTCGCTGCCGATGATCGTGACCAATGTGGGCGGTCTGGCTGAGATTGTACCCGACGATGTTGTGGGCTACGTGACCGATACTAATGTCGAGTCGCTGGCCGAGGCATACGTCAAGTTCTATTCGGAGGGTACGGCCGAGCGTATGCGTTCGAATATGGCCGAGGAGCGCAAGCGATTCAGCTGGGAGGCAATGGCCGACTGCTTGACCGAGGTCTATAAGATGACGAAGTAATTCGTTGTGATACAAACATTAAAGGCCACCCGTCGAGGTGGCCTTTTTCGTTGGTAATCAACCGCAATTAGTCGGCAATGCGACGCAACGCCTGTGCCAGCTGATCGGGACACGATGTGCCTCGACCACGGCAGTCGATACCTTCGAGGCGCGCAATGGCCTCGTGTACCTCCATACCGCGAATGAGTGCTGCAACACCCTGCGTATTGCCGTGGCAACCGCCGATAAATTGTACCGAACTCACCTTGCCGTCCTCGACGACCACATCAATCAACTGCGAACATACGCCTTGCGGAATATAAGTAGTGCTTTTCTTCATCTTCATTTCGTTTTTTGGGAGGACAAAAATAGTCAAATTTCTCGAACAACCGCAATTCGCCAGCACGAAAACGAAAAATATTTCAATGAATTTGCCGAATGTAAAAAATTGTGTATCTTTGCAACCGCTTACGAGCACCGGATTGAGCTATGGTGTAATGGTAACACGTCAGATTTTGGTTCTGAAATTTTGGGTTCGAGCCCCGATAGCTCAACACAACAAACGCCACACTGCAAAGTGTGGCGTTTGTTGTGTTGAGCTATGGATTTATTGATATTGTGATATAGCCGTCTTCGTCTGCTTGTTTTGCTAATGTTTTTTTGTAATTTGCAAACTGCATTACGTGTTCTTTAAAGATAGCTTTACGTTGTTCATCGGACATTTCTGATTCATTCATAAATGTAGTGTAAATAGTTAGAGCTGCTTCAACTTCACTGACATTTGTTTTGTTATCAGAGTGTTCTGCTAATTCATCGACAGAGGACGTAAAACATATACCATCACGCACTTTATACGCAAATCTGCCAAATTCTCCATATTTTTCGTAATTTCGATTTATCTCGTTATTTAATTGTAGGGGTATATATGTGTAATCATTTCTTGAAAAGAATATTGTTGCAATTTCATTTCTGTTTAATGTCTGATTTTTGAAATTAGTTTTAATAAATCGTTCATTATATCGTTGTAGAAAATGATTGGTATATATGTGTATGTGTCGAATATATGTCGAATCGCCTCCATTAAACGGTGTGTGGAGGCTAACAGTTTGCTTTATATAATATAGGTTTTTATGTTCCCAAACTTTGCAGAAAGTATCGCATTTAGGCGAGTCTGCCTCTCTCCGATTCTCTGCATAAAAGTAGATTATGTAATTGTTGTTCGATTCAATAGCTCGATATTCGTATATTTGCCAAGCGGGAAATATTTTAGCTTTCTTTAACTCTTTTATTGCTTTCTTTTTATAATAAGCCTCTTGATATTCAATTTTTCGGAAGTCAGCCGCGAGATTATCATAAATTTCTTTGGCTGACATACTTGTGACTATCATAATCTATTATTTGTATCGCTTGAATACGCGGGCAGTGCGTGAGGTATTATATATACTAATGGTGTGGCGCACCGAACCATCGTCGCACTTTTCGGGCGAACTGAAATGGTAGCTTGTGAGATCCTCGCGGCCGAAACCACCGAATCGCTCCTCGTCAGTCGAGAGAACGATGCGGTAGCGACCCGGCTCACGTACGGGTACAACATAGTCGGGAATCGATGCCGTGCCACTCCAATTGAATACGAAGATCAGATCGCGGTGAGCAAAGACCATCGTCTGATTATCCTGATCCATCAGCAGGTTGTAAGCGTATCCGTCCTCCAACACTTTGTAGCGTTTCATCAGTTTGATCATTGCCTGATCGAAATCGCCCAACTGCGAGTAGCGCAGGAAGGGGTTGCGAGCCAACGACCACTGACGACGTGCGTAGTCGTAGCTCCAATCGTTGCCCGCACGCGGGAAGTCGATCCACTCGGGGTGACCGAACTCGTTACCCATAAAATTGAGGTATGCCTGACCACCCGTTGAGATAGTCATCAATCGAATCATTTTGTGCAGAGCCATACCGCGATCGACGATCAGGTTCTTCGAGCCGCGATTCATATCGGTGTACATCTCCTTGTCCATCAGTCGGAAAGCGATCGTCTGATCGCCCACCATTGCCTGGTCGTGGCTTTCGGCGTATGCCACCGTACCCACGTCGGGCAGACGGTTGGTCATAATCTCCCAAATCTGCCACATATTCCACTCCTCATCGGGTATCTCCTTCAAGAGTTTGATCCAGAAGTCGGGTATCGCCATACCCAAACGATAGTCGAATCCGATACCGCCATCGTCAATCTTCTGACACATACCCGGCATACCGCTCACATCCTCGGCAATGGTTACAGCCGACGGGCGGAAATCGTGAATCAATCGGTTGGCGAGAGTGAGGTATGTGATAGCGGGCCGATTGACCGTATCATCGAAGAACTTCTCACGCGCATCGAACTCGGTGTAGCCGTGGTGGTCGTAGAGCATCGATGTTACGCCATCGAAGCGGAAACCGTCAAAGTGGAACTCATCGAGCCAATATTTGAGGTTCGAGAGCAGGAAGTGCTGTACCTCGGGTTTCGAATAATCGAAGATCATCGAATCCCAATATTTCTGGTAGCCGGCGTTGCCTGCGGGCGAGTAGTGGTGGTCACTGCCGTCCAACTCGCGCAGACCCTCGTTGAAATTCTTGACATAGTGAGCGTGAACAACGTCCATAATCACTGCCAGACCCATCGAGTGAGCCGTGCGAATCAACTCCTTCAACTCTTCGGGCGTGCCGAAACGGCTCGACGGAGCATAGAAATTCGAAACGTGATAGCCGAACGAGCCATAGTAGGGGTGCTCGGCAATGGCCATCAGCTGTACCGCGTTGTAGCCTGCACGACGAATCTTGGGCAGGATCTTGCGAGTGAATTCGCGGTATGTGCCCACGCCGGCCTTCTCTTGTGCCATACCCACGTGCGCCTCATAGATCAGCAGCGAGCCGAGCGATTTAGTGTCGAAAGCATCACCCTGCCAATCGAACTGCTCGGCAGGTGCCCAGAATTGAGCCGAATAATCCTTCGTCTGCTCGTCCTGCACTACGCGAGTGGCGTATGCGGGAATACGGTCGTGCCAACCGTTGTCGCCGTGCACGGCCATTTTGTAGGTCGAACCGTGGGTGAGTTTGTTGCGATACATCGCATCGGGCAGGAAGATGCTCCACACGCCGCCTTCGCCACGATGCAGCTCCAACTCGCCACGTCGCCAATCGTTGAAATCGCCAAACAGATAGACCTCCTTGGCTGCGGGCAACCACTCGCGGAACCACCAGCCCGAAAGAAATTCGTCACGCTGCCAGCCGTAATATCGGTAGCCATTGGCATAATCGACGATTGAGCCTGCGGTGCGCTCGATCTGGAACATTTGATTGATATATAGCTCTTTGCGATGAATCAATTCGCCTTCTACGGGCTCCAACCAAGCGTCGCGTTCGACGATTGGAATATGCTTTGGGGTAATCAACATAGCGTTAAGTCTTAAAAATTGACACAATAAAGTTAGGAATTTTGCGCCAAATATGCAAGAATTCGAAAAATTTTTCTAATTTTGTAAAGATTATGGGTGAAAAACGCCCATAGATTTGGTACGCAAAACAACAATTAAACTAATATTAACTAAACACAAATTTTTTACACTATGTTCAAAGGACATCCCAAAGGTTTGTTGGCTGCTGCTTTGAGTAATATGGGTGAGCGTTTCGGCTACTATATTATGAACGCAGTGCTGGTACTGTTCCTCTGCTCGAAGTTCGGTCTGAACGAGGCAGTCAGCGGTACTATCTATTCGGTATTCTATGCAGGTATCTATCTGTTGGCATTGGTTGGTGGTCTTATCGCTGACCGCAGCCAGAATTACAAGGCTACCATTAAGTCGGGTTTGATCGTAATGGCAAGCGGTTATGTGCTGCTGTCGATTCCCATTTTGGCAACTGCCGGTAACACCACTTGGTTGTTGGCATTGACCTGCTTCGCATTGTTCCTGATCGCATTTGGTAACGGTCTGTTCAAGGGTAACTTGCAGGCTATCGTTGGTCAGATGTACGATAACTTCGAGGCTGAGGCTGCTAAGGAAGGCCCCGAGGCATTGGCATTGGCTAAGAGCAAGCGTGATTCGGGTTTCCAGATTTTCTACGTATTCATCAATGTTGGTGGTCTGATCGCTCCGTTCGTAGCTCCGTTGCTGCGTGAGTGGTGGTTGAACGCCAACAATATGTTCTATAACGCACAGCTGCCCGCACTCTGCCACGAGTTCATTCAGAACGCAGGTGCAATGGCTCCCGAGGCTATGGCTAACTTGCAGCAGTTGATGGCTGAGGCTGGTGGTGCCGTTGAGGATATGACTGTTGCGTGCCAGAACTACTTGCAGATCTTCAACGAGGGTATTCACTACTCGTTCATCGCTTCGGTTGCAGCAATGTTAATCTCGCTGGTTATCTTCATCGTATCGCAGAAGATGTTCCCCAACCCCGCTAAGAAAGAGGCTGTTAAGAGCATCGAATATACTCCCGAGGAGAAGGCTGCTGCCGCTAAGGAGATCAAGCAGCGTCTGTATGCTTTGTTCGCAGTGCTGGGTATCGTTATCTTCTTCTGGTTCTCGTTCCACCAGAACGGTATGTCTCTGTCGTTCTTCGCTCGTGACTTTGTCGATTCGTCGGCAGTTGCTCCCGAGGTATGGCAGGCAATTAATCCCTTCTTCGTGATCGTACTGACTCCGATTATTATGGCTATCTTTGGTGCTCTGGCACGTCGCGGTAAGGAGATTTCGACTCCTCGCAAGATCGCTATCGGTATGTTCATCGCAGGTTTGGCATTCTTGTTCTTGGCAATCTACTCGTTCATTGCAGGTTATCCTTCGGCTGACGCATTCAAGGCTATGCCTATTGCTGAGCAGATGGCAGAGAAGGCTCATTGGTGGGTTCTGATCGCAGTTTACTTCTTCCTGACTGTTGCAGAGTTGTTCATCTCGCCGCTGGGTCTGTCGTTCGTATCGAAGGTAGCACCGAAGCACCTGCTCGGTCTGTGCCAGGGTCTGTGGCTGGGTGCAACCGCAGTTGGTAACCTGATGTTGTGGGTTGGTCCTCTGATGTACAACGCTTGGCCTTTGTGGCAGTGCTGGACCGTATTCCTCGTAGTATGCCTTGTTTCGATGGGCGTAATGCTGGGTATGGTTAAGTGGTTGGAGCGCGTAACGAAGTAAGCAACCAAAGAACACAAAATTTGATAAAAGGTGCGGGGCAAATGCTGTCCCGCACTTTTTTTATGCAGAATATTAAGATAATTGCCGAAAAAATCGTAATTTTGGGCGCGGAAAAGTGTGAATGTGCATTTTTCGGCAACGACACAACGTAAAGCAGTAAGAATAAGTATAACTCTAAATTTAGACAAACAACAATGAAACAAGCAATTGCAATTCTGACGGGTGGCGGTCCGGCTCCCGGTATGAACACTGTTGTAGGCAGTGTAGCTAAGACCTTCTTGGAGAAGGGTTACCGTGTAATCGGTCTTCACTATGGTTATTCGGGTTTGTTCAATCCGTCGCCTCGCACCGAGGATCTGGATTTCGTAAAGGCAGACTACATCTTCAATCAGGGTGGTTCGTACCTGACTATGAGCCGCTTCAAGCCCACTGATAAGGATTTCGAGGAGAACTTCAACCTCAAATTCTTCACCGAGAACAACGTTAAGTTGCTCGTAACCGTAGGTGGTGACGATACCGCTTCGACCGCAAACCGCATTGCAAAGTTCCTCGAGGCAAAGCAGTATCCTATTGCTAATATCCACGTTCCCAAGACTATCGACAACGACCTGCCCCTGCCTATGGGTACTCCGACCTTCGGTTACCAGTCGGCTAAAGAGGGTGGTACGGTAATCGGCCGCGCAGTTTACAACGACGCTCGCACTTCGGCTAACTGGTTCGTAGTTGCAGCTATGGGTCGTTCGGCTGGTCACCTGGCATTTGGTATCGGTACCGCTTGCCACTATCCTATGATTGTTATCCCCGAGATGTTCAACAAGACTGAGATCACCGTTGAGAAGATCGTTAACTTGGTTGTTTCGGCTATCATCAAGCGTAAGTTGATGGGCATCGAGTACGGTGTTGCAATGATTTCGGAGGGTGTATTCCACTCGCTGTCGGACGAGGAGATCAAGAAGTCGGGTGTTCACTTCACCTACGACGATCACGGTCACCCCGAGTTGGGTAAGGTATCGAAGGCTCACATCTTCAACGAGATGCTCGAGAAGAAGGTTAAGGAACTCGGTTTGAAGGTTAAGTCGCGTGCGGTTGAGATCGGTTACGAGGTTCGCTGCCAGACTCCGATCGCATACGACTTGGTATATTGCTCGCAGTTGGGTATGGGCGTTTACAAACTGTTCAGCGAGGGTAAGACCGGCTGTATGGTATATGTAAGCACCGACGGTATGGTTTCGCCCCTCTACTTGAAGGATTTGCAGGATCCCACCACCGGTAAGATTCCTCCCCGTCTGGTTAACATCGAGTCGGATAAGTTCAAGCAGGTTGTTGACTATCTGTTGAACTACGTAACCGAGGAGGACTACGAGGCTGCTAAGCAGTATGTAGCTAACCCCGAGGAGTACGACTTCCGCAAGATCTTGAATTGGTAATCGGTTTACCGTTCAAATACGACAACGGCCACCTTCGAGGGTGGCCGTTTTTTATGCGCTATCTTCTGCGACGCTTTCTTGCCTTTTTGATAGGAAATTCGTGCGGACGAATCAGATCGGGAATAGGGTGGAACTCCAAACGACCGAAGATACGTTCGTGGGCGGTCAGTGGTCGCTCTGTGGGTGCAATGCCAATTGGATCGAGGGGCAGCATACGTCGTGCTCCGATATAGCGTGAGGCGTAGTAGCGCTCGGTCGAATGGCTGATGATCACTCCGCGCGAGGTGCTGGCGTGAATAAAGTCGAACTCGTCGCCGTTGCACTCAACTACGATGCCCACGTGGCCGACGCGCGTCTGCCCTCCGCTACGCCCCGAGAAGAAGACCAAATCACCCACAGCCCACGAGCCGCGTGCGACGCTGTCGCCTTCGAGATATTGGTCGCGTGAGGTGCGAGCGAGTGTGTAGCCATAGTGACCGAAAACGTACGAGGTGAATCCCGAGCAATCGAATCGCTTGCCTGAGCTCTGCCCGTAGCCATAGGGCGTGCCTATATATTGGCGCGCGTATTGTACCAATGAATCGGGGTGTACGGTTGGGACGTCGCCAGGGGTTGTTGCCGAGCTGTCAATCGTAGCAAATGCAGCAACGAACAATAAGACAAGGTGGCGCAGACGCATTGGGTGGTTGAATTACAAAAAAAAGTAAAGACACGGATTGGGGTATTCCGTGCCTTTGTTGTTAAGTGACTTCAATCGGAGTTTAAGGGTCCAAGCGTACTATTCGTCGTCGTCCGAATCGCTGTCGGCGATATCCTCAGCGCCCTTAATCTCGTCCTCGTCGTAGTAATCGTTGTCGTTGTCGTCGTCTACGTTTTCGTCGATTTTGACATCAATTTTGACCAGATAACTGATCTCCTCTGTCTCAAACGGTACAGCGTAGAAGAAGTCGCCCTGGGGCTTGTCGATACGCATCATTACGTCGGTAAAACCGAGAGGATATTTCTTTTTCAGCTCCTCCTGCAACTCAGTTGAGAGGTTGTGGAAGCTTGTTACAATACGTTTTTTGGTTTGAATTACTTTTGCCATACAATTAATTCACGAAATTTTTCACAATTATACGCAAAAAATGAATACCACAAACGGTCAGAATATTTTTTTATTTGAAAATATTTACTTGTTGCTCATTTTTTGCGATTTTGTGCGCGAAATGAGGTTTGCCTATGGCTTATTTGCGACAAAAATCGTAACTTTGTTCATTAAATATTGACCGACCAATGAAGCAAAAGATCGAGGAGTTGCGCCGCTGGCTCAACTACCACAACCGGAAATATTATATCGACAATACCCCCGAGGTGAGCGACTATGAGTTCGACCAGCGTATGCACGAACTGCAACGCCTCGAAGCCGAACACCCCCAGTACGACGATCCCAATTCGCCGTCGCGTCGCGTGGGTAGCGACCTGACGACCGAATTCCGTACGGTTGATCATCGCTATCCGATGTTGTCGTTGGGCAACACCTATTCGATCGAGGAGCTGCACGAATTCTTCGATCGCGTCGAACGTGAGGTCGGGCAGGTGGAATATGTTTGCGAGTTGAAGTTCGATGGTACGGCAATCTCGCTCACCTACGAGAATGGTCGTCTGACGCGAGCTGTAACCCGTGGCGATGGTCGCTCGGGCGATGATGTGACGGCTAATGTACGCACGATTCGCACGGTGCCTCTGGAATTGACGGGTGACGATTTTGCTCCGATGTTCGAGATCCGTGGCGAGATATTTATGCCCTACGCTTCGTTTGATCGTTTAAATGCTGAACGTGAGCAGGCGGGCGAGCAACTCTTTGCCAATCCGCGCAATGCGGCGGCAGGCACGCTCAAACAGCAGAATTCAGCCGTTGTGGCACATCGCGGTCTGGATTGTACGCTCTATCAGATGGTGGGCGAGGGTGTTACGGCTCGATCGCATTGGGAGTCGTTGGAGATGGCTCGCAAGTGGGGCTTTAAGATCTCGCGTGAGGCTCGTGTGTGCCGTTCGGCGGCGGAGGTTGCCGAGTTTATTACCTATTGGGACGAGGCGCGCCATCAGCTGCCCTTCCCGACCGATGGTGTGGTGATCAAGGTCAATAGCTACGAGGCGCAGCAGCAGCTGGGCTATACCTCGAAGGTGCCTCGTTGGGCTGTCGCTTATAAATTCAAGGCCGAGCAAGCGCTGACACGTTTGGAGAGCGTGGCGTTTCAGGTGGGTCGCACGGGTGCAATCACGCCTGTGGCCAACCTTGCGCCTGTGTTGTTGGCCGGTACTACGGTCAAACGTGCCACGTTGCACAATGCCGAGCAGATTGCCCAGCTCGATATACGTTTGGGCGATATGGTCTATGTCGAGAAGGGTGGTGAGATTATTCCGAAGATTACGGGAGTCGAACTCTCGGAGCGTAATGCCGACAGTGAGCCATTCCAATATATCACCCATTGCCCCGAATGTGGTACCGAACTGATGCATTACGAGGGTGAGGCCAAGCACTATTGCCCCAATCAGAGTCACTGCCCACCGCAGATTGTTGGCCGCATAATCCACTTCATACGTCGCAAGGCAATGGATATCGACGGTTTGGGCGATGAAACGGTCGAACTGCTGTTCGAGAGTGGGCTGGTGCGTGATGTGTCGGATCTGTACGATCTGCGAGCGTCGCAACTCTCAGTTCTGCCCCGTCTGGGCGAGAAGTCGGCTGATAATATTATCAAGAGTATCGAACGGTCGAGATCGGTGCCTTTTGCGCGAGTGCTGTTTGCGTTGGGTATCCGCTTTGTGGGCGAAACGACGGCTAAATATTTGGCTTCGCATTTCGGCTCGTTGGACGCAATAATGAACGCCTCGGCTGAGCAACTGATCGAGGCAGAGGAGGTGGGCGAGAAGATCGCACAGAGTATTGTCGAATTCTTTGCCGACGAGTCGAACCGAACGATCATCGAGCGTCTGCGGGTGACGGGGGTCCAATTCGAGGCTGAGGAGCGCGAACTACACTCGGACCTGTTGGCGGGCAAGAATGTGGTCATTTCGGGCAAGTTCCGTCGCCATAGCCGCGACGAATTGAAGGAGTTGATCGAATTGCACGGTGGTAAGAATCTGGCAGCCGTGTCAGCTAATGTCGACTATCTGGTTGCGGGCGAAAATATGGGTCCTGCGAAGTTGCAGAAGGCAACCAAACTCGGCATTAAAATGCTTTCGGAAGAGGAATTCGAGGCTCTGATAGCCTCGGCGCCGATACCTACATCGCAACCTGTACCCGAAGTGGAGCCTGCGCCCGATCCAACGCCCGAGCCAACGCCTGCGCAACCCGCAATGCCCGTTCAAGGCGAACTATTTTAAATGACGATTGCCGAGCGGGTGCACAATTTTCGACTCGCTTGCACGTTACATATATATAATATTTATAGGAAAACGAGAGATGAAACGCATTTTGATTCTACTGCTGGCCCTGTTGCCCATTGCTACGATGGCTCAGCGTGTCCCCGATAACGAGGCTATTCTGGCGCGCACGATCGATAACTCGACGCCATACTACTATCCGCGCCTAATGGAGCGATATATCCACGGCGATACAACGCTGACGCTCGATGAGTATCACCACCTCTATTACGGCTTTGCTTTTGCTGATAATTATCGTCCGTTGGAGAACGATCCTGCACGAATTGATGTATTGGAGGTATTTGTTGCGACCGAGACGCCCGATTCGACTCAGTTGTTGCAACTTGTGGAGGCTGCCGAGCGATTGATGCATAGCGACCCCTTCTCGCCGCAGAATCTCAATATTCTGACCTTCGCCTATGGCAAGTTGGGTAATCGTCATATGGAGCGTGTTTGTTACGACCGTTTCACAAAGGTGATGCAGACTATCGAGTCGTCGGGTACGGGTCATCGTGAGAATTCGCCGTGGCACGTATTGACGTTCCAGCATGCGGCGGATTTTACGGCGTGGCGCGGTGGCGAAATCAACAATCGTCAGGTGCGTAGCCGCTCGGTCGAGTATATCCAGCTGAGGGTGAAAGATGCGGACGGCAATCGTGGCTATTACTTCGATTTTAGCCGTGTCTACCTCAAACGTCCCGAGATCGAAAAACCGAAAGAGGAGCGCAAATGGAAGCTGAACGATATGCCGATTAACTAATCGCAGTTCGTTTTAATGGCCAAAAATTTTGAAGTTTGCATTGTTTTTTGTTACTTTGCGCCGTCAATTTGGTAATAATGTCCGATCTTTTGGCTGAAATGGCCGTAAATTTGATTGGCTATCCCCTAAAAACAAATTGGCAAAGTCTAACACAAAGATAAGAGATAACACTATGGCTTGTAATCTATTGAAAGGCAAGAAAGGTATTATTTTTGGTGCGCTGAACGAGGACTCGATCGCTTGGAAAGTTGCTGAGCGTGCAGTCGAGGAGGGCGCACAGATCGTATTGACCAACACACCGCTCTCGATCCGTATGGGTACGATCAATCAGTTGGCTGAGAAATGCAATGCACCCGTGATTCCGGCTGATGCTACGTCGGTCGAGGATTTGGAGCGACTGATTGATGGCGCGATGGAGCACTTTGGTGGTTCGTTCGACTTCATTCTCCACTCGGTTGGTATGTCGCCCAACGTTCGCAAGGGTCGCACGTACGACGATCTCGACTATGGTTTCTTGGAGAAGACTCTCGATATTTCGGCGATTTCGTTCCACAAGGTGATTCAGGTGGCTCACAAGAAGGACGCGCTGAATGAGTGGGGCTCGATCGTGGCTTTGACCTATATCGCTGCTCAGCGCACCTGTTGCAGCTACAACGATATGGCTGATGCTAAGGCACTTTTGGAGTCGATCGCGCGTAGCTTTGGCTATATCTATGGTGTTGAGAAGCACGTTCGTATCAATACCGTTTCGCAGTCGCCCACGCCCACAACGGCAGGTAAGGGTGTTGCGGGTCTTGAATCGTTGCTGGACTATGGCGAGCAGATGTCGCCGCTTGGCAACGCTTCGGCAAACGATTGTGCTGACTATGTGCTGACGCTCTTCTCAGATTTCACTCGCAAGGTTACGATGCAGAATTTGTACCACGATGGCGGTTTCTCGTCGATGGGTATGAGTCGTAGCATTATGGAAACCTTTATTAAGGGCCTGAACTCGGAGAAGTAGTATTACTCATATACCGATATTAATTAAGGTCGCCTCACGCGGGGCGACCATTTTTTTGCTAAAATTAACGATAAACATTAAAAAATTAACGAAAAAGTTTGTGGATTCGAAAAATGTCATTACTTTTGCATAACGATAAACGATAAATAATTAACGAAAAAAGTTACCAACCATTAAAACCGTTATGCTATGAAAATTTCAAAATCCACTCAGCAGCGTGTCATCGCGCTCTTTGTTTTAGTCTGTTTGATGTTGTTGCCCGAGCTGATTATCTCGGTCTTGCACGTCGTGCTTGATAAGGATTGGCGCACGACCAATGATGTTACGCTTGTCGGTACGATGGACGTCCGCCGTCCGAGTTATATGCTTGGCGAGGGCCAGCAGAGCCTCTACACTCCGACCGTTATCCGCGAAGCGACCGACGATTCACCTGCGATTATGGCCGAGCCGTCGCAGTATCTGATCTACGCCACCGAAGGCGATTATAAGATTGACACTCCCACCAACAATGTGCGTAAAGTGATGTTGTGTATCTCAATGGTAGCGATATTTGTCTTGTCGATACTGCTCTTGGTGATTGTCTATCAGGTGATTCGAGGATTCCGTACGGGCGAATTTTTCACGCATAAATCGGTCATTATGGTGCGCGTGATGGCGGCTGTTTATTGCGTTGGCAGTCTGCTATGGTCGAATTTTGACGCTGTGGAGGCGAGTATTGCGTCGGAATTTTGTGGAGCGTTACGCCCCGAATGCTTAGGCGGCGCATACGTGCTGAATACCAATTCGATTGTGATTCCGTTGGTGATGTTGGTTATCGCCGAACTGATGAACATTGCTCGTCTGCTGAACGAAGAGGAGAGTGCAACCCTATAAACGCGTAAAGAGATGATTGTAACTAATTTAGATGTGATGCTCGCGCGACGCAAGATGTCGTTGCAGGAGCTCTCGGAACGCATTGATATTTCGGTTGTGAATCTTTCGAAACTCAAAACGGGCAAGGTGCGTGCGATACGTTTTTCGACGCTCGACGCCATTTGCCGTGCGCTCGATTGTCAGACGGGCGATATTCTCGAATTCCGCCCCGACCAACCCGAACCCGAAGAGTAGTCGAAGAAAAAGGTCGCCCACACGAGGCGACCTTTTTACTATTTTCTACAAACCTTATGCAGTACGATTAGCGGAATTTTGCGGACGGGACGCAGGGCTACCCAACCCAGTGCCAACCAGCGGTGCAGTGCCGAAATTTGCACAACTCCAAGCAGTCGCGTGCGGGCGATAGACTCCGTTCCGATGTAGTTTCCGTCGCCCATCAGCGTAACGCGATCCTCACCTTCGAAACCTATTAAGCGATGAATGAGGTAATGCCCCTCATCTGTCTGAGCAAAAAGCACATTGCCACGTCTGATATCCTCCTCTTGCAGAGGCTCGATACGCACCTTCGCTCCGCTTCGAAAGAAGGGGAGCATACTCTGTCCCTGCACACGAATCAGCACCGAGCGACCCTCGCGTAGCTCCTCGTGCGCAGCTCCGAAAAGTATGTTATTGGCAACGGTTTGCATCGCGTTATTTCCCAAAAATTGTCGAATACGAAAGTTCTGCCGCCTCGGCGTTGGGCAGGCACTCCAAGTGATAGACGGGCACCGCCGAGATCAACTCCGACAGCGTTTCGCAAATAGCGTCCTGCAACTCCTCGTCGTAGGCAAACGACGGCGGGCACGACGGCAACAGCGCACCGAGAGCCTCCAAAGCCGACAGCCGTCGCATACGGTTATGTGGCGCTTGCGACAGTCGCACGATGGCGGCAATGGGGTAGTGCAGATTGCGATAACAGGGTGTCTTGCCACTCCAAGGCGAGCCGTAAGCTTCTGCCGTTGAGTGGATTATCGGACTATCGTCGTTGAGCAGGTGTGCTCCCTCGATATTCTCACGCCACAGACGTGTATGGGTACTCTTGCCTGTTCCCGATTCGCCCAGGAAGAGTACTGCGCGATCGTGGCAAACGATTGTCGATGTGTGTACCGGAATTGCTCCATCTGGCACTGCAACCAATCCGAACGCCACCCACAGCCCAAATCTCCACAGCGATGCGTCGGGAGCCTCACCACTCACGCCGGCATTGCACTCTATAAGTGACGATCCCAGAGCGTGGCGCATTACGATTGGGCGGTAGCCCTCTTCGCGCGGGAACATACCGAACCAACGCGCCTCAGCATCACGGGCTAACACGCATTCGCAATCGCGGTCCTCGAAATCGAAACGGTCGATCAGTGTGCGGTCCTTCGCGCAATCGCCTGCCCACCAATCGATTGGCAGATCAACTTCGGTGTCGATAGTCAGTTTTGGCTCGTCGGTCAACTCCGTAGCAAAGGGTCGAAAACCCTTCAAACCCACATCAACGGGCGAAGCCGCCTTACCAATCACACGCAGCCCAATTTCGCCTATTTGAAAATCGTATTGCTTTCTCATTTTGTTCATATCTCAATTATTCGGTCGCAATATTCGAGCGAGGTCGAACGATGTGCGATGACAACGATAGTCAGCGCGCTCTGTTCGCGCGAGAGTTGCTCGATAGCGAGGTTGATCTCCTGTTCGGTGCGATCGTCGAGCGACGAGGTTGCCTCATCGAAGAAGAGTACATCAGCCTGCTTGTAGAGCGCACGAGCGATACCGATTCGCTGACGTTGTCCACCCGATAGACGATTGCCGCACTCGCCAATCGGGGTGTCGGCACCCTTCGATAATTGCCCAACGAACTCCTCCAAACGTGCGCGACGAATCACATCGGCAAGACGTTCACGGTCGATCTTGTCGGGATCAACGCCGAGTGCAATGTTGCCGGCGATGGTGCTATCTTCGATATAGACGCTCTGTGACACGTAGCCAATGCTTGTCTGCCAGCGACGGCTGAGCGTGCGATCGAGTTGCTTACCATCAATCGTGATCTCGCCCTCAGTCGGCGTCAGGAAGCCGAGCAACAGGTTGAACAGCGTAGTCTTACCTGCACCCGATGTGCCACGAATACCGATCTTCTCGCCTTTACGGATCGTGAGGTCTAAGTTACGCAGGGTCCACTGATCGGCCTCAGCATCATCGAAACGGAAACTCAGCCCGCGCACCTCGATTGTCGAGCGGAATTCCAAGCGCTCAATCGGAGAATCGTTTTCGATCGTGTCGGCCTCTTGCAGACCTTCGCGCACTACATCGATGCAATAGTAGTTGTAACGTATCTGCCACCATTGTGCCATAATTGCACGTACGGTAGGTAAAATTCTTATAGCGGCAACCGCAAATACTCCAAAAATCAACGATGTATCGGGGCGTGAGGTCGCTGTTCCCAACAATATCAACGCTACCATTGCCAGCGCGACGCTCATCTCGGTGATGATCGAAGGCATTGCGCCGATCACATCAGTGCGGGTTTTGATTCCGGCGATTGTGTCTAGACTCTGCTCGAAACGGCGCTGCATAGTCGGAAAAGCGTTGTTGATCTCGATGTCGGCATAGCCACGAAAAGTCTCGACAACGGCTTTGGCTTGTTGGCGTCGAGCCTCGTTTTCTAGTTGTCCGTAATCGCGTAACTTGCCACGCAACAGTACGATATAGATCCACGACAGCGGAATGAATGCCGCCACAGCCAGCAGAGCTATCAATGCGTTGTACCACATCAAAGCTGCCAACAAAAGTCCGAGCAGCAGCACCTCGCTGATAATCGAGATTGTGGGTGAGATGACACCCATCACCAGATTGTAGCAAATGAAGTTGACGTTGCGCGACAGAATAGCTGTATTCTGGCGTTTCAAAAATGCCAATCCACGATCGTGATAATTGCGGAAAACCTTGACCGAGAAATATTTATACAACTGCACTACGTAGCGGCGTTGCACGCGTTGCATCAGCAGGTTGCACGCCTGTTTCAATGCAATGACCGCTATCACCGCCACACACGTTGCCACGATAAACTGCTGATCAGAAGCGAAACCGCCCCAATCATACAATTTGGCAAGAATCGGATTCGAGTGAATTTGTTGCGAGTTGAGCACCATCAGCAGCACGGGCAACAGCACTGCCAATCCGGCAAAGTTGAGCAGAGCGCGTACCAAAGCTGATACGACGACACCGCAGGTTGCGGCTCGAAACTTATTGGGTATGATCTCGAAAAGAGCCTTCATCGATGACAAAGTTACGAATTAATTTGCAAAAATCGCTCGTCGTGCCTCTGTTTAATTGCTGACCGCCGCGACCTCGCCTAACGCAATATACCAAATATAGCCCTCGACATTCTCGTATCCCATCTGACGGAGCAGGTCGCAATAGTTAGCAATCTGACGAGTGTACGACGACTTCTGCTCTAAACCAAACTTATAATCAACAACAATCGTACGGTTATCGCTGATCATTACGCGGTCGGGGCGATACATTGCGCCACCGGGCACGATTATGCTGTTCTCGTTACGCACCTCGCTCCACGAGCCATCGAACCACTCGGCGATTTGTGGATTGTTCATCGCCTCGCCAATCATCTGGTGCAACTGCTCACATTCGGCATCAGAGAGCATTGAGTTGCGCTGCATCGTTTCGATTGCGGCATAAATATCGTCGATCGAGGTCGCCTGCTCGAATACCTTGTGCATTGCCACACCGAAATTGCGTGGCGAAAGACGCACCTCGCCGTCCTGCTCGAAATAGCGTTGCATAGGCAGACGAAGACGTAACTGCGACGAGGTGTCTTGCGTGGGGTAGTCGTCGAGTATGATTCGCTCTGCCTGCTCCGAGTTGCTGCGTTGTGTGGGTTCGGGTGATGCAAACTCGCCAAACTCAATCAGTTGGCAGTTGTCCATTTCGCTCACACGGCCCTCGATCGGTCGACTCGATTCCTCTTCTTTTGCCGGCAGTATTGCGCTATCGCCCTCAATCTGAATGACTCCGTTGATCAGTGCTCCAACGGTTGTCGAGGCTACTGATGCGGGATACATTATATGCAGCTGCTCTTTGGCGCGGGTCAATGCCACGTAGAGCAGGTTGATATTGTCGATATGCGAACTGACGCGTTCGCGGTGGAAATCGGCCGAAAAATCCGAATTGGCCATATCGCCCTTGTATCGCAATGGAATACGTCCTACGTTCTCGAACTCCGAGTTGCTGCTATCGACCCAAAGAGGCGAATTGGGCATTGGGTCCATCTTCCAGTTGCAATAGGGGATAATAACCACCTTGCGTTCAAGACCTTTCGATTTGTGAATGGTCGAAATCTCGATCGCCTGCTTGTTCTCTTGTGCCGAAAGAGCAGTTTTGTGACCCTTCTCGTCCCACCAACGCAGAAATAACGGAATGTCGGCAACGCGATTGGTGCAGAACGACACGATCATTTCGTGTAGCGCCTGAATGTATGCCACCGCTTCGGGTTGCTTGTTCAGCGCATATCGCATTACGATCTGCTCGAACGCCTCCTCGGGCGAGGTTGAACGCATACGCGACAGAAACTCCTGCTCCTCGTCGCTCAGCTCGGCATCGAGTGCTCGATCGTTGCCACGTTCGGCCAAATACTTATTTATGGTTAAGCGACTGAGGTCATCTTTTGGGTTGATTGCCAGACGCATACAAGCGATAATGAATCCCGCAACGGGATCGTAACTCACCGTCAGTGCATCCTGCGTAATCACGTCGAAACGGAATCGCGCCTCGCTACTACCCGTATAGTCGAGTAGTCGGGTGGCGATACGTTTGCCGTCATCTTTGTTGCGCGAGAGAATCATAATGTCGCTCGGACGATAGCCGGCCGACAGAACTCGCTCGACGCACTCGATGATTGGCGGCTCGGTATTTTGTTCCAATGACTTGTCGAGTCCGAAACGAGTGATCGAGATGTAACCCTCGCTTGTGCTTTGACGCATAGGCTTTTGGCTATGTCCGCGATAGGCGTTGGGCAGCAGTTGGCTTAGTTGCTCGGCCTCGGCTGACGATATCGCACCTTCGTTTGTGGCAGTCGTGAGAGCCGCCGAGAGAACATCGCTATCGCGCTCGACGACGCGACCAATCATTGCATTGTTGAACTGCACTACAAGGGGCAGACTTCGGCGATTCTCGATCAGACTTCGCTGCTCGATGTTGCTGTGTCCAAGATCTTCTGCCACGTGGTGTGCCAAAATCTGCCAGTCACCACCGCGCCAACGGTAGATCGACTGTTTGACGTCACCCACGATCAATACAGGCGTGCGCTCCGATTGTGCTAGTGAGTTCTGCAACAAAGGCAGAAAATTGCGCCACTCCTTGCGCGACGTGTCCTGGAATTCGTCGATCATAAAGTGCTCGTAACGATTTCCCACCTTCTCGTAGATAAACGGGGCGTCGTTCTTCTCGATAAACTCCGAGAGTATATTTTTGGTCTGCGAGAGCAGAATCATTCCCTCCTCTTCGCAACTTGCTGCTACTTTGGTGTATAGGTCGTTCAGCAGGGCATAGCTGCGATATGTTTCGCGGAAGAGTCGGGTAGCGTTATATCGGCGCACGTTTTTGTCATAGATTGCGCAAAGCTCAGCCAGTAGTGGTTGCAACTCGGGAATCAAATCCTCGATGTCGCTACGGCGTGGGGCTGTTTTGGTTGCCCAGACACTCGCATCTATGGCGGCAGTGCGGGCAGCCGATGACGGCTCTACGAATCCTGTTACTGCTGTGTTGAAATAGTTTGCAAATGAGCGACTTCCGCCCTTGAAGTCCGATGTGATCAACCCGCGTGATGCCATCAACTCCTGCGCACGACGAGCCGTTGCGATCATCTGTTGTTCGATGGCGTGGTTGCGTGCCGTAGCTTTGCGCATCTGTTGTTCCAACTCCTCTTTGGATATGGCCTCGTTTTGCCCTAAATCGGCCTCGCTGAACAGCTCCGAACCAATGCGACTAATGCTGTCGCGCACGTCCCATTTGGCATTTTCGTCGATACGTTCACGCGCAAAACCAATCAACCAACGCTTCAACTCCTCGTCGGACGAGATGCTTTCGATCAGCTGATCGACACTGCGATCGAGTACCGTATCGGTTTCGATCTCGATATTGTAGTTCAGGTCGAGGTTCAGCTCCTTCAAGAAGGCGCGAATGATTCGCTGGAAGAATTTGTCGATCGTGAGTACCGTAAAACGGCTGTAATCGTGCAGAATCAACGAGCGTGCCTCGGCTGCACGATCACGAATATCGCGTACATCGAATTGCGGAAAATCGCGCAAAAGATCTTTCAGGTATGGGGTCTGCTCGCCACAAGCCAATGCATTGATTTCGCCCAAGATACGCGACTTCATCTCTTCGGTTGCTTTATTTGTGAACGTAACGGCCAGAATATGGCGGTAGAACCACGGGCGTTCGATCACGTCCGACACATATTTATATGCCAGCTGATAGGTTTTGCCTGCGCCTGCGCTTGCCGTTAAGATTCGAGCGTGTCCCATTTGTCGTGAAAAATTTATCGAAGATAACAATTTTCTTTCGGTTGTGACGCATTTTCGCAAAAAAGTTTGTAACTTGCCTATGTTTTTGATGACAAACTTGTATGACTATGAAAAAGATTATGCTTTTGATGGCCACACTTTTGATGGCCTATTGTGCACAGGCTCAGAATGATGGACGTCGCGAATGGCTCGGTACATTCTCGTCGATATCGCTCAATGGCGATATGAAGGTGACCCTTGTGCCGATCGAGGAGGGTGGTCAGCCGATGATGATTGTCAAGGCCGCAGACCGCGAATTGAGCAAACTCAAATATACGATCAATAATAAAGGCGAACTGTCGGTGCGCGAGTCGGCTAACCGCAAACGTGTGATTCGCACCGAAATAGAGATCCACTTTGTGGCAGTCGATGCAATCGAAATTTCGGGTAGCGATGTCGAGGTCAAGGGCACGATCGAGGCTCCGATATTCGATGTTAAGGTGTCGAATAACGGTTTCTTCAAGGCCGAGATCGATACTCAGGATTTGATGATCAAGGCTTCGGGTCAGTCGACAATTGATATCGACGGTCGTGCGCGCTATCTGATTGCTGATGCGACGGTTGCAAAGCTCGACTTGCGCGAGTTGGAGACTATGTCGGCAGAGGTGCAGGCGGCTCAGCGAGGTGAGATCTCGTTGTTCTGCACCGAGCGTCTGGCTGCAACAGCCAACTTGGGTGGTACGGTCTTCTATCGTGGCAACCCTTCGATTCTGCGTGCTAATTCGAAGCTGCTCGGCAGCTCGATCAATAGTATCGAATAACCTATATTGATGTCGTCAATGGTTGATCGACAGATAGTTACTTTTGTCGAGGAGGTCGCTGAGGATCTCTATTCGCGCTATGGACGTGATGTTTCGCGGCTGAGGATTCTTTTCCCCAGTCGTCGTGCTCAGCTGTTCTTTACCGACGCGCTCAGCCGATTGACCGACACACCTATGTGGCAACCTCAGTTCGAGTCGATCGACCGACTGATGACCACTATTTCGGGGATCGAACACGGCGAGCGTGTACGACTGATCACCGAACTATATAATGTCTACCGCGAATTTCACAAAGACGAGAAATTCGATAAATTCTATTTTTGGGGCGAGATGTTGCTCAACGATTTCGATGCGATCGACAAGTATATGATCGACGCCGATGTGTTGTTTGCCAATATATCGGATTTGAAACAGATCGAGTCGGATCTGAGCTACATCACCGAGCGACAGTGGGAGGTTATCACGCGCTTTTGGAGTGTGCTCAATGATGACAAGGACCCCTCGGTGCACAAGCAGCGATTCTTGAAGGTTTGGCAAACGCTATGTCCTGTCTATCATCGTTTTCGTGAGCGCCTGCGTGAGCTGGGCATAGGCTATGGAGGTATGATTCAGCGTGAGGCTGTGGCACGTATCGAGGCAGCCGACTTCGAGTTGGAGGACGGCGGTGCGAGCTATGTTGTGGCGGGTTTCAATGCTCTCACGAAGTGCGAGAAACGTCTGTTCGACTATTTGTCGGTGAATCGAACGACCGAATTCTATTGGGATTACGATCGCTACTATCTCGATGAACGTCAGGAGGCGGGTCTGTTCCTGCGCGAGAATCTGGTGCGCTATCCACAGAGTGCGACCTTCGCGTCACAAATTGATAATCTAGCAGTACGTAACAAGCAACTCACTTCGGTGGCAACGGCCTCAAATGTGCTGCAATGCAAATATGTCAATCGTCTGTTGCGCCAGATGATGGCTGATGGTGTGCCGATGGATAAACGCACAGCGATTGTACTGACCGATGAGAATCTGTTGCAACCGTTGCTCTATTCGATGCCCGAAGGTGTTGAACTGAACGTAACGATGGGTTTTCCGGTGCGCCAGACGGTTGCTTATTCGCTTGTGGAGCGACTCATCGAGTTGCAGAATCGCCGCCGCGAGAGCAGTACGAATGTATGGTTCTATCATAGCGACGTGCTGGGGTTGTTGTCGCACCCATATCTGAGTAATGTATTGGGCGAAGAGGGTAGGCTGCTTTCGCGCGAAATAGTTGATAATCAGCGTGTATATGTGCCGCGCGAGGAGTTGGCGCGAACCGATCTGCTTGCGCGACTTTTCAGCCCTGTGGCCGAGTGGCAGCAGATGTCGGACTATCTGTTGGAGATGATAGCTGAGGCGTCGCGTTCGGCAACGATGACAGATGATGCCCTGCGCCGTGAGGCTCAATATCTATCAGTGGTAGCTGAAAACATAATGCAGCTACGCAATTCGCTCAATCAATGCGCTGTGGATATTACATTGCCGATCTATACATCGTTGTTGCGCCGCCATTTGCAGACGGTGCGTATCCCGTTCGAGGGCGAGCCACTGCACGGCGTGCAGATTATGGGTATCCTCGAAACACGTAACCTCGATTTCGATAATGTCATCGTGCTCTCGATGAACGACGATAATTTCCCGGGCAATCGCACCGCGGCCTCGTCGTTCATTCCCTACGGCTTGCGAGCGGCTTACGGCCTGCCTACGCCCGAGCACCACGAAGGTGTCTATGCCTACTATTTCTACCGACTGATCCAACGCGCGCGTAATATATATATGGTATATTGTTCGCAGAGCGACGAGAAGAGTAGTGGCGAGGCGAGTCGCTATATTCGCCAACTTGATTACGAGTCGGGCTTGACGATCCATAAGATCGACTTTGGTGTCGATATCAATCTTGGTAAGACCTCCTCGTTCTCGATTGTGAAGCAAGGTGATGTGCGCGAGAAACTCGAACGATTCCTGACCGATCCTAATGCGTCGCTATCACCGACGGCTCTCTATCGCTACATAGCCTGCCCAATGCGATTCTATTTCGCATCGGTGGCTCGAATTCGAAGTGAGGAGGAGATCTCGGAGGAGATCGACGCTCCGATGTTCGGTACGATTTTGCACGAGGCAATGCGTACGCTCTATGAGCCACTGCAAACTGCCGCATTGACCGCTAAGGCGATTGAGGCAATAACCGACGAGCAGATTTCGGCTGCGGTAGACCGAGCGATCAACGAGAATTATCTGCACCGCGAGCGCGCTTCGGTCGATGATTACGGTGGTAATATTCTGCTCGTGCGAGATATAATTTGTCGATATATTCGCGCAGGTATTCTGACATACGATGCTGCGCACGCCGATTTTCGTGTCGAGAGTACCGAGCACGAGGTCGCAACTCCGTTCCGTTTCGACGTGGGCGAACGAGAGTTGCAGGTTGTGTTCAAGGGTACGGCTGACCGTATCGACGTGATGGATTCGGGTATGGTGCGCGTGGTCGATTACAAAACGGGAGCACCGCACCTCGAATTTGACGGCATTGAGAGCCTGTTCAAAGGCAAGGGTAAACAACGCCAATCGAATACGATCCAGACGTTGCTCTATTCGATGATGATCTCACACAGCGAACATCGTGCGGTTGTGCCTGCGCTCTATTATGTGCGCGATTTGGGTCGTGATGATTACTCGCCTCAGCTTGTTGAGGTGGTGAGTGAGGGTCGCAATAAGTCACGCCGTGCGATCGAAAGTTATGCCGAATACGCCCAAGAGTTCGAGCGTCACCTTGCCGAAACGCTTGGCGAGATATTCGACCTCGATACGCCCTTCACTCAGTGCGACGATCTCGATACGTGCGCCTATTGCGACTACGCAGATATCTGCCGACGATAGGGCGCTACCCGTTAACCAAAAGAAAACCCCGTTCCGAAGAACGGGGTTTTTCAATTGCGTATAACTATCGGTCTTATGCACCGAAGTTGTCGTAGAGGATATTCTCCTTGGGAACACCCAGGCTATCGAGCATCTTCTCAACCGATGCAACCATCATCGGAGGACCACACATCAGATAGAGGCAGCTTTCGGGCTCCTCGTGGTTCTTCAAGTAGTTCTCGAACAGTACGTTGTGAACGAAACCTGCGGTGTACTTCTCGCCTGCTGCATCAGCCTCGGGATCGGGACGGTCCAAAGCCAAGTTGAACTTGAAGTTGGGGAAGTCCTTCTCGATACCGCGGAAGTCCTCCATATAGGGAGCCTCCTTCAATGCACGAGCACCATACCAGAACGATACGGGACGCTTGGTCTTCTCGGTCTTGAACAAGTGCATAATGTGGCTACGCATAGGAGCCATACCAGCACCACCACCGATAAAGATCAACTCCTGAGTATCGGGCAGGTTGTCGGGCAGGAAGAACTCACCGTAAGGACCCGAAATGGTCACCTTATCGCCAGCCTTACGCGAGAATACGTACGACGAGCAGATACCCGGATTAACCTTCATAAAGCCACCATTAACGCGGTCGAAGGGAGGAGTTGCGATACGAATGTTCAACATAATGATGTTACCCTCAGCAGGGTGGTTAGCCATCGAGTATGCGCGGAAGGTAGGTTCGGGGTTCTTGGTTACCAAGCTCCACATATCGAACTTATCCCAGTCGCCACGGAACTGCTCGTCGATCACCATATCCGAGAACTTGATCTCGTCATACTTCGGAATATCGATCTGGATGTAACCACCGCTGCGGAATTTCAGGTTCTCACCCTCAGGCAGCTTCACTACGAACTCCTTGATGAAGGTCGAGATGTTGCGGTTCGAAACAACCTCGCAATCCCACTTCTTCACGCCGAGTACCGATTCGGGTACCTTAATTTTCAGATCGTTCTTCACCTTCACCTGGCAGCCCAGACGCCAGTGGTCTTTCTGCATCTTGCGGGTAATGAAACCGGTCTCGGTAGGCAGAATGTCACCACCACCCTCGATAACCTGGCACTTACACATACCGCACGAACCACCACCACCGCAAGCCGACGGCAGGAAGATGTTGTTGTTGGCGAGCGTTGCCAGCAGGGTCGAACCACTTGCAGTGGTCAGAACCTTCTCGCCGTCGTTGATATCAATCGTGACATCGCCCGACGATGTCAATTTTGCCTTGGCTACGAGCAGCAGTGCTACCAAAAGCAGCGTTACTACCAGAAAGGCAACGATTGCAACTATAATTGTTGTAGTCATCTTGTTACTTCTCTCTTTAATAGGTTAGAACTGAATACCCGAGAATATCATAAATGCGATACCCATCAGACCGGTAATGATGAATGCGATACCGGGACCTTTCAGAGCCTTGGGGATGTTCGAGTAGGTGGTCTTCTCGCGGATAGCAGCCATCATAACGATTGCCAACCACCAGCCCAGACCCGAGCCTAAACCGTAAACGATCGACTGCCAGCACGAGGTGATCTCGGCAGCAGCAACCTTCTGCTGCATAAACAGCGAACCACCCATAATTGCGCAGTTCACAGCGATCAGCGGCAGGAAGATACCCAACTGGTTGTAGAGCGTGGGCGAGAACTTCTCGACAATCATCTCAACCAACTGCACGAACGATGCGATCACAGCGATGAAGATGATGAACGAAAGGAAGCTCAGGTCAACGCCTGCTACAAGTGCGTCAGCTTTCAGTACGTACTCATTCAAGAGGTAGTTCAGGGGTACGGTCATTACCATCACGAAGGTAACGGCAGCACCCAGACCGAGTGCAGTCTTTACGCTCTTCGAAACGGCGATGTACGAACACATACCGAAGAAGAATGCGAAGACCATATTGTCGATAAAGATCGACTTAATAAAAATATTCAATGATTCCATAATCTACCTCCTCTTATTTTTCCTGTAAGTCCTTATTGTAAGAGCGGTGAGCCCAGATGATACAACCCACCAAGATCAGAGCCATAGGCGGGAAGAGCATCAGACCGTTGTTAGCATAGAAACCACCATTGGCAACATACCAGCTATCGGGAATAATCTGGAAACCGAAGATCGAACCCGAACCGAAGAGCTCACGAACGATTGCAACGAGTACCAGAATAGTACCATAACCCAGACCGTTACCGATACCATCGAGGAACGAAGCCCAAGGCTTGTTACCCAATGCGAAGGCCTCGACACGACCCATAATGATACAGTTGGTGATGATCAGACCTACGTAAACCGACAACTGCTTCGACACGTCGTAAACAAATGCCTTCAATACCTGGTCAACCAAGATTACCAATGCAGCGATTACAACCAACTGCACGATGATACGGATACGCGAGGGGATACCCTTACGCAGCAGCGACATAACAAGATTCGAGAATGCTGTTACGACGGTTACCGACAGACCCATCACGAATGCGGGTTTAACCTGTACGGTTACAGCCAGAGCCGAGCAGATACCCAGAATCTGAACAATGACCGGATTGTTTGCCGAGAACGGCGCGGTCAGATACTTCATATTTTTAGCCGAAAACAGAGGCTCTTTTTCAGTGTTACTCATTCTCTTCTACATTTTGAACGTTAGACTCCTCAGTTTCCTCAACCTCATCTACGATCTCCTCAACCGATGCTGCGCCCTTCTTTGCGCCCAGCAGGGGGAGATAGTTTTCGAGGCTGTTCTTCAACATTGCGCTTACGCCGTCCGAGGTCTTGGTACCACCCGAGATAGCATCTACCTCGTGAGTATTGCCCTCCGATGCGCCGCCCTTCTTCAAGGTAACCGATACGAACTCGTCACCCTCGAAGATCTGCTTGCCCTTGTACATAGCCTGGTGAGCGGGGGTTGCGATCTCAGCACCCAGACCCGGGGTCTCACCCGAGTGGTCGAGTACGATACCTGCAACGGTGTTCATGTCGCTTTCGAGAGCGATGTAGCCCCAGATGGGACCCCACAGACCGGTACCGGTGATAGGCAATACCACGCGGCCGTCCTGAGCCTCGAATACGGGGAACTGACCCTGCTCGAACGAGCCTTTCAGATCCTGCAACATTACGAATACGTCGCCTTCGATCTTCTCGCCCTCAGCGTTCACAGCGTATGCATTGATAAACTCATCGTAGTTCTGGTCAGCTGCGTTCAACGAAGCGAGGATCGCATTCTTCTTCTCGTTGAGAATGTTTGCGTCCTGACGATCTTTGAGCGACATTGCAGCTACGGCCAGAAGAACTGCTACTACTACAACCATTACGGTCGAGTAGATAATAATATATACGTTACTTTCCTTATTCATAACTGCAAATTATTTAGCCGATTTAACACGATTCTTTCTGCGAGTGATGTTGCGCTCAACCACGAAGTAATCTACCAGCGGTGCCAATGCGTTCATAAACAGAATCGAAAGCATCATACCCTCGGGATAAGCAGGGTTGATCACGCGGATCATAACTGCCAGAGCACCGGTCATAAAGCCTACGATATACTTACCAGCATTGGTCTGAGCCGAGGTAACGGGGTCGGTAGCCATAAATACAGCACCGAAAGCGAAACCACCAACCAGCAGGTGGGTGTAAGCGGGAACCTCCATATAGGCGTTAGCACCGATAGCGTTGAAGAGCAGACCCATAGCCAGACCACCAACGAATACCGAAACCATCGTGCGCCACGAAGCAACACCCGATACGAGCAGGATCAGTGCACCCAGTGCGATAGCGATAACCGAAGTCTCACCAACGCAACCCGGCATCAAACCGATCAGAGCATCGCAGATCGAGTAGTTCATAGCACCGGTAGTGCTGAGCTGCTCCAAAGCGGTTGCACCACTGAAACCATCAGCGATCATACCAGCCTCGGCCTTACCCAAGCCTGCTACCCATACAGTCTCACCCGACATAAACGGAGTGTAAGCAAAGAATACGAATGCACGAGCCAACAATGCAGGGTTGAATACGTTCATACCCGTACCACCGAATACCTCCTTACCAATTACAACGGCGAAAGCGGTACCCAGAGCCAGCATCCACAGGGGTACATCAACGGGCATAATCATCGGAATCAACAGACCCGATACGAGGAAACCCTCATTAATCTCGTGGCCACGCTTCTGAGCGAATGCGAACTCGATCGACAAACCAACCAAGTACGACACAACGATCATAGGCAGCACCTTCAAGAAGCCGAACCAGAAGCACTCCCACAAGCCAGCCTCTTGGCCGAGCGACAGGAAATGCTGGTAGCCGGTGTTGTACATACCGAACAGCAGTGCGGGAACCAAAGCCAACACTACCATAATCATAGTACGCTTCATATCGTTACAGTCGCGGATATGAGCACCCTTCTGGGTCGTGGTGTTAGGCACGAACAAGAAGGTCTCGAAACCCTCGAAAGTCGAATGAAGTGCGCTGAGCTTACCGCCCTCTGAGAAGGTAGGCTTCAGCTTATCTACTAAATTTCTCAATGCCTTCATCTTAGTTCATCTCTTTAATCATCTGATTAATACCCTGACGGACGATATCCTGCATCTCGATCTTCGAGGGATCAACAAACTCACACAGAGCCAAATCCTCCTCTACGATCTCGTAGATACCAAGATTCTCCATCTTATCGATATCACCTGCCAGAATAGCTTTGAGCAGATAGACGGGATAGATGTCCATAGGCAGATAGTTGTCATACAGACCCGAAACAACGAACGGACGCTCGCCACCATTGAGGTTGGTATCCAGATCGTACTGCTTCTTGGGACAGAGCCACGAGAAGTAAGCCTTCGACACCGAGAACTTGTTGAAACGAGGCATAGCCCAGCCCAACAGCTCATACTTGTCGCCTTCGGGGATCAGAGTTACCTGATTCGAGTAGAAGGTCAGGTAGCCGTCTGCTGCCACCTTAGTGCCGGTCAGAACGTTACCGCTGATTACGCGAACGCTGTCGCCCTCTTTCTGAACCTTCACGCGACCTGCGAGGATCGAATCCATAGCAGCGCCTGCGATGATGGTGTAGTACTGAGGAGCCTCAGCCTGCGAACCGCACAAAACGATGGTCTTGGTCATATCAACCTTACCGGTTGCGAACAGACGACCGATCATAGCTACGCCCTCAGCGCTAACGGTCCACACTACCTCGCCCTTGTTGATGGGGTCGATGTGGTGGATCTGAACGCCGACATTGCCTGCGGGGTGGGGACCGGCGAACTCGTGAATCTCGACGCCCTTCAAGCCCTCGAACACCTTGTTCTCGGCCTTAGCGTTGAGCGAGAGGTGAACCTTGCCCGAGGTCAAACGTGCGAGCACGTCGAAACCCTTTTGGAGGTTAGCCTTGTCGTTAGCCAATACCACGTCGTTGTCGGCAGCCAGAGGAGCCGAATCGAAACCCGATACGAAGATAGCCTTAGGCTGATCGTCGGGGTTGGCGATAATGCCGTAAGGACGCTGAATGATCAGCGGCCACAAACCTGCTTCGAGCAGCAGTTTGGTCACATCGTCCTTCGAGGCCTTCTCGATTGCGGGGACAGCGAACTCCTTGAAGCTCTGGGTTGCGTCGGGCTGTACGGTTACATTGAGAACCTTACGTTTCTCACCGCGGTTAACGGCTGTAACGGTACCGCTGACGGGCGAAGTGAACAGAACGCGGCTGTCATTCTTCGAGAAGAAGAGTGCGTCACCGGCCTTAATCTGCTCGCCTGCCTTAACCAAAAGCTTGGGAACTACTCCCTCGAAATCCAGAGGAGAAACTGCGTACGAAGCCGCCATCGGAAGAGCGGTTACCTTCGCCTCAGCCTTGCCTTGGAGATTGATGTCGAGACCCTTTTTAATTTTGATGATTTTCGACATTTTGGTTAAAATTAGTTAATGTGAAAAGTTATTGTTTAGTTGAATTTTTCGTTTGAGTGATCTGTTTGGGATCGCTATATAATTCGCGCGCAAAAATACAAAATATTCCTCAATTGTGAAAATCATAACAGAGCCTTTTTATGGTTTTCTCGGAAAATTTGTAAATTTGTCGTGAAAAACTTTGAAAATGGCGATCGAATCAGCCCCATATATCGATTTTCACACTCACTTCCGAACTGCTTCCGAGGTTGAGGTGCTCAATGTTGATGCGCTCGATGAGGTGGCTGTTGCGCGTGCTTGTGAAGTAGGTTTGCCCTTTTCGGTGGGTGTTCATCCGTGGCGTGCAGATGTGACGGCTGAGCAGTTACAACGTGCATATTTGCGCATAGAGCGATGTGTTTCGGCTGATGGCTTTGTGGCGATAGGTGAGTGTGGCTTGGATTGGGTGTCAGAAGTCCCTCGTGCGACTCAAATGGCTGTGTTCGAGCAGCAGTTGGACCTTGCTTGCCGACTTTCTGTGCCCGTAGTGCTGCATTGCGTTCGGGCATTCGAAGAGGTGTCGCAGGTGTTGCGTAAGTATGGTGTTGAACGAGCTGTGTTTCATAGTTTTATAGGCTCTACTCAGCAGGCGGAACGCATAGTGCGCGAAGGCTACCTCTGTTCGTTCTCGCCACGTAGTTTGGCATCGGCGCGAACGTGTGAGGTGATCCGTTGCGTAGCACCGTCGGCAATCCTTGTCGAGAGTGACGAAAGCACCGAGCCGATCGAATCGGTTTATGAACGCATAGCCCAATTGAGAGAGTGCTCGGTTGAGGAACTGCGACAAATTGTAAATGATAACTATAAACAATTGATAGATAATGACTAATAGTGGTTGGAAAGAGCGAACCAAATTGCTCTTGGGCGACGAGAAAGCCGACCGTTTGGCTCAGGCGCACGTGCTTGTGGTGGGCTTGGGCGGTGTCGGAGCATACGCAGCCGAGATGGTGTGCCGCGCGGGAGTGGGCGAGATGACCATTGCCGATTCGGACGACGTGTCGGAGAGTAATATTAATCGCCAGCTTGTTGCTCTGCATTCGACTGTGGGGCGTGCCAAGAGCGATGTGCTGGCAGAGCGATTATTGGATATCAATCCCGACCTGCAACTGCACGTAGTTCAGCGATATATCCGCGACGAGGAGACCGATCGTATTCTCGACTCTGCGCGCTATGACTATATAGTCGATGCGATCGATACGTTGTCGCCCAAGGCGGCGCTGATCAAAGGTGCACTCGACCGTGGTATTCCGATCGTAAGTGCAATGGGTGCAGGGGCAAAGACCGATCCTACGCGAGTTGAGGTGGCTGATATTGGCAGTACGCACCATTGTCCGCTTGCTCATATGTTGCGTAAACGTCTGCATAAAATGGGCATTCGAACAGGCTTTTATGCTGTTTTTTCGGCTGAGCCGATCCGCGAAGGTGCGATGATTTTGAGTGAGGAACGCAACAAAAAATCGAACACGGGAACGATCTCCTATATGCCTGCTGTCTTTGGTTGTACGTGTGCATCAGTGGTGGTGCGTGACCTGCTTGATGAGATGAAATAACAACTAAAATATGAAACAGAAACTGCTAACAATCTTAATGTTGCTGGCCTTAACTAATGCGGTGGCTCAGCAACGTGATCACTATCGAGTGGCATTCGATCCGGCTACTGTTCGCAACGATGAGGTGGCCGTGGGCGAGGTGCTGAAACGTTCGTTCAACTCATCGAAAATCTATCCGATGACTACGCGCGATTATTGGATCTATATTCCCGCGGCGTACGATGCCTCGAAACCGGCGTGTCTGTTTGTCTGCTTGGACGGTGTGACCTATAACGCGCCGACGGTGTTCGACAACCTGATTGCGTCGGGTCAAATGCCTGTGACGATTGGCGTATTTGTCAATCCGGGAGTGGTGCGCGATGCCGATGGTAGAGTGATTCGCTACAATCGTAGCAACGAATTTGACCGTACCGATGGAACGTTTGCCAAGTTCCTGATCGAGGAGTTACTGCCTGAGGTTGAGCGTCAAACTGCCTCGGACGGTCGTCCGATTAGACTCTCGACAGATCCGAACGATTGTGCTATTGCGGGTTCGAGCAGTGGTGGTATCTGCGCCTTCTCGGCAGCGTGGGCTCGTCCCGATCGTTTTGGTCGAGTGTTCAGTGCAGTAGGAACTTACGTGTCGATGCGTGGCGGAAACGAGTATCAGGCGGTGATCCGCAAAACCGAGCCTAAACGCTTGCGAATTTTCCTGCAAGACGGTCTTTATGATGTTTGGAATGGTATTTTCGGCGATTGGTACGAGGCAAATATTTTGGTCGAATCGGCCCTGAATTTCAGTGGCTATGAAGTGGCTCACGCGTGGGGTCGCGGTGGTCATAGCAATACGCACGCTGACAGAATTTTCCCTGATGTAATGCGCTGGTTGTGGAAGGGTTGGCCGCGATCAATTCAAGTTGGAAAGTCGCAGAATGATATGTTGGCGGCAATCCTGCCCGATGAGGGTGGTTGGACTCGCGTCGAGGGCACAAATGTTGCCGAAAAGTTGTTTGTTTGCGGTGATAAAGTTTTGTTCGCCGATGGCGGTCGATTGTGCGATTTGGAAGGCAATGTATTGGCGCATTTGAAGGCGAACGAACGCCTGATTGGAGCAGATGCCGAGGCTCTATATTTGTCAAATGTAAAGAACGAAATTATTCGTGTTGTTGATGGTAGTCGCGTGAAAATCGCCTCGGCTCAAAACAAAGTGGAGCAGTTGGTTGTAACAGATAATCTAAATCGTTACTTTACGTGCGGAAATTCGTTGGTAAAGGTCGATTCGAAAGGTGTTGTGACTGTTGTAAACGACGGTTTGCAGTGTGGCGCGAGCCTTGCGATTTACCCCAATCACCGACTGCTGATTTGCAACGAACCGAATACTCGTTGGTTGTTGAGTTATGTGCTCGACGAGCAGGGAGAACCGATGGCGGGACAGCGTTTCTATTGGTTGCACAATACGACGGGCGACGACTCGCAGCAGGTGGGGCAGATGACCTTCGATGAGAATGGAAATCTCTACGTTGCAACCTCAATGGGCGTGCAGATTTGCGATCAGAATGGTCGTGTGCGTGCGATTTTGCCGTTGCCTGATAGTGCTCCGATCCGCTCATTGGCATTTGTCGGCACGAAGCTCTATGTGGTGAACGATCGAGGCGAAATGTACGTGCGCGAATTGAAGGTTTCGGGTGTTCAGCCGTGGCAACTCGCCACCTCGCCCAAAAGTCAAGGTCAAGGTTGATAATTTCGTAAAACATAAATAGATATGAAACCAAAAATTGTTTTCTTGGACGAGTATTCTTTGAGCAATGCCGACCTGTCGCGAGTGCGTGCAATGGGCGAGTATAGCTCTTATTATAATACGTTGCCTGCGGAGATTATCGAGCGTGTCGGCGATGCCGAAATTGTGATTACGAACAAGGTGCCCTTCTCGCGCGAAACGATGAAGGCTTTGCCCAATCTGCGATTGATCTGTGTGGCTGCGACGGGTGTAAATATTATCGACCTCGAAGCGGCTGCTGAGTTGGGTATTGCGGTGCGAAATGCGGCAGGTTATTCGACCGAATCGGTAACTGAAACGACCATCGGCGCAGCATTGGCATTATGCAGAAATATAGGCTATTACGACAATTATATCAAGTCGGGCCGTTATACGGCTGATGGGTTGATGTTCAATTTTGATCGTCCGACTCGTCGCCTTTGCGGTAAACGCTGGGGTGTGATCGGCTTGGGCGCAATCGGTCGCAATGTGGCTCGTGTGGCTGAGGCTCTAGGTTGTCAGGTGGTCTATGCATCGACATCGGGTGTTAAGCGCGAAGAGGCTTGGGAATGTGTTCCGCTCGAAGAGCTTTTATCGACATCTGATGTGGTTTCGATCCACTGCCCGTTGAATGCTACAACGCAAAATTTGATCGATAAAACAAAACTTGAGTTGATGAAGTCAGACGCTCTGTTAATCAACGTTGCGCGTGGTGGAATTGTTGATGAAAAAGCATTGGCTGAGGCGATCGACGCAGGTAAGATCGGAGGTGCTGCGCTTGATGTATTTGTCCACGAGCCGATCGAGGCTGACTCGCCATTGTTGAAGGTTGAAAATAGCGACCGACTACTGCTTTCGCCCCACAATGCGTGGTCGGCAGCCGAGTCAATCACGACGCTGGTTGGTTGCATCGAACGCAATATTGAGGAGTATCTCGCTCGTCGATAGATTTGCAATTGCAAAAGATTTTGTATATTTGTCGAAGAAATAAAGGCTATATTTAGCCATTACATAATACATAGTAACTCAATCGCTGTCGAATCACCACCTCGTAAGCAGACGAGTTAGAACAATTCTTGTTGGGAGTATTGTGCCTGATTGGCGCAGATTTCCCATAAAGAATTGTGGCTTGTGGTGAGCCCGACAGCGTATGGCGAATGTCTGCGCTTTTTTTATTTGTGCAGATCGTCTAAGGTGTTTTTTGCGTAAAACGCACGTTTGCGGTTTAACATTTCGCATTGTCGTGCGTCGTATAGACAAAACTACATTTAAATATAGATGATATGAAACTTAATTTGATGAATCCGAAAAGGATTATTCTGCTCGCCCTCGCTATGATGGCTGTCACCGCGTGGGCACAAACGCCTGCTTGGCAGCAACAACTCGAACGCCTTGATAAGGAGGCAGATCAACTCTACGAGCAGCAAGATTGGAAACAACTTGTTGCCAATCAGAAGCAATACCGCAAAGTGATTATGGCACAGCCCGACTCGGTGCGGCAAGAGTATTTGTGGGACACCCATTTAAGTGGTAATTTCTACTACAATCTGGCTTGTTGGCAGGCACTTGCGGGCGACAAGAGAGGGGCGTTGAGTACGTTTGAGTACTACACCGACCGTGTGATCAATAGCGAGGAGGTACGCCTGTCGAACATTAACGCTGACAGTGATCTGAACTCACTGCGCAAAGAGCCACGTTTCGTGAAATGTATGGAGCGTTTGCAGAAGTGGGGCGATTACAAGCAGATATTGAAAGACGCAAAGCCCTACTACTCGGGACTGCACCCCGAGGGTATAAAGTTCCGCTATATGGCACCCAACAATCCCGATTTGGTTCAACTGCGCCAGCAATTCAAGTTGGATAGCGTGGCTGGCTCAGGTGATGAAATTTCAAAGATTAAAAACCTTCTGCATTGGGTTCACGAGGTTGTGCCACACGATGGTAGCTCGGATAACCCCAAGATAAAGAATACCGCCGCAATGATCGAACTCTGCCAGAAGGAGAACCGAGGTGTAAATTGCCGTATGATGGCGCAGATGCTTACCGAGGTCTATCTTGCAATGGGTTTCAAGGCACGATTTGTAACCTGTATGCCAATGAATTACGTGAGCGACTGCCACGTTATAACCGTTGTGTATAGCAATACGCTCGATAAATGGGTGTGGGTCGATCCTACGTTTGATCTGTTTGTGATGGACGAGAATGGAACGATGCTCTCTATCGCCGAGGTGCGCGAGCGTATTCGTAGCGATAAACCTTTGCAGATCAACGACTATGCAAATTGGAATCACCGATCGTCGCAAACCAAAGAGTATTATATCGACCACTATATGGCAAAGAATCTCTACTACTTGGTGTGTATGGAACATTCGCGATTCAATGCTGAGACCATCATCGAGGGTCAGACGTATCGCTACATTGTGCTTATGCCCTACGATAAGATTAATTCTGAGTCGAGTGCGATTAATTGGAGTTACACTCGCCTATGCGACGAGCAACTGTTCTGGCAATCGCCTTATGAGGAGTAATAGAAAAGCCTACCATCCGAAAAGTTGGTAGGCTTTGTTTTTAGTCGAACGATTGCATTCCCGATTGGGCGATTTGCATAATGCGATAGTATTGATCGGGCGTCAGCTCCATAAAGAAATAGTGGATCGGATCGACTCGCATACCGTTGAAGCGCACCTCATAATGGAGGTGTGGCGCGAGCGATAGACCTGTGTTGCCACTCAGCGCGATGATGTCGCCACGACGAACCGTTGTGCCACGCTTGACATAGATTTTGCTGAGGTGGCTATACGATGTGGTGTAGCCGTTGCCGTGATCAATCACCACGGTCTGTCCTGATGCAGAGTTGCGCAGGGCTACTTCGCTCACGCGGCCGTCGGCCGTGGCGAAGATTCGTGTGCCCTCGGGCACGGTGTAATCGACACCCTGATGCGATGCCAGCGTCTTAAAGAACGGATGGATTCGCATACCGTACGAAGCAGTCAATAGGGTCAATTCGTCGTTGATAACGGGTTGAATCGCAGGGATATAGTCGCGCGCATAGCCTTGATTGTGAATCTTTTGGATCAATTTGCGATATGAACTTGTGAGTGCGTCGATATTCTTCTCCATCGAGCTCACTCGTTGATTGAACGTGCGCGAGAGAACGTCGGTGGGTTGGCCGATCAGGTTCTCATAACGTGCCCAACTGCTGACGTTGTTGTCGCCCATAGTGTATGGGTCGGCCTCGAACATAATGTTGAATACATTCTTGTCGCGCTGAGCCACATTCTCGATCACCTTCGAAATCGAATCGTAGCGAGCACTCAGTACCTCATACTCCTCGCGCAGACGATCGGTTGAGTGTCTGGCGGCATATTCGGTCGGGGTGTCAAAGAAGAGCGAAAAACCGAGATAATAGCAGACCGCAAGACCGATCCAAACAAATGCTTGAATCACAGCTCGCGATACCTTCTGTCGCAGTTGGCGACAGTGGCGCATTCGTGCAATACGCTCTTCGCGCGAATTGTTATTAGTCTGCTTCATAGGTTGTTTCGCGTGCCGAACTGATGATGTTCTCAAACTCTTCGGCACTCATATTCTTGTTAATGTAATTGATCGGATTCACGTGGTGTCCCATATACATCACCTCGTAATGGAGGTGCGGGCCTGTCGAGATACCCGTATTGCCCAGGTCGGCAATGCGCTGACCACGCATAATCTTGTCGCCCTCCTTGACCCAAACTTTGTCCAAATGAGCGTAGCGTGTTTGGTAACCGAATTCGTGGTCGATCACAATTTGAGTTCCGTAACCGCGTCGCGAGCGAGAGAGTTCGATCTCCTTGACCGTGCCATTACCCGTAGCATAGACCGGATCGCCGATATTGCCTCCGAGGTCAATGCCTTTGTGAGGTCGCCATATGTGCAGTTTGGGGTGGAAACGCATACCGTATGCTCCGATGTGACCACGCAGTAACTTCTTGTCAATGGGCATAATAGCGGGTACGGCAAGTGACATATTCTCTTTGTTCTTGGCCAAAATCTGCAACTCGTCGAGCGAGCGTGATTCGAGATAGGCTTTGCGAGTCAATTCGTCGAGTTTGATCCACGTCGAGGTCATCAGCGACGAGTAGTCATCGCCACGCAGTGCGGCATACTTCGAGTCGGGATAGGGCGAATAGATTCCGTCAATTGAGAGTGTGTCGGCGGCAAACAGCGTTCGATAGACGCGGTTGTCGCGATGTTTGATCTCGTTGAGCTGATTCATCGAGGCGTCGATCTTACTCTGCAAGATACGATACTTGATGACAAGTTCGTTATTCTCGCGGTGGATACGATAGAGCTTCGGCGAGTAGAAGAAATAAGAGAAGATCGCATTGAAGATCGAAGCGAGAATAAATGCAACCAGAATTTTGCGCAAAAGGCGGTAGTACCGCAGCTTGAATGGTGCGGTTACGACCTCATAAGTGAGGGTCTTCGGGTTGAATTTGTACTCTTTTTTCTTCATAAAGCGAAAAAACGCTCTGCATTTTGGGCAAAATTACAGCAAAATGTGTAACTTTGCAAGTTCTCGCGTGTAATAAACGAACGCGCGCGACGAATTATTACGTGATTTGATGATAAATAAACATTAAAAATAGACAATGGAAAGCAACAAAATTAGAGAGGCCTTTCTCAAATTTTTCGAGAGCAAAGGCCACGTGGTAGTGCCCTCGGCACCGATGGTTGTAAAGAATGATCCGACGCTGATGTTCACCAATGCAGGTATGAACCAGTTCAAGGATATGTTTTTGGGTAATGCCCCGATTAAGGCTCCCCGAGTTTGCGACACGCAGAAGTGTCTGCGCGTTTCGGGTAAGCACAACGACTTGGAGGAGGTAGGTCACGATACCTATCACCACACAATGTTCGAAATGCTCGGTAACTGGTCGTTTGGCGACTACTTCAAGAAAGAGGCTATCGAGTGGGCGTGGGAGCTGCTGACCGAGGTATATAAACTGCCGAAGGAGCGTATGTATGCAACCGTATTCGAGGGCTCGGAGGAGGACGGTGTGCCGTTCGATCAGGAGGCTTACGATTTCTGGTTGCGTTTCCTGCCTGCCGACCATATCATTCGTGGTAACAAGAAGGACAACTTCTGGGAGATGGGCGATACCGGTCCGTGTGGTCCGTGTAGCGAGATTCACTTCGACCTGCGCGATGAGTCGGAGGTGGCTCTGATTCCCGGTCGCGATATGGTCAATAAGGACCACCCGCAGGTTATAGAGATCTGGAACAACGTATTTATGCAGTTCAACCGCAAGGCTAATGGCTCGTTGGAGCCGCTGCCGAAGAACCACGTCGATACGGGTATGGGTTTCGAGCGTCTGTGTATGATTTTGCAGGGCAAGAAGTCGAACTATGATACCGATGTGTTCCAGCCGACGATCAAGCGTCTGGCTGATATGTGCGGCAAGCAGTATGGTGTAGACGAGAAGTGCGACGTTGCAATGCGTGTGATCGCTGACCACTTGCGTGCTATTGCATTCTCGATCGCCGATGGTCAGCTGCCTTCGAACGTTAAGGCAGGTTATGTGATTCGTCGAATCCTGCGCCGTGCCGTTCGTTACGGTTATACCTATCTCGGTTTCAATGAGCCGTTTATCTGCTGGTTGGTAGCCGGCTTGGTTGAGCAGATGGGTAATCAGTTCCCCGAGTTGCGTGCACAGCAGACGCTGATCGAGAAGGTGATCTCGGAGGAGGAGAGCTCGTTCCTGCGCACTCTGGCTACGGGTATCAATCTGCTCGATGATGTGATTCGTCGTGCTAAGGCTGAGGGTAAGAGCCAGATCAGTGGCCGTGATGCATTTCTGCTCTACGACACCTACGGTTTCCCGATCGACTTGACCGAGCTGATTGCTCGTGAGCAGGGTGTCGAGGTTGATCTGCCGTCGTTCGAGAAGGAGTTGCAGGCGCAGAAGGAGCGTTCGCGTAACGCTGCGGCTGTGGCTACCGACGACTGGGTAGAGGTGCTGGCAATTGATGAGAGCAAGTTTACGGGCTACGATACGTTGGTCGATGAGGTGCGTATTGCACGCTATCGTCGTGTGACGACCAAGGGTAAGAGCTACTATCAGATTGTATTCGATCACACTCCTTTCTATGGCAATTCGGGTGGTCAGGTTGGTGACGTCGGTTTCATTGAGGCTGATGGCGAGCGCGTGGCTGTAACCGATACTCAGAAGGAGAATGGTTTGACGGTTCATATCACCGATAAGATGCCTTCGAATGTCGAGGCTACGTTCCACGCTGAGGTTGATGCCGAGAAGCGTCAGTCGTCGGCTAACAACCACACGGCAACCCACCTTTTGCACGCAGCACTGCGTAAGGTTTTGGGTACACACGTTGAGCAGAAGGGCTCGATGGTGTCGCCTGCGGGCCTGCGTTTCGACTTTTCGCACTTCCAGAAGGTGACTAACGAGCAGTTGCGTGAGGTTGAGCAGTTGGTAAATGCTGCAATCCGCGCCAATAATCCTCTCGATGAGCGTCGCGAGTGCCCGATTGATGAGGCTCGTGAGGCTGGTGCGATGATGTTGTTCGGCGAGAAGTATGGCGATAAGGTGCGTATGGTACGTTTCGGTGAGTCGGTAGAGTTGTGTGGTGGTACTCACACTTCGGCTACAGGTAACATCGGTATGTTCAAGATTATGAGCGAGAGCGCAATCTCGGCTGGTGTTCGTCGTATCGAGGCTGTTACGGGCGTAGGTGCCGAGAAGGTGCTCTATGCAGCTGAGGATACTATCCGTCAGATCGAGGAGTTCTTCCACAATTCGAAGGTTGTGCCTGCAATCAAGCGTTTGATGGAGAGCAATGAGGCCCTCAGCCAGGAGGTTGAGCAGATGCGTCGTGAGCAGATTACGGCTATGGCGGATAAACTGTCAAAGGCGTGCCCCGAGGTTGATGGTATGCAGCTGATCGCACTTACGTTCGAGCGTCCGACCGAGTTTGTGAAGGATTTGGCCTATAACTTGCGAGCACAGATGCCGCGTCTGGTATTTGTTGCGGGTTCGGTTGCAGGCGGTAAGGCTACGCTGACCATTATGCTGGGTGACGAGATTGTCGCTGCGGGTGTCAATGCTTCGCAGGTAGTGCGCACGGCTGCTAAGGAGATCAATGGTGGCGGTGGCGGTCAGCCCTTCTTCGCAACGGCCGGCGGTAAGAACCCCGAAGGTATGCAGAAGGCTATCGACGTAGCTGTGGAACTGATCAAAAATGAGTTGAACAAATAAAAAAGATACAAAACACAATGGAAAAGAAGAAAGTTTTGCTGATGATCCTCGATGGTTGGGGCAACGGCAACAAAACTAAGGGCGATGTGATCTACACGGTCAATCCTCCCTATATCACGGCAATGACTGCGAAGTATCCTCACGCTGAGTTGCGTACCGATGGCGAGAACGTAGGTCTGCCCGACGGTCAGATGGGTAACTCGGAGGTAGGTCACCTCAATATTGGTGCAGGTCGCATCGTATATCAGGACTTGGTGAAGATCAACCGCGCAGCAGCCGATGGTTCGATTATGCAGAACAAGGAGATCGTTGCGGCATTCGAGTATGCTAAGGCAAATGGTGTGAATGTTCACTTTATGGGTCTGGTTTCGGACGGTGGCGTTCACTCGTCGCTTGATCACCTGTTCACGCTCTGCAACATCTCGAAGGAGTATGGCATTGAGAATACATTTGTTCACTGCTTTATGGACGGTCGCGATACCGATCCCCGCAGCGGTAAGGGCTTTATCGAGGCTTTGCAGAACCATATGGCACAGTCGACCGGTCGCATTGCGTCGATCATCGGTCGCTACTATGCTATGGACCGCGATAAGCGTTGGGAGCGCGTGAAGGTTGCTTACGATCAGTTGGTTAATGGCGTAGGTGAGCCTTCGAGCGATATGGTCGAGGCTATGCAGAAGTCGTACGACGAGGGCGTGACCGATGAGTTCGTTAAGCCGATCGTTGCAATCGACGAGCAGGGTCAGGTTATCGGTACAATTAAGCCCAACGATGTAGTGGTCTTCTTCAACTATCGTAACGATCGCGCTAAGGAGCTTACGATCGTGCTGACTCAGCAGGATATGCCCGAGGAGGGTATGAAGACTATGCCGTTGTACTACTGCTGTATGACTCCGTACGACGCTAAGTTCGAGGGTCTGCACATTCTGTTTGATAAGGAGAATGTACAGAATACCATTGGTGAGTACGTGTCGAAGCAGGGCTTGAAGCAGTTGCGTATTGCCGAGACCGAGAAGTATGCACACGTAACCTTCTTCCTCAATGGTGGTCGTGAGGAGTTGTTCGAGAACGAGGAGCGTATCCTGGTTGCATCGCCTAAGGTTGCGACCTACGACTTGCAGCCCGAGATGAGCGCATACGAAGTTAAGGATAAGCTGGTTGCGGCTCTTGGCGAGCAGAAGTATGACTTCATCTGCTTGAACTTCGCTAATGGCGATATGGTTGGTCATACGGGTATCTACGACGCAATCGTTAAGGCTGTTAAGGCAGTTGACGAGTGTGTGGCTGAGGTTGTCGAGGCTGCTGTTGCCAATGGCTATGAGGTTGTTCAGATTGCTGACCACGGTAACGCTGACAATGCAATTAATGAGGACGGCTCGGCTAATACGGCTCACTCGTTGAATCCCGTGCCTATCGTAGTAGTTTCGGATCGCGTTGCTAAGGTCGAGAATGGTGTTCTGGCCGATGTGGCTCCGACGGTTTTGAACCTGATGGGCTTGGAGCAGCCTGCTGAGATGACCGGCAAGTCGCTGGTAGAGTTCAAGTAGGAGAGAGGCTCTTGCGACAAAAAAGCGCAGCGGTTTGTTCCGTTGCGCTTTTTTATTTATTATTTGCGTTTGTGATGATGGTCAATCGGATCGATCATACGTCTGCGGCGGCGTTGTTTTATCGCGTGCGAGATCATCGCAATGGCAAATGCCGCTACGCCTAACACAAGAAGCAAAATAATAAAATCAAGTGTGGTTTGATCTAACATAATCCCTTTTCTCTCCCTCTTTAAGACAAACTTTTTTGCAAATATAGTAAAAAAATGGTCAAAAAATCCCGCCTCCTGAGAAAATTGCCAATTTTCGGTGATTTTGGACCAAAATGACAATAGTATGGCCTGCGGTGACGTTATAATGGGTAATTACACGTAACTCTTGTGAATCTAAGTAATTTTGAGTATCTTTGAGAACGACTTAAATAAATAGGTTATGACGCACTCCAAATGGCACTCATTGGCGAGGCCGCTGATGAGTATACGGGCGAAAAATGAGGTGGAGGTTGCGTCGGAGCGAAGGTTGTGTGTGGAGTTTGCAGAATAATGCTCACTATGGCTGCTTTTTTGCTGAAAAAATGTGGTGCAGACAAGTGTCGAGCAGAAATAAATTAGTATATTTGCAATTAGTTTAACGGTTAAAATTTTCAGTGCTATGAAAAAGTTAATTTTAATCATCGCCGCTCTTGTAATTAGTGTGGGAGCACAGGCTGGAAACTCGCTCAAATGGGGCGTTAAGGCGGGTGTGAATTATCACACTTCGGGTGAAATAACCAATTTGGGTAAAGATATAGTTAAGGCGGAGAATCGCGTGGGCTGGCACGCTGGTTTGCAGGCATCGTGGCAGGTTACGGGTCGATTGTCGATTGATCCCGAATTGATCTTCTCGCGCAACTCGTACAAGTTGGAACCGAGCTTGGGTACGGGAGGTGTGGCTTATCTCAATACGGTCGATGTTCCTCTGATGTTGGGTGTGAAGATTATCAGCCCGTTGAAGATTCAGGGCGGTGTCAATATCAATGTGATGACCGATAGTGGCGCGAAGGGCGAGGAGCCTAAGTTCCGTTTCAATGCATCGCCCCAGACGATGGGTTATCTGCTGGGTATTGGTGTCGATTTCGGGCATATCAATATCACGGCTCGTTACAACGGATTTTTCCGAAAGAGCGAGAACAGTGTGGCGTTCAATAGTGTGCAGCAGACCGACGATGTGATGAAAATGCAGGTCGCTACGTGGCAGTTGGGCGTGGGATTTTATTTCTAAATAACGATTGATGACAGAAAAGACGATACATATCGATGGGGTAGATCCCCGAGAACTGTTTGGCGCGCAGGATACCTATCTCGAATTGATTCGAGAGCAGTATCCTGCACTCCGTATTGTAGCGCGAGGCTCGAAAATGAAGGTGATGGGCGAGGAACGATTGATCGAACAATTCGTCAAGCGATTCGATCAGTTTGAGGCCTATTACGACAAATATGGCCACGTATCGAAAGAGGTGATTCGCCAATGTTTCGGCACGGCGGGAATGACCACCGAGGAGCCACCTGCACGAGATGGCGATGTGATTGTCTATGGCAATAACGGCAACATTATTCGTGCTCGCACGGCTAATCAGCGCCGTCTGGTCGATCTGTTCGAGAAGAACGATCTGTTGTTTGCCGTAGGCCCTGCGGGCTCGGGTAAGACATATACCGCGATTGCGCTGGCGGTGCGTGCATTGAAGGAGAAGCAGGTGCGCCGTGTGATTTTGACACGTCCGGCGGTCGAGGCGGGTGAGAAACTCGGATTCCTCCCGGGCGATATGAAGGAAAAACTCGATCCATATCTGCAACCGCTGTATGACGCGCTGAACGATATGATTCCCGCGGCAAAGTTGTCGAAATATATGGAGGAGGGTACGGTGCAGATTGCTCCGCTGGCATATATGCGTGGTCGTACGCTGGATAATGCATTTGTGATTTTGGACGAGGCGCAGAATACAACCCTCTCGCAGATCAAGATGTTCTTGACCCGTATGGGCCGCAATGCAAAGTTCATCGTAACGGGCGACGTGACACAGATCGACCTGCCCAAGGCGGGCGACTCGGGTCTGATGCGAGCAATGAAGATGCTCGGCTCGATTCAAGGCATCGCTTCGGTCGAGTTCGACAAGGGCGACATTGTTCGTCACCCGCTTGTCAAGCACATTGTAGAGGCATTCGAAAAGCGTGCCACAATGGAAGATGCGTTGAAAAATCGTGAAACAAAAAATAACAACTAAATAAACGTAAGAAACAATGAGTGCAATTGTAAAAACCGATTTTAAGTTCGAGGGTCAGAAGAACCTCTATGTTGGTAAAGTACGCGACGTGTATAATATCGACGACAAGTATTTGGTAATGGTTGTTACCGACCGTATCTCGGCATTCGATGTTGTGCTGCCCGAGGGTATTCCTTACAAGGGTCAGGTGTTGAACCAGATTGCGGCTAAGTTCCTCGACGCAACGTCGGATATCTGCCCCAACTGGAAAATCGCATCGCCCGATCCGATGGTGACCGTGGGCCACAAGTGCGAGACTTTCCCCGTTGAGATGATCGTACGCGGATATTTGACCGGTAGCTCGTGGCGCGACTATAAGGCTGGTGCGCGCGAGATTTGCGGCGTGAAACTGCCCGACGGTATGCGCGAGCACGAACGTTTCCCGCAGCCGATTATCACCCCGACAACTAAGGCTGAGATCGGTGCTCACGACCAGAATATCTCGAAAGAGGAGATCATCGCCAAGGGTCTGGTTTCGAAGGAGGATTATGAGACTTTGGAGCGTTATGCTTTGGCTCTGTTCGAGCGTGGCTCGCAGATGGCAGCTGAGCGTGGTCTGATTCTGGTTGATACCAAGTATGAGTTCGGTAAGCGCGATGGCGAGATCACGCTGATCGACGAGATTCACACTCCCGACTCGTCGCGCTATTTCTATGCGGCAGGTTATGAGGAGCGTTTTGCTCGCGGTGAGCAGCAGCGTCAGCTGTCGAAGGAGTTTGTTCGCGAGTGGCTGATGGCTAACGGCTTCCAGGGTCAGGAGGGCGCTGAGGTTCCCGAAATGACTCCCGAAATCGTAGGTAGCATCTCGGATCGTTACATCGAGCTGTATGAGAACATTACCGGCGAGAAATTCGATAAGGGATCGACTGATGGCGACCGTATGGAGCAGATGCAGGCTAATATCGCAAATATGATTGCACGTCTGCGCTAAATCAAAACTGATTACTAAACCTTAAATACTAATAACACAATGAACAAAAATTTGGCGGCACTTGCGCCGCAGTTGGTTTGGAAGCATTTCCAAGATCTGTGTCAGATACCTCACCCCTCGTTCCACGAGGAGGCAATTCGTGCTCACATCATCGCTTTTGCTAAGGAGCAGGGTTTGGAGGTAATGGAGGATGAGGCTCATAACGTATTGGTTCGCAAACCCGCAACCGAGGGTATGGAGGATCGCAAGGGTATCGTTTTGCAGGCTCACGTTGATATGGTTCCTCAGAAGAATGGCGATAAGGTATTCGATTTCGAGAAAGATGCTATCGAGGCTTATATCGACGGCGATTGGGTAACTGCTAATGGTACTACGCTCGGCTCGGACAACGGTATCGGTGTTGCATCGATTATGGCGGTTTTGGAGTCGAAGGATATCAAGCACGGTGCTATTGAGGCTCTGTTCACCGCAACCGAGGAGTCGGGTATGTACGGTGCATTCGGTTTGAAGGGTGGTCTGTTGAAGGGCGACATCCTGCTGAACTTGGATTCGGAGACCGAGGGTGAGTTGTATGTTGGTTGCGCAGGCGGTCTGGACGCAAGCACCACTTTCGAATATAAGGCTGAGGCTACTCCTGCTGAGGGTTATCGTGCTGCCGAGATTACTATCAAGGGCTTGAAGGGTGGTCACTCGGGTATCGAGATCATCTTGCAGCGTGCTAATGCCAATAAGTTGATGTTCCGTCTGATCAATGCAGTGAAGAAACAGCAGGAGTTGTTGCTCTGCTCGGTTGATGGCGGTGGTCTGCGCAATGCTATTCCGCGCGAGGCTAAGGCTACGGTTATGGTCGAGGCTACGAAGTGGGACGAGTTCCAGAAGGTGGTTGCCGATTTCGTAGAGATGGTAGTTGCGGAGTTCTCGGGTATCGAGGATTCGATTCAGATCAAGGCTGAGGAGGTTGCTGTTCCCGCTGAGATGATCGAGAAGGCTGTTGCAGAGAAGTTGGTGAAGGCAGTTGTGGCTTGCCCCGACGGTATGCAGTCGATGAGCCAGTCGATGAAGGGTCTGGTACAGACCTCGACCAACTTGGCTCGTATCGTATCGGACGGTTCGACCGTAAAACTGCACTGTTTGCTGCGTAGCTCGGTCAATAGCGAGAAGGCTGACCTGGGTGATGCTATCAGCTCGGTATTCGAGTTGGCAGGTGCTGAGGTTAAACTGAGCGGTGGCTACGACGGTTGGAAACCCAATATGGCGTCGCCTATCTTGAAGGCAATGACCGAGAGCTATGAGGCTCTGTATGGCGTAACTCCTCGCGTTGTGGGTATCCACGCAGGTTTGGAGTGCGGTATCATCGGTGGTCCGTATCCCAATTTGGATATGATCTCGTTCGGTCCGACTATTTGCTATCCTCACTCGCCCGACGAGAAGGTGGAGATCGCATCGGTGGCTAAGTTCTGGGATTTCCTCTGCCATACGCTGGGTAACGCTCCTTGCAAGTAACGAAAGATTGTAAGCGAGGCTATGGCGGTCGAAGGCAAGTGGTTCACGATAGTCAATCCGGTGGCGGGTCAGGGGCGTGCGCTCGATGATCTGCCGACCATATCGCGACTGCTGCGTGAGTATAAGATTGATTGCGAGATGGTGTTTACCGAGCGTAAACACCACGCTACGCAACTCACGGTCGAGGCCGTGCGTGCCGGATATCGACGAATGATCGTGGTCGGAGGTGATGGCACGCTGCACGATGTCATCAACGGTATCTTTATCCAAAAGGAGGTGCCGACGACTGAGGTGCAGGTGGCCGTTATTGCTGTTGGTACGGGTAACGATTGGATTCGTATGTTCGGCATACCGCGCAAATACTCCGAGGCAATTCGTGCTATTGCCGAGAATCATACTTTCCTGCAAGATGTGGGAGAGGTGAGCTACGAGGAGTCGAGCTATCGCCAATCACGCTATATGCCCAATGTGGGTGGTGCGGGATTGGATGCTGCGGTGATTCGTGGTTTCGATTCGCTCAAAGCACGTGGCCATCGCGGGCGTATACTCTACGTATTGAGTTTGATTGCTACGTTCTTTGGATATCGCTCGACGGGTATGCGCATCTGGGTCGATGACGAGCAGGTTGTCAATGATTTGGTGCTGAGTACCTCGGTCGGTATCGGTAAGTATAGCGGTGGCGGTATGATGCAAACGCCTGAGGCGGTGGCTGATGACGGACTGTTTGACCTAACGGTGATTTCGAAAATTAAATGGTGGCAGGTGCCTAAGGCACTGAAATGTCTGTTTAATGGAGGAATCTACTCGTTGCCACAAGTTCATCTCTATCGAGGAGCTAAGATTCGCATCGAGTCCTCACCCGAAGTGCCGATCGAGATTGATGGTGAGCAGTTGGGTACGACACCGGTCGAATACAAGATTCTTCATCGGGCTGTGCAAGTTGTTGTGTCGGAGCGATTTCTGCAAGGCGATTTGCAACGTAGTCCGCGTCCGCGACCTCGATATGGCGTACTATCGCAATAGTCGTTCGCTACATAATAATTATAAATAGGTGTGTCCCCAAAGGGCACACCTATTTTCGTCGGATCGCGATCCTAAGTAGATTGTATTGAAGTTTGTCAGTCTGTTTCGACGATGTCAATCTCGGTGACTACTACGCCCTCGAAATCGGCAGCGCATTGACGTTGGAATGTGCCAAGATGTGTCGAGTCGATGTTGCCTGCGAGGATCGTGCCGAAGAATTGCTCAACTGAGTTGTAGTAATTGTCGACCTTCTTGGCCAAGCAGGTGTAGTATGACTTGATCTGCTGGTGGGTCATTCCGTCGGGCAGAATACCCTCGGCAACTAGCTGTCGATAGGGGAACAAGTGGCGCATATTGTGAGCGTCGGCTTCGAGTTGCGTTACGACGGTTTCGACCACGACCATTGTCACGGTGTCGTCAACCGACGGCATCTCAATGAAGGTGGCATAGACCGGATAATCGTTTTCGAGAGCTACCGCCACGTCGTCGGCAAAGAGCTCCCACTCGACATCGTTCAGGTCGGTCAGATAGACCATATCACGATATGTTCGCAGGTCTTGGCGCATTTGGTGGCGCTGTTCGCGGTTCCATTCTCGCTGTTTCGAACACGAGCAGAAGATCGCAGCAAGCGAGATGATGAGAAGTAATTTTTTGATCATAAGCAAAAAGTTTTTTGACTGAATTGCCATTAGCGAGTGCAAACCGTGTGCCACTTGCGTGCGATCAATCTTCGTGTTTGATGTTCGGGTCTAATTTGTCGATTCGCCGGCTCGAAAAACGTTGAAATGCGAAAAAAGAGCTATCTTTGCAGTGATGAAAACGTTGAAAAATATTGTATTCGATCTGGGTGGGGTAGTTGTTGCCCGCGACCGTCATAAGGTAAGCCGTGAGTTTGCCGATTTCTTTGCATTTGTTTGCGTTACGCCTATGCCCGAGTTTTGGGTTGAGTACGATCGAGGAACGAAGAGTCGTGCCGAGGTTGAGCAGATAATGGCCGAGATAAAGGGCTGCTCGATAGAGTGTTGCCACGAGGCTATGGCAAAGGCGATCGATATTCAGGCGCCTATCGCCTGCACCGAAGATTTGATACGCGAACTCAAAGAGCGTGGCTATCGACTGCTTGTGTTGAGCAATATGTCTTCGGATTTCATCGAACACATTCGACGTTTTGATATCTATCGCCAATTCGAGGGCGATGTTGTTTCGTGTGAGGAGCAGACCGTTAAGCCCGAGGCCGAAATTTATCGCCGACTGATCGATCGCTACGCACTCGATCCCGCCGAAACGCTGTTTATCGATGACCGCGAGGCCAATCTGCGTGCGGCTGAGCAGTTCGGCATCTCGACCTTCCATTTCACCGAGCCGCGCGAGGAGTCGTGCGAGCGTCTGCGTGAGTTGTTGTTGAAGTAAGGGCTACATCAACACCATACCCGCACGAGCGCAGTCGGCGCGCATCTGCTCGTCCCAAATCGAACTCTGGATCTCGCCAATGTGGGCCTTACGCAGCAGATACATACACAGGCGCGACTGACCGATACCGCCACCTACGGTCAGTGGCAACTCGCCTGCGAGCAACATACGGTGGAACATCATCTGCGCTTTATACTCCTCGCCACGCAATTTCAGTTGTCGCATAAGTGCCTCGGCATCAACGCGAATACCCATACTCGACACCTCGAAAGCAGACTCCAAGACGGGATTCCATAGCAATATGTCGCCATTCAATCCGAAATAACCATCTTCGTTCGGTGAGCTCCAATCGTCGTAGTCGGCCGCGCGTCCATCGTGCGCTTCGCCATTCGAAAGTTTTCCGCCGATACCTATAATAAATACGGCGCCATATTGGCGTGCAATTTCATTCTCGCGCTCTTTGGGCGAGAGTGTGGGGTACATCTGCAACAACTCCTCGGAGTGAATGAAGTGGATTTGCTCGGGTAGTTGCGGACGAATCTGCGGGAACTCGACATAGAGTTTGTTCTCGGTAACCTTGATCGACTCATAGATTCGGCGCACGGTCTGTTTCAGAAAGGCGACGGTGCGCTGTTCGGGAGTGATCACCTGCTCCCAATCCCACTGATCGACATAGATTGAATGAATATTGTCGATATCTTCCTCGGGTCGCAGGGCGTTCATATCAGTATAGATGCCGCGACCTGCGGGTGTGCGCATCTGTGCGAGTTTCAGTCGTTTCCACTTTGCCAGCGAATGTACTACTTCGGCTGTGGCGTTGTTCAGACTTTTGATCGGGAAGGTGACTGCACGCTCCACTCCGTTTAGGTCATCGTTCAAACCCGTATCTTTCATTACGGCGATTGGCGCAGTGACGCGCAATAGAGCGAGCTGAGCCGAAAGATTGTTCTGGAACATATCTTTGACCTGCTTGATAGCCTTCTCGGTGCTCTCCAAATCGGGTAGCGGATTGTCGTAATGGGTGGGTATGTAGAGTGACATAGTATCTTCGCTTAATGTTAGTAAGGGCAAATGTAGTCAATAGATGGTGAAAATGTGCAAATAAACGAAACAAAAATTGCTGTCGCGAGAGCTTTTGAAAATTTTTTATAAAAAATTAGCTCAAAAATTTGCAACGAAAGAAATTTGTCGTATCTTTGCACCGCTTTTAAGGCAGATGGCGAGATAGCTCAGCTGGTTAGAGCGCATGATTCATAATCATGAGGTCCCCAGTTCAATCCTGGGTCTCGCTACAACGGGTAAATGGCAGATGCTTGTAAATCAAGCATTTGCCATTTTTCTTTTGTGGTTTTTGGCGGGTTTTTGGCGACTCGCCAATTTTTAACCTCCTTTTTTAGCCAATGCAAGTACTTCTTGACGCAAATATAAGTTTTTCCCGCCAATTTTCTGTGCGGTGATATATTTTTTCTTTTCCCAACGCGAAAGGGTAGAGGAAGAGCACCGAAGTAATCTTATGGTTTCTTTGCGCGAGCAATATTTAAGATTGTCGCCCATTGCCTCGCCGATAGCCTCAACAGCTCCACCTATCATACTCTGCGCAACACTATTTGCAATAGTATTGGCAAACAACACAAGGTCGCTCGCTTTAATGGTGATCGAGATCGACTCTCCACCCCTCGATATTATCTCGTTTAGTAAACTTTCACTCATATTTATTCCTCCGGTGCTGATAGATATGTATCAACCTCTTTCTTAAATTCCTCTAAACTGCGGCAAGTAACACACTTGTTTCCGGCAGCCATAGCAAGTTCCTGCCACTCCTTTTGTGCTTTGGTTAGTTGAGATTTCCTCGATTCCCATTTCATCTCGATACAAAGACTGTTCCACCCATCGCGCGCGACGAGCAGGATTAAATCGCTAACACCTGCGGTTACTCCCTCGGCTTTCATTATCTGCGCCTCACGCAACCGCCTTAATCCGCCATTTGGGACCGCAAACAACAGCTTTGCATATTGCGGATATTTGCGCCTGAAATACGCGACGCAGGTTGCTTGCGTTCGAGATTCGATATGCTTTGTCATCTTAGAACAAAGTTAAATCTTGTTGCGCCTCGGCGATACGCGCCTGAGCTATATTGTAAAATTCATCATTAAGTTCTATTCCGATAAAATTCCTCTTAGCCTTGACGCACGCCACTCCCGTGCTGCCACTACCCATTGTATTGTCGAGAACGGTGTCTCCCTCAACGGTGTAAGTTTTGATAAGGTAGTCAAGTAATGCAATAGGCTTTTGTGTCGGGTGATAATTTGATTCTTCCTTATCAAAGAATAGGGGTTGATCTGGGTAGCCCGTTCGTGTTTGTAGATAATCTGCTTGACGTTTCCTATTGGGCCTTAAAGCACTTCCTGCCTTCCCTCTCTCTATTTTATGACAAGGGATTGTATCTTGTGGATTGTATTTCATTCTGCATTTCGAGTTGGCGGCTATGGTAGCTTTGGAGAATATCATAATATTCTCAATATTACGTAAAGGCATATATGGGGCTTGCGCAAAATTCACAGCTCTATTTTTCACCCACAGCCAGTCGTAACGATATAGATGAGCACAATGCTTATCCGTTCTTAAAGCCGAGGCGAACGGTTCGATTCCAAAGAGCGCAATAGTGCCGTTGTCGGATATCACGCGACGATATTCCTCCCACAACTCTTTCATAGGTAATACAATGTCCCAGCCGCACACGGTAGTTCCGTAGGGTGGATCGCAAAGTATTAAGTCTATACTCTTGTCGGGGATTGCCTTCATCTCGGTCAAGCAATCTCCGTGTATTAATTTTATAAGGCTCATATTAATTTTTCTTCTTTAAGTTTGATGAGGGCTTTATAAAGCGCATCAATCAACTCCGGATCGTGCACATCTTCATCCGCGTCCTCAAAGATTAGTACCGCAAATTCGTTAGGATAGAATCCTACTGAATAAAATATTACGGGATCCTCTGGGTATATTTTCTTGCGTTTGTAGTACCACTCAAATAATACCTCCATCAACTCCCCAATCGAATACGCAAACTCCTTCTCAATACACGGGATTTTCGTGCCCATAAAGAACCCCATCTTTGCGCTTTTAATACTATTAGGTTTTGGGTAGCCTAATTCAATGAGCCTATCTGTTTGTTCCTTTGTTGTAAATTGTTTCATATCCTATTTCAATGTTTCCAAAAATGCATAAATCTGTTGCAACACGTCCATAAGGCTCTCTCCGGTGAAATCTTGTTGTCCACCTGTGTTGCCGTTGCGAAATTCGACAAGCCCTCTAATGTAGAACCCATCTCCCATTAACCTTTTCGACATCCATACTTGAATACGCTCCACCTTGCTTGCGTCAAATGGGTTTGCGATAATGCTCGGTGCATTGTTAAAATCTCCAAAATGGTCCAACATATTTTACTTTCCTTTCTAAAACTACAATAACGGTTTTCTTATTTTATTTTGCGCCACTCCGAGCACCGCCCTCGGTTAATGCCTCGACGCAAGTGGCTGACCTTTTTACTCTGCACATCCACAGCAGCAAGGATTGGGTTGAGTGTGGCGATAGTATCGCTGAATAACAATGTTATAATACACCCTCATTAACGCAATCTGCTCGTACAGGCTTTCACGCTCCCAAAGTTCTAAATCTTTGAATTTGTCGGAGTGGATGAAGTTTTGCAGCTTGATAATGCGCTGATCCAACTGCGTCGCCTCTACGTGTAAACGCTCAACGAATGTTTCGACAGGGCGATATGCCTTATCAAATGCCTCCTTTGGCGACCAACTCTCGTAGCCGTCCTCGTACACGACCAGATAACCATTCTCACTGAGATCGTGTTGCGCTGAATCATTAGCGTAGGGGTTGCGCTTTCTTGTTTCGATGAAGTCGCCAAGCATCATCGGCTCAGCGTGGACCTCTTTTGTTCCTTGATACTTTTTCATTGTTACTGCATTTTTATAATTTCGGGGACTGTTTTGTATAGCGGAGTCTTACCGTCCCACTTTTGAATAAACTCCTCTGCAAGAATCTCTGGTGTGATACCTTTTGAGCGAATTAATTTCTGCTCGGTTTTCAATCGCTCCAATTCATTTAGCTTTTGCTGCTCGATGATCTGTTTGTCGATAACCGAGAGATTGGTATCTACCTCGTTTCTGCTATTGATCTTATCCTTTACCTCATCAGTAAAATCAAGCATTGAGGTAAAAGTAATTAACTCCAAACCTCGCTTCTCAAATTCGATGCGAACAATCTCTTCGAGCGTCTTTTCAAAAGCTAACGAGCCACCATCTGCCATTAGGCTTTCTGTCTTATGCTTTCTGCTCTCCTCCTTAATGAGATCATAAACACGAGGCTCCAAGATGTTATCCTCTAACGACTCCATAAAATCTCTTCCACTATCAATGTGCTTATTGTCGAATACGACATCAATAGAGCGATTCTTGATTACTCGATACGAGTACGCAGGGCGAGCTGTAAATTCCGTGTTGTCTGCCGCCTTCAAGTGAACGACGGTTTCAAACTCTCCTCGCTGATCAAACAAGGGAACTTGAAACAACTCCGTGCCGGGCGCAGCTACCCACACTCGGCCGGTGCGGATCGAGAAATCATCTTTGCCGTCTTTGCCCCAATTCTCCATCAATACACCCGCATAGTTGGGAGCAACACGAGAACACGAGGTTGTGAAGATTGCTGAAATCATAATCAGCGCAATGTAGAAATACCTTTTCATAGCATTTACTTTTTAGTGTTATTAATTTTTAGTGAAATATAATTGACAATAAAGCCAATTCCGATAGCGATAGCAAGTATTCCGACCCAAGGATCAAAATACTCAAATAAGACGCGACAGCCAAGCAAATAAGCCATCGACAAAATGATTGCAAAGTAATACTTCATATTGTTTAATTTTAGTTATTTATCGGGATTATCCCTTTCTATTTGTTCCAATATTCCACGCCCTTTGGGTGGACGTGCCTGATGGAGCTGTTTCGAGTGTAATATAGAGAGTGCCATCCGGTACATACTGAACAACTCTATTGGCGAGAATATAACACAGTCATCGCCCATATAAGCCTTGACGTAGTTTGTCCCATCATCACGTTTACCCTCAAATACTTTGACGTTTGTCTGAAACTTAGTCTCACAGCCTTCGTTCGCCAGCCCAAACAGCCACTCACGATACTTCTCTTTTTGTTCTTCGTTGGTCATAGCTCTATCTCCTTATCAAACCCCGCCAACCTAATGGCGCATTGCAGTTGGTGGATGTGCTCTGTTCTCAATAGCCAGCCATTAACGCCCAAATTGGAAGTGGTAAGTGTAAAGATTCTCCTATCGCTATGCATCAAGCAATTTAGGATAATAGCCACGCCACTTTCGCGCCATTCAAACCGTTCGTAGCCAACTTCCGATTCTTTCACAAAACCATTCTTCTCCAAGATTTCGGGGGTGATAGGTACACCTCTAATCTCGCTCGGCTCAAACTCAAACGGATCACCTTGTTCGGGGTCGATCTCCAAGTTTACCCACGACTCGCCCAAGCCAACCACTTTCATCGGAGGTGTTAATCTCGGCTCGTTATGCACACCACACAACTGCTCGGCACATACCCAATCGCCAATGCTTAGTTCCTCAATCCTCATTTTCTCCCCAATTTTCTAATAGTTTTCTCAAATTCTCGGTTTCGGTAATTACACGCTCTTTCGGCCACGTGTTGAGGCTATCGCCAGCGTGAACGGTGTCAAATCCAACCACCCAATAATCATCGAGCGGAACGGCTGGCTTATATATGAAGTGCACCTTTTGCAGATCGTTACTTACGGTGAAATCCACACAATCAGCCATAAACCCCGAATAGGTCAGCCCACCGTGTACTCGGATATCACATAGGGGCTCGAAAAAATAATGCAACCTATATAGTGGGTGTTCGGGAGATATAGCCACATAGCCATTGGCAAATCCCGCTTTGCACCCCAAATCGTTGAGGTAATCATTGTTAGTGTGTACTAAAAACGACGCGCAATTATACTTACTCATTATCTCTCGCTTTTTTGAAACAATATCCTTTCTCCACAAACTCCGAACAGAGGTTGCAGATAGTGTGGTTTACATCTATGCGATCGGAAAAATCCTCTTCGCAAATCTCTCGCAGGTGGCACTCCTCGCAAACAAACTCGGTGCTCGCCTTAGTAACATTGTACTGCACACCGTCGATGGTAATGCTGTATAGTTTGTGTTTCATACCTATATCAAATTTTCAAGTGCGAATTTCAGTGCATCTTCGAGGGCGAGTTCGTAGGTGTCGAAAGTGTTGCCTATTCTGATAATGAAACCCCAATTATTATAAATACGCCAACTCCAAAAGAGTCTCCAACTCTCGGTTGAATTAGAGTGTTTCAGCTCTATGATCTCACCCTTCTCCTCTCTCAGCCATCTTTGCAGTAGGCTCTGGGTGGGAGCCGCAATATGGAAATACTCCTTCGGGGAATCGTAATCTTCAAGCGTAGAGTTTGAGCAGTAATCGAAAGAAGTTACTTGTCTGTTGCACGAAGTTCGAGTTATTCGCTTTTGCCGCTTGTCATTGCAGTAGAAATCTCGACATTCCTCATCAAACCCCTTCTCTTTGGCTAACTTGCACACCTCGTAGGTGCAGATTTCATCGTGGATCATCTCACTCCCTCCTCTTTTAGTTTGACGACAGCATCGTATAGATTATCTATAAGTTCACTGCCCTGACAAAAGAGGTATAAAGGTGGCGTGCTGCCAAATGGGTCATCAAATGAGTATTCCACGGATACCCCTATTATTTTTCGGCAATGTAGTGGACGAATGATGCGCGGCAGCATCTCAATCAGCTCGCCAATGGAGTAGGCATAATTATATCCCCAATAACCATCGTGGCTTTCTATACTCTTCGGCTTCTCAAACCCCAGCTCAATCAACTTGTCGGTCTGCTCCGGTGTTGTGTATTGTTTCATAACTACTCCTCCTCGGTTAGAATATCAATACAAACCTTTATACCCTACTCAACGCCACGCTTGTAGTACGCAAAGGCCTCTTTCGACATCGTGGGGGCTTCCATACTATTAAGTATCTCGTTCATTTGAGTTCTGATCTCTTTCTTCAACAACCTAATAAGGTCTCTTTTTTCTCTTTGCGTCATATTAGTCCTCCAAATACTCTTCGTAAAAATAACCTTCTTTGATTAGTGTTTCGATGCAACATATTACTTCATCATACATATTCTGCGACCTAAATACAAAGTCTTGCATAACTTGCTGAAAGTCTATATCTGCGATATATTCTGTCGGCAAGAGGCACATCAACCTATGAAGCGACCAAGCAGGCAAATCATATTCGGTAACTTCATCATCTTCTGTGTTAATTATCATTGGTAGACTGGATAGACCCTCCGTGAGAACACCACTATAATATTCTGTTGTGCAAGGGTATTTCATATCCGCCGTCTCCTTCTTCAATCCCAAAGCAAGCAATCGCTCCGACTGCTCTTTGGTTGTGCATATTTGACTGTTGAATTTCATAGTTATTTGATCTCCATTTTAATAAGATACTCATCATTCCACGAATCCACGTGGCTAAGATACTCTAATATAAGGTTGCCTAATTTCGTTGGAGCATCATCGCCCTCCATTACGATGGTCGAGCAGATAAAACCTTCATCTTCGTACTCCTTTACGATAAGACCGTTATCGGCAATCTTTATCCAGAATTCTACTTTGCTGCTCATAGTTTTTTCACCAACTTATATGCCTATTCGTTTTGCAATCCCAGAACACCTCGATCTCTTTACCTGCGATCTCTGATACCATTCGATTAAACCTTGCCCTCATACTTCGAGCCTCCTGTATAGAGCCATTTAATCGTTGTTCGGCTTTCCAGTTAGAGCGAGGGTGAGAGTTGCGAATTGCCAAATGCTGCTTCTCTTGATATGCCTTCTCTTTCTTTATGCTTTTCAGTATCGTTTGAAGTTGATTGTACTGAGTAGTTGTAACGCTTAGGAAGCAAGACGCACAAGGTGCAGACTCCTCCATAACAAACTCACCAGCGAAATAGTGCAAATGCGCACCATTGTTACTTAATTCTACATCACATTCTCTGATGCACAACCATATTTTTTGATTATTTTTCTTCATCTTTGAATAATTCTTTCATTTTCTCGATTTTCCACTTCTCGAATTCTTCGGGGCTTGCCCACTCGCGGGTTAGTCCCTCTTTAATGATATCTAACGACTTCAAATGGAGTGCGTGTTCCCTTAGGGTGATTGCTTGTAGGAAGATGTAGGAATCCATCAGCTCCGCATAATCTTTCAGTTGGTGATAGTATATCGCAATCCATACAGCCGTGCTGATCGAGAGTGCGATTGTCGGGAACGAGGCACCGATCACGATGCCTACGACTGTCAATAGGACATTAAAACCAAACAAAATGGCGAAGATTAGTTTGTACTGCTTTTTCATAGTTTTTATAAATCTTTCAAATTTGAAATACCTTCTTGAAATAATACTTTTAGCTTCTGAATATTCTCCTTGTAAAAGTCCGGCGGCAGAGGAAATCGCTTTGAACCTATAAGGTTTGCAGCTCGTTCCATATAGATTGGCTCGCGGTATGCTTGCCGAGGAACGAGTTTGAATATCACATAATAGGCTCTTAACCATTGGTGCGTGTCTATAATTTGACCTACTCTTCGACCGTTGCGTGTATAGAAATAAAAACAAGCACCAATATTGTTTGCGAAATCCCCATTGTTGCGCGGAGTGATGATGTTACTTGTCATTCAAAATAAAATTCAATTCTTTCAGTTGTTTTCGTTTGAGGGGCAGACCTACTGCGCTGCCGTAGCCCGCTTTCATCTCTTTCGATTTGCCGACGAGCACTGCCTCTACATTGGCGATCTCTTGGGCTATACGGTCGCGCATCTGGGAGATTGCCTCCTCGGTGGTCGATTCTACATAGGAAATCAATTTACGCAGGTGCTTGATCTCGTCTTGTGCGCGAGTTATCTCGGCACAAATCTTCTTACTGCGTTTTGCGTCCTCGTCAGTTCGGGGGGGGATTTGCGCATCCAGATAGCGTTATCCTCCTTTTGCAGGCGGATGATCTTTGCCGCCTCAGCATTGATTAAGCGTTCAAGTTGTGAGCGTGTTTTCATAGTTAAAACAGTGTTTGTTGGTAAAATGGCAGATCGGTCTGCTCTCTGCCGAGAATAAAATCACAGATGAAGTTGCGAGCGTAGTCGGGCGAAATCATTGAGCGTTCCTCACTGCAAAGACCAGCGTTGGGCGCAGATCGGCTATTCATTATTGTCTTTTGCTCTTTGTCTTTTTGCAAAGACTCTCCGCTTGTAGGTTCACATCCGAAAAACCAATAACCCGTCGGCTTCATAAAATAATCCCCACGCATTAATCTGTTTTTATCGAACACATCAGGTTGCTTGAAAAAATTATCCCATAGATAATGGCTTGTAGAATAAGGGTTCTCAAATATCAAACGAATCTTTTTTTTCAAACATACTCCAACCATTTTTATAAGAAGCTCATAAAACACTTGTCTATCTCTCGCTCGCTCTAATATTTTATCCAATTTTTCGTCGAGTGATAGCGACCGATAATTGTTATTTTCCAAAGTGAAATATCGGGGATTAGTAAAACCCGTGAAATAGATACACGGGAAGAACGCGAGTATCAAATCCCCCCCCCTGATGTCGTCAAAGATGGAAGCCTTGCCATCGTAGGCTGCCTCTATCTCAGCAAACAGATCGACCACATTGTCAGTCTCGCCAAAATTATTCTGAATATCATAATCCTCGGCAGGGATTCCCAGCTTAATAAACTCATTCTTGAATGTGCCACTCTGCTCAAAGAAGCAATGCACCTTGCCTGTGATTTCCATAGTGTTAAAACAATTTCATTTGTCGATCTTCAAAGTTCATTCGTGCCTCGACTTCGGGTAGGGTTAATCCCCACTTAAATCCGTAGGAACAGAGGTTGGGTGTTGCGCTAAGTTTGCGCAGCTCCTCCCAAAGCTCAGGGTGTCGTCTGCGTAGGTCGCAGAATTGCCCAATGGATTGGTTGGGGCAGAACCAGCAACCGCCACGTGACGAGAAACTGTATATTGGCGAGAGTAACCCGTACTGCTCGCACTTTGCTCGCGCCATCTCCTCGGTGTAACCATACTTGGCGAGGAGTGAGATTTTGTTGCCACCAAGCCTTTGCAAGCGTTTCGGCTCGTCGAGGGCTATGCCGATATATTGCACTATGTTCTTGCGCACCTTGCGACAACTACCCGCCTTGTCTGCCAAGTATCGCTTGATCGGAGCGACTTTGCAATCTCGATTGATTAAACATTTGCCGCCAATGGGAAAGCCGTAAAATTTACCCTCAAATCGCCCCCCCCCCGACGGCATTTGCGAAAAAATAGAGATAATCCCTTTCGCTCTTGACGACATCAACCTTAACGCCCATTGCTTCGAGCTTCGGACTTGCAGTCGAGTAAATCCATTCGATGTGCTCTGGTATCTCCCCGCTGATGTTTCGAGAGTGATCGAACATCACTTCGCAGAACACCACTCGATCCAAAGGCTCGCTGTTTTCCAGCGCAAGCAGTATCGTTGCAATGCTGTCCTTGCCGAATGAGCAGGAGGCTATGTGTAGTTTATCCATTGCTTTACTTGTTTTCAAAGATTAGAATATTGCGCCCCATCTTCTCCGCAACTTTCTCAACGTGCGGAGCAAGCAGCTCGCAAAGTTCGCGTGAGCCACGAATTTCGATGCGCGATTGATTTAGGTCTGCCCATTTCAGCCTGATTAAGCCGTGTAACAATGTGCTTAGTTGCTCCTGTCCCCATCTACCACCGCCCACCGCAGCGTCATAAAAAGCCTTGTAGCGATTCAGCAAATCCACATCAAACCTCATTTTCTGCTCTTTCTGTTGCCATTGTTGGGCGCAAGCAAGCAGTTGCTTCGCGGTTTTTATCGGCAGACCCCCGTTGCGTTTCCATCCATTAGCCGTATAGTGTGTGATAAAGTTCTCGACCTCCTGTTCTGGCTTAGTAAAGTTCTTAAAAAAGAAAATCTCAAAAATTCTCTCTCTCTGCTCTTTGAGCAACTCTTGAATCTCTACTTTTGCATCGACCTCGCAAGAGGGAGATAAAGAGAGAGATTCTTTTGTTTTGTTTTGTTCCTCTTTCTTCTTTATTTCTTTTTGTGTACTTTTTCTTTTTTCTTCTTTCTGTTGAGGTATTGCATTTGCATTGCATTTGCACGGCTCAATGTCTGCATTTGCATTTTTCGCCCATCTCGCCTGTGCTGCTTGGCGCAATTTCTCGCTCTTGGCATCTTTGGCTTTCATTCGATCGAGGAACGATACAGAGTAGAATCGCTCCCCATCTTCGGTGAAGGCGAATAGGTCGAAATCCTCCACCACGCGCCTTACACTCTCTGCTGACACTCGAAAATCGAAGGCGAGCATAGCGTAGTCGCGCACCGAGGTGTAGTCCGGCTCCTCGCGCAGACGTTCCAGTATCATAAAGTAGATAGCATAGCCCTCGGCTTGCAGCTCGGCACGAAGTGGAATGAGTCTATCAGAGTTGCGAGCGTTGCTATCGTGTGAGAAGTATCTATTCTTTGCCATCGCGTTGTTCCTTCTTAGTTAGCCGACGATTCAGCACCCCAGCCCGACGAATTGCATTGGCTCGTCGTGTACTCTTCGGGTCGCTTTGGCTGATAGCGCGAATAATCGCCCTCATCTGTTTTATGTCGGTCTTGGTGTACATTGTCTATTCGTTTCTATCTATTCGCCCAATCGAATAGTGCGGAGTAGAGTAGTGCCTATCGCCACTACCGTAATCTCGCTCTCTCTGGTTTCGGGCTATCGTGCGCCAATTCGGCAGCAGGAATATGAGTGCATTTGGGATCAAATCCTCCTCAAAGGATTTCGTTGCTCTATTTTTTTTTGTTTTCTTTCTCTTCATTGTCTTTGGCTTTGTTTGTGGAGCGCGGGGAGTTCGAACCCCATATCCCCCTCTCGCGCATTGTCGAGCTGGACGCTCCTTTATGCCGCAGTTATGGTCTGCGGCGCGACCTCTCAGGCTTTCCAATTCCTACGCTGCCTAAATTTGCGAGGCGTAGAGCTTCGAAGCTCAGTATCCCACTCGGCTCGAATTATGCAGATTTGCCGAGCTGATCGCCCCAAAGTCCCTGCGGGCCGTCGCGGCAGGCAGGGTGATTAAAAAACTACTAACCCAAACTTAAATATAAATGAAGAAACCTATAAGGCTTACAGCCTTGCGGAGTGTGCCGATCGAACGGCTAAGCGCAGTAAAATTCATCAAAAACCAGCCTTCACTCCATTCACCGCGTGAGCCTCGCGGATGACGCGACTACTACCTTTCAAATTATAACTTATTATGGACATACAAAAGTTTTATAGTGGCAGGGCGAGGGCTCGAACCTCCTTTGTATTGTCATCGCAATTACTCCGTGTGAATATGAAAAAATACCCGCGTGCCCACTCCACGCATTTCCCTGCCTATGATTCTACTTGAATACGTCGCCTACTTTGTGGATTCTCATCTCGTCCTTAACTGCGAATACGCCTGCCAATGCCATCATTGCATCACGACGAGTGATATTGTCGACGCCCATTACCTCGGCCATCACCTTGATGCGGTTGGTAATGATCTGGCCGAGAGACGTACCTGCGCCCTCGTCGTTCTTATCTATTCCGAGTGAGTTTATAATCTCACCTCGTAGGCGCTTGGCATTTTCCGTGAAGATTGTTTCAACCAACTCTTTGCTTACCTCGCCCACAATATCACCTGTGAGGGTGCCGGTATTTTCTCCGTCCATTAGCTTCGCCGGTGCATTCCAGTCAAACACCCCCCCACTTGGGTTTCAGTGTTAGTCGAGCTCTGCTCATTCAACTCTTCCTGAGTAAAATTCTTTTCATCTTTCATAGTTGTAAAAATTTAGTTGTTAGTGTATAGTGATCTGTTCAATGTCGTCGTATGCTCTTTGCAGTGCCTCGTTCAGTCGTCGATTCTCGGTGCGCAGATGATCAATCATTGCAATATGCTTCTCTTGAACATTTCGCGAAATGATATCCGCCTCACGTTTTTGCTCATTCAGTCGCTCGATATTGCCGCGAAGATTCTCTATTGTGGCCCATTGGTCGATGATTCTCCCATTCAGCTCGGCCTCCTTGGCTCGTCGGGCACCACGCTCGTCGGCAAGCGCCCGTTTCCACGACTCAATGCAGCCCCTCAATCGCTCGCACTCCTTTGTCAGCAGTTCGATTTTGCGCCGATAGACGGCTCTTGGTGTGAAGTCAAACATAAATTAGTCTCCTTTGCCCGCTTTTAGCCGTTTTCACGTACTTTTCTCACCTCTTTGGCGTAGTTGTCCGCTTGGGAGCGCACGATGGATAAATTCTGCCTTAAAGCCTCAATTTGGTTGTTGCGACTCGTTAGCTCTTTTTGCAGGCGTGTTGCTTCGGCTGTGCCGCGTCGGATCTCTTTGCGCATTTGCACCATTTTGTTGCGATCCGAGGCGATCTTCTGCTCGGCGTCTGCGAGCTGCTTCTGTGCCTTCTTTTCGAGTAGGTCCGCAATGCGAAACTGCTCGATAGCCTCCATCTTTTCGGCTTCGGCTTGGCGCAGATCAGCTTTGAGTTTATCCACCACACGCTCCCACGTGCGGATCCGGTGTCGATAGACTGTCTTTGGCGTGGGGTCAAACCCCAATAGTTCTTTTATTTTCATCTTTCTTGCGTTTTAGTTGGGCCGTGCGAGGGAATCGAACCCCCGTGATCGTGAAAATAAACAGTGTGTTAAGATTGTGCAATAACTTGAACGAAACTTACCTTTCACGGCCTCCGATGGCCTCTCGGCTGTCGGTTATTTTCTATTCAGATACTTGTGCAACATTGGGTCAAGGATCATCATCAGTGGCAGCGAGAACACACAAGCGTTCATAATCTTCAAACCCCAATCTCCCTTCACGTCTATCAGCGTATCAGCAACTGCACCTCCGATGGGAATACATACGCCGAGCACCAATAACGCTGAGGCAAAATCTCTATGCACACGCAGGTAATCAATAATCTTCTTCATAGCTCTATCCAAAACTTGGTGATTCAACAAAGTCATATTCCTCCTCGACAATCACCGCGTCCTCAACGGGCGGCACCCACATAGCCCCTACGGGCGTTCCGAGGTAGTCGTCGCACGTGATCACCTGTGGCGTGAGCACGGGATTGCTTTTCTTTGAATAGGCAGCGCCGAAGATTGCGCCCATTCGTCCATAAAGATCATCTGCCATAGTCGTATTAGTTTTTGGTTTTCTTCACGGTTAGAGTCAGCCCCTCGCTCTTACACGAGAAGCGGTAGGGTATGAGCTTCTGCATAGCGTATGCGGTGTTCTTCTGGCTGTCGAGATCGTAGCCATCAGCGCACTGCACCGTAATGCTCTGCCCAGCACGCATCGTTCGTAATACATCGCGTGTAATTTTCTCTGCATTTTTCGTCGCCATAACCTTTAATAAAGTTGTTCGTTTGTTTGCAAAAAGAGAGAAAACTGCCTACCTTTGTAGGTGAAAAGTGTATGGTATATCCGATCCAAAGTCGGCAGCCCTCTCTTTGTGCCTTTGTTTGTATTATTGTTTGTTGGTGCAAAGATATAGCAAAATGTCGTAATATCCAAAACAAAATGAAATATTTTTAACATCTATGTTATAATAAGCTGCTACACAATTAAATATTTTTGCACTATGAACAACATTTTATTAAATATTAAGGCTATACGCCTATCTAAGAGGTTGAGTCAAGAGTATATGGCAGAGTCATTAAAGATTACTCAAACTGCATACTCTTTATGGGAGAAAGGTAAAAGAGAGTTGACTTATAACAATTTGTTAAAAATTGCAGATGTTCTTAATGAAAATGTCGTAAATATTATAACATATCCTGATGTGTATGTCTTATCAGATGGAAACTCCGGTCAATCAACTAAGGCAGTATTGCAGATTGAGTTGGATCAAGATAAAAAAGAACAGGTATTAAAACTTGTTTTCGGTGAGCGTTGTGCTGAAATGATTATTAAATAGATTAGATGCTGGTTAAGGATATTATACCGATGCTTCTGCAAAATTTAGACGATGTATTACATAGTGAAGATAAAGAGGATTTGATATATAATATACTATGTGAGAACAAGCCGTTCTATATGAGTGAAGGTGATGTACAGTCTTGCAATGATTATGTCTTAAAAGAGGTTGGAGGCTATTTATATGAGGGTTATCAGTATTGTTTTAAGAAGACTCCAATGAGTGATGTGATCAGTCTGATTAGATTAATTATAGAACCTCCACCGAAAGATTATAATACTTTTCTTGATAACGATAATAAATACATTACAGATATAAAATTAATTAAGCATTGGGATAATCGAATAAATCACATAAAAAATAAAACTATGACCGATTTAGAAGTAATTAGAACAGATGGTTCTACTGGACTTGGGTTGTTCGAGCAAGAAGAATCTCCAAGTGTCGGCATAAATTACCGAAAAGAGATTGAAGATGTATTAAAGCGGAATTCGAAAGGATTACACGTTAGTGATATAGCAGCAGAGATATTTCAATCTCAAAAAGAGAGCATAGACTTTAAGTCCATAGAAAAGAAAGTCCAAAATATCTGTGCCTCAGATGCCAAAAAGAGGAGTAGTGATATTACTCGTGTAATAAATCCCAAAACCAATAAACCTAAGAAAGGGTATTATAGATTTGTTATGCGCAAGGGTACCACGATTAAGATCGACCCCACCGAACCAGTTGCGCCCTTGCCTATTAGTGTGCCTATCGCAACTAAGATGACGACTACTTTTGAGGGTAAGGCAGGTGAGTGTGCAGTGATGTCGGAGCTGTTATGGAGAGGATATAATGTTAATACATTTCTTGTCGATGATGGCGTAGATGTTGTGGCAAGCAAAAATAATATGTTCTACCTTTTACAGGTAAAAACCACCCAATTAGGTACTAATAATAGAGTATCAATTGCTCTTAACGAAGCTCGTTTTGAGTCTTTTATTGGGTTCAACATTTGTTACGTGATAGTTGTGCGTAGTCGGGTTAATAATATTGACGCAAACCTATTCTTTATTTTTAATAATAAGGATATAGCACGATTTATAAATCAAAAGCGTATCAAAAAGCCGAGCGGGAACACAATTAATGTTAAAATTAAGTTTATTAACAATATTCCATATATCTATGACGAAGAGGATGAAGACCTCTCTACGTTTTACTTAAATAATTGGTCAAATTTATGATCGGAAAAGTTATCAAACAGAAAATCAAAGCAAAGGGTATTACCCTTCGGGCGGTGGCGGACGCTATGGGCGAGTCGCCTCAGAACTTACAGCAGCTTCTGCGTTCCAATATGCACGTGAATACCGAAACATTGGAGCGCGTGGCAAAGGCTATCAACGAGCCAATCTCGTACTTTTATGATGAATACGAGGTGCGACTGTTGAGGCAGCTCGTCAAGCTAATCGAAAGTAAAAATAAATAAATATGTTTATCCGTTCAGCGGAAGAATAAAAGTATTTGTTTATTTAACTATATTTTTTGTCGGACTGAGGCGCGGGGTTCTCTCCGCGCTTCTGCATTGTTTCGGTCAGTGCATCAACGCCAAACCACGCACCGGCGTCGAATATATCATTTAACACTTCGGGTCGCACCTCCCCATCTTTACCATACTTCTCTTTGAGTTCCTGCATAAGTCGGCGCAGGCAGTCGATCTTATTTTCCATACCTCGTGTCTTTGGCTTTTCGTTGTCGAAGTCGAGGGCACAAAAAAAAGAGCGTGCCCCCTATCTCGCCAAAGACATCTATATCCCATTAAGCCGAGAATATAGAACAACGGGGACACGCTCATATAGCTTGTCACTTACTTAATGGGTATTAAATGTCTTTGGCATCACAAAGATATGTAAAATAACTTAATTGACAAAATGAATTTCTCGGATGGATTGCGCTGTGGCGTTGATTTCTCGACTTTTGAAAAATAAAATGTACGCGATTACTGTTCAGCGATATCCTCGCAAATCCCCTCGTCAATAATGTTGAATTGATTGATGACAAGCTGCTGTGCCTCGTCGTCGGGTTTACCCTCGACGATGGTAGCAAGGGCGAGCTTGGCAAACGACACCAGATCGGAGGTCTTGACGCTATCACTGTCCTCTTTCAGGCGTCGGCGATATTCCTGCAATGTGAGCCCTAATAGTTCGGATATCTCAGCCGTGGTGTTATGCACGATGTCAGCCTGCTCACTACGAATAACCTCACGTACCTCTTCACGTATGCCACGAGCGTCGGCACGCAGTCGCTCCTTCTCCTCATCGCTCAGCCCGCGCCAGATCGCACGCACACGGTTGGTGGTGGTGCCATACTTGGCCGCCACCTCTGCGGGTTTGCGCGTTCTTGCGTAGTCGAGCGCAATCATTAGCTTTACAGCCTCTTCTTCGTGTGCCATTTTCCGATTTTTAGCGTACAATTTCGAAAGCAAAGATAAACAAATATATTTATTTTTGGCCTAAAATATAAATATATGAAAGATTATCTGATACTTATCGGCATTGCACTATTGTACGTTGTCTGCGCAATGATCCCCGAAAATCCTATTGATCCATCGTATGAGGTCCACGAGTGCTTCTGGGGCGCTGTGATTGGTGGTGCGTTCCAGCTTGTGGGCACTGTGGCGGCTAATGCCCGCCAGAATAAAGCAATAAAGGAGCAACGCAAGGCTCTCGGCTCAGAGATCGCCGAGGAGCGCGCGGCGATGAATGCCAATTTCCTCGACCGTGCGGACTCTCAGGCGGCACTGCGCGAGGTGCGCCAACATAACAAAGAGCAGATGGCAAGCCTCAATACTGAGGCCGTTAAGCGCGGAATGACTGACGAGGCTAAGATTGCCGCGGCCGGTCAGCTCAATAAGAACTATGCAAATGTGGTATCTCGTCTTGGCGCCGTCGGCGCACAGTACCGAGATCGAGCGCGAGAGCGAATGAGAGGCGTGCAGCGCGAGTTGTCGGGAACGGCGTACAATACCACAATGGCACAGGCACAGGGCATTGGCAACGCTGCGGCGGGCATAGCAACTTCGGCCAACGATATTTGGGACGCAATTCAGAAACAACGTAATATCGGCAAATAATTATGGTACTACCTTATATCGACGAGCAGGAGCGTCGCAAGAATGACGAGCAAGTCTTTAACGTCCCAACCAACTCTCAGCCCGCCACTGCGCCCGTAGCCGGTCAGCACCCATCGGGGAAATCGCTTATTGATGTATGGGACGAGAATGGCGTTCGCCCCAACTTTATACGCTCATTTAATCAACCTCAGCCCTCGGCGCAACCTCAGCCCACCACACAGGCACAACAGGCGCCCGTGGGTACTGCTTTGCGAATGTATCAAGATGGAGCTGCGCTTGCCGGGCAGGACGTGGATAAGTACCGCGCGCAGGCCGCTCAGGCGATAGAAGATTATAACCGACTACAAAAGGAGCTTGACAGTAGCTATCAGGCCGTTGGCAAGGTCCTCAATCCGTCGAGTGATCCGAAATTTGCTGAGGATGCTACCAAACGTGAACGCAATAAGGCTATTGCCGTAGCGCTTGGCAATCTATTCTCCAACCTTGCCGGTGGCATTATGGCTGCGTCGGGCAAGGGCTTGGGCTATGTTCCTACGGCTACGCCGAACAAATCGCTGGCAAAACTATCGGAGTTGGAGACCGAGTGGCTAAAACGTAGTGAGGAGTTCAAGGTGTGGAATGCTAACCAGAGCGTTCGAAAGAAGGAGGCGGAGGTTAAAGCTGCGGGTGATACCGTTAAGACCGCAAACGATAAACTTGCAGTCGCTGAGAAAACTCGTCAAAAAGCCGCTGAACGAGTAGCCGCCGAGCAATCAAAGATTGATGCCGATAATCGAAGGTTTCAGGAGCAAAAACGCAAGGAGCTTGCGGCTTTGGAAGCAAAAAAACAGGCAATAGGCCTTACGTATGCGGAGAAGGCGGAGTATGCGCGATTAATGTCTGAGCTTAAAATGGAGCAAGATAACAATCGCTCGGCAAATAGGATAGAGGAGGATAACGCCAAGTCGGGTAACAAAGGTAGTGGCACAAAGGGAATATCCAAAGAGGAGGCAGCTCCCGCTAAGCCCTCGGCTGTAAGAACCGCGCGCGCTCCTAAAAAACAACGAGACGCCGTAGCTGCGGCAGGACTCGATATCGAACAGTAGAAAATAATACACATTATGCCTGAATATATTATCACCAATTCTAAGGGGAAGGAGAAACGATACTCTTTCCCCACTGCTGATGCAGCCGCGAGCTATCTCGACTACGCTCGTCAAAACAACCTAAAAGTTGATCAGGTCTATTTTGATACCGACAACAGCGAACAGAGATTCCCTGTAACCAAGATCGAGCTTGACGATAAAGGTGTAGTACATACGGAGGTCGATGGAGATATTGACCGCTACCTTACCGATCGCAATACATTTAACGATATTGGCTACGGATTGGGTCAGAAACCTATGTCGGAGGCTTACCGCGAGGCGTATAGCAAGGGTGTAGAGCCAACATTCGAGATTACTAAGGGTAATGGCGCACGTATTATCGAAGAGCACGACCCTACGCGTGTGGTGCCTCGTGAGGAATACGATCCTGCACGATTGCAGCGCACGGTTCAGTCGGTGCAGGGCTTAGGTGATAGAATGGGTGGAGTATTGTCTGACCGAGGTATATCACCCATCGACGCTACTCAACCGATGAGTAAGATTGCAGGACGCACCTCTTCGCCCATAGTTGATAAGGCGACCGAATACGCATCGTCAGAGATTGGTGGAGAGCGTCTCTCGGCAGAAGATGCCGCGAGAATGGAGGAGTCGCCCGAATATCGAGATGTGTATTGGAATATCCGACGTAAGTACGGCGTTACGCCTGATGAGTATGTCGCACAGCAGACCAAAAAACTGAATACACAGTTTGACGCCGTTCTTGCGGAGATGGAAAAATATCGTACTAAGATTGCTAACGATGACTCAAAGTGGCAGGGGGTAACCGATAGTCGATACAATCCGCAAACGGGTACTTATGATACCCCAATTAACCCAGAGCTGCAACAGATCGACGCTATTATCAATTACACAAAACTTGCCAAGCGTGATCTAAATGATTCGCGCACTAAGTATGGAGAGAAAGATGGCTGGCATTTTGGCAAGCGACTATGGGAAGGCGGTAATATTATCGCTCGAATAATGCCCATTGTATCTCAGCTGCAAGATATTCAAGATGTGCTCATAAAATATGGACAAGCGGGAGCTGCAAATCAAATGGTTACCGACCCTGAGAATATGAGCGATAAACAGCTATTACTACATTCGCTTACCGCATTGGAGCAGTCGGTAGATCAACTCCAAGAAGATATGGGTGGCAAACATTGGGCTTCGGGTGCAGGTGAGGTTCTGCAAGAAATGCCCGCCTTTATGATGGGTATGCCGTTTGCCAAGCTATTCTCGAAAGCGGTAACAAAAGGCGCTACTAAGGGATTGGCAAGGTTAGCGGGTAAGGCTGTTACAGAGGTCGCGGCAGAGGCGGCAGAAACCGCAGCCGAGACCGTCGCTCGTAGAGCTCTTGATAAGGCGACCGGCTGGGGAAAGAAATGGGCTAAGAGTTTCGGCAGGTCTGCTATTGAAGCACCGACGCAGACACTCTTCTATAAGTCTTTGGCGGAAGAAAATCTTGGACAATATCAAGTGCGCCCCGACGGCAGTACTATTCAGATCGTTACTCCTGCGTGGCAACGTGTCTATCGTGCGTGGTTGGGCACTGCACTCGAACTCCACTCGGAGGATATGGGTATGTGGATCGGCAAGGGATTGAACGCCCTCGGCCGTCGTATGGCTAACGTGGGTTTTGTGCGAGGACTTATGCGTGTGCCTGCTGCACGTTCACCCCTTATGGAGGTTATTCGTAAGGAGTTGAAGGTGGCCGACCCTCTCTCGGAGGCTTTGGGCGAGGTGTATGGCGACGCTATCCAGCCATTGTTTACGGGTGATTTCGATTGGAGTCAGACTTTGGCGGACCCCGATTATTGGCTTACTACGGTCGTATCGTCGGCTGGTGTGTCGGTAGCAATGGAACTCCCCTCGATTATGCAGTTTAAGCGCGACGCAGATCGCGTGAATAAGTATGGTATGCAGATGGATTACTCACTCGCGGTTATGGGTGAGGACCTTCGTGGGCAACTCGTAGCGGCGGTGTCGCACAACAGCATTGCGGATCAAACTAAGGCGCTGGCTAATATTGACTGGAAGAACGTGTCGCGCCAAGATATGGCGGCTGCTATGGACTACGTTAATGCCTACGTGGGCCGAGAGCTCTATTACAACTCATACCGCGAAGCTGAGCGACAGACGGCATTGCAACGCCAAATGAATAACCTTCTGGCTCTTTCGTATCGTGGCGAGAGTGGCTATGGAAATACAATGAGCACCATCAAGGCTACCGCCAAACCCTCTTCGGGCTTACCGCTGAACGCTGAATATTACATTATTTCGGGAGATATTACCCAACAGGGCAATCAAATGCTCAATGTTATTCGCGTTGATCAGGGAACGCCGACAAGAGAGGTCGTTTTTGCTGACCAGATCAATATTGGAGCATCCACCGATATAGCCGACGAGTTAGCCAAGCAATACGACCTTATGTTTGGCGAGGAGCTGGCGCGTGAGGGTGTTGTTTCAATCTCGCAGCGTATAGCGCGAATGCGTGCCGAGGGAGTGAATGAAGAGACGATCCGCGAGGTGGTGAGTGAGGATCCTGCCTACCACGAGTATAAGGAGGGTGACGTAGTAACAGACAATCAGACGGGTGAACCTGTAACGATTAACGAGCAGACCTCAACGGGTGAATACATTGCAGCCAAGAGTAGCGGTGAACGTATCGCCATATCGTATGATCAGATCGCCGATAGTGGCGCATACGCTGAGCGGGCGATCGAGCGCGAGCGCACATCGGGTGGTGTGAAGGAGGGCGACGTGGTGTCGTTCCTCGATCGTGATGGCGAGATGGTAGAGGGTGCTGTGCAACAGATTCTCAGTGATGGGCGAATATATGTATCTGTTCAGACCGGTGAGAATAATGGTGTACCCACGTATGCCACTCAGGAGATTATATCTAACCAGATTATCCCTGCCGAGGCCCAACCCGCACAGCTTACTCCCACCGAGCAAGTGGCCGAAGAGGTAGCGGCTGACGCTGCTGCTGAGGTGCAAGCGACTGAGCAGACTGCGCCCGCTGAGGTTTCCATTGAGCCACAGCCTGCCGAGGTTGCCTCAACTGCCGATCCTCGTGCGATCCCAACACTTGAAGATGGCTCGATTGATTATGACGCAATCGAGGACCCTCAACAGCTCCTTGATCTGTATAGTCAGGATTTGACGCCAGAGGAGATTGTCGAGGACATAACATCAATGAGGGATCAATCAGCAGCTAATGCCGATCGACTCTCTGCCGAGGTGGCGACAGCTCAAACTCTGGATGAGAAGAAGGCACTACGCGCTCAGGCGAAAGCGGAGGCCGCTAAGGTTTATAAATATCAAGCCGTTCTTGACTTATTGACGCCTGTAACTCCTATTACCGAGCAGGCCGAGGCTGTCCCGACTGCCCCCGGAGTTGCTCCCGTTGCTGCGGAGGTTGTAGAACCTATAACCGAGGAGCAAGCGACCGAACAACCTGAGATCAGTAATAAACAAACCGAAAATAATGCAAATTTCATAGGAAGATCGCTAACATCTGACGAGACGAAAACCGTCATTTCGGCAATGCAGCAAAATGCGGAGCAAGTAGAGTTAATGGAACTTACGCCTGAAAATTGGATTGCACAGTTTGGCGAAGATGGAATCTTGGCAACTCCAATCGGTGATGTTAAGATGGGTGAAAACCAATATTTCAAGTTGGCTAAAAAGGGTCGAGACGGCAAGCTCGGAATGATTAAACCTACACTTTTAACTCCTGATGTGATAATCGAGGAGAAAAGCATAGCCAAAGATGGACAAGTAACAGAGCGTGATAGCTCGTATGTTTTCGTGAAGGCATTTACAAATGATGACGGCTCACGAAACTATCTTTTCACGTCTGTAACAATCCGTAAGGGAGGTAAAGAGGTTGTGATCTCTAACCAAGAAAAAGAGACACCCCGAATAGAGCGTCTCTTAAAAGAAGGTAAATTGGCTTACATTAGTAAGGCGACCTTGCCATCTGAACCCACCAATTCAACACAAGGAAACCAATCTACTATACTTGGTGGAGCAATTCTTTCCGAGAGCAAAGATACAACAACCGAGCCAATTACGCAAGAGATTGAGCAGGAAAATTTGCAACCTACCCCCGAAAATGTGGCAGAGGAGCAGATGGAATCATCGCAACTCGAAAATGAAGTAGTGGAACCCACTTCTCGCGGCACAGTAGATATGGATACCTTACAGCTCACTATGAGCGATGAGGAGTTTAATTCGATGTTGGAAAGTAGCGATATGGAGCGTATGAATGGGTACCTCAAAGAACTTGATGATACTTTGGTTATTAACGACCAAAGTCCGTTCAAGGGTCAGCAGGAACTGCGTGAGGAGTTCAAACGCTTGAAGGAGCAGTATGGCGGTGAGGACAATATCCCCACCGACGTAATGGAGGATATCAATGCCCGATATAAACCCTACGCTGAATTATCTCGAAAGGTTTATGATCGAAAGTATGCGCTTGAAGATCGCTTGCGTTTGGCAGAGGTGCAATCAACTCAAACCGCAAAGAAGGAGGAGGCAGAGGCGAAGGAAACGCACCAAGCTACCGCCTTCAATGGATTCCTTGCTAATAAGACTAAGTTGGGCGCAAGTAGTGCAGAGAAGGCTCTTAACAAGAAAGTAAAGATCGAGGATAAGAACTACACCATTGCAGAATATGTAGAGCAGGCAGTGCAGTCTGGCAAGATTGAGCTGCGCACGAGTGAAGTGCCTAAATATAAGGGCGTGAGCCGTCGAAAGTGGAATCAGATGGACACTGCACAGCAGCAAGCCGAGCAGGAGCGTATCAAGAATGGCGGAACGGTTACCGAGTATTACATCAATGATTACAACTTAGGCAAGGTCGCTTATGACTATGCACAATATCTGCAAGCCAAAGCTAAGGAACAAGCTCCCGAAACCGCTTTGGAAAGCCAACCTCAGTCGGCAGTAGAACCCGAATGGTTACAGAAAGTGCCCACTGATGGTCGTAATTTTATGGTTTATACCAAAGTTGCGGGCGAGAATAGCTACTCTGCTACTGATCTTAAAACAGGTCAAGCAGTCGGGTTAGTTTATGCTTCGTTGGTAAAACGAGATAGATTGCAGTCGCTTGTTGAGGAGTTGCCAAAGGTATTATTGGAGGGTGCTCACTTCCAAATCCGCGATACTAACGGTAAGATTTACTATTCGTCTGAGCCTATTGCTCCCACTAAGGGTAAGAAGAAGGCGGCTACCAAACTCACTGCCCTTAAAACCGTATCGGGTGCAGAGGTGAAAGTGCCGATTAACCTGTATAAGTATGTATCTACCGATAAGACCAGAGCATATACGGGTGTTTATTTTGACCCCGAAGGTTTCGTAGTGGCTACCGATGGCCACAATATGATAGCGGTTAAGCACGACGTAGCCGAGGCTGATGCGGAGAAATTCATTTCAAAGGCTGGCGATGTAGCTTCTACGGTATTTAATTGGCGTATAGCAAATCCGAAACCGAATACCGAGAAGCCGATGAATGTCGATTTTGAGGATATGGAGAAGCAGATTGGAGGTAAAGCCGGTGATAAGTTTGTGGTATTTGAAATCGACGGCCAAGAGGTTGGATTCCCACCCAAAGCGATTCACGTGTTGGCAGATTTCCAACGAGCATTTGGTGGTCAAGCCTTTGTTGGCGATATGACGGCAGGAAAGGCTATTGTAATTAGATCGGGTGATAATTATGCGATAGCTCTCCAAACCACTAAATATGCAGACTTGTCGCAAGCAATTCATATTCCCTCTGGAATAGAACAGACGACCGAACAGGTGGAGCAACCTGCGGCAGTGAGTGAGCAAGCACAGCAACCCACTGAGCCTACAAAGCAAGAGCCTAAACCCAAGAGAACCGCAGATCGCAAAATCGAGGACTATGGCGAGAAGATCGCGGGTGCTCGCAAGGATATTCTTAGGAATATGTCTAAGAATTTCGATAATGCAACTATCGAAAGTCTTGTCGCTTTGCCATTTGCTAAGGCCTTTGTTAAGCCCGACTTGAAGAAATTAGTCGAGGCAGGTGTGTTGCGTCCCGATGATGCCAAGTACGCTGAGGCTATAATGTGGGTTTATATCAATAAGAATAAGCCTAAGGCACGAAAGACGGACGTATGGGCAGCAAAGCGTGGTCGAGAAACCCGAATTACCGCGTGGGCAAAGAAAACATTTGACGGCATTACTCGTCTGCGCGACTTTATCGAAGCAGATGAGGCTACACGCGATGAGTTGATCGCACAGTATGGTCAGTTGGGTGAGCAGATTAAAGCGAATGAGGATATTGACCGAGTAAGACTCAATCGACTTAATGGAGGCGCATTAGTCTTTGGCGATCTCTACTCACCTAATCCGATTGAGGTGGTTGTTGCAGCTCTCGATAAACTGAATTATCAGGCTGGCGATAAGATCATATTCGATGCGCCCATTGTTAAGGCTGAATACTTGGGTCGATATTTTAATTTCGAGAATCAAGATGGCGAGAAGGTGTATGCGTTCAGCCGCGCAAACAGTATCGAGGAGGCTATTGATACATTGGTATTGCAGGCGAAGATTCGTCGCGGGGATACCGATATTCAATATCCAACATATATGTTCTCGATTACCCGCGAGGATCCGATTCGTGAGCCGTCGGGTATGTTTACTGTATTCCACATTAATAAGCGTGGCTCGCTTATCCCGGAAACCGTGGAAGGTCGAGAGGCTGCCGAGAAAAAGGTTGCCGACTATCAGTCGCAGGGATTGAGTGCGGATTTGCGCGAGGAGAAGAAGATTGTTGGCTATGCTACCCATCGTATCCGTTTCAAGAACCGCTTGACCGACGTTGAAACTATCTTCGATGAGAAGTTTGGTAGTGAGGGTGAGGCTCGCCAAGCCTTAGAGGAGCGTTACGATGAGTTTAACGACTTGGCTAATGACTACGTGGCTTCGCTATCGAAGCAGAAGCGCGAGCAGCCCGTTCCCTTTGAGGTTACTACATCGTGGAACTCGGAGACAAAGGTGGTTAAATACGTCGTTAAAAACACCGAAACAGGTGATGTGATGTCGCCCCAATTAGACACGCGCAAAGAGGCAGAGGAGTATTATAAGAACCATATCGAGGAGTGGAAGGCAAAGTGGCAAGAGATGAAGGATGCACGTAAGAAGTTTGTATTCTTCGACGATAATGTGAAACCCAGAGAGGGTCAGGATTATCGCAACGGCCGAGATGTAACTGCTGAGGATTTGGCAACAACCTTTGGTTTTAGAGGTATTCAGTTCGGTAATTGGACTAATGATGCCGATCGTCAAGCTGCGCTGAACCAAGCCTATGACGCATTTATGGACTTGGCAGATATTCTTGGCGTATCTCCCAAAGCCTTGTCGCTTGCGGGTGAGCTGGGTATTGCCTTTGGTGCTCGTGGTGGTGGTAGTGCTCTTGCTCACTACGAGCCTGATGAGATTGTAATCAACCTTACCAAGACAAAGGGCGCAGGCTCACTTGCACACGAGTGGTGGCACGCGCTTGATAACTACTTCTCGCGTCAGGGCAATATTCCTATGGGCTTTGTAACCTCGAATCCTACCGAGGCAAAGATGCGTGAGGAAATGCGTGCAGCTTGGCAGGGCGTAGTTAAGGCCGTTAAGGGAACTGAGTATGCTAAGCGTTCGATGGCGCAGGGCGACTATTGGGGTCGTATGCTCGAAATGACAGCTCGTTTGTTTGGTGAGTGGACAGTGTATGAACTTGCAAAGACCGGCAGAACAAACCACTTCCTTTCGCGCGGTATCACTCCGGGTAGATTTGATATGTGGCGCAGAATTAACTATGCTGCCTACAAGTGGTCGTTACCCGAAGATCAAACCCCTATGTCGTTCGAGGAATTTGCACTATTGCCTCGATCGCTCAAAGGTATGCCGTTCCCCACTAAGGAGGAAACCGAGCAAATGGGCGAGGCTGTGCGCAATCTTTTCGATGTGGTGCAGGAGAAAGTTGATGAGCAGGGTAATGTTGTACTGTTCCAGCGTGGCGACTTCCCCGAAATGCCGAATACTGAGGCTAATCGCAGAGCTTACAAACTAATTCGTGAGAAGTTACGCAAGAAGGGTATCGAAGTTCACGAGGTGTCGGAGGAGATGGCTCGCCAGATGGCGGAGGCTGTTGGGGCTGAGTATCAGATTGTCTATCACGGTAGCGGAGCGAAGTTCGATCGTTTCGATCACTCGTTTATGGGTACGGGTGAAGGTGCACAGGCATACGGCTATGGTACTTACGTAACCCAAATGGAGGGCATTGGTAAGACCTATGCAGAGCAAGTTTCCTATAAGCGAGGCGACAATATCGAATTTCTAAAATATCAGCTTGATGCCCTCGATGGTAATATTGCTCGTGAAAAGGAGGATTTGGAGTGGCACATTAAGCAAACTACTGCTATTGATAAATGGTTAAGTGAGGCTCAGGAAGAGTATGATAACTTTACCAAAGAGGCTGACCGCCTTAAAACAGAGTTTGGTGAGGAGTCGCCCGAATACCGAAATTACATTTTCTATGACTATCAAGTTGACGAGCTTGCTAAGGCTAAACGCTCGAAAGCGGATAATACAGAAACGATCGCATTTAAGCGAGATAGAATTGCAACCTTAGAATACGATCGAAATAAATTGGCACAAGATATTGCGAATTGGACTCCGCCAGTTGCGTATTTGTATTCAGTAGATATCCCCGACTCGAATGGTGAATACTTACAATGGGAGAGAGAGTATAATGTGGTTGAGTTGGATAAGATTGTAGAACGACTCAATGATTATGGTATTGGCGATTTTATTAATGAGGATTCGGATTCTATTGCCGGCAGTAAAATATATGAAACCGTATCTCTGTTGGAAAATAGCGATAAGTCTGCAAGTGAATTGCTTAGCAAAGCGGGTTTTGTCGGTATTGAATACCCTGCACAATATCGGTCGGGTGGTCGCGCAGATAACGCCAAGAATTATGTAATCTTCAATGAAAACGATTTGAAGATTATCGATCGCGTGGAGCTATTCCAAGACGCAGAGGGTAAGATTTACGGTTGGGCTGTTGGTGGTGAAATCTATCTCACCCCCGACGGCTTGAATGCAAATACCGCAATCCACGAGTATTCGCACTTGTGGGTTGAGACACTACGCAAGAAGGATAGCAAGAAGTGGGCCGAGATTAAATCCCAGCTCAAAGTAACTCCCTTCTGGCAGCAGGTGATCGACGATCCCAACTATGAGCGTATTCGTGAGAATGAGGACGCAGTAGCAAGCGAGGTATTGGCGCGCCTAACGGGCAAGAATGGTGCAGAGCGTTTGGCTTCCGAGGCTCAGCGCATTATCGACGCGGGTAATGGTAGTTTGTCGGCTCGCATTGAGGCTACGGCATTGGTGCAGCGTGTAAAGCGTCTGTTGCGTGATCTGTGGGCGTGGGTTGCTCGCAACATCTTCGGTGTAACCAACGAGGCTACGATTTCTCAACTTTCGGATATGGTAGTTGATGACCTGCTCGATGAGACTCCGCTCACTGACGCCGAGAACTCACCTTTCGAGGCGATGTTCATTGGCGAGTTGGGAGCAAACGTCTTAGATATCGAGCAGAAGGTGTCGTATAGAATGGCCAATATGGACGTGGCTATACAGATGGAGCAGGCGGGCAAGAGCCCCTTTGACATCAAGATCGCAACCGGTTGGGAGCGTGGTGCCGATGGTGAGTGGCGATACGAGATTAGCGACGCTGAGGCTCACCTAAACATCGAGGCTATGGCCGAGTTAAACCAACGCCTTGATAGCGGAGTGCGTCAGCGCAATGCAGACAAGTTGCGCCAATTCGAGCAAAATAATCCTTCACTGGCTAAGAAGCGTCAAGAAATGATCGAGAAGTACTCGATTAATAGCTCTGCCGTTGAGGCCCTCGACGAGGTGTTTGAGCTTACACCTGTTGTAGCTGAGTTTAAGCTGCGTGATTTGTTCGACTATAATGAGGCTTACGAGGCTTATCCTCAGCTGATGAATACCCGCGTTCGAGTAATCGACGGTATGAGATCCCTCGGCGCTCATTGGGGCGATAATATTGATATTTCACTCGAAGTGGCTCAAATCCCCGCGCGAATGCGTGCTACGCTTCTGCACGAGATTCAGCACTCTATTCAGAGTATTGAGGGTTTCGCTGCCGGCGGCAATAAAGAGGTTGCGCAGGAACTTATGCGCGAGATGGAGCAGGAGGTTTTGATCTTCGACTTTGCCGGTCTTGTGCGCGGGGAGTTGAGGGAGAATCCCGATCTGACCGATCGACAGGTTACTCAGAAGGTTATCTCTGAACTTAAAGAGCGTACAGGATTTACACGTGAGGAGTTGGAGTCTGCTAAGCGCATACCTTCAAGCAAACAACGCGTTGAGGCTCTCGCAGCCGCACGTAATCCTGAGTTGTATGAGTATTATTGGGGCGTGTTCCAGATATTCAATGCAGCTCTCGATGATGAGGGTAATGTTGACTCAATGAAGGCTTACCGTAACCTTATGGGCGAGGTCGAGGCCCGCAATACTACCTCTCGTCGTAATATGACTGCCGAGCAGCGTCGCTCGTCGCTCGGATCAGCGACCGAAGATGTGAATCGTGGAGTTCAGATCTACCGCTCGCGTCAAGGCGACGATTTTGAAAGCCTTTCAGAAGAGAGTAAATATAGCAGTAGGGTAGAGGCGCTGAGCGCAGTAGCTCACGATGTAGCGGCTAAACTCAATGCTCCTATTCGAGTGATTACTGATATGGACGATATGCCCCGCGCTCGTCAATCGTGGAAGGGCTGGTGGCAACGTGGAGAGTCGGGCGAGCAGATTGTGGTTGTTGTGCCGAATAATATTGACGCAGCAGACATCGAGCGCACAATCCTTCACGAGGCGGTGGCTCATTATGGCTTGCGTAAGTTGCTTGGTGAGTCGCAGTTCAACCTTCTGCTCGATACCGTATTGAAGTCGATGACCGAAGAGGAGGTGCAGCAGCGAATGCGAAAGTATGGCACCAATGATCCGATGGTTGTAGCAGACGAGTACATTGCGGAGGTCGCTGAGGGTAACGTAACCCCGTCGATGTTTGAGCGTGTTGTGTCGGCCGTGCGTGCCTTCTTGCGCGACGTGCTTGGACTGAGTGTTCAGATGACCGACAATGATATTCGCTATCTGCTGTGGCAGTCGAAGAATGCGCTTGAAGGCAAGTCTGCCTTCGGTCGCGCTATGGTGATGGCTCAGGGCAAGCCTTTGGCTGATATGGTAGCTGAGGAGTATGGCTACGCTCGTGCTTATACCGCCGAAGAGCAGCAGATCATTGACGATGCTCAGCGCAACGGCACATATCTCAAAGCCCCCAATGGCAAGCCGACAAACCTTACGCCTAAGCAATGGGTACAGGCACGCACTATGGCGTTCAAGCGTTGGTTTGGCGATTGGATATTGCCCACTATGGAAACTCCGATTCATAAAAGCAAGGGCACATTCGCCAATCTTGCAGAGGCTGAGAAGTGGGCAAAAGAGAATCTGCAAGGTAAAAAAGAGAAAAACCGATATACTGGTGAGGAAATTTCTATTGGCAAAAACTCCATTAAGGAAATGCTTGACCCGAAATTTTCAAAAGCAATCAATGAACAGGTACATATATCTGCGCTACAATCTGTTTTAGATTTTATTAAGACGGGTGTCCCTGCCGAAATTCATCCAGATACGCACGGCAGAGATTTTAACGTAATGCGCCTGTATAACGCTATTGAAATTGAGGGTAAAGTTTACAGAGTAAAATCCACTGTAAGAAAGGTAAAAGAAGGGGATAAATACTATACGTATGAAATACAAGAAATGGAACTATTAGAGGATACGCATAATGCGTTGGGCTTGCCGAACGCTAATGATAGAGGACGGCTCAACTCTAACAATTCCATTACTGCTGCAAAGTTACTAAAAGGAGTTAAGAAAACCAATAGTAATGAAGATATTTTATCTCATTCACAGATTCTCGATGCAAATGGCGAGCCAATGGTTGTATGGCACGGAGGCACGTTTGCAATAAACGAGTTTACTCCCAAGTGGGCTATGCACTTTGGCACTAAGGAGGCGGCTTTGCAACGTATTCTTGATCAAAATTGGGGCTATGGCAATTGGGAGATTATTCGCAATGATGACGATACTTTTGGTTGGAAATATACTGATCCCGATGCTGGCGAATATGAGGACGAGGATTATAGCCGCCAAAGCGACAAATCATTTGCAACTCCCATTGAGGCGTTAGAGGATGCGACAGAGTCAATGTTTGACTATGTAGCGCACCCCTACTACTTGAATATCCGCAACGTGGAGCGTGTAGATGATATGCAAGATGATGATGGTTGGGACAATGCGATTGACGAGGCAAAGAGATCGGGTGTCGATGGTTTGGTTTATCGAAACGATTTTGAGGATGAGGGCAATGATAGTTATATTGCGTTCCGCTCTGAGCAAATCAAATCGGCCGAGATTAATAGTGGTGAGTTTGATCCGACCGATCCTGATATCCGTGCTCGTCGCAAAGATTTCCTCGACGCCGAGGGCAACACCACAAAGGCTACTCCGATGAAACAAGCAAGGGAGGTGAAGCCTGAGCGAGAGTTCCGCGCCAATAACCTCTTTGGGCGTTTCTTTGAAACCTTCTGGCGTTATACCGGTGCGTCGCAGGTTGTGGCAGGCAAGGCCATTGACGGACTTGTGATCAAGGCGGGCGAAAAGGAGCTGGCTCGTCGTATTAAAAAGGGGGAGGAACTCCTGAGAAAGCGTGAGGCTCCATTTGTTTCGGCCTTCATTAAGAAGAAGATCGGCAAGGGCGACGCTATGGCTGCATTCCAGAAACTTTCGAAAGCTGATAAACTCCAACTCTCGAAGGTTATTACCGGCTTTAATCCCGTAGTGGATTATATGTCGGCCGAGAATCGCTCGGAGAGTCAGGGTGAGTATGCGCTGAAAAAATATTTCGACGGCTTTATAGCTCCGCTCAACGAGTCGCGTAGGCGTATGCGTGAGGTGATGGGTATTAGCGATCAAGAGCTCGAAACATACGTGTCGGGTGAATCGTCGCTCGAACGTCATAATAGCGGTACTGACGCTCTCTCGACTGACGAGACAAAGGCGTGGAGCTTAAAGAAGGTTGAAGGGATTGTAACTCGTTTCCGCTCGCGTCTGCGCAATAATATGGAGCTGCAATTAAAGCAGCAGGGCGCTAATGCGCTATCGGAGGCAGAGAAGGAACTCTTAGGTGAGGATCTGATTAAGAAACTTACCGAAGAGGGTTACGATAGTCTGAGTGCAGGCGAGCAGATGGCAGCGTGTGAGGCTCCCGTGGAGGTGCTTTGGGAGCGTATCCGCGCGCTGAACAATGAGCACTTGAATATTCTGCTCCGTGCAGGTCGATACAGCCACGACGATATTGAGCGCATTAAGAGCCACGATTGGCGATACTATGTGCCGATGTTCAAGCAGGATCTGAACGTCGAGGGTCTGATTGATCCTGCGGCAGTGTATGATGTAGATGTTTTCTATGGCACTCCTTCGGCGCCAAGCCTTAAACCAGCATTGGGTCGTGATACGAAATCGCAGGACGTGTTCCGCAGTATGTATCAGTTGGGTCAGCGTTGTGTTGTGTTCGAAGTGCGCAATCGTGTAGCTCGCTCTTTGTACGACTTTACCATTTGGGCAAATGACCACTTAGGACTGTTTGAGACAAGAAAATATTGGCACGAAGGCATAACCTATCAAACCAAGACTGCGAGCGGTAAGTGGGTTGATGAGGACACGATGCCTTCGCGTGAAGAGCAAGAGCAGATGTTGGCAACACAGCGAGAGATTGCAGCACTTAACAGAGAGCGTTTGGATATTTCTCGCCAGATCAAACGCCTCTCATCGCAGATCGAGGAGGTACACTCCGAGCAGGCGGCCGATTTGATTGATGACGCACTGCGTGGTCTGGTTAATCGCAAGGAGGAAATTCTGGATAAGATCGTAAAATTGGAGGCGGATAGAAAGTGGCGCGCCAAGAAGTCGAACTTCGACTTCGAGGATCCAACTTCGGCACAGGCTATCGAGCCCAATCGCACGGTACGTGTGTGGATTGATGGTCGTGAGCACCGTATGGTCTTTGCTGATCCCGATATCGCAAGAGCTGTAAATGGCAATAAGAACGGAATAGTAAAGGCGATAGAGTGGTTTGGTAGACTGGTTGGTCCGTTTACTCGTTTCCGTGCGCAGATGAATACGCAATACTCTCCTGACTTTATCGTAAGCAATACATTGCGCGACTATCAGCACGCACTACTTGCAATGGCAATGGCAGAACAGGGCGATATTACACTCTCGTTTGCGAAGAATCACTTACGTCATTTAGGTGATGTATGGCGTTCGCGCGGAATCAACTATAATCCCCTCTCGGAGGCGGAGTTGGAGGGTCGCATACCTTATTATAGCTATGAGCGTATGCGCTCGGCCTATATTGCCGCGAAGGTCCGCGGTGAGCAGATCACCGAAGAGGAATTTGATCGTGCTTATCGTGATTGGGTTAGCCTAAATCGACAGTATTTGGAGGATACTTATGGTAAGGCTCGCGTGCGCGACACCTTTATAGACGCCTTCCAACGTTATGGTGGCGCTACGGGCTTTATCCATCAGCTCAATTCAAAGCAGATCGAAAAGCAGCTGCGCGAGGCAATGTTGCTTAAAGAGGATGTTTTGGCTCGTCGCTATATGGATCCCACTACACCATTCCGTCTGATTCGTGATGTGATTTCACGAGTGAGTGAGTCGATGGAGGATATCACTCGCTTTGCGACCTTTATGGCCCATCTCGATCACGGAGCAAGTGTCGAGCGTGCGGCACAGGAGGCTAAGGATGTTACCACCAACTTTAATCGTCGCGGAGAACTTGCTACCGGTCTTGGCTCGCTCTATATGTTCTTCAATGCTTCGGTGCAGGGCTCGGCTCAGGTGATGCGCCTTATTAAGCAGCATCCTCGTCGTGCGGCGGTAGTTCTTCCGCTATACGCCTTACTCGGCTTTATGCAACGCATAACAAGGGGTATGCTCTGGAAGATTGGCACAGCGACAGGTATTAAGGCATTCTTCTTTGATGACGATGACGAGGAGCGCCCACGCACCGAGGAGCAGTTGGAGAAGGAGAAGGCGATTCGAGATTATATGTATAGCGACAATCTTATCATAGTCCTTGATCGCACCCTCGACGCAGCCGATACGGCACTTGATGGCATTTACCTGCGCATACCTCAGCCTAATGGTTTCCGCGCTGCCTACAAGGTAGGTGTGGAGCTTGCCGAGGTGGCGATGGGTGAGCAGCGCTGGGACGAGCTGCCCGAATCGCTTATCTCAACCTTAGCCGGCGAGTTTGTCTATGGCTTTGGTGATACAGGTGAGCTCACCTCGGATATGTGGCGTATGGTGATTCCTTCGGCTGTGCAGCCTATCTCGGACTTACTGCTTAATAAGGATTTTGTAAATCGCACGATCTACAATGAGCGCGAGTATAACCCCATTGCTCCGGCATATACGGTAGCTAAGAGTAATACTCCCTCGCTTTATATCGACGCAAGCAGAATCCTTAATAGTATTGGTGGTACCGATACGCGCTCGGCAGACTACAACAAGCGCTACGAGAAGCGTGCTATCGGTCTTGACGTTCCGCCCGAAGCAATCAAATACTTAGTCGGTGAGATGTTTGGTGGAGTGGGCACATTCGCCAATAGAATGTGGACTACCGTCGAACTTATGACCGATGGCGAGAAGGGTAATCTGGCTAAGCGCGATATCCCGTTCGTGAATCGTGTTATTGGTGAGTTTGAGCCGGAGAATGTATGGCCCAAGTATAAATCTCTCACCGATCAGATCGAGGCTGCGTGGTCGGAGTCGAGTGGGTTTAGAGCTGAGCAGGGTATTGATGTGCGCAAGAGCGAGTGGAATGATCCCGATGTTACCTATCCCTATTTGATCGAGCATTACAAGGATAATCCTTACGCGGTCGAGATGTTGCGCAAGCGCTGGTTGCTTGGTCCATACTTCAAGGAGATCGAGGATTATACCGAGAGCCTGAAACGCTTGGGCGAGGGCGCTTCTTCGTCGGATAGAGCCTCGGAGAGTCGAAATATGAGCAGTGAGGCAGAGATTCACGAGGCATCACGAACGCTCACCGAGAAATTTGTCTTGGAGCTTTCGAAGCACGTAGATTGGCAGGCTGCCACCAACGAGGAGGTAATCGAGCAGGTAGAGCAGATCACCGGAGAGATAAAAGGTAAGAATCAATAACCATATACAATATGAAAAAGAGCGATTTACAAAGAATTAAGACTTTCGGCGGCAGAGTCCGCCGAGAGCCAAAAGATGACATCGGCCGCCAGATAGAGCGTGTGTTACACTCTTTTCGCAAGGAGGACGAGGATAAGCAACTGCTCGACGCCTGTCGCAACGATTGGGAGCAGATGGAGACAATGCGCGAGGAGCACCGACGCAATCAGCGATATAAGAATGGCGATCAGTGGGGCGACCTTATGCGCGATCCCGACGACCCGTCGAGATTGATCACCGAGCGCGAGTATATCTCACGCAGTGGTCGTACAGCAACCTGCCACAACCTTATAGCTATTACGGTGCGAAATATTGAGAGCCAAATGCTCTCGAATCCTACAAAACCCACGGTAGTAGCGCGTGCTGAGGATGACATTCCGCTTGGAGAAATGCTTACAAATACCGTGCAGAAGGCCTTAGCATTAAATGACTTTGACTCGCACAAGATAAGCTCTATGGAATCTCTGCTTTCAGCTGGTTTGTGTGCAGGCAAGGTGCGCTATGATAATTGGTCCGAGAAAGACCGTACAGATGTAAAGGTTGATTTCGTTAATATCAACCGCTTCTTTTTCAATCAAGATTGCGAATCACCTACCTTAGATGATATTTACCGTGTTGGACAGATTCACGACCTGACGTGGAAACAGCTCTTGCGCGACTTCTATACGGGCAAAGGCTCTGCTGATGAACTCAGAGAGCTGTATGCTCGCGTAAGAGAGGTGGGCCCGCAGGTAAATGATACAGCTGCCGAGAATATCTCGACACTTGATTTTTATGGTGCTGCCAATAATGGCAAGTATCGCGTAATTGAGGTGTGGCATAAGTGCGTGCGTGTTGTTACGTATGTTCACGATAAGGCCCGTGGTGAGGAGTTCTTCGATGAGCAGCACGACGAGCAATATTGGCGTAAGGAGAACGAGCGCCGAGAGGCGCAAATGCGCGCCTTTGGCATCCCGGAGGAGATCATCACTGAGCGCTTAGTGTCGTATAAGCGTATTGCGGAGGAGTATTGGGAGGCTCGTTGGCTTACACCTTCGGGTTACTGCTTAAAGAAGATGGAGACTCCCTATGAGCATCAAAGCCACCCATACGTTATTATTACTATGCCGCGCGTCGATGGTGTGGTGCAGCCAATTCTATCGGGGCTCAATGAGATCAACCGCACAATCAACCGCCACCTTACAATGATTGACTTTGCTATTGGCTCATCAGCAAAGGGAACACTGTTTGTTCCGAGAAGTGTATTGGGAGGTATGACCGAAGAGGAGTTTGCGCACGCTTACACTAAGACCGACTCGGTTATCTTCTACGATGATACGCAACGTGGAGGTGTAAGTAAACCCTACTCGGAAACCTCTGCTCCAATTCCTGTTGGTGCATTCGACTTCTTGCATACGGAGATGAATATGCTTAAAGAGGTTTCGGGTTTGAGTGGTGCATTACAGGGGCAGGTTGCGCAGAGTGGCACGCCAGCATCGCTATATGCTCAACAGGCGCAAAACTCTATGCTCAACTTTGTTGTGCTATTCGATCGAATAAAAAAGTACAGCGAGTATATGTGTGAGAAGATTCTGCGCGTGCAGATGCAGTACTATACTACTCGTCGATTGGTTAGCATCAGCGGACAGTCGTATAGCGCAGCTGCTGCATACTACGAGCCGCAGATGGCTGAGAAGATTCTCGATTGGAACATTGTTATAGCCGACTCGACCGATACTCCGGTATATCGACAGATCAACGAGGACTTCCTGCGTTATCTATTCGAGAGTCAGGCAATCAGCGTAGAGATGATGTTGGAGAACTCATCTATACCTTTTGCGCAAAAGCTCTTGGCTCAGTTGCGCTCGGCGCGAGACCAGATGGAGTCGGGGCAGGCTACTGCCGCCTCGGCGGAGCTTGCCGGAGCAAAGGGACTAATCCCACAGGGCTCACCTGCGGCACAAGCAGCCGTTATGCAAGCCCTTACCTCACCGCAGCAGCTATCAATGCGCCAAGCGGGTTAGTTAGTTTAGTGTTTGTGGGGCCCAGCCGAAAGGCTGGGCTTTTTGTTTTAGGAGAAGTCGGCAGCGGTGCGCACTCGCTGCTTTGTGGCACTGCTTTGATTGTCGGGTTTGAGTTTGGGAAGGGGTAGGGTGCTTGATACATATAATCCAATACCGGTAGACATATATATATCATCGTGGTACCCATCAACAGCGCCATACGAGCCGTTGGGTTTAAGCTCGTATGTTGAGCACTCATCATAAAAGCGCGCATCATAGTCGATGAATCCCATTTCACGCAATCCGCGATTGATGGTATCCACAATGAGTTCCTTGCTACCTTTACCCGTAAAGAATCCATAGCGTACCGGCATACCCTCTTTAATCTTGTCGGGGTCGTCGCGGAAGTAGATATTTGGATAGAAATCCTTAATCGTATCAAGAATCGTCATAACGTGATTACCTTCGGTTTTCATCTCGCGCAGTGAGTTACGCTCAACAACAAGCAGTGCGTTGTCGTACCACTTGGCCACCTGTGCGGCTCGCCACGCCGTAAGGTCTTGGTCGAGGTGGAATCGGTATGTGGCAATCACCTCAGGTACGCCGCCATCAAGAATCTTCAAGCGATCAATTACTCTAATGATTGACCAGTCGGCACCGCTATGCCTACCGCCAATATCGAGCGATACTACGTAGCGATGTAGGTACTTGTTTGTGGTGTCGGGCTTTTTCCAAATGTAGAACTGACCGTTCGACTGCTCACCAAATACAAGCGACTCGTTGAGCGCCCCGGCTCCCGACGTAGAGTCCGCAAAGAGTTCCCCAATCCACTTCGGTTGTTTGGCAAATCCCTCCATCTGTTTGATGTAGAGAGGGTGGTGTGCCTTGTGTCCTGATGTGGTGAATGCCTCTTCGGGAGTTGAGGGGAAACCCTCCTTCATATCCCAATCATTCTGGTACTCGCCACGCTTAGCGCGATACCATTTCAATCCTTCGAGCGTAGCGCCGAGATTGAAACGATACATCTCGTCCTCAGTGAGCGACGCAGCAAATTCACGCATCTCCTGCTCAGACTTAAATTCCGAGCGATACATATCAATTTCCCACCACGCAACAAAGATAGGTGTATAGGCATTTTCGCCAGCTACTGCTCCCTTCCACGTTTGATGGAAGAAATTACCCTCGCCTTTGGCTGTGGATTCCAACACGACCATTGTAAATGGGATAGAGGGCACCGAGCCCGCGAAGGCATTAACAAAATCCGACGGTTTGCGATTAAGAGTCTCCTTCCACAATCCCACCTCCGAGCAGTGTACCAATTTATAGTTACCCGAATGGAGTGAGTTGGGCGCCTCCATCGAGCCAATGTAGATAACATTGCCTCGACCGACGATCTGGCGGTTATTGGTTGAGCCCTCAAACGAGCGGAACTTCACCGAAAGAATATCCTTTGGGTGTCGATCAGCCATAAGGGTGTACATACTGCGGATGTTACGTGCGGCGTCGTTCAGGTGGGCTGCAATGACGCTATTCCAATTCTTGCGATGGAAGAGCTGAATCCACGACATAAAGAGCTGCACCAGAGTCGAGCCTCCCCATTGTCGGGCTTTAAGTAGAATCACACGGACGGGTTTATTGTCGAAGAGTTGCTCGACGAGGACTTTCAATAGCTTGCGCTGAGCACGGCGTAGCTTGAATTTGATCTCTTGGCCCGACTCTTTATCGAGAATAGTGGCGCACGTGGCGGCCCAAAACTCGAAGTCGTACTTAATTCTCAGCCTCGCAATAACTTGACGAAATACACCCTTATCAATTCCTTTACTCTCGGCGTACTTCTCCACCGAACCGCAAGCTATAATATCCCGCATCTGCTCGGTGCGAGCTAAGTAGTAGGGGATTAGAATATAGGACTTGTCTGTGAGGTAGAGTTTTTCGCGTGCGATAGGGGATCCTATTCCTTTTGTAGGATCATACTCCGAGAATAGTATCCGGTTGTGTTCTCGGTTTCGGGCTATGATACTATCAACCTCCGCTACTCTCACCGTCGCCCATTAATTATTCTACCAACATAATCAAACGAATAGCCCGTTTCGGCAGCTATTCGCTCGATGTAATACCCCTTGGCCGTATAGCGGAATTGCAGCTCATCTTTTTCGCGCATTTCGCGCATTAGAGCCGTGTAGCGCTGCCGTATATACTCCCGCAATTCGGCTGTCGAGAGGATTTTATTTTGCTCATTTCCCATTTTTTATGGACTTTTTACAAAAATACACGGATATATTTAGAAAAGCAAATCACAATAAACAAATATATTTACATCGAAATTTTAATAAAATCGCAAGATGGAAGGAAAAGACGAGAAAAATTTGCAGAACGAGGCCCCCGCGTTGCCGCGTTCTCGACAATTTATGCAGGGCAAGTACCCCGATCAGAGTTGGGCTACCGACGAGGATTATGAGTCGGCGTTAGCCTCTCACTTGGAGGATTCAGACCGTCGTTTGGCGGGCTATGCCCAGACAGACGATCAGATTGCCCGCATATTGGATATGAATCCCGATTTCGCGCTGGTGTTGCAGGATATGGGCCGAGGCGTTCCGTTCCGCGTGGCTCTGCGTCGCTATGTCGATGACCTGACGCCCGCCGAGGGTGATGACGATTACTCGGAGTATATCAAGGCAGCCGAAGAGTATCAGGCTCGCAAGAAGGACCTTGATGAGCGCATTGCTACACGCACAGCCAACTTAGAGCAGTCGGATAAGACCTTCGCCGAGTTTATCGACTCGCAGGGTTGGGACGAGCAGAAAAAGGAGGGTTTCATCTCCTTCATTACTACTATGATGGAAACCTTAGAGACGGGCGTTGTATCGACTGAGGTTTTGCGGATGCTTAAAGATGCTTACACGCACGACGATGACGTGGCCGAGGCTCTTGAAGAGGGTCAGATCGAGGGCCGCAATCAGAAGATTACTGCTCGACGTGTAAAGCAGAATAACGTCGATGGTGTTCCCGCAGGTGGCGGTTCATCTCCCGCACCTCCGAAGCCTCGCCGTGAGCCGATTATCAACATTGGCGGAATGTTGGGTCTGACCGACGAGGAGGTTGAGGCTCACCGCAGTCGAATGAGAAACTAAACAAAACACATCAAACCTAATTTTTTACACAATGAAAAAGACGATTTTCTTTACTTACTGCGCGGCTATTCTGGCCGCAGTTGGCACCCTGTTCTTTGGTGGCGTTGAGGTGCTGATCGACTTCCTGAACACTCTCTGCTCGTCGCCCGAAGGTGGCGTTCTGCTGTGCACTGGTGCACTGGCTGCTGGTGTGGTTGTTACTGATGGAGACAAGAGCACTCCTGACGATAAGGGCAACCTCGGTACCGAGGAGAATATTGCCGAGGGCAAGGGTGCTAGTGCCGTAACTCCTACTACGAAGAATATGGAGGAGGCAGGCTTGATTGATGCTGACCTTGACAAGGATATCACACTGATCAACCCCGACCGTTACCCTCTGGATACTATGATTCGTAACCTCACCCGCCGAAACCGTAAGGCGAAGGCTCAGAAGGTGTCTTACGCTGAGCGTAGTTTCAAGCCGCTGGCTGATATGCTGAATACGTCTGCTACTGGTAGTGGTGCTTCGGCGGCCTCACCCGTAAGTTCATTTGAGGCAGAGGAGGAGTTGGAGTTCATCTACATTCGTCCCTTGAACCCTGAGATGTGGCGTCGCCACGACACCCTGCTGATGCGCGACTTGCAGGTTAAGGGTAATGATGCCGACGAGTTGGTATTCAATGGTTCGCAGACCTACACCCACGATCAGATGTTCTATGTCGAGGAGAAGGAGGGTTATACCCTGAAACTGCGTCCCATTGGTGGTATGCGTGGCACCGGTAGCAATGCCAAGAAGTTTGTCGTGCCCGCTTTTGAGTCGAGTACTCTGCTCTACCGTATGGGTCAGGCTAAGTCGGAACTGGCAATCACCACCGATCCCTTCGCAATCAATCCTGAGATGTTCGAGCAGTACTTGCAGAACTTTATGGCTCAGATCGAGGAATCTACATTCCAAGCTATCACCGGCACAAAGAAGGTTGATTGGGGTTTCTCGGACTACGAGGCTGACAACATCGACTCAATGCGTGCTGAGATGGAGATGTCGTTCCTCTTTGGCGACAAGCACGAGCTGCGTGTTGGTAACGACTCGACCCTGTTCACAGGTGGTATTACCCGCGCCATCGACAAGCATTTGGAGTATGGCGACGGCACTGAGGACGGCAAGATGAGGCTGACCAAAGAGCAGTACACTGCGTGGTTGGTTTCGCTCTTTACCCGCAACAGCGGTTCGAAGGATCGCGTGCTGTTGGCTGGTGCTGAGTTGTTGGCTGCAATCGAGTTGCTGACCGAGTCGGAGAAAACTATCAGCGGTTCGCGCGAGCAGGAGACCTACTTGGGCGTTAAGACTACTAAGATTGTCAGCACGCTGGGTACTCTGCATATTGCGCACGCTCCGCTGTTCGACGAGACAGGTTGGTCGGATCACGGTCTGGCGCTGGACTTCCAGCATATCTACAAGAAGGAGTTTATCAAGCTCCACGCTACTCAGCTTGATCTGATCAAGTCGGGTCAGAAGAATGCTAAGGCTAAGGTATTGCAGGAGGTATCGGGTATGATTCTCCGCTATCCCGACTGCCACGCAATCGTTGCGCCTAAGGCTGAGGCATAACATTGCACCAAACTTTGGCTATGAGGGGCTGATTACTCCTCATAGCCCCTAATTTTTTACCACTATGGCAACGAAGAAATATATTCTAAAACAGTACTACGACCTTACCACTACTGTAATGATCGGTGAAAAGCAGGTCGTTATCAGATTTACCGGCGGCTCACGCCACACTCAGACACGCGGTTTTTACATCTCATCGGACGAACGCATACAGAAGGCACTCGAAAAGAGCCCCAGCTATGGTCGTGTGTATGTTGAGGATAAGACCTACAACATTGTGTGCCCCAAAGCGGTGCCTGCGCCTGTGGTTACCACGCCGGAGGATGTGCTGCGTGATCCTGAAACCGCGATCCGAGACACCACGGTAACGAGCAAGGCAAAGGCTATCGCCTTTATTCAGGGTATGTTTGATGCCTCGTTCGTATCGAATGAGATCCCCAGAATGAAGCTCGAAGCTGCTCAGCGCTGGAACGTCCTATTCACTGCGTGGAATTAATCTCGGTGCGTTATGCCAGCAAGAGAGCAGATACGATCGAAGGCTTATATCTATCTCGACGAGGTATCACCCGACGTAGATACGATTAACGTCGCTGCCTTCCCGCTTGAAGAGTTGCTTGACGAGGCGGGTACGTGGGTTGTACGCACCTGCCCTCTCCATTGCTTGGGATCAGGAGTGGAAATGCCGCAGAATGCGTTACGGAAGTTTGCTGATGGAAGTGGCAAAATGCCGTTGCCGCACGACTTTGTGCGCTTGTTGGCATTCAAGGTCGCAGGGTGGGAGCATAAGGTTACGCAACCTATTCGAGATACCGATGACCGCTATAAGCAACAGGCGAATCGTTACCTGCGCGGCAACGAAAGCAAGCCCGTAGTTGTACTTTGCGATGGCGATAAAGCATTGGAGTATTACTCATCGACAAATGGCGAGATGGCAGAGATCGAAACTGCTCGCTACTTCCCCTATACGGTAATCAATAATAACTATCCCTTATCGCTATACGACGTTACATCGTGGAAGTTGGCTGAATTGATCTTTGCTGTATCGAACGATGTGGCAGGAATGCAGGTGTGTCAAAATAAGATTCAAGAACTATATGCTGCCTTATGAGATACGAACTTAGTGTGAGCTGCAAAGGGCTCTTGAATGAGTGCATTACTCAAACCTCGGTTGATTTTCAGGCGCTGCGCGTAATGGCGCCAAGCGTCGATGTTGCGTATGAGGATTTTGCAATGTTTCAAAGTGATAAGGAGGCATTCCTCATTCAACTGCGCAGCGAACTCGATCAATTCTATGCGTCGAGGCCCGCTATTGTCGAGTCTTATGATATGAATGGCGAAGAGGTGCTTCTCACTATAAACATTAAGCGCGAACTTATCCCCAATGGTCTTGCTTTCATCTTGAAGGATTTTTTGAAAATGGCAATCCTCCGGTGGTGGTATATGGGCAGAAATGAGCGCTACTATGACATCTACTCAATGCAGTATGGCGTAGCATTAAGCAAACTTGACTCGATGAGCCGCACTACGCTCGCAAAACGTCCATATAACTATATCTAAGTATGACTTCGATTAAGATATACTATGAAGATGATTTTCAGCTTGGTGTCAAGTTTGGCGGTGTCGGTATGTCGCTCGACGCCGACTTTGATATAATCATTAACTGTGGAGGTCAGCAATATCGTGCGTGGCGTAAAGATGGTAGGTGCTACAACTGCGTAGCGACGACCATCTCAACCTCCCCAAAATTAGATGATATCCCCATTTATGATTTTATCGCAGTGGCTATTCCCGTGAAGAATCACGGATTGGGCATTGGCGAGCTGACGATTGACGTCGGTGTTTGGATTGTGGGTAGCGATGGGCAGTTAGCGCAGGTGTGGGAGACGTCGCGTCCCGATATAGAGCTTGTCGAAACTGATCCAAATGTTGAGGAGGGCACAGATGGGCTCTTTGTGATCACGGTTGAGGTTAACCCTAACAATGAGCACAACGCGGGGGTTATTATCGTGCAGCAGCGCGGCGAATCTCAGACCGCTGTAATGTCGCAGGCCGCTGTATCGCAGGCCCTTGAAAATATCTTAAACGACATCCTTGTTGAGTCAACCGAAGATAAAGCTCAACAAGACAGCCTTGATAACCCGACAAAAATTGTTTACACGGTGGAGGAGTAGTTATGGCACTTTATGTCAAGGGGAAAGAGATTATTAGCCTTTATGTTAAGGGTAAAATTGTAACGGCATTTTATTTCGTCGAGAAACTGCTATGGATACTCGGCAACTTCTTTACCAAAGACGGCGATGTGTTTATGACTGCCGACGGTGAAGTGTTTGTATCAAAAGAGGGAGAATAGACTATGGGAAGATTTTTTTCGATATTCAAAGGTAAAGAGATTGATACGCGATTAAAGAAAGCGGAGAATGATTGGGCTACTGCTTACTTTGACCCCGTAACCTTTACGCAGTATGGATTTCGCAGTGCTGAGGATAAGGCTAAATGGCTGGCGACTGGCGATGACTCTCTAATCGCAGGAGAGGCTTGCCCATTTGTTTTCTCGACGGTTCAGCAGCGCGTGCGCGTCATCAATGGTATGTCCTCGACAAATCTCTATTTTACCACTAAGGCAGAAAAGGCTGAGATAACTTGCTCGTTTGTATCGGAGGAGAAATCTATAACCGAGACGAACTATGAGGAGATCAATGAGGATTTCTTGGTGTCGGTTGAAGTTGACCGTAATTTTACAGGCGCTTTCGAGAAGTTGTTTAGTGATCAGCTCGTGCTCAATGGGCAGAGTTTTACTTTTGATGTGCGTAACGCTCTTGCTACGGGTATAAATCGTGTTAAGGTTATAGTAAAGGGCGTAATGACCGATGCGCAGGCTCACTTAATCTACACAGTGAACTTGACCTCAATGTTCCTCTCTCCCTCAAACTTTACGTGGTACACGCCTTTCATTGAGGGGGCAACCTACAATTTGGGTGGTATGAACATCGGTGGTAACTTGCAGAAGGTGCTCAGAATCAAGGTTGCAAAAGAGGGTTATGAAAAGCTCTACGAAGTTAATCTCGGCAACGCTACTTATATTACCAATGCTTACGTGTTCAATGGATTGGAGTTCCCTGCTTCGGGCACAGGTATCTACAATGTAGAACTATGGCTCGACGCGAACGGATTGGAGTCGGAGCACCTGAAATACAATATTATCTGCGTATCGCAAGCCGACCAATATACGGCTCGTCTGATTTCGGTCAGTGAGCAGCCTGACAAGGTGTTTAACTTCGCTGAAAACAGCCTTTTCAAATATGCTATCTACAACGCTGGTGCAGCCACGGGTACTCCGCACGTGAAGGTATCGTCGATTGTGAAGAATACCCCAACAGTGCTTGTTGATGAAGATTTGGTCGATGTTCCTACGGGTGCACCGCTTGATTATACGGTAGCAATCGAGATCGAAACTGAGGAGGCTGACGTACAGCTCGATGCGGTTATCACCTTCGGCAACGAACAGCAGACAATCTACGCAGTAGATAACAGCAAGTCGTACCCTGCTACGGCTGGCTCGGTATTCTACATCAACCCCGCTATTCGCTCGAATGCGCAGGAGAATAAGGATAAGATCGTGAATGCGGTCGATGCGAAGGAGTACGCAGCGACCTTTGAATATATGGCTTGGACGGACGGCACTGACGGTTGGACAACCGACAACGCAGGACGAAAGTGTTTGCGCCTGCCCGCACGTTCGGTGTGCAATATCCCCTACCAGCCGTTTGCGAAGATGTCGGGTAGCAAGACTATCGAGTTTACATATAAAGTCGAGAATGCAGCTGACTACGATGAGCCGATCATTACCATTTGCGATGACCCGACGAGCGCAGAGTTTCGAGGTATTAAGATTACCCCAAAGGAGATTGCGATACAGTCACGTGACTTGAAGGACACGGAGTTACAGAATTACAAGCCGACCGACGAGGAAACGCTGAACGTGATTATTTCGATTGTACCCAACTACAAGACCAACTATGGCAACTTGGTTAAGGTATGGTGCAATGGCTCGCCTGTTCGTGAGTTCTCGTTTGCTAACAACGATTCGTGGTTGCAGAGTGGCAATATCATTCTCGGCTCACAGACGGCAGATTTCTATCTCTATAAGATGCGTGTTTATGAATCGGCATTTGGTGCTCCCAATGCGATGCAGAACTTCGTAAACTCGTTGCCGACCGCAGAGGATAAGGCTAATGCTCAGGCGCAGATCGACAAGGCTATCAACGATAGTTACCAGCTCGATTATGACGCTTGCGTTAAGGCAGGGTTGAACACTATGGTCATCGAGATGTTGGGCGAGTCGGTTATCCCTAACTTGCTCAATCCGTCGAGCGGTCAGTGTAATTTGTGGGTCAATATCCACAACAAGATCGAGGGCGAGCTTGACGATGAGATGTCATCTCTACTGTCGGGTACTCCGATGCTCGACCAAACTATCGAGGGTCAGGGCACGACCGCAATGACTTATTTCCGTTGGAACTTTCGCTGGAAACTCGGCTCGGCATACGGTAAGCGTCGAATTACTGCAAAGAAGAACGTGGCTTCGTCAATGCACAGCCACAAGATGGGTGCTACCCGAATGTTTAACCATTTGCACCGAGCAGTTGTTGGCGAGAATCTCGTTGGCAAAGATGTTGCTGTATCGCAGTACCCTGTATTCGGTTTCCAGAAGGTACTCATCGAGGGTACTACTGACCAATATAACTACGTGCCTATTGGCTTGTACACTATCGGTGCCGATAAGGGCGATAAGCCGACATTCGGCTTTGATGACGAGCGATATGAAAGCACACTGATGCACTTGGAGGGTACTGACCATACACCGATGGCTGTGGGTATGGATTATCCGTGGTCGGCTACTCGCTACGATGCAAGCAAGGAGGCTATGGGTGCAATCGGTAACACGGGTGATGTTGTCGCAGCTTGGGAGGTTGGTGCAGCAGGTGAGTATGAGCCTGACGCTGCCGCAGATCAAGCAAACGTACAAGCAATGCTCGACGCGGAGTTCAAGCCCGCATACGATGTGGCGTACAAAAACTCGCCCTATATCTTGGGCGTTACTGAAACGCTGGCACAGATCAACTCAGATGTAGCAGCTTGGCGCAGACGCACAACGGTAGATGGCAAGAGCTATTCGCTCTATGAGTTCTACACTATCGGCACTTACGATGTGTACTACTACAATACGCAGTCGCAGAAATACGAGGCTAACGGTATCAACTTGCTGACCGATCTTGGTCTGTCGTCGGGCGCAACTAACGATGATATTATCAATGCTCGTAAAGTGCGATTCAAGTCTACTTGGGGCAACTATTGGAACATCGACGATTCGATCTTCCACTACACCTTCTGTATGATTTTCGCGGCGACCGATAACTACAAGAAGAACACTTATCCCTACAAGTTCCGACCTTTGGCTAACGGTGGTCGTTGGGCGTGGCGTGCAGATGACTTGGATACGTTGTTCGACATCAATAACCAAGGTCTCGCAGCAAAGGTTTACTCGGTACTCGTTGGCGACCAAACCTCGACAGGCTCAGGCTCGATTTATCGTGGCGACACCTCTGCGTTTTGGACACTGATTAAAGAAACGTGTCAAGACGAGATCAAGGCGATGGTACATCGCATCTTCAACGCTATGGTGTCGATGTCGCCCTACGGCAACAATACCCTCGAAAAACTCGTTGGTTGTGTTCGTCGATTCTTCTGGGACTTTGCGCAGGACTACTTCTCGGCAGCAGCTTACAACAACGATACCGAGTGGACATACGAGGACACTTGGGCTACCGCAGGTGCTTGGAAGGAGGTAAATCCTCTCTCGCAGGCTCTTGGCGGGCACTACGAGGCAGAGCGCGATTGGGTAACAATGCGAGTGCTGTTCTTGGCAAGCTATTACAACTATGGTCCTTTTGGCACGGAGAATAAATCTTACTCCGATGCCTCGACAGGTCAGTTGGTATATCGTGGTGCTGGTCAGCACACATTTGAGATCACTCCTGCGATTGACTTCAATCCCACTGCTTTGCGTGGTCAGTCGGAGTTGGTAACGGTTGGTGATCGTGTTAAGGCGGGCGAAACTGTTGAATTGGCTATCCCCGATTCATCGGGTAGCGATACGCAGATTACCGTGCAAGGTCTTGATTGGTATCAAGATATTGGCGACCTTTCGAAGTTGGAGGTGTCGGCTGATAACGCTACACTCTCGGTGCAATCGAAAAGACTGCAATCGCTGAAACTTGGCGACGAGGTGGCAAGTAACGTAACCTCAAACGTAAAAGGCTTGACGATGGGCGCAAACCCCTCGATGATGGTTGTCGATGCTCGTAACCTCTCGTCACTGACGGGTACGGTTGATCTAACAGGTCTGCCTCGTTTGCGTCAGGCATTGTTTGGTGGCACAAATGTGCGCTCGTTGGGTGTGGCAAGTGGCTCAAAAATCGAGCACTTGCAGTTTGGTGATGGCACTACTTCGCTGACCTTGCAGAACTTGAAGTTCTTGGAGACCTTAGAGCTGAACGATTCGTCTAAGATTGAGTTCTTCCGAGTAGAACATTGTAGCGGTTTCAACTCGTTTGAGCTTTTGAAAACGGCGTACAACCTCGATTCGCAAGCCTTGAAAGATATTCGCATTATCGGCTTCGTTTATGATGGCGATGCGACCGACGCAGATATGCTCGCCAACTTTGCGAACGACCTCGATAAGAACGGCAACGAGCACGCCTATAACGGTATCAACTCGGAGGGCGCACCTATGCCCGACGCACACCCCGTTATCGAGGGCACGTTGAACATCGCTGGCTCAATCTACGAGGATTCGGCTGAGGCTATCCGTGCCAACTACCCGAACTTGACGCTCATTGTCGAGGGTGGCTACTACATTCGTTTCGCCGACCCCGTAGTTCAAGAGATTTGCGCCACGAATTGGGGCGATGGTGTGGGTATTACACCAGAGCAAGCGGCTGCGATAAAGAATTTCAACAATAAGTTACAAAGCAACACGGCAATCGTTACGTTCCAAGAAGCGAAGTATTTTTCAGGATTGACAACGCTCAATGGAGCGTTTAAATCATCGTCAATTCAAACTTTGATTTTGGATTTCGAGGGGAATAATGCGAACGCGATAGACATTTCGGCAATTTGTCAGGCTTGCGATTCGCTTGTAGAGGTGGTTATTAGAAATGCGAAGATTAAATTTGGCGGTAACGAATTTAATAACTGCGATCAGCTTGTAACCATTAGATTAGAGAACTGCGACACATCTGAATCTACCTCGCTCGCCTATACTCTTGCTAATACAAAGGCTGTTGAATCAACGGATTTTCTCGAAGGTAACGATTGGCGAAATGTTACGAATTTAGGCGGGTTCTTAAATAACTCAAATGTTAAGAGAGCGTCTTTCCCTGCGACATTTAGCAGTAAATTGACATCAGTTGCCAGCCTTGCTAATGGAGTACCAGAACTTGAAGAACTTGACCTATCAAATCTTGTATGGGAAAATGTTGTGAACTATAATATGTGGGTTGCGCCATACATAACGAAGCTACGAAAAATAAACGTCGGACAAGGTATGTGCAAGGCGGCTCAACTCGTGCTCCCTGCTCTGTATTGGTCGAGAGTATTAGAGCGCATAGATGGGTGGTTTGATGCTCGTTCAACAACGGGGTCATACAAGCAAGATTATGGTTTCGATCCGTGCCGACGCTTAGAGATTCGCAATATCGGTATGGCTGAGGGTTTGACTTCATTCTCTATAACGACAAGTACGTGGGGTATAAACTCAGCCGAAGTGCCCGACGCAGAGGAATCGCTAATTGATTCGATGCACTATCTACACGATCGTGTGGCTTCGGGATTCGAAACCTGCACATTGATACTCTCTGCTGCGACAAAAAATGTACTTAACAAATACCCCGATTTGGTTGCAGAGATAGTATCTAAGGGTTACACTATTGCTTAACAATTAAAAACACAGATACTATGAAACTCACAGAAAAACCTGTAACACTTCGTTACTTAACCCCCTCAGAGGGTATGTGGCTCACGCAAGTGGGCGAAACCGAAAACCGAGTTTTCTCGGAACAGGTCATCTTAGGCGTAAACGATTCGCCCGATAATTGGCGAGAAGCTGATGAGACCGAAAAGATCGAATGGGAAGAGGCTGAAAAGGCTCGAATGGAACGCGAGCAAGCCGAGTACGAACGAGAAATGGCGAACGAATAAAACTTTACGATTATGACTTTGAAGATGATTTTTTGCCTGCTTGTGCTCCTTATCGGAGTAGCAGGCTGCGTATTCCACTCAATCAAAGCAAAGCGTGACCCCGAAACGGGCGCAACCTACAAACGCAACATCAAGTGGGCGATCGGCTATGCTTTTGTCGCTCTCGTCGGCTTCGGGTTCTCGCTCGATTATTTCGAGCCTGCACCGATGACCATCGAGGAACTGAACGCCAACCCCGCTTGGCATAATTGGCTTGCGGGTGGGCTGTTCGCTTGCTGCGTGGCGTTCTTCGCTTATAGTGTTTATAAGGCTTTCAAGAAGTAAGGCGTATGTGGGACAAAATCAAATCGTGGGCTAAGGTGGTGTATGACTACATCACCTCACGCCCTGCCGATACGTGGTTGCATATCACGATCCTCGGTATCTTGCCGAGCTTTACGATCGGTGTAATGTCGCACTCGTTCTTGTGGGCGTGTTGCGCAGGCGTATTCCTCTCAGCTCTGAAAGAAACTGCCGACTACTTCGACCCCGACAAGCACACTTGCGAGTGGCGAGATTTCGCTAACGGGTGCATTGGTACGCTGATTGGGGCAACGATGGCTATTATAGTAATAACTTAATTATCTAATATTATGCAATTTGGCGAAATGCAGTCGACCGAGAGTGCACTCCTTCAAGGAGGCACATCGGTAGTAATGACAGCGTTTCTTTATGAGGTTATCGCGGATATGTTACCTTTTCTCATTGTGGCGGTCATCGTCATACTCGTTGATCTTATTTTCGGCATTCGAGCAGCGCAGCACCGCAAAGAGGAGGTGAGGTATTCGCGGGCATTCAGAAGAACGGTGTCGAAGATGTTTGAATACGTCTGCTGGGTAACTCTCAGCAGCTCGCTCGCTGTGGCGTTTAGGTTTCCCACATTGGAGTGGATCATCCTCGGTGCGGTGATCCTTAACGAGGTGGTGTCGATTGCGTCTAATTGGTGCGAGATCCACGGAATCCGTATTAAGGGTTTGAACTTGCCTAAGATCATTGGCGAGAAGGTGGGCGTTGATTTGTCGGATATTGAAATTTCTTTTGACAACGACAAAGAAAATAATGAAAACAAGTGACGAGGGCATTGCGCTGATCGCGCAGTTTGAGGGCTTCCGCAAGCAGGCGTATGTTTGCGCAGGCGGCAAGTGGACTATCGGCTACGGACACACCAAAGGTGTAAAGGAGGGCGACGAGATAACCGAGGCTCAGGGACTGCGATACCTGCGCGAAGATGTTGCTGACGCTGAGAACGCTGTTCGCAAGTGGGTGCACGCCCCATTGCGCCAAAATCAATTCGACGCTCTGGTGTCGTTTGTGTTCAATGTCGGTGCGGGTAACTTCGCAGCTTCATCATTACTGCGCGAGGTGAACTTCGACGCTGACGACTTTGCGGATATTCGCCCTCGCTTTATGGCGTGGGTGTATGCGAAGAAACGCAAACTCGATGGCTTGGTGCGCAGACGCAAGGCTGAGGCAGATATGTACTGCCGATAATCACATAACCGTCACATAAGATATGCTCAAATTTTAGCTGATTTTGAGTACGTTGCAAAGAACGTGCGCAAGAATTGCCAGAAATTAATCACATAACAACTATGAAGATCATTACAAACAAGTTTATCCCTTTCAAGGGTTTTGGCGCGATGAATATCCTCGGCTTAGTATTCACAAGAAAAAAGGCTGAGGAGATCACAATTACAACCAAACGCCACGAGCAGATTCACACGATGCAGCAGTATGAGATATTGGGTGCGTCGGCTCTCATCTCGCTTGTGCTGTGCAACATCTGGGCGAGCTGGTGGTATTTGCTCGTCACTATTGCGCTACCTATTGCTCTCTACGTGTTGGTGTGGCTGATTGAGTTGGCTCTGCCTCCGTACAACTCGGCTTACAAAGATAGCCTGTTCGAGCGCGAGGCGTTCGCTAACGAACTTAACCGCGACTATCTCGTTACTCGCCCCTTGTTCGCTTGGGCCAAGTATTGGGTCGATTGGAAGTCTCGCAACCGATAATGAAACATTGGTGGTTAATACCCCTCGTTGCAGTCATTGCATTTGTGCTCGGTCGCCTCTCGATCGAGCCAAAGGTGGTAACGCAAACCGTGACAGAATATCACGCTTTGAATACCGCGGCACTCACTCCTATAAAGGTGAGCGAGCCGATCGGGACGAGGGAGGTAAAAGTGATGTTAAGGAAAAATCTTTTCCCTAACATTGATCAAGTAGGCGATGTTAAGGAAGATAACTTCCCGAACATCAACCAAATCGGTGATAGCACCGAAATGGTGAAAAAGCATTTGCGCGACACCACGAAAATGGTTGACCATATCGAGGATAAACTCGAAATGGTTGAGGGGTTGTCTAATGGTTGTCTAATAGGGTTGTCTAATTCGCAACCGGTTACAAATTGTAACCGACTGGATTCCGCCACCGTCGAGCTTCCGATCCGCGACTACACATTCAGCGACGATTCGACCTACACAATCACAGCGCGTGGCGTGTATGTTGAAAGCCTGCCGCAGATACAACTCTACCCAAGAACAACCACTACACAGCGCACCGAAACTATCGTGCGCACACCGCGCGTGTCGCACGGTATTCAAATAGGCGCAGGAATCGCCTATACTCCCAAAGGTTTTCAACCAGCGATATATTTTGGATATGGTTTAACGATTAAGTTTTAGATATGCGTCGCAAAAATAGCAAAGTGGCAATAGTGCCACTTAAAGGAATCAACACATCTACTCCTGATAATACGGTTGAAGATGGCGCGTGCGAGGTGCTGCATAATATGCGCATTAAAGATGGCTCGTGGCGCAATGTGGGCAACTTGGAATGGGTCGGCTCATTAGGTGGTGTGGGTAAGGTGGTCTATAAGCATCCGTCAGCATCGGAGGGGTCATACATTGTCGTGATCAAAGATGGCGACTTAAACATTGGTGTCAAGAGTTATGATCTCGCCACGAAAGAGTTTACATTCGAGTTCTTCTCTGGCGAGTTTGAGGAGGTGAACGTGATGCACCTCGGCCGCTTGTTGATCCTTAACATCGACGGCAAGATGTCGTATTGGCGCAACACCGAGAATACGGGTGATTATAAAGCGACATCACTCCCGCAACCAGCAAGTATCACTTTGCCAGAGAAGGTGATTACATCGCGCCCTACTCCGTATGTGCATACTAAGGGGTTGCAAGGGAACATCTTGAAGGACAAAGGGAATTCCACCTTGTTGACTGCTTTCCCTTACTATGGATATCGTGGAGGAGACTCCGCGTGGTTTGTATATTTCCCAATCATTAATGAACAAGGTGTATTTATGCAGCCCACCATTAGGGATGATTGGTGGTGGGGAGAGATATGTTTCTTTGCAGCCTTTAAGACCAAAGATGGGCACTATATTAAACCCTCAGCCCTTACTGTTATTGCCTCAGAGCTGGATAACGCAGGGCAGTCTGAGGATAAGATAATGCCTTATAAGGAAGGCCTGCGTTACGAATATGGCACTTCTGGCGATGGCATTTCGGAAACAGGTATCGTAAACGGCAAGATGCAATTACAGGTCGGCACAATGCAGGGACAAAATAATAGCGAGTGGCGGTGGGTCGAGCGAAATAGCAGTGAGTTAATTGGTGATTACGACACTCCTACTGATGGAGTGGCCAAGAGTATTGGTATTTTTGAAGCAAGTGGCCCAAATATTCCATACTCTGCTCGCCTATTGGCGAACGCATTGATGATCGCGCCCGTGTGTAAACTTGAATTTGATCAGGTCGATAATGAGTTGATCGATTCAGTGGTTATCTTCTCCACGCGCATTCACCCCAGATGGTCGGCAGAGGCATTGTCCCAAATATGGAGAACATTTGAGGAGACAGACGAGGCAATAATTGGAGAGACATTTGCTTATGAGAAGTTATTTGCAAAGAACGACCTCCCTAATCAGCCATTTTATAAAATATTGGAAGTGCCCCACGATATGTGGGGGGAGAGTAGTGAGGGGCACTATTCTTTGGAAATTGCGCTTACAGGCACGTTGCTTGAAAACGCGGAGCAGAAAGAAGTATGGGAGCCGATTAATCCCCACGAATTAGTGTATAGTTCGGGAAAGGAGATCAACTCGATGATGCACATTTTTGGCGAAATATCTCAAAAGTTATTTGATGGATATGGGTCAAACGGATTAAAGAGATATGATTCGACGTGTGAGTCTGGATGGAGTATCGCAACAGCATTCAGGATAGAGGGCAAAAACTATTGCGTAACTAATCCTTGCGGTTTTGACCTTTCGGATGACTCAAAGCGCAAAAATATCATTTCATATCCCGATTATCGAGCACGAGAGATGTACAATGGGTCATCATTTGTGATGCATAACTACTACGCGCTAACCTCTGCTCTTGCAAATAATTTCGCATACTACACAGCCGACATTTTCGAGAGCGAGAGTAATGACTTGGCTTTGAGGTATTACGATGACTACTCAGGTGTTGGCACACATAAAGTATATTATTGTAAATATCCTCACCGATGGAAGGATACACGTTTCTATATTGATGGGAAACCGACTCCTATTGGCATTGCATACACAGATGCCTCTATGATTGGTGGGGACTCAATTTCCAACGCTTCTGAGTTGCGCGTTTCGGCATTGTCGAATCCATTAGTGTTCCCGCTATCACGCACCTATCAAATGGGATCGGATGATAACCAAATTATTGCGATCAACTCTGCCGCGATCGAGTTGTCTGATGACAAGATTGGAGAGTACCCCACGTGGGTATTCACGAAAGAGGGCGTATTTATCGGCCATTGGGGTGAGGGCGATGAGGTTATTTACCGATCATTCTTACCAAGAACATACGATAGGATTTGTAATCCGAACACCCTTGCGGTAAATGGTAGTATATTGTTTATTACGCAGCAGGGCTTGATGTCGATTGGCGAGCGAGGCAGCCAATTGCTCTCAGCTCCGCTAAATAGTCTGTGGGGCAAAACTCCCAAGTGGTTGATCGAAGCCAATGTGCTCGGCTGGAAATACGACACCAATGAGGTGTTTATATCTGGTGGGGACTCGGATATTCACGTGCTCAACTTGGGTGCAGGCTTATGGAGCACTCGTGCGAAACCTTTGCCGTTGATCGACAAAATACTGAGCAATGATTTTCTTGTGGGAGGAGACACACAGACCATATACTCGATACAGCGCGAGGGCGATTCGGCAGGTGGAATTGTGAAAATTCTCACCCGCCCCATAAAGATGGGCGAGTACGAAATGAAACGCATAGAGACTCTCATTGCTCGTTTCGTGGCGCACTATAAGTTGATGGTTAAAGTTACCATCTACGGCTCGGTTGATGGGGTTAAATGGGGAGTATTGCGTCAGGCTAATGTCGCAACTGACTCGTCAATTCGTTTGACCCACGTGCCGATGAGTGCGCGTTACTTCAAGTTGGGGTTGGAGTTCCCAAACAGTACGGAGATGACGTTTACGTCGTTCGATATTGAATATTACAATCGTTTTGTTAATAGACTTAGATAGTATGCGTAAAGGTGATATATCGGAATTATTGCGCACATTAGCGCAGTGTGTCGAGGATGGATATTTTGACCACATCTCGATGGAAACGCTTGATGAGGCAAAGGTGATTCTTGCCACAATGCTCGACGTTGATATTACTTATGAGCAGGCGTCGCTTTTGACGGGTAAGAATGTGGGTAATCTATATAAGAAGGTTTCGACAAGTACAATTCGGCCTAAATTACTACGTCGCACGATTAAACTATCTGATGCTATAAAAATACGCGATAAGCAGATTTAATCTTACGCCCGATTGCCTGATAATTAGGTTGTTATCTCTATTTAGTAAGGTGCTTCAATTCGTTGGGGCACCTTATTACTTTTGTAATATCCAAGCGCGAGGATAAAAACACAAAAGTTAAACCTAATTTATTACGAAAATGAGCAATAATAGAACTCTTATTTTCACGCCCGACGGAGCTGGTGCAAATGGTTACGGCGCGGGCGGTTTTGACCCCAATCTGCTGCTGGGTATGATGTTCGGTGGCGGTGGCTTTGGCGGCTGGGGCGGTGGTGCCAACTGGCTCCTCCCTTTCCTGTTGTTCGGTCTTTGGGGCAATGGCTGGGGTGGCTTCGGTGGTTTTGGTGGCGGTAATGGCTTTGGTTTCGCCAATGGCTTTGACTTCCTCTCGAATCAGTTGAATAACACCGCAGGCCGCGATCTCATTATGCAGGCTATTCAGGGTAATGCAAACGCTATTAGCCAGCTTGCGAGCACTTTGGGTTGTACCACAAGCGAGTTGCGCAATGCTTTGAACGGTATTAGCACGCAAATCTGTAACTTGGGTAATCAAATGGGTATGACCTCGTTGCAGGTTATTCAGGCGATTAATAACGGCAACTTCGATTTGCAGCGTCTACTGGCAGATTGTTGCTGCAAGACGCAGACTGCAATCCAAGAGTCGAACTACCTGACTGAACGTGGTTTCTGTAACACAAATCAGATTTTGACGCGCGGTTTCTCTGACATCGGCTATGCTACGCAGGGCCAGACTTGTGAGTTGAAGGAAGCCGCAAATGCAAACACCGCTGCTATCATTGCGAAGCTCGACGCTATCGAGGACAGCCGCAAGGATCGTGAGCTGGCAGAGAAGGATCGCGTAATTGCTACCCTGACCGCACGTGCAGAGCGTCAGAGTGAGTTGCAGCCGATCTACAATGCACTCAACGAGATTCAGTGCAACCAGCCGCCTGTGAAGAAGATCGCTTGTCCGGAGCAGTTTGTTCCTGTGAACAACTCGATTAACGCAACTTACGGGTTGATCCCTACTGGCTGCGGCTATGGTATTGGCTACGGCTACCCTTACGGTAACTTCTGCAACGGTTTCAACAACGCATTCTAAACCTTACGACTATGTTTATTCTGGACAGATCAAGAGGAATCGAAAGTAAAAGCGTGTCGGCAACGACTACGAATGTTACCTACACATTTGAGGCGTTCCGTAATGCCGCTTTCACCGGTTTGTTGCTTGTGGACTTGCAGCAGCCAATCCCTGCGACTGCAACAGATGAACTTCCTATCCTATTCGGCTCGGTTCAGTTGCTCAACTCTATTGGTGGGCAGGCGACCGTAGCCGATATAGGTGGGGTAGGCGCATCAAGCCTTGTGCTTGTCTACTACAATAGTCGTACAGGCAGATTGCAAATGGTGGGTACTTACGAAGCACCCGCCGCAGGAGCAGGAGCATAACATTAACCAATTAAATTTTAACCAAGATGTTTTCAGGATTACGCGCGGGCACTCCGCTATATATACTAAATCGGAATGAGATTGACACCGCTATCGGAGAGGTGGTTGGTGTGAGCAATCAAAACCCCCAATTCCCTCACGCGGTTGCCGCTCAATGGCCATCGCCCACTTCGGTGGTAGATGTAACCGTTCGATTGGAGGGTGGGCAGGAGGTAACATACCCCAAGCTGCCAGCTAACCAGATCATTGCCGACGTTCAAGGCACGGCATTAGTCGTGAGCGAGAGCCGCGAAGCTATCATCAACGAGTTGCAAAACATTTGCAAGCAACACGAGCGCGAGTTAGAACTCGTGCCGCATCGACAGCAGATGGTTGCTCGCTGCAAAGATCAGATTGTCGATCTCAATCCGCAAGCCAAAGTGGAGGCTGAGCGAGAGAAAGAGTTTCAAGCAATGCGTTCCGAAATGGCAGAGTTGAAGGAAATGCTCGCACGTGCCCTGAACACATCGCCTAAAACCGAATAGTTATGGGATTTTACGAAATTTCTGAGCGCACTCACCATCGTAGCGGTGGTGGTAGTGGCAAGCGTATTGTTGAGAAGCTCTACGAAATGAAGGAGGCTCTGGAAGATCTTTGCGAGGAGGTCGAGGAGATGAATGAGGAGTTCGGAGAGCGTGATGGCGGCTATGGAGAGCGTGATAGCGAGATGCACGAGCGTCGAGGTGTTCGCGGTACCGGTCGTTACAGCCGTATGCGTCGATAATTCAGTATTCATTCGGGGAGGGCACGTCCCTCCCTTCTTTTAATTTTGAAGCTAATGGATAGAGAATATAAACGAAAGCCTTCGGGCTTCGAGCAATATAAAGAGGAGTACGGTTGGCACTTCTCAAAGGCGATGTGTGCAGAGGCAATTAAGCGTATGCGCGACCGTAATGGCAACGAGGTTAAGATGCGCGAAAAGTCGATGATCGAGGAGTTGTTGAAAATGAACGGCGTGAAGATTAAGGAGGTCAAGGGTTATGATATTGTGTACCTTGACGCAAAGTATCGCGCTAAGTTCTTCGGTAGTTCAATCACCACCGAGCAACAACTTATGAAGCATATTGGCGACTTTATTAACGACCCCGATGGTTACGAAGGTCGTGCATTTGTGCACTATTATGCAGACTGCTTGCGCACCCACACCCCGATTATTTGGGAGGATATGATGTAGCGTATGATCTCGCGTAGGCTCCATAGTGCAGGTTGGCGTTTTGATTGCTACTTTGCAGCTACACGCTATCGCACGGGGACTATACTCCGTGCACTGGAACGCTGTGGGGCAAGCTCTCGCATTATGCGTAGGGTAGAGCGAAATATGCTGCGCGATCGTATGGATACAGGTTTCACCTACACCAATCCCTATCGTCGCCACGTAGTAATGGTGGTCGGTAGGTCAAGTTCAGGCGCAGAGTTTATTAATAGCTTTGTTCACGAGCTGCGCCATTTAGCTGATGACTTTGCGCGAGGCAATGATATCGCACTCGATGGCGAACCTATTGCCTACTTTTCGGGAAATATTGCCTACGCATTGGCTGATGTTGTTTGTGCGTTAGGCTGTGATTGTTGTAGAAAGAAAGCGCGACGAAAGGAGGTGTACTACGATGCGTGATGAAATAAGAATGTTGTTGTTCTCACTCGAAATTCACGAGTGGTGCACGCCTTTATTCGCGGAAACAGTTGAGAAATTGCGCAATTTGTTGCCGTAATGATAGCCCGTGGTGGTTGCCACGGGCTAAGTTTATGCGTCCAAAAGCCCCACTGTTTCACGCTTCATCTCTTCGTCAATATCTCGGTATCGGGCGAATGCTTTGCTGCCTTCAATATGACCCGATAATGATCCTATAAGATTGGGGTCCTTTACCTTCTTATATAATGTTCCGACAAAAGTACGACGAGCCATATGTGACGACGCAATCTCGTATAGGCGCCTTTGCTCCGGCTCTCTGGTTATAGTATTTAATCGACTAACAATTCTATCCAAGCCTGCTGCCTTAAAGCATTTCTTGATAGCATCGTTATATTTTTGCGTGCTAATGAAAGGCAGAAGTTTGTCGTCCTGAACATCTGCATACTTGTCTAAAATAGCTTTTGCGGTAGCGCAAAGTGGGACGCGAACAGTTACTGGACGACCCTCTTTTGTTTTATGTGGGATATACTCAATGGCCCCATTGACAACATTCGATTTCTTCAACTTCAAAAGGTCCCCTACGCGACACCCAATTAAGCATTGAAACACAAATACATCTCGCATTATAGCCAGATTTTGTGTTGGCATCTTCGCTCGATACAGCTGTTCTCTTTCCTCTATACTTATATATATAGGTGTGCTATAAATGCAGGGTTTGATTCTGTAACTCTTGAACGGATCATTGGCAGTAAGCCCATTATTGTTAGCCCACATTAGAAAGGTGCGCAAAATCGAAACTCTATCGGATATGGTATTTTGCCCTCTCAGCTTAGGCTTATCCTCATTAATGTAAAGATGGGGATACATCGCATAGTATATGTGCTCTGATCGAAGGAATGACTCTAAATCGGTTAGTAGGTCTATGCTGATTGCGTGCAGTGATAATTCAAAATTAGCATTTTGCTCACGTTTAACCATTTCGTATCTACGCAACATTGACTTGGTAACTTTATACATCGCTTGACGCTGCGCACTAACCTGTCTGCTGTTAGTAAAACGGTCCCATTGATCAAAGAAACCCTGTTCCTCATCATCGGGAGTGTCGTAGAATTGAGAAATGACATTGTGCAGCCACTTTTTGCCAATCTCTGTATGGCTATGGGTTGCAGTTATAAAAGAGTCTAATATGTGCGCTTTTAGTTCGGATAATGTTTGGCTAATCTCGTGTAGATTCTTAATCTCCTTAGCTTGTTCATTCGAAGCTACTCTCAGTCGTGGGATTGTGATAGCTTGTTTCGCTTCGTCCCAATACTTCCCTGAGATCATAATGCGCGTTTTCGCTCGCTGATTGATTCGATTGTGATAAAATCGGACAAGTAGCTCACTCTTTCCCGATTCGCTCCCCTTAGTAGAGAGCGTAAAATAAATATTTGCCATACACTGTTTATTTGATACGACAAATATATGTATAAATAATTTAGCGTAAAAATGTTTTTGGCGAGTTTTTGGCGAGTTTTGTGGGTATAGTTGGAATAATACGACTTTAAGAGTTGTCGTGGGATGATATATAATTATCAGATGTGCAGATGATTATGATGATAAATGATATTGTGGCGTATTCATTCATTATCACTTACTGTATCGTGGGTCTCGCTACATAGTTAGGAGTAGGTTAGTGATAACTTACTCCTAATTTTTGTTTTGGGTGATAAGGTTCGTTACGTAGATCGTGAAAATCGGAAACATCATCATTCCCAACGAGGGAAGCACTACCGCCAAAATCTTACCAATTGCCGTTACGGGAAAGATCGCTGCACCGACCGTCGTTACGCCCATCCAAGCCCACCACAATGCATTGCCGAAGTTGTCCACTTTGGGATTGACTCCATATTCGTAGCAGTAGAAGAGCAACGCAGCCAGATAGGTAAACGCCACAACGGTAAAGAGATAACCCGCAAAAAGCATTTTGATTCGACCGTTCACCAACCACGCCACAACGATAATCACCGCCGCGAAAGCACGAATCAGTGGCGCCATTTTCAATACGAAGTACCACTCGCGCGACAGCTCCACACCGCTCCACAGAACTATGTTGAGCAGCGGTATCGATACCAACAGAAACACAAAGTTGCGACGGAGATATTGTCGTCGATCGTAGGCTGCAAATAGATGTAGCGTGAAATCCATCAACAACACCAGGCAAGCGATGAACTGCACTTCGAGATAGGCGGGAGTGATGACAAAAAGGTGGTTACGCAGAATGTCGTACGAAAGCGAAATGATGATAGCCAGACCTGCAAGCATCGAAGCAATGCTTGAGGTTCGCAAAAATGGTGTGTATTGCGATCGAAATTGAGTTGCCATAGAGTGAATGTTTTGTGCTAAAATATGCAAGCAATTCCTATACCACGTTGAAAGATTGTGGCAGAGTTAGGATTTTAGCGCAAAAAATCGTTACTTTGTAGTGAAGAAAAACAGACTCAATGAGCAAAACAAAACTTGTAATATTCGACCTCGACGGTACGTTGCTTGATACGATTGGCGACTTGGCCGCGTCGTGCAACCATACGTTGGAGCAGTTTGGTCACCCGACGCATTCGATCGGCGTCTATCCCAAATTTGTCGGTAACGGCATTGCAAAGTTGGTAGAGCGTGCGCTGCCTGAGGAGTGTCGCACGGCAGAGTATGTCGAAAGGGTGCGAGTGGAGTTTGTGGGCTATTATAAAGAGCATATTGCGGATTTCTCGCACCCATACGACGGTGTGCCCGAATTACTCGATCGACTCGAAGAGTTGGGCGTACGATTGGCTGTTGCGTCGAATAAATTTCACGAAGGCACGTTGTTGCTGATTGATCGTTTCTTTGGGTGCGAGCGTTTTGCGGCGGTATATGGTCAGCGTGCAGGCGTGCCAATCAAACCCGATCCGACGATTGTCGAGCAAATTGTTGCGGAGGTCGGAGTGGCGCGTGATGAGGTGCTCTATGTGGGCGATTCGGGCGTGGATATGCGAACGGCTCTGGCGGCCGGCGTGCGTTCGGTAGGCGTAACGTGGGGCTTTCGCTCGCGTGAAGAATTGGTAGAAACGGGCGCGACATATCTGGTTGATCGAGCCGATGATATTTTGAAATTGTTGTAAACTATGAATAAGTGTGTTTCGTTGGCATTGTCGAGTGGAGGACCGCGCGGCTTTGCATATATCGGAGCTATCGAAGAGTTGATCTCGCGAGGCTATCGCATTGGTTCGGTGGCGGGTACGTCGATCGGTTCGCTCGTGGGTGGTATCTATGCTGCGGGCAAACTCGACGAGTTCAAAGAGTGGCTGTTTGCGCTCGACGCGTGGAAGGTATTTACGCTGATGGATCTTTCGATCGGCAAGAACCATATAGTCAAGGGCGAGCGTATCATCGAGGCGATGCGAGAGATTGTGCCCGATGTCGATATCGAGTCGTTGGCGATACCGTTCTGCGCCGTGGCAACCGATCTATATACGGGTGAGGAGGTGGTCTTCGATCACGGTAAATTGTTCGAGGCTATTCGTGCGTCGATCTCGATCCCGTCACTGTTCCAGCCTGTGAAATACGGACTCACAACGTTGGTCGATGGTTGTATCGCTAATTGCTTGCCACTGAGTAGGGTAGTCCGTTCGGAGGGGGATATTCTGGTGGCATTCGATGTGAATGATGTCGATGTGGCGGAGATTCGTTCGATCCTTACGCGCGAGAATGCTGCATTGGTGGCCGATACGGCTTTCGAACAGAGCACACGAGCCGAAATGCGTGGTATATTGGATAGCGTAACCAACCGTAGCGATATCGGGTTGGTTGAACGCTTGAAGTCGGCGGGTAGCCGCAGTATGTCGTTGATTAAGACTGTGATCAACTACGAGGAGGAGTACGACGAGGCTAAGGCTCTCGACTATGGTGATACCTATTATGACTTGCTCGATCGCTCGTTCAGTCTGATGAATCATCGTCAGTCGGAGCTATCGATAGCGCTGTATTGTCCAGATATTGTGGTGAAAATGCCGTTTGACGCCTACGGTGAAATTGCCGACTACGCCAAAGCAAAGGAGATCTCCGAGATCGGTCGCCAGCTGATGAGCGAGGCGCTGGATAAGTACGAAGCGAAGCAATAGAATACGTGTCATCGTGAGCTGGGCGAGCCCACGATGATGTGCCGATTTCGTTGAAATCGCCATTAGACTTGAAACAAAAAAAGGCAACCAATTTGGTTGCCTTTAACTTTGTTGGAAAGAGAGTGTGATTACTTCTTCTCCTTCAAAAGATCGCGGATCTCGGTCAGCAGAATCTCCTCCTTCGACGGTTCGGGTTCGGGTGCGGGTGCAGGGGCGGGTGCCTCTTCCTTTTTCTTGGTCAGTGCATTGATACCCTTAACGAGCAGGAATACGCAGAATGCCAAAATCAGGAAATCGACGCAGGTCTGAATGAATGCGCCATACTTCCACATCACGGGCTCAACGGTCTCGCCGGCCGCAGCAGCTGCCTCGACAGCCTTCTGATTGAGCGTTACCGACAACTGCGAGAAGTCGGTGCCACCGAGCAACATACCGATAGGGGGCATCAATACATCATTTACAACCGAAGTTACGATTTTGCCAAATGCACCACCGATGATCACACCGACAGCCATATCCATTACGTTGCCTTTCAGAGCAAAGCTCTTGAACTCTTTGATGAAACTCATAGTCTAATAATTCTGTTAATTTTATTTTACAAGGTCAAAAGTAGTAATAATTTCGGAAAAATGGAGTTGTTTTCAGTGCGAAAACTAAAAAATGGGCGAAAAAGCGTTTTTTTTGTATGAATTTTTGATGATTTGCGAAAATCTTGCTATATTTGTTAATGCATCAATGATCCTAAACAACTAACAATAAAATAATAAAGAGATTTTGCTATGGCAAAGAAACTTAAAATCAGAGATTTGACGCTGCGCGATGGCCAGCAGTCGGCATTTGCTACCCGCTTGAAGCAGGAGCAGGTGGATCGTGTTCTTCCGTTCTACAAAGACGCAAACTTCTATGCAATGGAGGTTTGGGGTGGTGCAGTGCCCGACTCGGTGATGCGCTATCTGGGCGAGAACCCCTGGACCCGTTTGGAGACTATCAAGGCCGCTGTGGGCGACGTGTCGAAATTGACCGCTCTGTCGCGTGGTCGTAACCTGTTCGGTTACAGCCCCTATACCGACGAAATTATCGACGGTTTCTGCCGCAACTCGATTGAGAGCGGTCTGGGTATTATGCGTATTTTCGATGCGCTGAACGACGTGAACAACGTGAAATCGACCATCAAATACGTTAAGCAGTATGGCGGTATCGCTGACTGCGCTGTTTGCTACACTATCGACCCGAAGTATCCCGAGATCGGCTTCTTCGCTAAGTTGATGGGTAAGAAGAATCCGAAGCCCGTATTTACCGACGCTTACTTCCTCGATAAGGCTAAGCAGATGGCAGCTCTGGGTGCTGATATGATCACTATCAAGGATATGAGTGGTCTGATTCCTCCCAAGCGCGTGGCTGGTTTGATCCGTCTGTTCAAGCAGCATCTGTCGATCCCCGTTGATTTCCACACCCACTGTACTCCCGGTTACGGTTTGGCATCGGTTGTGGCTGCTATCAACGCTGGTGCAGATGTTGTTGATACCAATATCTGGAACTTCGCAGGTGGTCCCGCAGCTCCCGCATTGGAGTTGATCTACATTTTCTGCAAGAAGATGGGTGTTGAGTTGGACGTAAATATGGAGGCTGTTGCTAAGATCAACGCCGAGTTGCTCACTATCCGTAAGGAGTTGGAGGCATTCGACGCTGTTAAACAGTTCCCCAAACCATTCAACCCGCTGACCGATACTCTGCCCGCAGAGATCGATGCTGAGTTCGACAAGGCTATCGCTGCTGCTAAGAAGGATGACGAGGCTGCGATGTTGGCTGCTTGCCACAAGATCGAGGCTTACTTCAACTTCCCCGCTCCTAACAAACTCGTTCAGGAGGCTGAGATCCCCGGTGGTATGTACACCAATATGGTTGCTCAGTTGAAGCAGTTGAAGAGCGAGCATATCCTGCCTAAGGCAATGGAGCTGATCCCGACTGTACGTTTGGCTGCAGGTCTGCCGCCTCTGGTAACTCCTACCTCGCAGATCGTAGGTGCTCAGGCTGTAAACTGTGCTTTGGACCAGATGAATGGTAAGCCTATGTACACCACCAAGAGTAACCAGTTCGTAAACTTGGTTAAGGGTGAGTATGGTAAGACTCCCGTTGAGATCGATCCCGAATTCCGTTTGAAGATCGCAGGTATGCGCGAGGAGACTCCGTACGATACCAGCAAGTATCAGATGCAGCCCAACCCCGTATTGGAGGATTGCGGTGGCGTGAAGCTGGCTGAGAATGAGAAGGAAGTTCTCTTGCTCGAACTCTTCCCGCTGGTTGCTAAGCCGTTCTTGACCAACTTGAAGAAGGAGGCTTATGCCGCTCAGAAGGCTACTTCGGCTCCCGCAGCTGAGGAGAAGAAGGAGGAGGTTGCAACCGCAGCTAAGGTTCAGCCCATCACCGGTAAGGCTATCAACGCTCCGCTGCCGGGTCGCGTAATCGAGTTGAAGGTTAAGGTTGGCGACGCTGTTAAGGCTGGTCAGGAGGTTGTAGTTCTCGAAGCAATGAAGATGGAGAACTCGGTAACTACCGACGTGGCTGGTTACGTTCGTCAGATCTTCGTAGCTGAGGGTGACAATGTAGCATCAGACGCTATCCTGATCGAGGTTAGCGCAGAGGCTCCCGTAGTTGCCAAGGCTGAGGCTGCTGGTCCCAAGCCCGTTGTAGGCAAGACCATCAACGCTCCGCTGCCGGGCCGTGTGATTTCGATCAAGGTTCAGGCAGGTGACGACGTGAAGGTTGGTCAGGAGGTTGTAGTTCTCGAAGCAATGAAGATGGAGAACTCGATCAATGCTGACTTCGCAGGTAAGGTTCGTCAGGTGCTGGTAGCTGAGGGCGACAATGTGGCATCGGACTCGGCTCTGATCGAGCTTGAATAAGCACAAAAATTGGGCGGTGGTCGAGTGCTGCTGACCCGATGAAATAGGAGTCGTCCGACCTCTAAAATGGAGGTCGGACGATTTTTTTAAGGCGAATCGGTCAGAATATTAGGAGATTCGACTAATTTATTGTACTTTTGGAGGTTGAAACGAATAATTCTAACTTAAATATTTAAACTCTATGTCTCCGATTTCCGTAATCATTACAGTGCTGGCATACATTGCAGTGCTGTTTTTAGTTGCTTGGTGGTCGGGTCGCAAGGCCGACAATGCAAGCTTCTTTACCGGTGCCCGTAAGACTCCGTGGTACATCGCTGCGTTTGCAATGGTGGGTGCTGCAATCTCGGGTGTAACCTTCATCTCTGTGCCGGGTTCGGTTGCCGCTGATGGCTTCTCGTATATGCAGATGGTGTTGGGCTTCTTTGTAGGTAACATTATCATTGCATTTGTGCTGATTCCGTTGTTCTACAAGATGAACGTGGTTTCGCTCTATGAGTACCTTGATACTCGTTTCGGTGTGCTGTCGCACAAGACGGGTGCTTGGTTCTTCTTCATCAGCAAGATGTTGGGCGCTGCGCTGCGTGCATACGTTGTTTGTGCAGTGTTGCAGTTGCTCGTATTCGATCAGTACAATCTGCCCTTCGTACTGAACGCAGCTATTATGATGTTGCTCGTATGGCTCTACACTCGTCAGGGTGGTGTGAAGTCGATCGTATGGACCGATACGTTGAAGACCTTCTGCTTGATCGGTAGCGTTGTTCTGTGTATCGTATTCGTAATGCGCGACCTCGGTCTGTCGATTGGTGAGATGACTGCTCAGGTGGCAGGTCACGACTACTCGAAGATGTTCTTCTTCGACAACGTGAGCGACAGCCGCTACTTCTGGAAGAAGTTCGTTGCAGGTATCTTTATGGTGATCGCAATGACGGGTCTGGATCAGGATATGATGCAGCGTACGCTGAGTTGCAAGGACTACAAGGATTCGCAGAAGAACCTGATTGTGTCGATTCTGATGCAGTTGGTAGTGATCTTCTTGTTCCTCGTGTTGGGTGTTCTGTTGTTTATGTTCCTCTCGCGTGAGAACGTTGCAGCTGGTGCTGAGGGTCTGTTCCCGATGTTCAATGAGGCTGGTCAGGCAGTAATCAACAAGAGCGACCAGGTATTCTCGTTCGTGGCAGTTAATGGTGGTTTCCCCGCAATCGTAGGTGTTCTGTTTGTGTTGGGTCTGATCTCGTCGACCTACTCGGCAGCAGGTTCGGCTATGACCGCACTGACTACCTCGTTCACTGTCGATATCCTCGAAGGTCAGAAGCGTTACGATGATCAGAAGCTGACTAAGGTACGTCAGACTGTTCACGTGGCTATGGCAGTGATTATGGGTATCGCAATCTTGGTATTCGACAAGTGGGGTAATGACTCGGTCATCAACCTTGTATATAGCGTCGCAAGCTACACCTACGGTCCTATCCTCGGTATGTTTGCTTTCGGTATTATGTGCAAGAAGCAGGTGAACGATAAGTTTATGCCTATTGTGGCTATCATCGCTCCTGTGTTGAGCTTTGTGATCCAGAAGTATGCTCCCGTATGGTTCAATGGCTACCAGATCGGTTTCGAGTTGTTGATTATCAACGCTGCGATTACTATGATCGGTATGGCTCTGTTGATCCGTCGTGACAAGAAATAACGATCAATTATGATTAAACGTGTTCTGGCGACGTTGCTGCTATTTGCGGCAGCGTCGCTTGACGTAAATGCTCAAAGCGTTACGTCGCAAAATCGTCGCGATATAGCCGAGATGCTCGATCGAATTGTGCGTCGTGAGGTCGTTCCTGTGAAGAAAGTTACGGTCGAGCGCACGGCGGTTGATGGTAAGCGATTGACCGTTTACGCTTCGATTGATATGTCGTACTATCCCTTCCGTGAGGATAATATCGCGCCGATCTACGATAGTGTGCGTGCGGTATTACCCGAAAAGTTCGAGGATTATGAGATTCGAATCGTAACCGATCGCCACCATATCGAGGATTTTATTCCACGACCACTGCGCAGCGAGCAGGTCGAGTCGAAGGAGCGATTCACTAATCGCTCGGCGCGACCGTTGGTAACTCGTCTCTCATCTCAATCGCAGCCTAAGCGAGGTTTGGCAGGTCGTCATATCGCAATGTGGCAGAGCCACGGCTATATGTTCGATAATGGCAGTGCCGAGTGGGGCTGGCAGCGTGCACGTCTGTGGCAGACGGTCGAGGATCTTTACACTCAGAGCTATGTGGTGCCATATCTGGTGCCTATGCTCGAAAATGCGGGTGCCAATGTGATGTTGCCACGCGAGCGTGATGTGCAGAAGGCCGAAGTGATTGTCGATAATGATGTGCGAACCGAGTCGGTCTATGACGAATACACGGGCGATCGCACTTGGTACACGGGTGCGAAGCGTGGTTTTGCAGCTCGTCGCGATTTCTATACCGAGGCGCAAAATCCCTTTACTGAGGGTACATATCGTGGCTCGGAGTGCGTAAAAGAGGGCGCCGATGAGAGCCGTATTGTATGGACTCCTGCAATTCCCGAGGAGGGCGAATATGCAGTCTATGTGTCGTACAAGAGCGAGCCAAATAGTGCCGATGATGCTCTTTATACGGTGCATCACTTGGGTGGTGCGACTCAATTCTCGGTCAATCAGCAGATGGGTGGCGGTACGTGGATCTATCTCGGCACATTCCGCTTTGCTGAGGGAGTCAATGAGGCATCGGGCTGTGTGACGCTGAGCAATCGCTCGTCGCACGGTCATCGCCGTGTGGTAACGGCCGACGCGGTGAAGTTTGGTGGCGGTATGGGTAACATCGCCCGTATTCCTGTTGAGAAAAAACGTAATCCCGAGTTGGAGTATGAGTACGCAACGAGTGGCGCACCGCGTTTTGCTGAGGGTGCACGCTATTGGTTGCAGTGGGCGGGTTTTCCCGAGAAGGTCTATAACCTTCGTGAGAATGCCGATGACTATCGTGATGACTATATGTCGCGCGCCCATTGGGTCAATTATGTGATGGGTGGTTCGGAGCGAGCAAAGGATAGTGTCGGACTTGCAGTGCCGCTTGATATGGCCTTTGCATTCCACTCTGATGCAGGCATTAAGGAGGACTCAATTGTCGGAACATTGGGCATTTTCTATACCCGTGAAAATGGTGGCCGATACGATGGTGGAGCATCGCGATATTTGGCACGCGACCTGACCGATATGGTGCTGACGGATATTTGTCGTGATGTGCGCGCATTGCACGCCCCCGAATGGAGTCGTCGTGGTTTGTGGAATCGTTCGTATTATGAAGCACGTGTGCCGAGTGTGCCGACGATGTTGTTGGAGTTGCTGTCGCACCAGAACTTCAACGATATGCGCTATGGTCTTGATCCGCGATTCCGCTTTACGGTGAGTCGTGCGATCTACAAGGGTATTTTGCGTTATTTGTCGTTCCAATATGATTGTCCGTATGTTGTTCAGCCGCTGCCCGTCGAGGCATTCGCGGCACAGCTGACCGACGAGGGTGTGCGACTGACGTGGCAACCGCAGGTGGATTCGTTGGAGCCGACAGCTATGCCTGATCGTTACATTGTCTATACCCGTATGGCCGATGGCGGTTTCGATAATGGTCGCGTGGTCGAGGGCACGGAGTGTGTTTTGCCGTTGCCTGCTGATACGATGATGAGCTATCGTATTACGGCTGTGAACGAAGGTGGCGAGAGCTTCCCGTCGGAGACGTTGTCGGTTTGCCGTGCATCGGAGTCGAAAGGCGTGGTGCTGGTAGCCAATGGCTTCGACCGCGTGAGTGCTCCGGTGAGCTATCGTGACGAGGGTACGGCCGGATTCTTGAACCATATTGATGGCGGAGTGGCTGATCGTCGCGACATCAGCTTTATCGGCGCCCAGCGAGGATTCTTCCGCTCGACTACCTATGACAATAACTACGATGAGTGCCTTGGTTCGTGTTATAGCGACTATGCTTTCGAGGTGCTGGCCGGTAACTCGTTCGACTACACTAAGTTGCACGGCGAGTCAATCGTTAAGGCGGGCTACTCGTTCTGTTCGGCGTCGGCGGCGTCGGTTGAGCGTGGCGCTGTGATGTTGTCGGACTATTCGACTGTGGATCTGATTCTCGGCAAACAGCTTTCGACCGTAATGGGAGAGGGCGCAAGTGGGGTAGCGTTCCGTACGTTTACGCCCGCAATGCAGCTGGCTGTTCGCCATTTTACGTCGCAGGGAGGTCGTATCTTTGTGAGTGGTAGCTACGTGGCAACCGACCTCTGGAATGGTGTAGGCGCGAATGCTGATGCGCAGAAATTTGCTCGCGAGGTATTGCATTATCGCTTGCAGGGTGGTCGTGCTACAACGCGCGGTGCTGCGACCATAAAGCGTTCGCAGGCAAATTTGTCGCAGACTACCTATCGCTTTAATACAGAGCTTAATAACGAGTGCTACGCTGTTGAGTCGCCCGATGCGATTCTGCCCGCAGATAAGCAGTCGTTTGTCGTGATGAAGTATCCCGATTGCGGTCTTTCGGCAGCGGTTGGTTACAAGGGTGACTATCGTTCGCTGGTTGTTGGTTTCCCGTTCGAAACAATCACCGATTCGGCCTCGCGCGATCGATTGATGAACGAGGTGCTGACCTTCTTGAATGAATAAAGCAAATGTTGAATGGAAATGTCGCCGTCCGAGAGTGCTCGGGCGGCGATTTTTTTTGTGGGGTGGAGATTACGTCGCTGGCGCGACGTGATCGCCCCGTATTCCTTAATCTGCAAGCTCCATTTCAAGCAGAGGGCAATCGCCCTCTTTTTTTTATTTTTGTAGCTTGATACGTAAATAAATTTCCGATCAGCCACAAAAAATAAAAAGGGTCGCAATGCTGCGACCCTGCTCGAAATTGATCTTGTTGCGGAAAGAGGGGGATTCGAACCCCCGGTACAGTAATCCCGTACGTCAGTTTAGCAAACTGGTGGTTTAAGCCACTCACCCATCTTTCCAAACCGTATAACCTTGCGGCTTTTCGAGGTGCAAATATAGACCAAATTTCTGTATCTGCCAAATTTCGAGCTCAAATTTTTCGAAAATAGTTTACATCGCACTCTCTTCGAGTGTAATTTTCGGCGAAGAATCAATCCAATCGCTGCGAAAAAGCAATATAAACCCCGTTACGTGCGCGTACATATATAAAAAAACAATTGAAATGGGATAAAGACGTGATTTTTTGATTATCTTTGCAGTCTGTATTTATTCAGTCGCATAGGCTGGTTTAAAGTTATTTAGGAATAGATGAGTACTAATTCAATTACTGTTGCATTTGCCAAAGAGGAGCACGTGAAGTACGCCGAGCGTATCTGCACGCTCATTTATGAGTCGGCATTGCAGCGAGGTACGGGTATCGCAAAACGATCGCCCGAATATATATCTGCCAAGATCAAGGGAGGCAAGGCCGTGATTGCTTTGCAAGGCGAAAAATTGGTCGGTTTCAGCTACATCGAGTGCTGGGGCCACGGCGACTATGTCGCTACGTCGGGTTTGATTGTCGATCCCGAATATCGCAATTTGGGTCTGGCTGCACGTATCAAGGAGAAAACTTTCGAGTTGGCGCGCCTGCGTTTCCCGTTCGCCAAGTTGTTCAGTATCACTACATCGTTGCCCGTAATGAAGCTTAACTCGCGTTTGGGTTATAAGCCTGTGACCTTCTCGGAGCTGACCGATGATGAGGAGTTCTGGGCGGGTTGCCAGGGTTGCTGCAACTATGACATTCTGTTGCGCAACAATCGTCGTATGTGTCTTTGCACGGGAATGTTGTACGACCCCAAGCAGCCGCTCGAAAAGCAGTCGGCGCTGTCGCCCTATTGGATGATGTTGAAGAACAATATTCGCAAAATCTTTCATTTGAAGTAAAATATAAAAATATAAACGAAACAATGGAAAAGAAGAAAGTTGTTTTGGCGTTCAGCGGTGGTCTTGACACCTCGTTCTGCGTCAAATATCTCACCGATGATTTAGGCTACGAAGTTCACACCGCAATTGCTAATACGGGTGGTTTCTCGAATGATGAGTTGGCGTCGATCGAGGAGCGCGCTTATCGTTTGGGCGCTAAGTCGCACGCGTCGCTCGATATTACCCAGGAGTACTACTCGAAGAGTATCAAGTATATGGTTTTTGGTAATATCCTGCGTAATGGAACCTATCCCATCTCGGTGTCGTCGGAGCGTATTTTCCAGGCAATTGCAATCATCGAGTATGCTAAGAGCATTGGCGCTGATTGCGTAGCTCACGGCTCGACAGGTGCAGGTAACGATCAGGTTCGTTTCGATTTGACCTTCCAGATTTTGGCTCCCGAAATTGAGATTATCACCCCGACCCGCGACATGGTTCTCACACGCGAGTATGAGATTAACTACTTGAAGGAGCGCGGTTATGTTGCCGATTTCACCAAGTTGGAGTACTCGATCAACAAGGGTTTGTGGGGTACAAGCATTGGCGGTAAGGAGACCTTGCGTTCGGAGCAGACTCTGCCCGAGAGAGCATATCCCAGCCAGATCACAGCCGAGGGTGAGGTGCGTCTGAAGCTGACCTTCGAGAAGGGCGAGATCGCTGCTGTCAATGGCGAGAAATTCGAGGATAAGGTCGAGGCTATTCGTCGCATCGAGGAGATTGGCTCGAAGTTCGGTATCGGTCGCGATATGCACATCGGTGATACGATCATCGGTATCAAGGGTCGTGTAGGTTTTGAGGCTGCGGCTCCGATGTTGATCATCGCTGCTCACAAGATGTTGGAGAAGCATACGCTGACCAAGTGGCAGTTGTATTGGAAGGATCAGATCGGTACTTGGTATGGTATGTTTCTGCACGAGGCTCAGTATCTCGATCCCGTAATGCGCGATATGGAGGCTTTCCTCGATAATACGCAGCAGAACGTATCGGGTACGGTTGAGTTGATTCTGCGTCCCTACTGCTATACGCTGGTTGGTGTTGAGTCGTCGTTCGATTTGATGAAGACCGACTTCGGTGAGTATGGTGAGGTGAACAAGGCTTGGACGGCTGATGACGTGAAGGGCTTCACCAAGATTATGGGCAACCAGATGAAGATTTATCATAACGTTCAGAAACGTAACGAGAAATAGATGGTTAAGGTCGGTATCATAGGCGGTGCGGGTTATACCGCAGGCGAGTTGCTCCGATTGCTGATCAACCACCCGCAGGTGGAGATTGTCTTCGTTCATTCGTCGAGCAATGCAGGTAACCACGTGTGCGATGTGCACGGTGGTCTGTGGGGCGAAACGGATCTGCGTTTCAGCGCTGAATATGATTTGAAGGCGGTCGATGTGCTGTTTATGTGTTCGGCACACGGTCAGAGCCGCAAGTTCTGGGAGGAGAACCAGATGCCTGAGGGTTTGAAGGTTGTCGATTTGGCGCAGGACTTCCGTGATGAGTCGGAGGGTTATGTTTACGGTCTGCCTGAGATCAACCGTGAGCGCACCCGCAATGCTCATCGTGTGGCTAACCCCGGTTGTTTTGCGACGGCAATTCAGTTGGCGTTGTTGCCTTTGGCGGCGGCTGGTAAGTTGCAGAGCGAGGTGCACGTAACGGCTATTACGGGCTCGACGGGCGCAGGTGTCAAACCGAGTGCTACGACCCATTTCAGCTGGCGAAACGATAACCTGTCGGTCTATAAAGCATTTGAGCACCAGCATCTGTTGGAGATTGGTCGTACGTTGAAGGGGCTGCAAGAGTCGTTCGATAGCGCGATCAATTTTGTGCCTATGCGAGGCGATTTCGCTCGTGGTATCTTGGCGGCAGTATATACCGAGTCGTCGATGAGCGAAGAGGAGGCTCGTGCTCTGTATGAGGAGTTCTACCGCGACGCAGCATTTACATTTGTGGCGGGCAAGAATGTCGATTTGAAGCAGGTGACCAATACCAACAAGGCGTTGGTGTGGGTCGAGAAACACGGGTCGAAGTTGATGATCGTGTCGGTGATCGACAACCTGCTGAAAGGTGCGTCGGGTCAGGCCGTGCAAAATATGAACATAATGTGTGGTTTCGACGAGCGCGAAGGTTTGCGACTGAAACCGAACGCATTCTAAATAATTGACAAAAGATGAATCTTTTTGATGTATATCCGTTGTATCCCGTTGAGCCGGTTCGCGGTTGTGGCAGCTACGTTTATGATGCCGAGGGTCAGGAGTATCTCGATCTGTATGGTGGCCACGCGGTGATCTCGATTGGTCACGCGCACCCGCACTATGTCGAGGCTATCTCGAAGCAGGTGGCGGCGTTGGGTTTCTATTCGAACTCGGTCGAGAACTCGTTACAGCGTGAGTTTGCCGAGCGTCTGGGTAAGGCGTGCGGATACGAGAATTATCGATTGTTCCTTTGTAATTCGGGTGCCGAGGCAAACGAGAATGCGATTAAGTTGGCGTCGTTTCAGTCGGGCAAGGAGAAGGTGTTGGCCTTCTCTTGCGCTTTCCACGGTCGTACTTCGGGCGCAGTTGCAGCAACGGATAACCCGAAGATCGTATCGCCGTTCAACCGCACGAAGAATGTCGAGTTTGTTGCTCTGAATGATTTGGAGGCGGTCGAGGCGAAGTTGGCTGAGGGCGGTTTCTGTGCAGTGCTGATCGAGGGTATTCAGGGTGTTGCGGGTATTCAGTGCCCGACTGACGAATTCCTGCGCGGCCTGCGTGAGGTGACAGCTCGCTATGGTGTCGCATTGATTCTTGACGAGATTCAGTCGGGTTATGGTCGCACGGGAAAGTTCTTTGCTCACCAGTGGGCAGGTATTCGTCCCGATATGATCACCGTGGCGAAGGGTATCGCTAATGGCTTCCCGATGGGTGGTGTGCTGATCGGTCCGCAGTTTGAGGCGTGGTATGGTATGTTGGGTACAACCTTCGGTGGCAACCACTTGGCCTGTGCGGCAGCGCTGGCAGTGCTCGATGTGATTGAGAATGAGCGACTGATTGAAAATGCCAACGAGGTGGGCGAGTATCTGATTGCGGAGTTGCGCAAGATGCCTCGCTTGAAGGAGGTGCGTGGTCGCGGTTTGATGATCGGTATCGAGATCGAAGGCTCGGCTGCGGAGTTGCGTCGTCGTCTGCTATTCGAAAAGCATATCTTTACGGGCGGTGCAGGTGCAACGACGGTTCGTCTGTTGCCGGCGTTGGGCGTCGGTCGCAAGGAGGCTGATCGCTTCCTCGCTGCATTTGCAGAGTTGATTAACGAATAATATACCTAATATTAATATATGAAAAAGTTTACCTGCGTCGAGGATATCGGTGATCTGCACGCAGCAGTAGCCGAGGCGTTAGAGATCAAGCGCGATCGCTTTGCGTATAGCGAGTTGGGACGCAATCGCACGCTGTTGATGATATTTTTCAATTCAAGTTTGCGTACCCGTTTGAGTACCCAGAAGGCTGCGATGAATCTGGGTATGAACGTAATGGTGCTCGATGTTAATCAGGGTGCGTGGAAACTCGAAACGGAGCGTGGCGTGGTGATGGATGGCGATAAGGCTGAACATCTGTTGGAGGCAATTCCCGTTATGGCATCGTATTGCGATCTGATCGGTGTGCGCTCGTTTGCGCAGTTGAAAGATAAAGCAGAGGATTATGAGGAGCGCGTGATTGAGCAGTTCATTCGCTATTCGGGTCGCCCCGTATTCAGTATGGAGGCAGCAACCCGCCATCCGTTGCAGAGCTTTGCCGATCTGATCACTATCGAGGAGCATAAGACCAAGGAGCGCCCCAAGATCGTTATGACGTGGGCTCCGCACCCGAAGGCTTTGCCACAGGCGGTGCCCAACTCGTTTGCGGAGTGGATCAATGCTACCGATTATGAGTTTGTGATCACTCACCCCGAGGGTTATGAGTTGGATCCGCAGTTTGTCGGTCGCGCAAAGGTCGAGTACGATCAGCGCAAGGCATTCGAGGGTGCCGATTTTATCTATGCAAAGAATTGGTCGGCATATGCCGATCCGAACTATGGCAAGGTGCTTTCGACTGACCGCGATTGGACGGTTGATGCCGAGAAGATGGCACTGACCAACAATGCTTACTTTATGCATTGTCTGCCCGTGCGTCGCAATATGATCGTTACGGACGAGGTAATCGAGTCGGAGCGTAGTCTGGTTATTCCCGAGGCGGCTAACCGTGAGATTTCGGCTGAGGTAGTGATTAAGCGCTTGCTGGAGGGCTTGAAGTAATGATGGCTAAGATACAGCATATTAACGTTGTAAAGATCGGCGGCAATGTGATCGATAATGCCGAGGCTTTGGCACGTTTTATCGATGACTTTTCAAAGTTGGAGGCTCCGAAGATTCTGATTCACGGTGGTGGTAAGTTGGCTACACGATTGAGTGAGAAGTTGGAGATCCCGACGCAGATGATCGAGGGGCGTCGCGTTACCGATCGTCAGACGTTGGACGTGGTGACGATGGTCTATGCGGGTCTGATCAATAAACAGGTTGTTGCTGGCTTGCAGGCGGCAGGTTGTAACGCAATCGGATTGTCGGGTGCTGACGCTAATGTTGTGCCCGCAGTGCGCCGTTCGCCCGTGCCTATCGACTTTGGTTATGTAGGCGATATTGACGCAACGAAGATCAATTCGGATTTCATCGCTACGTTGTTGGAGGCGGGTGTCGCTCCCGTTTTCTGTGCAATTACGCACGACGGCGAGGGTAGTCTGCTCAATAGCAATGCCGATAGCGTGGCTTCGGCGGTGGCAGTGGCTGCGGCTCGTATCGCACCGACCGATATGCACTTCTGCTTTGAGAAGTTGGGCGTGTTGCGCGATGTTGACGATGCTGATTCGTTGATCGAGGTGATCCGTCCCGAAACTTATCGAGAACTGCGCGAGCAGGGTGTTGTGAATAAGGGTATGATTCCCAAGATTGACAATGCTTTTCGCGCTGTCGAGTCGGGTGTGAATAGTGTGACGATCAAGCACTCGGATAACCTGCTGTCAAACAAAGGAACGGTGATTAAACTTTAAACCAAAATGGGACAAGTGACTGCACAAGAGGCTATTGCTCTGCTCGATCAGTTGATTGCTACGCCTTCTCATTCGCGTGAAGAGAATGGTACGGGCGATCTGATCGAGGCTTTTCTGCGTGCGCAAGGCATCGATGTGCAGCGTATTCATAATAACGTCTGGGCTAAGTGTGTGGCATTCGACGAGTCGAAGCCCACGTTGTTGCTCAATTCGCACCACGATACGGTGAAACCCTCAGCGGCTTATACGCTCGATCCCTATACTCCGTTGCATCGTGACGGTCGAATCTATGGATTGGGTAGCAACGATGCGGGTGCTTCGGCGGTAGCATTGGCTGCCACGTTTTGTAGCTATTATCGCGAGGAGTTGCCCTTCAATCTGATTCTTGCGCTCACGGCCGAGGAGGAGGTGATGGGTGAGAAGGGTATGCGTGCAATGTTGCCCGAATTTGAGCGCGTCGGCATAAAGATCGATATGGCGCTTGTGGGTGAGCCGACCCAAATGCAGGCGGCTGTAGGCGAGCGTGGGTTGTTGGTTTTTGATGCAACAGCGCACGGTCGTCGTGGTCACGCGGCTCGCAATGAGGGAGTTAATGCACTCTATAAGGCGATTGAAGATATCGAGCGCCTGCGCAACTATCGTTTTGAGCGTTGCTCGGAACTGCTTGGTCCGATCAATATCGCAGTAACGATGATCTCGGCGGGTACGCAGCATAATGTAGTGCCCGATGAGTGCCGATTTGTGGTTGATGTCCGTACGACAGACGCTTATACTAACGAACAGACTGTCGAACTTTTGCAGGCTGCTGTCGAATGCGATTTGGTACCTCGTTCGACACGTGTACGTGCGTCGGCTATTGGCGAGGATCACCCGTTGGTTAAGGCGGCAAAAGCGATTGGTCGTCATACGTTTGTGTCGCCCACCACGTCTGATATGGCTTTGATGCCATTCCCGTCGTTGAAAATGGGTGTGGGAGAGTCGTCGCGTTCGCACTCGGCCGATGAGTATGTGCTCGAAAGCGAGATCGAGGAGGGTATCGAGCTGTACGACAAACTGATTCAGAAATTGAAAGAAACAATTTAGATATGAAACTTTGGAGCAAGGGTTTTGAGCCCGATAAATTGATCGAAGAGTTTACCGTGGGTCGCGATCGTGAGTTGGATCTGCGATTGGCAAAATATGATGTCGAAGGCTCGATGGCACATATCCGTATGCTGGAGAGCATTGGTCTGCTCGAAAAAGAGGAGCTGGATACGTTGCTCGTGGCATTGGAGGAGATTCACGCAACGGCCGAGCGTGGCGAGTTTGTGATCGAGGAGAGTATCGAGGACGTTCACTCGCAGGTGGAGTTGATGCTGACCCGTAAGTTGGGCGATGTTGGTAAGAAGATTCATTCGGGTCGCTCGCGTAACGATCAGGTGCTGGTCGATTTGAAACTCTTTATGCGCGATGAGTTGCGAATGATTGCCGAGCACGCTGAGGCTCTTTTTGAACGCTTGCAGAAGTTGAGCAACGAGTATGCCGATGTGCTGATGCCCGGTTACACTCACTTGCAAGTGGCAATGCCTTCGTCGTTTGGACTGTGGTTTGGCGCTTACGCAGAGTCGATTGTCGATGATATGCAGATGGTCGCGGCGGCTTATAAAATTGCTAATCAGAATCCTCTTGGCTCGGCTGCGGGTTATGGCTCGTCATTCCCGCTGAATCGACGTATGACAACCGAGTTGTTGGGTTTTGAAACGCTTCACTATAACGTAGTTGCAGCGCAGATGAGTCGCGGTAAGACTGAGCGTGCTGCGGCATACGCTATTGCAGCTTTGGCATCGACGCTGGGTAAGATGGCTATGGACGTCTGTCTGTTTATGTGCCAGAATTTTGGTTTTGTAAGCTTCCCTGACGAGCTGACAACCGGTTCGAGCATTATGCCACATAAGAAAAATCCCGATGTGTTCGAGATTATGCGCGGTAAGTGCAACCGTTTGCAGGCTGTGCCCAATGAAATTTCGTTGCTGACGACAAATCTGCCGTTAGGTTATCACCGCGATTTGCAGTTGTTGAAGGATATTATCTTCCCCGCAACGACCGAGATTCGTACCTGCCTTGATATGTGCGACTTTATGTTGCAGCATATTCGCATCAACCGCGATATCGTTTCGGATAGCAAGTACGATTATCTGTTTACGGTCGAGGACGTCAATCGTTTGGCTCTTGGCGGTATGCCTTTCCGTGACGCATATCGTGAGGTGGGTATGCAGGTGCAGCGTGGTGAGTATAAACCAACGCGCGAAGTTCATCACACGCACGAGGGTAGTATTGGCAATCTTTGCAATGCGGAGATCGCCGAGAAGATGCACCGCGTAATGGAGCAGATGAAATAGCGGCATAGGAACGAAACAATTAAAATAGCCCGCGTTTTGTTGCAAGAAAACAAAATGCGGGCTATCTTTGTAACGACATATTAAAATTTACGGAAGCGTAAGTTTATTCTCTGATAGTGAACGTAGGAAATTCATTGAGAAAAGAGAGTAAGCGCGACGTAACTCCCGTCATATCCATACGTGGGTATAGGCGTGGGGTTGTTGCTTATTTGTTTTTCTCGGGCACTCCTACGGCCTACTATCAGCATTTAAGCTTTCAGCCCTGCGCTTTCTTTTTTACTACAACCCGACCACGAGGGGCGAATGGCCAACAAAAAATTATCTTTTTATGAAAAAAGTATTATTTGCACTTGTGGCTATGAGCCTACTTTTCACTGCGTGCGAAGATGGTAACGATGATTTCATCAAACTCAAAGAGGTCGATGATGTCTGCACAAAGATGGACGATTTAAAGCTTATGGAGCACTGCTATGAAGAGTATGACGTAAACAAAGATGGCAAAGTTTCGATGGAAGAAGCTGCTGCGGTAAGGGATTTTAATATTTGGAATTATGAAATTTCTTCAATTAAAGGTATTGAATACTTTCTTAATATAGAAGTATTACATATTATTCATACTTATTACTTGACAGAATGTAACCTAATGAATAATAAAAAGTTGAAATCGATCTTATTAGGAGACATGGACTCTTTTATGGCAACAAATGTTAGTGATTTGAATTTTAGCAAACTTACTAATCTCTCACGCGTATATTTAGGTTGTGTTGCTATTAAGAACCTAAATTTAGCTAATGGTAATGCTATCGAGGTAAACTTACAATGGGGACGTAAGGTGGACACTCCACCAGCATGTACAATTTGGCTTAAAGCAGGCCAAATATTGGACGAAAATTCTACTTTCGATGAGAATTATAATTATACCATTAAATACGTTGATTAGTTATGTATTGCACATTTAGAAATTTGATTAAAGCTATTAATTGGATATTGTTTGCTGTTATCGCAATGCTAACTATCTGCGTGTTGATAATTATCGGAGGGACGATTGTTTCGGGTGAATTTTCTATTCAGCCAAATTCGGAAGGCATAAAGAATATGATTGCCTTTTGGAAAGACTACTCGGCGCTGATTATTACATTAGGTAGCTGTTTGACTTTGTTTATAGCTAACTACAATTTGGGTCAGTATCTTAACGTAGAAACGATTAATGCTCTCGCCACTCTGCGCAATATGCTCAATAGCCCCGAAAACCGTAGAGTGCACGAGTATCTACTGCCCGACGATGAGCGAAAAGCAATCCTACCCAATTGCGCAACCGAAACAGACTTTCAGAACATTCGCAACATAGATATTTTTAACTACATTGGAACGCTCGAACTTGGTCGTTTAATGTGGGATAACGGAGTTATTGATCAAACGAAGTTCAAAAACCAATTCGGTTATCGATTCGAAAATCTATTTAATAGTAAAGAGATCAAAGAGCATATCAAGGCTAATAAACAGTATTATCATAAATCCCTTGTTGAGAAAACAAAGTAATTATTCGTGTAAAGCAAACGCCCCGAACTTTGGTTCGGGGCGTTTCTTGTTTGCGAACGCTTGTTGATTACAAACCAACCGAACGGCGCTTGTACTCCTCGATGCAAGCATCCAGACGCTCGTGAGCGGTGGTGTCGCCCGGTACGTTGTGCGAGGGGTGGATGAACAGCTTAACGCCGCGCTCCTCCAAGATCTCTGCAACGGTGCAGATAGTCATCCAAACGGTGGTTACCGAAGCCATAGTCGACAGAGGACCAACCTTGTCCTGGTGCTTCTTCAACTGGCACGATGCGTCAACGATCGGGCAGCAGGTGTCAACTACGTAGTCAGCGATCTGGAACAGGTTCTTACCGCACGAGTGGCGAGGAACCTTGTTGCCGGTCTCAGCAGCCGAACCGAATACGATAACCTTCATACCGCGCTTCTTAGCCTCAAGAGCAACGTCAATATTCACAGCGTTGATACCGGTGTGCGAGAAGATCCAGATAACGTCCTTCTCGTCGAAGTTCCAGCTCTTCATAATCGACTGACCGTAGCCCTCAGCACGCTCCAACCACAAGAACTGGTGGATACCCATCTCACCGGTGATGTGGGTAAAGAAGGTCAGAGGAATCTCGCACAAGGGGTGGAAACCTACGAAACCACCGATACGGGGATACATCTCCTCGATAGGCAGGTTTGCGTGACCGCAACCAAAGGTGTGAACCCAACGGCCAGCCTCGATGGTATCAGCCATCACCTCAGCCACCTTCTTGATGTTCTCCATCTGAGTCTCCTCAATCTTGTCCATCACGCTAATAGCGTTCTTTTTCCATTCGTTAGCTAACATTTTGCTTTGTGTTTTTTAGAAATTATAAAATAGTTAATTAGTTAATTGTGGGTTTTCTTTTTCTATTTGTTCATCTTCTTGGCGATCGATACCGCGAAGGGGACCAAAACCATAATTGCAACAACTGCCAAAATCAACATCAACGGCAACAGCTGATAGTTACCATCGTCGAATGCCAAACCGGTCAGTTTGTTGAATGTCGACTGTCCGCACAGCGCGATGAACAGTGCAATCGAGAATGCTGTGCCCGATAACTCGCGGAAAGCACCACCGATATAGTTCAGCACAACGGGGAATGTTGCACCAACACCAAAACCGATCAGCGTCATAGCGGCGTAAACAACTGCCACCTCATTGCTGAACAGGTAGAACAATACGACACCGATCAATGCTACTGTTAAATATAGGTAGAGTGTGCCAAGATCCTTCAATCGTTTCATGATTGCGCCCAGAGGCAGACGACCGGCCATCATACCCAGCGTAAACCACGTCATCGAGAGGGTAGCGGCTGCGTTATCCATACCTGCCGACTTGTCGAGGAACGAAACAGTGAAGCTGCCACTTGCGCCCTCGAAACCACTCTGGAAGAAGAGTACGAATGCGAATGCGATCAGTGCGGGGTACTTCAACAGACCGAGCGACTTGCCCAGCGATACGTTCTCCTGCGGCTTAGCCTGCGGGAACGAGATCGAGCAGAAGAAGATGATGAATGCCACCATCACAGCCGATACAGCGTTCAGCGGAATACGATATTCGGGGATAAAGTAGTTGAGCAGAGTCCAGAGCATTGCGCCAATGCAATAGAATGCACCCAGAACGCCCAGACGGCCACCACGCTTATTGTCGTCGTAAATGTCAGATACCAAGGCGTTTGTTTCGCCATTCAGGATACCGCCGCCAAAGCCGAGCAGGAAGATCGACGTGTGCAGCAGACCAATGCTTGTGAAATTTGCTAAACCCTGAATACCAGCCAGAGCCATAGTCGAACCCAGCACGAGCAACCATTTGTAGCCGAACTTATCGACGATCGGGCCGAACAGAATTGTGCCGATAATGATACCGATCGACATAGTCGAGGGCAGCGCATTAGCACCCGCAACGCTCTCGTTCAGAGGACCGAGGATCGGTGCGAGCGACAACATTGTAACTCCAAAAAATGCCATTCCCGCGCACGCTGCAACGAAAACGGAAGAAGTCGAGTAGTTTTTCATAGGTCGTAGTTTTGTTTTACATTACATCAATAGGGTGTGTAGCTCGGATTGCCAAGTAAGCCGCACCGAACAGCGCAGCCTCGCCCTGTACCTCCGAGGCACAGAACTTAACATCCTGCATCGAAATGGGCTGTCCCCATTTGCAAGCCTCGTCGTAGATACGCGGGATAAATTGTGCTGCGGGGCCAAATACGCCACCACCGAAGATAATCTTCTCGGGATTGAACAGGCTGACTAAGTTAGCCGTACCCATTCCCCACATATCAATCGCCTTGTCGAGCACCTTGATTGCGATGTGGTCGCCCTCAGCGTATGCTGCAAAGACATCGTGCGAGGTAACCTCCTCGATGGGTTTTTTCGAGAGGATACCCGTGTAGTTGCGAGCGCAACGCAATGCGCGGTGAGCCTGAGTAGCGATGCCGTTACCCGATGCATAGTACTCGAAGCAACCGCAGGGGATATACTCCTCGGTATAGGGATATTGCAGAGCCATCCAACCCGTTGCGCCAACGATGTCGTTAGCACCGTGAATGATTCGACCATCGAGCAGAATACCTGCGCCGATACCCGTACCGACTGCTAGATAGATTGCATTCTCGCAGCCACGAGCCGCACCCTTCCATACTTCGCCCAAGATGTAGCAAGTACGGTCGCTTTCGATACATACGGTCAAATCGGGACGATTAAGACCTGCGATGATTCGTTGTTTCAAGGGGTAGTTATCCCAGCCGGGGATATTCGGAGCCCAAACGGTGTCTTTCTTCGAATAGACAATGCCAGGAACACAAACGCCGATGGCCTCAACTGTGATACTCGGACTACGGAGAATCAAAGTGTTGATGACATCGACGACAAGCTGACCGACAGCGTCTCCTTCTGCACCGTTAAGCAATTTAACCTCTTTCGAGTACATTTTTCCCGATTGGTCGTACAGAGCCGCAGCTACTTTTGTTCCGCCCAAATCGACACCAATTACTGCCATAGTGTAGTTAGAGTTTTTGAGATTAGTTATTTCTGTTGTGTGTAGTGCCACAAAGTTAAAATTTTTTTATTGAAAAAGCAATGTTTTTATCGCCGTTTTTCTCAAAAAATACTATTTTACTACTGTTTGAGCCACATTTCAGGCATAATATAACAAAACCGCCGACACTCGTTGGAATGTCGGCGGTTGTTGGAAATTTAATATTATTAATGTTAATCATCCCATCCGATAAAGCGGAACGAACGGTCAAATTTCAACTGTACTCCATCGGTCAGTTTGATCTCGTAGGTGTATCGATCGCGCTCGATCTTCACAATCTGGAGATTCGGGTGGTTTTGCTTTACGTAGTCGTTGATCGGTGCGGGGATCAATTTCGGGTCGATAGTTCCTGTGCGGACCGAGATCTCTTTCCAATCGCCATTACGAACGAACTCGATCTTTGCACCGCTAACCAAAATAACCTCATAGGTTACATCGAGCATGTCGCGCTCCTTCTTGGCATAAGAAACTCGGTCGTTGGGGAATGACTCGTTGATCAGCTGTTGCGAATTCTTAGGCAACTGATTGAATTGTATCGGTCGATCGTCGTCGGCTTGTGCCGCAAAAGTGATCGAAAGGAAAAGGGCGGTAATGATAGCTTTGATTTTCATAATTCATATTGTTTTATTAGTTATTTCGTACTGCAAAATTACGGCCTCATTTTGTAGAGAATTTGAAATAATCGAACTAATTTAATTTTTTAGGCCTAAAAATTGCAAAAATGTGTTTTTCATTCTCAAATCGGTACTCAACGCCCAACGAATAGTAGTCGCCAATGGCTTTGACCAGCGCCAGACCAAGACCTGTCGATCCTTCGCGTTTGGTGGCGCGATAGAAACGATTGAAGACACGCTCGGCGTCGAGTGGCTCGGTGCCATCATTGCGGATCTCCAACTTGTCGTAGCTGATCGAGATGTCGATCTGGCTGCCTTCGGGCGAGTGAATATAGGCATTACGAATCAAGTTGCCGACTAGGGTAGTGGCAAGTGTGTGGTTCATCTCCACAACAAGCGAATCGGCACCGCCAATATTGCACTTGATGTCGCGCTCCTCGAAAATCTCGTCATAGATCTCGGCCTCGTTGCGAATCAATGCCGCGATATCGACATCGCTCGTCTCGGGGAATTGACCATTGTCGATTTTGGTCAGCAGGAGCAGCGTTCGGTTGAGTTTTACGATATGTGCAAGCGAATGGTTGATGCCAACGAGTTGTTCGATCTGCTCCTCAGTGGGGTCGGTCTTGTCGATTATCCACTCGATGCGGTTGCCAATAACGGCCAGCGGCGTCTGCAATTCGTGCGAGGCGTTGCCGATAAAACTCTTTTGTTGTTCGAATAGATGTTCCGAACGCTCGACAGCCTTCTGTGCCGCTTCATTCAGTTGGCGGAACTCGGGAATAGTTGTGTCGTTGGGAACCGCTTCGTGCTTATGTCCGGGCTGATAGCGATCGAGCCAATTCAGCAGATCATAGAGCGGTCGCATACTGCGTCGCAGAACGATCAGCGTGATAATAATGCTCATAGCCAACAGCACAAGGTAGATCAACACCAGCCATTGGAGGATCGACGCAGCCAGCTCATCGCGTTCGAACGAGGGCGAGGCAACGCGCAGTTCGTAGTATTGTCCATCGACGTCCTCGAATATCGTAGTCAGTACACGTGCAGGCTCATACTCCTCGCGCTCGGGGATATAGACCTCCACATCGCTATATGTGATTCCGTCGTGGATCGAGGCATAGTGCGGGTCGACGGGCTTGATCGAGTAGCTGTTGTTTGATCCCGAATTGAGCGGCGGTAGCTCTTGGTGTGAGAGCATTCGCACGATGATAGTTTCGGAGTAAGCCTCCAAATTGTCGTCCATCTCGTCGTTGATCTCCTCGATCATCGTGAAGTAGAACAACACCGCCCACAGTGTCATCAATGGGGCGAGTGCCAACGTAAGACGGATAGCTATGCGGGTAATTAGTTTCATAGTTGGGTGGATTTTACTCTTCGCGCTCGACAAGTTTGTATCCGAAACCATAGATCGATTTCAGCTCGATTGAGGCCTTTGCGGTATCGAGTTTGCGACGCAGGTTCTTAACCTGTGCATAGACGAAGTGGAAGTTATCGGCTTGATCGGCGTGATCGCCCCAAACGGCCTCGGCCAACACAGCTTTGTCGATCAAATGGCGCGGACGCTGCATAAAGTAGTGAAGTATGACAAACTCCTTTTTGAGCAGCTCGATCTCCTCGCCATCGACAAAAACGCGCGACGCATCAGGATCAAGACGGACATTGCCTATGTTGAGCGACATATCGCCACGACCTTGACTGCGACGGATTACGCTACGGATGCGTGCAACCAACTCGGCCAGATGGAATGGCTTAGGCAGGTAATCGTCTGCGCCTTGCTCCAAACCCGCAATGCGATCTTCGAGCGAGTCGCGTGCCGAAATGATAATCACGCTATCGCGCTTGCGCAGAGCCTTGATCTGTTCGAGAAGTTTGAGTCCGTTGCCGTCGGGCAACATAATATCGAGCAGGATACAATCGTAGTCATAGTCTGCAATTTTTCGCTCGGCCTCGGCAAAATCGGCAGCAGTTTCGACCACATATTGTTCCTGTTGCAGTGTGCGTTGCATCAGTTCGCGCAACGACGATTCATCTTCAATAATCAGTATCTTCATAGACGCAAAATTATGGCGCGATTTTGTATTAAAGTTAAAATGCGCGTAGTGTCTGCTCAAAATTAGTAATTTTTTGCGAGAATTCGTATCTTTGTCAACTATTTTTAAAGATTTAATACTATGGAATCACTCAAAGAGTTATATAAAATTGGCCACGGACCGTCGAGTAGTCACACGATGGGCCCGTTCAAAGCTGCAACGATCTTTGCTGAACGTTACCCCGACGCAGAACGTTTTCGCGTAACACTTTATGGCAGTTTGGCGGCAACGGGTAAAGGCCATATGACCGATCAGGCGATCATCAATGCAATGGCTCCGACAGCTCCCGCCGAGATTGTGTGGAAACCCGAAACTGTATTGCCGCGCCACACCAATGGTATGTTCTTCGAGGCATTGGTTGGTGATGAGGTTGTCGCAACGTGGCACGCATACAGCATTGGTGGCGGAACGATTGTCGATGATGGTACGGCGATTACTCTGCGCGAAGATGTCTATCCGATGAGCAACATCAGCGATATTCTGGCTTGGTGCGTCGATAATGGTCGCGATTTTTGGGAGTATGTCGAGGAGTGCGAGGGTGCCGAAATATGGGATCATCTGCGCGAGGTGTGGCATACAATGTGTGACGCTATCGAGCGCGGTCTTAACAACGAGGGTGTGCTGCCCGGTGGCCTGGGTGTGAAACGTAAGGCTTCGACCTACTATGTTAAAGCGAGTGGTTATCGCGATAGCCTTCAAAGTCGAGGTCGAATCTATGCCTATGCGCTGGCTACTTCGGAGGAGAATGCATCGGGTAATGTGATTGTTACAGCTCCGACTTGCGGATCGAGTGGCGTGTTGCCTGCGGTGCTTTATCATCTCTATAAGACACGCGATTTTCGAGAAATTCGAATCCTTCGAGCGTTGGCTACGGCGGGTCTGTTTGGAAACGTGGTGAAGACCAATGCTTCGGTGTCGGGAGCCGAGGTGGGCTGTCAGGGCGAGGTAGGTGTGGCTTGTGCTATGGCGGCTGCGGCTGCTTGCCAGCTATTTGGTGGCACGCCGTCGCAGATCGAGTATGCGGCCGAGATGGCTTTGGAGCACCACCTGGGCTTGACGTGCGACCCTGTGTGCGGTTTGGTGCAGGTGCCTTGTATCGAGCGCAATGCTGTGGCAGCAACGCGTGCTCTCGACGCTAATATTTATGCTACTTATTCCGACGGAAACCATAGCGTCAGCTTTGACCGCGTGGTGGAAGTGATGAAGCAGACGGGTCACGACTTGCCCAGCCTTTATAAGGAGACTTCTACGGGCGGTCTTGCCAAGGAGTTGGGTTGCCGCCTGCCACGATAGCGGTCGACTCGATTAGTACAATGCGGGGCGTTTGCAGTGAAGATGCAACGCCCCGCTTTTTTGCGCCATATGCCGTACAATAAAATGTGTCGGTTTTTCGTTTATTATGTATATTGAGTTGTTGGATTGTGCAATAGTACCCTTTTAGAACAATCGTGAGCGTTGGTATAAATTAGTTGCGGTGCTGTTCTAAAAGTCGAAAGATATCAATGATATTATTTCTATTTGGGAATAATTGCTACATTTGCATTTGTAAAAAAGTCTAAAATAGATAATATGGAAACTGAATTGATAGAACAATTATCCGTCCCTGATATCAAGCAATTAGTGGGCCATAAGGACAATCGTGATGATTTCTATGTGTTCCGTGCATCGAGCGGAGATCACTACCTCGAAGGCCGCACGTTGCGAATGAAGGCGTTTGCACTGATACTATGTACCGATGGTATGGAAAATGGATCGGTGAATCTGCGTGATGTGAGCATCAATAAAGGCTCATTACTGATGTCGTTTCCTGAGAATGTGCTCAAAATCGAGTCAGGATACCCGACGGCAACCGTGCGCGGCATTATGTTATCGCAAGATTTTATGCGTATGATAAACGTCGATATCAAGAACTCGATGCCGTTGTTTATGCGTCTGGCCTACAACCCGATGATCAACCTGACCCAAAAACAGCAGGAGGACATCGAACGCTATATCGATCTATTGGAGAATATCTCCGATAATGAAAACCTTGCACATCGTGATCAGATTGTGAGAGGTCTGATTAGCTCGATGTTTTATCGAATTAGCGATATGTATGAACAGAGTGCACAGGTTACTAACGAGAAGGTGCGCTCGGTGCGCAACCGTAGCGAGGAATATTTCGCTAAGTTCATCACTTTGCTGTCGAATAACTTCAAACGCGAACGCACCGTCGGATTCTATGCCGAGCAGATGTGCGTCACGCCCAAATATCTCTCGTTGCTAATCAAGGAGTTTAGCGGCAAGTCGGCGGCAGAGTGGATTGATAACTATGTGATTACCGAGGCGATGACTCTGCTGCGTTACTCGACAATGAGTATTCAGGAGGTGGCTTACGAACTCAGTTTTTCGTCGCAGTCGTTCTTCGGAAAGTATTTCAAGCACCTGACGGGAATGTCGCCCAGCGAGTATAAACTTTTGGGTAAATAATCTCGATTAACAGCTAATTATAAAGGCCGTCTTTCATTCGGAAGACGGCTTTTATGATTGTATTTATTAAAAAATAATGGGAATAATTTGGGTATGTGGAAAATAGTTTATACATTTGCACCACCAAAAATCGAGGTTACGACCACGAGAGTATGGCGATGATCCGGTAGCTCAGTCGGTAGAGCACAACACTTTTAATGTTGGGGTCCCGGGTTCGAGCCCCGGCCGGATCACCTGATAATATCTCTGATAATCAAATGATTGTCAGAGATATTTTTGTTTTGGGGCTATTCTTAAAATCTATGTTAGCACTTGAAATTTGGGTATTTTTAGGTAATTTTTAGTATGATTTGCCCTCGAATTTCATCATTTGTTGTCCACAATGTTGTCCACGCGCAACAAAAAAAAGACCCAAGAGTACAATCTAAGAATATTTTTCTATCTTTGTCATCGCACACGGAGCTTTGAGTGACCGAGCGTCGCGAAAAGTGAAAAGGGAATCGGGTGTAAATCCCGAACAATGCCTGTTGCTGTGAGTTCCATTCCGAGGATTGCGGAAGTTAGTTTGTCGCTCTCTTTGCCACTGGTGAAAACTGGGAAGGCGCGACAAACGGAACAAGTCAGAAGACCTGCCTGTGCAATACGTGGATTTTATGCTTGCAGGACTACGAGCGAGAATCAAAACAGTGTTTTTAGCCGTAGTTTTTCTACTTTGTCGCTGAGTGCATTAGATGCATTGGCTATTCGCATTGGTATATTGCGGACAAGGTGCAGGCGTCGCCCAAGAACCGTCGTTTTGAATCGTAAATAATTAAGTGTCGTATCCTGTTGTGCTGAGCCACACGAGATGCGACACTTTTTTGTTTAACACTTTAAAACCAAATGTTTATGAAACGATTTTTTACATTTATGGCGGTTGCGCTGATAGGCGTAACGATGACGAGCTGCGAGTTTGATCCTTCGGATTTGTGGAACGAGATCGACAGCCTCAAAGAGCAGGTGCAGGCAAATAGCGAGGAGATTGCGACGCTTTCGTCGCTGATCGATGCGCTGAACAATGGTAAGGTGATTGTCGGCACCGAGCAGACCGAGAATGGCTACAAATTGAAGTTTAGCGACGGATCGAGCTTGGAGATTAAAAACGGCGCTGACGGCACAGATGGCGCCAATGGTGACTCGTTCTTTGTTTCGATCGAGGAAACCGACACGACGGTTGTTATCACGTTGGCTGATGGTCGCGTGATAACGATCCCAAAAGTTGAAATTCGCGTGCTGACCTTCGAGGATGCAGATGCGAAGTTTGCTCCCTATACGATTGCGGGCTGTGGTTATACGATCGCAACGTGGTCGGACCTGATTGATGAGTCGCAGTATGGTGGCCCGCTGACCTATAACGACTACTCATTTACAGGCTATGAGTGGCACGATGCAGGCAACACGGAGATCGCGTCGGGAATTATCGACGGTGGCGCATACTGGAATGGTGGTCACGCAATTTCGGATTACTATATGGAGGATTGCACTCAGGCAACCTACGAAACGCAGTTTGCGGTTTCGACAGGCACGGTAGGGGCGGCAGGTCATAATGGCTCGAAGAATTTCTGCGTGCAGAATGGCTATGTCGATGATAAATCGTGGAAATCCAATGTGCCCTCGTTCTATTTTGCTGATGGTGTGGCACGAGTTGTGGATCATATGTATGTCGTGCCGACCAGCTATGTCCTCAATTCGTTGATGAATGGTGATGGTTTCTCGACACCAGCGGGCGATGATACGTGGTATAAGATTGTTGCAACGGGTTATGACGCTAATAGCTCGGCAACCGGTACCGCAGAGTTTATGATTTGCAATGGCAAGGATAATATCGTCTGCGAGTGGACCAAGTTCGATCTGTCGAAGCTGGGCAAGGTGGTTAAAATCGAGTTCAATCTTGTTGGTAGCGAGGATTTGGTGGGAGATTACGGTTTGAATTGTCCTGCCTATTTTGCCTACGATGATGTAGCAGTACGCTTCTAATTCAAACCCGACTCGGTTGCTATTTTTTTTGATTATTAACTTTGTATTTGCCAGATATTAAGTAAGCAGCGGCAGTGAGTCGGAATAGGGTAGCGGCACCGTGATGGTGCCGCTATCTTTTTTGCTTAGAGGTCGCGAGTTCTTGCTTAATAGATATAACAAAAAAGGAGATACGCAAGTATCTCCTTTCTGCGGTATGGACGAGACTCGAGCCCGCGCTACGCGCGTGCAGGCTCGCGATCTTTATTTTGACAACCCCTCCAACCCTCCCCTTGATAGGGGAGGCTTAGGTGGTCGCTCGTTCTTACTAAATACATATAACAAAAAAGGAGATACTTGCGTATCTCCTTTCTGCGGTATGGACGAGACTCGAACTCGCGACCCCCTGCGTGACAGGCAGGTATTCTAACCAACTGAACTACCACACCGTTTTGCTGTGTTTGCAGGTGCAAATGTAATACAATTTTCACAATCTGCAAACCATCGGGCGATTTTTTTGCGCTTTTCGAGTAAATCAATTGCAATTCTCGCACCGAATTGCTACATTTGTGTTAGCAACAAATCCTATCACAATGAAAAGTTATATCGATATTTGGAAACATAGTTTCGATTTTCGTGGCTCGCTGGCCCGCCGTCCCTTTTGGACCTATGTAAGCATTACGCTTTGGCTCTATATCATTGTCGCAGCGATCGATGTCTTCGTGCTTAACGAAATTGCACCCTTCCCGTTCCTGCTTACGGCTATCTTTTCGGCAGCCAATTTCATCACAGGACTATCGGCAATGGTTCGCCGTCTGCACGATACATCGCGTAGTGGCTGGTGGTTGTTGTTTCTGTTGTTCCCCGTTGTTGGACAAATCCTTATGATTGCTTATATGGCGCAACGCACCACGGCCGAAGAGGAGTACGATAATCGCGGCTTTGGCAGTGTCGAGATTGATGACGACTTCGATCCCGAAGAGGTTTATGGCAAGGAGTTCTGGAATGTCGAGGAGGAGGCTGCGCCCGAAGATGGCGAGGAAGGTGAGGCGTTGAGCGTCGAAAATCATATCCCCGGCAAGATCTTCTAATCCGCCGAGTGATATCTCAAATAGTTAGGTTCGGGTCTTCGGATTCGGACCTTTTTTCTTGCTGCGCATTGTTTGCATATGTTCGGTAATCCACAATGCGCCAATGCCGATGAAGACGCCAACCGTGCCCTCGACAAAGCGCAAAACACCATTTGTCAGTGGAGGTAGGTCGGGTATCTCCTGCGAAATGACCGATATGATCACGAGAGTCATTGCGGCAACCGTGCCGCCGTCGGGAACATTCAGGGCCATACAGATCAATTCGAGAATACAAAACGAAATAGCCAGTCCGTGCAGTGAAAAAGGGTAGAGTTGGAGGTATGTTGTGGCGATTATGGCACCAATCAGTGTGCCCACCACGCGCAGCCACCCTTTGTGGATCGATTCGCGCACATCTTCGGACTGCATTACGACGATTGCCGAGGTACAAGCGAGCATTGCTCCCATATAGCTCGACGCGTGAAATCGCCCCGTAACGTGCGCTCCTATGACGTAAGCAACGATAATCACCAAACAGCGCAGAGCGATTTGGAATAGTGATATGCGATGGATAATAGTACGCAGAGAGAGCTTCATAATTCGAACATTTATTCATTTGTCGAATTATGAGCAATAAGCGCACCGAATTTGTTGCGGGCGACTATCTCTTTTTGTCGGAAGGGGTGATTGTGATGTCGCTCAATTGCAACAACAGATTGGCATATCGAGTCGAGTAGCGATAGGTCAAAGCCGTGGGGCAGAGGGCTGGGATTTTACTCTTCTTGGTTGGCTTGACCGCATTTAAGTCGGCTTTTATATGCTTGATAATAGCGTCATTGCGATCGCTTATTAAAATATCGATTGAGGTTACTTGTTGCTGCGCTACATCTACCGTTGCTACTATCTGAGTAGCTTTTGTCGCAAGCATCGGGAACGAGATTCGATAGTATTGCTGCGTACTGTCGGCGTTGTATCCAAGCAGAGAGTAATCGGGTTTATATTTGTAAAAATGGCGATTGTGGCCAATGGCAGCAATCGAAAAATTCAACTCCGAAAGCGCGTAATGCAATGCCTCGTCGAGTTTATGAAGGGTGCTCTCCGAACTATCGTTACTCAAACGAATGTCAATGGGCAGATGACACCAGCCCTTTTCGCGGAAATACTCTAACTCTTTGCTATCCACTAAGTTCTCGACCGTGAACTCACCAGATGCTTTATGTCGCATATATTCGAACTCGAATGCGCTCGTGAGGGTGCAGTTAAAGTCCATAGCGGTCGATTCGCCTGCTATCGATTCGAACATATCGCGCGCCTGATCCGAGGTGCGATCAACATTTGTATCGGCTGTAATTCCCTCATTTAGCGGCAAGCGGAACTCGATGACGCCTGAGGTCATTCCCTCCTGTCCAACCTCGCGCGTGATGCTCTGGTAGCCAATAGCGTGAGCGGCTAAGCAATATTCGGGACGTATGCGACGAAAATCAATTTCCACAACTCCGTCGATATCGGTAACTGCACGAGGTACTCCCTCGATGGTGATAATCGCGTATGATATAGGCATTTGCAATTGATTGACAACGCGCACACGAAAATCTTGTGCGGTTGCGCCAAACACCATTGCCAGCGTTAACCAAAGCGTGAAAATTAGACGTTTCATCGTGCGCTACGATTACTCGACGTATGTTTCCAGCAGTCGTCCCTTGCCCTTAATAGTGACCTCGTTTACCTCGGCAGGAATCAGCACCAATTCGCCAACGACAAGCTTCTCAGAGTGACCGTCAACATTGATTTGCAATTCACCTTCGGCCACGATATAGACCACAAAAGTGTCGAGTGCAGCCAACACGCGAGTGTACTCACCGTCAATAGCTAACAAATTGGTAGTGAACTGCTCTCGCTTGATCAACTCAACTGATGAATTAACTTCGGGCGACTTCGTGAGTACATACTCTTCATTGCTCTCAAAGTCGATGGCATCGATCGCCAGCGCCGTATGCAACTCGCGCGGACGGCCTTCGGAATCCACTCGATCCCAATCGTAAACTCGATAGGTTATATCCGATGTTTGTTGGATTTCGATCAATTCAATGCCTTTGCCGATCGTGTGGATTGTGCCCGCAGGTATGAAATATACATCGCCCTTCTTGACCTCATAACGATTGAGTAACTCGGGCAGGCGATTGGTAATCACTGCGTCGATGAACTCCTCGCGCGATACGGGGCGTTTGAAACCTACATAAATCGCTGCGCCCTCTTCGTGGTTGGTGATATACCACATCTCGCTCTTGCCGTACGAGTCGTGACGCTCGGCTGCAAGCTCGTCATTTGGGTGCACCTGAATGGAGAGAGTGTCCTGAGCATCAAGCATTTTGATGAGCAGCGGGAATTCGATACCAAAGCGTTCGAAATTCTTCTCGCCAACCAAGTCCTCCATATAAACCTCGATCAGCTCTTCAATATTATTGCCTTTGAGCACTCCATTGCTGACGATCGACAGATCGCCACGCAGACCCGACAAATCCCAGCTTTCGCCATATTGGCGGCTACGGTCAATACGCAACCCCTTGCCTTTTTTGGCAATGAGCGTCGAACCTCCCCAAATGCGAGGTTTCAGACGAGGACGGAATCGTAACGGATACAACATAAATTATATAATCTCTCCTTAAATTTCTTATTCAAACATTGCTTCAACTTTTGCGATTACATCGCTCTCATCGGGCGAGAGTGAGAATACGTGAGTCGGTTTCAAATACCACAACTCCTTGCCCTCCTTTGCTTTACGCTCGCCACCTCCGGTAATGTTGAGCATAACGATCTTCTCTTTGTCAACCTTTCCTTCGGCTACTGCTTTGATGAGCGACGCCGTTGCAACCGCAGCCGCAGAATGGATGTCGCAGCCTTCGGTCTTCTCGAACAGCTCGGCAGCCTTTTTGGCGGCAGCATTGGTGATTGCAAATACCTCGCCATCAGTGTCTTTCAGTGCGTCATACAAACCGCCGACAATGCCATAGGGCGGTCTGCGATTTGACAGCACCTTGGCGTCAATAATCTCTGCGTCGCGGCGAGCCTTATTGTCGTCGTAGGGCAGCATATGGCGCGAATCTACACGCCAAGCATCGAACATCGGCACAAACGGAGCATTCTGCGCTACCATCAACTTTGACTTTGTCGTGCCGAAACGGCCGTCCTCGATCAATCGCATATTGGCCTCCCACGCCGCAATCGCGCCCGTGCCACTGCCAACTGCCTGGAAGTAGTAGTCGGGGATTTGTCCGATAGTGGTTGCGGCCGACAGCATTGTGGTGGCCATACCGTCACGACGTGCGATGTTCTTTGCGCCGCCTTCGGCATAGAACTTTCTTGACTTTAACGCCAAGTTACTCAGATGTATAGCATCGAAATAGTCGCCGCCATTGTCGCACGAGATAAGTTTGACGCAAGAGTTCAGCGGCTTCTCAAACCACAGCGCCGACAGATTGTCAGCCGGTACACTCAGCAACAGCGGAATGTTGTTGTCCGAGCACACCTTTGCAAATGCACGTGCGGTATTGCCGGCCGATGCTACAACCAACACTTTGTTGTTCTTCGGATCGATACGACCACAAACCGAGTAAGCTTCGGTCTCCTTAAACGAGCAAGTGCTCATATTGGCACCGATAGCGGGGTTGTAGCCATTGAATGTGATGTAGAGGTTCTTCAATCCGAGAGCCTCAGCCAAACCTTTGCTACGATAAGTCACGGGGGCAGACGAACCTTCGAGCATACGGCTGATAGGCAGCCAATCGGCAAACTTATAGAAGCCGTAGCTGTTGTCGCGTACCTCGATCTGTTTCTTGGCATATATTGCACGCACCAACGATGGTGTCTTGCACTCTCTGTCGTCTAACACCCAACCGGTGTCCTCGAATTCGCGACCTGTGGCCACACACTGCATGGTGTACTGAGTAGGCTTAAACTTTTCCATATATGATAGTTGTAGTCGTTATTTAATCAATCAATGCGATACTTAGTTGTATCTTTTGTTTTTTTGTTATTCTGCAAAGATAACAAAATTTGTCTATTTTTCAATTGTTTACGGCCTAAATAAATGAAAATACCCATACATATTTATGTATGGGTGCCGTTTTCAGGGTATTGCGGAGTCCTTTTTTAAGTGCCAATTGCGTTATGCAGGGCATCGGCTTACTACCAATTTTCCCAGGAGATGCCCAAGGAAGAACATCGTCATAATTCAGCTTTAAATTGCAGGTGTGACTTTGGGCATTTGAACACAAAAACAGTGCCGACAGATAATGAAAAAATGGCTGATGCAATGAGTTTGCATCGGCCATTACATTTTATTGTAAGCCAATCTATTACGCACGTTATCTACGGAAGAAGGCGAACTGCACACTGCCATAGCTGCGCTGCTGTTCGAACTGCGGGTGAGAGGAGTAATCCTGACCCTTTGGGTGCTCAAAAATCAGCAAGCCACCCTCGCGCAGAAGGTCGCGTTCGAATACCAATTTAATAACCTCTTCGCTACCTTCAAGGTCATACGGAGCATCCGAGAAGATCACGTCGAACTGCTTTGGGCAACTCTTCAAATATAGAAAAACATTTGCGCGCGTAGGGTACATCTGCTTGAAACCAAGCTCCGCAGCAGTGCGTTTGATGAAGTTGTAGTGCACGTTGTTGACCTCAACCGATGTGACGCTCTTAGCTCCGCGTGAGCAAAACTCATAGCTGATAGATCCAGTGCCTGCAAATAAATCAAGCACATCACACTCCTCAAAATCAATCATATTGCCCAATACGTTGAACAGATTCTCCTTGGCAAAATCAGTCGTGGGGCGTGCTCTCAGATTGTTGGGCGGATTGATCACTCGCCCTCGATGTGTACCACTGATTATTCGCATACTACTTTCTTGTAAAACTTATTCAACAATTTGGCTGTTGAGCGAACCTCGTTTTCGGCCGCTTTTGTGCCCGCCACAACCACTCGAAAGCGATTCAGTCCAAATCGGCGGTCGATCATCGCGGTATAATAGAGCGAGTCCTCCTCTTTCTTGCGAGGCAACACCTCTGCCATACGCAGCTTGCCGCCGTCCCATACCTTTATATATATAAGCTCATTGGCAAGATATAGCCACGCCGTAGGCTCGGTGCAAATACGCGTGCGCAAAAGTGGAGTGGTGAATTCGAAGTGATCACCGTAACGCTCTTCGACCGTTGCAATCAATACTCGGGGTAGCGCCATTAATGCGGCAATGCCCGCTCGCTCGTCGCGCACTATAACAACCTGTTCCTCGTTGTCCAGATTGATGCCGGCAACGCGCATAAGTTCGTTGGCCTTCTCGGGATCGAGCACTTCGATAGGCGCAAGCATTGTACGCTCGGTGATGACCTCTATATTGACCCATTGCTCGTCGTAATTAGACAATCGCGGCAGGTCAGAGCGCGAAAAAGAATGTCCACTCAACGTGAGCTGAATGGACATTCTTTTCGCAGATTGCGAAGGATTACTCCCAGTTACCTGCTTCATTGTTAGGCTGTACCAAGTCACCTACCTTAATACCGGGGTAGCGGTTGTAGATGTTCTTGCACTCGTCAATCAGGTTGATCAACTCCTGACGATACTTAACGGTATCGAGGAAGAGTTTGTAGGGAGCCTTGCACTCCATTACGGGCACGGGTACGTTACCAACGGTTACGTTAGCAGCAGCCATAATGAACTCAGCCTGGTTGCCGGTGCCGGGGATATAGCGGAAGTTGCGTACATCCTGCTCGGTCAATTTCTTGGGCGAGAATACGGTGTCGATAACGGCCATCGAGAACTTCTCAACGTTCTTAATCTTCTTAGCCTTCAAAGCAGCCATTGCAACCGAGTCGTCCTCGTCTACGAGCTTGCGCTCCATAACGAGCGAGTCGTTCAGAACGAAGTTGATCAGCGAGTCAAAGTCACCGGTGAAGTGCTGGTACTTCGACTTGAATGCGCGCTGAGCTGCACGAATGTCCTTGATGCGCTCGATAACGAGAGCCTCGCGGCGACCCTTGTCACCCTCAAACTCGATAGGTGTAGCTACCTGACGGTAAACCACGTAAACTAATGCGACGATAACGATCGCAAGAATCAATTGGAGTACTTTTTTCATTTGTTGTTATAATTTATTAAGTTTGTACAAAATTTAGCAACGTTGTAAAGCTCTATTTCGAACATTAAAATATGCTTAACACACATATTGCGACCCAAATTTACGCAAATTTTGGTTTTATACCAACTTTTGGGCAAAAAAAAATCGTAGAAAAATTTTCCGACTTCCTTTCGGACTCGGATTTCAGTCGTATTTTTATTATTAACGGATATGCCGGAACGGGCAAGACGTCACTTGTGGCGGCCTTTGTAGCAGCGCTCAAAGAGTTGAGTATCAAAACAATACTACTTGCGCCGACAGGTCGAGCCGCAAAAGTTTTGGCCGGATATGCCAATCAAACCGCCCAAACCGTTCACAAAAGAATTTATCGTCAAAATAGTACAACTTCTTACGAATCTCGCTTCTCGCTGGCGCCAAATAAGGAGCACGATGCTTGTTTCATCGTAGATGAGGCATCGATGTTGTCAAACTTCTCGCGCGAAGGCTCGATCTTCGGTACGGGTAATCTGATTGACGATTTGGTGGCTTACGTGCGTAGCGGAAAACGTTGTCGATTGGTGCTGGTGGGGGATAGTGCCCAGCTGCCGCCCATTGGTGACGAACGCAGTCCTGCACTCGACCCCGACTATATGGCGGGCTATGGTGAGGTGGATTATTGCACGCTCGATGAGGTGGTGCGCCAGCAGATGGATTCGGGTATTCTGTTCAATGCTACGCTGACACGTTGTATGCTCGAAAAAGGGATCTACGAGCCGCCTCGTTTCGATATGTCGTTCCCCGACTTTGAGGCTATTTCGGGAGCGGAGTTTGTGGAGAAGATCGAGGAGTGTTATTCGCGTTACGGCAAGGACGAAACCATCGTCATCACCCGCTCGAACAAGCGCGCCAACCGTTTCAATGCAGGTATTCGTCGTCAGGTGCTCTTTGCCGAGGAGGAGATCGAGAGTGGCGATATGCTGATGGTTGTCAAGAACAATTATCACTTCACCGAGCGAGAGGAGGACTCGAAGTTGGACTTCATTGCCAATGGCGATATTGTCCGCCTGCGTCGCTTGCGCAGATTTGAGGAATTATATGGATTCCATTTCGCTGAGGCTATTTTGCAACTCGTTGATTATGATAACTATGAATTAGAGTGCAAGGTTTTGCTCGATACGGTCAGCTCCGAGTCGCCTTCGCTCACACGCGAGGAGAGTTCGCGCCTGTTCTATGCCGTGGAGGAGGACTTTGCGGATATTCGCAGCAAGGCAAAACGCTACAAGGAGATTATGGCCTCACCTTATTATAATGCCGTACAGATCAAGTTTGCCTATGCCGTAACGTGCCATAAAGCGCAGGGTGGTCAGTGGAGTGCTGTGTTCATCGACCGAATGTTGTTTGGCGATGAGCCGATGACGCGCGATCTGATGCGATGGCTCTATACCGCCTTGACGCGAGCTACTGAGAAGATCTATCTGGTCAATTTCGACGAGAAGTTCGTAGGTGAGCGCGATGAATTTTAATAATATTCACAAAATTTATGTTCTATGTGTTGCATAGTAATGAAACTTTTCATACATTTGCATTGTGAAATTAATGAAAACAAGCAATAGAGTATGAAAAAGTTTTTAGCAACAGCGATGACAGTGGTGGCTTTGGCGGCTGCCACGATGGCTACGGCGGGTAATGTCGTAACCGAAACCTATCCGATCAAGAGCGACTACACCGCGATTTCGGTCACGAATGTGATCGAAGTGGTGTTGTTGGACGCTCCAAAGAACTCGATTCGTGTCGAGGCTGACGAGCGATTGATGCCTTATTTGCAGATTGTCGTTAAGAACGGAGTGCTGGTGTTGAACTTTGACGATCAGCGCGAGGTGGAACGTATACGTAAGCGCAATATAAATCTTGCAGATACTCGTATCTACGTTTCAGCACGTGGTGTTAATACCTTTGTAGCGTCGGGATTGTCTGAATTTAATGCAGATGTGGTGCTCAGTGCCAGCTCGATAACAATCAATGCGTCAGGAATGTCATCGATTGATTTTGAGAGGGTAGAGTGCAAAACCTTCTCGCTCTCGATTTCTGGTAAGACCGAGGTCGATGCTCAACTTCAAGCCGATAAATGTGATCTCTCTGTGTCGGGAATGTCGGAGGTTGATCTCGAAGGTCGCGCCGACCGCCTCTCGCTTAGATTGAGCGGAATGAGCGAGGTGTCGCTTGATGAACTGCACGCACGCACCGCCAAAGTCAGCGTGTCGGGTATGAGTTCGGCTGAGGTCTATGCTACCGAAAGCATTACGGGTGGTGTTAGCGGTATGAGTGATCTGACGACATCAGGTTCGGCTAATGTTAATGTTTCGACCAGCGGTGGCTCGTCGCACAAACATATCAAAAAGTAACATTTCGACATTAATGACTAAGCAAGCGGGGTTCTCAATTATTGCGAGAGCTCCGCTTTTTTTGTGCATATATATGGTTGCAGAAACGGAAAAATTAGTATCTTTGCTTGTTAATTACTAATGCAGACCGACGTGGCGAAGAAAGAGAAGACACAAGAGAAAAAATATGTCGAAACCCCGCTGATGAAGCAGTACTATCAGTTCAAATCGGAACACCCCGACGCTGTGCTGCTGTTCCGTGTGGGCGACTTCTACGAAACATTTGGCGATGACGCGATTAAGGCGAGTTCGATATTGGGCATTACACTCACTCGACGCGCCAATGGATCGGCTTCGTCGGTCGAATTGGCAGGTTTTCCGCATCACGCACTCGATACCTATCTGCCCAAACTGGTGCGTGCAGGCGAGCGAGTGGCTATCTGTGAGCAGTTGGAAGATCCTAAACTTACGAAAACGATCGTTAAACGTGGTATTATCGAGTTGGTTACACCCGGTGTGGTGCTGGGCGATAATGTTCTGTCAGGCAAAGAGAATACCTTCCTTGCGGCAGTCTATTTCGGTAAGCAGCAGGTGGGTGTGGCGTTCCTCGATATCTCGACAGGCGAGTTCTATGTTGCCGAGGGTGATGTGGCATATGTCGACAAACTGCTGTCGAATCTTGCTCCCAAAGAGGTTATCTATCAACGTTGTGCCGACGATCGTTTCCTGAGTTCGTTCGGATCGCGTTACTATACCTATCGTCTTGACGAGTGGGTCTTCTCGGAGGATGTCAATCGTGGCAAACTCTGCTCGCAATTTGGTACCACTTCGCTCAAAGGTTTCGGTATCGAGCAGATGCACGAAGGTGTGTCGGCTGCGGGTGCCATACTTCACTACCTCGAATATACCGAACACCGCGATATCAGCCACATTGCCTCGATTGCGCGAATCGACCGCGAGGAGTACGTGTGGATTGATAAGTTCTCGATTCGCAACCTCGAACTATTTTCGTCGAATTCGGGCCGCGATCGTTGCGGGTTTGTCGATGTGATCGACCGCACGTTGTCGCCTATGGGTGGCCGAATGTTGAAGCGTTGGGTGGCAATGCCGTTGCTTTCGGTTGATAAGATCAATCGACGTTTGGACGTGGTCGAATATTTTGTCAAAAATAGCTCCGAGGCTGATGATATGCGCGACCAGATGTCGTCGGTGGGCGATCTGGAACGTATCGGCTCACGTATTGCGGCTCGTCGCGTTCTGCCGCGTGAGATTGTTCAGTTGAGTAATGCGCTGACGGCTATTGCTGAGTTGCGTAAACAACTGAAAGATAGTGGAAATGCACAACTGATGCAGTTGGCCGAAGTCATCGATCCGATGACCGAGGTGCGCGAACGCATTTCGACTCAGGTCTATCCCGATCCGCATAATAACAACATTATGAAGGGTGGTGTGATTGCCGACGGAGTCGATATGGAGCTTGATGATCTGCGTCGTGTCGCTCTTCACGGCAAAGATGTGTTGGCGTCGATCCAGCGTCGCGAGAGCGAGGCAACGGGTATCCCTTCGCTCAAAATCAGCTATAACAATGTGTTTGGTTACTATATCGAGGTGCGCAACACGCACAAGGATAAAGTGCCCGAAGATTGGATCCGAAAGCAGACGCTGACCGCCGCCGAACGATATATTACAGCCGAATTGAAGGAGTACGAGGAGAAGATCCTCGGCGCCGAGGAGAAGATTTTGGCCATCGAGCAACGTATCTATGCCGAGCTGATCGAGTATCTCGATAGCTGGCTCAAACAGTTGCAGCGCAATGCCTCGATAGTGGCACAAATTGATTGTCTGTTGTCGTTTGCACGCATCGCAACCGAACGAGGTTATGCTCGTCCGACACTCGAAGAGAGCCGCGTTATCGATATCAAGGCGGGTCGCCACCCTGTGATCGAAACCCTTATGCCCGTAGGCGAGGAGTATATCCCCAACGATACCTATCTCGATAACGAGAAACAGCAGATAATGATGATTACTGGCCCCAATATGTCGGGTAAGTCGGCTCTGTTGCGTCAGACGGCACTGATTGTGTTGATGGCGCAGATGGGATCGTTTGTTCCGGCGAAGTCGGCTCGAATAGGTGTTGTGGATAAGATATTTACGCGTGTCGGAGCATCGGATAATATCTCGCAGGGCGAATCGACATTTATGGTCGAGATGCTCGAATCGGCCTCGATCCTGAACAATATTTCGGATCGAAGCCTTGTGCTGCTCGACGAGATCGGTCGCGGCACGAGTACCTACGACGGTATCTCGATTGCGTGGGCGATGGTCGAGTATCTGCATAATAACCCTTCGGCGCACGCTCGCACGTTGTTTGCTACTCACTATCACGAACTGAACGAGATGGAGCAGATGTGCCAACGAGTTAAGAACTATCACGTTGCGGTCAAGGAGATTGATCGCACGATTGTCTTTCTGCGCAAGTTGGAGCGTGGTGGTACGGAGCACTCGTTCGGCATCCACGTTGCGAAAATGGCAGGTATGCCGCGTTCGATTGTCGATCGTGCCGAAGAGATTCTGCGTAACCTCGAATTGGTCTATGGCAATAACGAGATCGTTCCGAGCAGTAGCCCCACACGTCGCAAAAAGTCGGCAAAGGCAAATGCGGCAGCTACGGTGCGCACGGCCGTTGAGAGCACTCCGAGCGTTCAACTGAGTATGTTCCAACTTGATGATCCCGTACTGATTCAGATTCGTGATCAGATTAAGGGTATCGATATCAACTCACTGACCCCGCTCGAAGCCCTCAATAAATTGAATGAAATCAAGAAGATTACGGGAATTTAGTTTGATTATTTCATACAAAAAAGCGAAGGTTGTTGGCCTTCGCTTTTTGTTTACTTTCCAGACTTTCTGCGATTACAATCTCGACAAAGCATTTGGCAATTTTCGGCCGTAGTGCGACCACCTGCGTGCCAAGGCGTTATGTGATCGCCCTCCATCTGTCTGATATCAAAATGTTCGAGACACATTGGGCAAACACCTTTCTGTCGTTCATATGCAGCAAGTTTCATTGCGGGCGAGAATGCACGAATTGATAGATGTCGCTCATTATTCGTCAATAGATATGAATAAATACCGCTTTGCTTCGTAACGTCATCATCGAGAATTAACTTTTGTATTCTCTGTTCGAGTTCCTCAATATTATATACCACATCTTTATATATATTATAGAGAGGTCCCCAATCCACACCTTTCATAATAGGTCGTTTATTCGGGAATGTTTGCTCGACCCACGTAATCACCGATTGGAAATATCTCCAAAGAGCAGCAGCATTGGCATCGTGCTGATGTTTAGCCATATAAATCTCTATATTGCCGTCTGAAATCCAACTAATTGCAGTTTCGAGATACTCTTGTCTAATTGCTGATCCTCTAACATAATCTGACGCAATTTTCGCGGCAGCACAACCGTTGCGACTGAAATATCGCTTTGCGTCTGTTACCCACTCGCCCGAATAGACAGCATTTCGCAACTCTTGTTGTGTCAATTCTTCACCTGCAATGTTGATTGTTTGAAACCATTTCAATTTTTCGCTATCTGTTCCCGAACAGAAATAGATCATCAATTCATAGTTAAGTATCTCTTCTTGTTCATTGGCTGTTAAGTTGTGAAAGTATCGGAACATATATGCGAAATCGCCATTGATATATTGACAAATCGAGATTGTGCGTTGTTGTCCATCAATAATTTCAAATGTTCCATCTTCGCATACAGCCCAATACATCACATTTAGAGGAAATTTGTTTGTAACTGTTTCAATCACAGCGTTGCGCTGTTTTTCTTTATATACAAACTCACGTTGATACTTCGGTCTGATATTTAATCGACCACCATAACCCAACACGCCATTTTCGGCACTATCGACATATCCTTCAACCACTTCGCGGATAGTGATTTTTTTCAGTTCTATTTTCATATCTTTATCTACGTTTCTTAATTAAGATTCTGAAATATGGACATTTGCCATTAATTGATAAATCTTTATCATCATCTCCTTTCCTAAACTTGACAAGTTCAAATTGCTCTGGATTATATTTGTCAAGAAAAGTAATAGGTACACCCATTACGCCGTTATAATCATAGGGGATTTCGGCTGTTTTATTTACATTGATAGCGTCATAATTATCGTACTTGGGATATTCTTCGGGAGTATATTTCTTGTAAAGAATAATATCTTCGTGTCGTGTGGTGTAATCTAAATTTGTGTACCACCTTACACCTTTAACACGTATATATTTCTGCCCACTATTATCAATTCTATATCCAGCGGCATTAAGAGGATAATCTTTTGGAACACCAAATTCACGATCTCCGCTATGAATACTTTGGCCAAGCCATAATTTATTATCCTTTATGAGATGAAATATTTCTTTATATGTGGTAGCATTAATATTTCCGATGATAAGAAATTTCTTATTATATTCAAAAAGTTGTGCAATGTATTCTCTAAAAAGCGAGAATGGAGGATTGGTAACAATAATATCAGCTTCTTTCAAAAGTTCAATACATTCCTCACTGCGAAAATCGCCATTGCCGATAAGTTCATACTGGACAATCTCATTTTCGTCAGGCATATGATTATTGTTCTTATCTCCTCGATAATCGAAGCAGACGGCTCTCACTTCTTGATTATATGCCGTGTAGCTTGTTGCGATTAATCTTTTGAGTCCCAAAAATTCGAAATTTTGAGAAAAATAGACGAAGAAATTACTTGTAATAGAATCATTACAATTACAAAAGATGGTTTTCCCGACAAAATGTTCACGATAATGCTTGAGTTCATTTTCAATATCAACTAACTGAGTATAGAACTCGTCTTTTTTCGCACGGTTTGCAGCGTGCAAATTTGAGTTTTTTGCCATAGATTTGATAGTTGCGCCTAACTATCAAATCACATAATCGGGCAAAAAAGAGGTGCAGACCTCTCCTTCGCGTTCACGGGAAGCCTGAGAAGAAACCCGCACGTAACAGGATTTGCCCACACCCAAACAGAGTGCGAGCATTATCTATACCGTTACGCTGGGAGATTCTTTCGGCTCTCCGTGAAAATTATTCCGATTGTCAAAAAATCAGTTTCTCAGGCTTTTTTCTGAACGCGAAATAATAGCTAATGCTTGTTAATATGTATGTTTTTTATTCCTTTTTCTTCTGTCTTATCTCAATCTATCATTTATCGAATCAACGAGCGAATATTCTCGATCAACATCGAAACTGCTACCGAATTGAAACCGCCTTCGGGGATAATCACGTCTGCATATTTCTTGCTCGGCTCAACGAACTCCTCGTGCATCGGCTTAACCGTCGTAGTATATTGATCAATAACCGACTGCATAGTGCGACCACGATCGCAAACATCGCGCAAAATACGACGTGCCAAACGCAAATCTGCATCGGTATCGACAAACACCTTGATATCCATCATATCGCGCAGCTCCTTATTCTCGAAGATCAGAATACCATCGACAATAATCACACGCGAAGGTTTCACCGTAACCGTTTCAGCCATACGGTTGTGCTCGACAAACGAATATACGGGGTGCTCGATAGGCACGTTGTTCTTCAATGCCTTCAAGTGCTCAACCAACATCTGCGTGTCGAACGCCTGCGGGTGATCGTAATTGAGTTTCGTGCGCTCCTCGTAGGTCAGGTCGTTGTGTGCCTTATAGTAGAAATCGTGGCAGAGGGTTACGACATCGTCGCCCTCGAATGCCTCGCGCAGTCGCTTTACCAATGTGCTTTTGCCAGAGCCCGTGCCACCGGCAACACCAATAATCGTTACGTCCATAATGGGGTAGTGTTGTTTAGTTTGTTTTTTATATGAAAAGATTGGAAACTCCACATCGTAGCGGGCGTTCCCAATCTCTCATTGTCAATAGTCGTTATGCGTCGATATTTGCGTAGCGAGCGTTCTTCTCGATGAACTCACGACGAGGCGGCACATCGTCGCCCATCAACATCGAGAAAATACGGTCAGCCTCGGCTGCATTCTCGATCGTAACCTGACGCAGAATACGCGTTTCGGGATTCATCGTAGTCTCCCACAACTGCTCGGCATTCATCTCACCAAGACCTTTGTATCGCTGAATGTGCAGACCCTTGCCACCCAATTCGGCCGAGATAGCGTCGCGCTCCTCGTCAGTCCAGCAGTAGCGCTGTACGTTGCCCTTCTTGACCATATAGAGGGGCGGGGTAGCGATATAGATATGACCGTTCTCGATCAACGCCTTCATCTTGCGGAAGAAGAAGGTCAGCATCAGCGTGGCGATATGACTACCATCGACGTCGGCATCGGTCATAATGATAATCTTGTCGTAACGCAGTTTGTCGAGGTTCAGTGCCTTGTTATCCTCCTCGGTACCAATTGTAACGCCCAGAGCGATAAACATATTCTTAATCTCCTCGTTCTCCCACATCTTGTGCTCCTGAGCCTTCTCGATGTTCAGAATCTTACCACGCAGAGGCATAATAGCCTGGAACTGGCGGTCGCGACCCTGCTTTGCAGTACCACCTGCCGAATCACCCTCGACGAAGAAGATCTCGGCAATCGAGCGGTCGCGGCTCGAACAGTCGGCCAACTTACCCGGCAGACCCGAACCCGACAGCGGAGTCTTACGCTGCACCAACTCGCGTGCGTGGCGTGCAGCGTGGCGTGCCGTAGCTGCCAAAATCACCTTCTGCACAATGGCACGAGCGTCCTTCGGGTGCTCCTCCAAGTACTGTGACAGCGCCTGCGAAACTGCTGCATCAACCGATGCAATCACCTCGCTATTGCCCAGCTTAGTCTTGGTCTGGCCCTCGAACTGAGGCTCGGCAACCTTAACCGAAACAACCGCAGTCAAACCCTCGCGGAAGTCGTCACCATTGATGTCGAACTTCAGCTTAGCCAACATACCCGACTCGTCTGCATACTTCTTCAAAGTACGGGTCAGGGCACGGCGGAAACCGGTCAGATGAGTACCACCCTCGATGGTATTGATATTATTTACATACGAATGTACATTCTCCGAGAACGAGTTGTTGTACTGCATAGCCACCTCGACGGGCACTCCATCGCGCTCAGTGTCGATATAGATAACCGACTCGATCAGCGGCTCACCGCGTGTTGCGTCAAGATACTTGACAAACTCCTTCAAACCATCGTGCGAGAAGAAGGTCTCGCTGCGGAATTCGCCATTATCGTCCTTCTGGCGACGGTCGGTCAGGATCAGCTTAATGCCCTTGTTCAGGTAAGCCAACTCACGCAGACGTGCTGCCAGAATATCGTACTTATACTCGGTCGTGATGAAGATGTCGCCATCGGGTTTGAAGGTTACGATCGTACCCGTAGTGTCGATCTTGCCAACTACCTCCATAGCCGACGTGGGAGTACCCTTGCTATACGACTGACGGTAGATGTTGCCATTGCGGTGCACCTCGGCAATCAACTTGACCGAAAGTGCATTTACGCACGATACACCTACACCGTGCAGACCGCCCGATACTTTATAGCTATCCTTATTGAATTTACCGCCGGCGTGCAGCACCGTCAGAACGACTTCGAGAGCCGACTTGCCCTCTTTCTCGTGCATATCGGTGGGGATACCTCGACCGTTGTCCTCTACGGTGATCGAGTCGTCCTCGTTGATGGTTACCTTGATATCGGTGCAATAACCCGCCAGAGCCTCGTCGATCGAGTTGTCGACAACCTCATAAACCAAGTGGTGCAGACCCTTTTCGCCCACATCACCAATATACATTGCGGGTCTTTTGCGTACAGCTTCAAGACCTTCCAACACCTGAATACTGGAAGCTGAATACTCTTCCTCGGCGTGTTGCTTTACGTTTTCCAAATCGTTGTTCATTGTTGATCTAATAATTCCCGCAAATTTACAATTTATTTCGCGAATCAACAACTTTTCCGCTCCAAAAAACGACACTTTTTACCCTAAAACGAACGATTTTTTGCTCTTTTATTCGACCTGCTCGACCGTAATGTCGGGATTGGTGTGCAGAACCTCGATAAATCCCTCTTCATCGTTGCCAACCAGCGAGCGCACGACGATCGCAACGCGGTATCCGTCAGCCTTATCCACCAAACTCAAATCGTACGAAAGAATCTGGTAGCCGACCCTTTTCAGATCAAAATAGACCCTTTGCGCAGTCTGTTTGTTATTGACAAGTATCGAGATGTAAATGCGCCGTGCTCCTAATCTTTTGAAGATATATCCAAACGCCTCCAATCCAATCAGTGTCAATAGGGTAGCCGCCACTGCAATGGCATACAAACCCGCACCTGCGGCCATTCCGATGCCCGACGTTGCCCATAGACTTGCCGCCGTGGTCAGCCCACGCACAATCTGCTTTTGGAAGATGATTGTGCCTGCTCCGATGAAGCCGATACCACTTACCACCTGAGCCGCCACACGACTGAAATCGACCTGCGTGGAGTTGTCGAAACCATAACGCGAAATGATCATAAATAGCGCACTGCCGAGTGCTACGAGAAAATGGGTTTTCAAACCCGCATCTTTTGCACGATACTCGCGATCGTAGCCGATGATCGCAGCGAGAACACAGGCTACCGTCAATCGCAAAATCAAATTCCAATCCATCGCTCCGAAAAAAGTTTGCCATTAAATCTCCGTCTATACAAGCAAATATGGTGCGATAAATTGTTTTGAAGTGATATTGCATATTGTTTTATTCCGTGATTTTGCATATATTTGCGAGTGAAAACATTTGCAATACAGTTATTTATAACAAAATAATATTTGTAACTTGCTGAGGGGGGGGGATTTACGTTCTCTCTATTAAACCTTATAATTAGTTAAAATCGGCAGATTCCATCGAAATGAAATATGGCATTTGCAAAGGACTTAATTGTGAAACTTAAATATTGAATTTATTATGAAGAAAATTTTATTGGTTTTGGCAGTTGTGCTTGGTTTGAGCGCGACGGCTATGGCTCAGCAGAAGGGCGACGCATTTATCGGTGGTGCAATCGGTTTCTCGGCAGGCACAGACTCGGCAACCAGCTTTGGTTTGGCAGTCGAGGGTGGTGGTTTTGTGGCTAATCGCTTGGCTCTTAGTGGCGAGGTTGCCTACAATTTGGTTGCTGGCGAGATCAACGTTATTACCGTAGGTCCTAAGCTCTCTTACTATGCTCGCTTGGCTGATAAGTTCTACTACACTCCTGGTGTTAGCGTCGTTGGTGCATACGTAAATGTTGGTGGCGCAGACACGGGTAATATTGGTGTAGGATTGGATTTGGCAGCATTCGAGTTCCGCCCCACACAGCACTTCGGTATGAAAGTCAATCTGTTCTCGATGAGCGCAATGTTCAATAACGGCTTTTCGTTCTCGGCAGATATGATGATGAATACCTCGGTATCGTTCCGCTACTATTTCTAAATCAAGGGCAAAAACAATTCTGAATTGTGAATTGTGAATTTGGAAAATAAAAAACGCTCGGTTTGCGCCGAGCGTTTTTTATTTTCCATTTCGGTGGAGGTGGCGGGAGTCGAACCCGCGTCCAAACAAGGAACCCAAAGGCTTTCTACACGTTTAGTTACCGTTTAATCCTTCTGCTTATGCCTGGCAGGCAACAACCGAACACAAGCCCCAGCTTCTAAAATCTCATCACTCGGCCGAAGCACTCCTCGCGACTATCTCTAAATGAATGATACCCCATATGAGCGATGATTAAAGAGCGGAACCACCGTTCGGGATACTCGTCGTCAGCCCGCCTTGGAGCCGTCGATTAAGCTAATTTTCCTCGAAAATTAAGCAGCGAGTGCGTAGCTGTTATTGCCAGTTAATTTTTGAGCGTTGATATTTACGAGCCACCACACAATGCTCGACGTGCTTACAATCAGACTCTACCTGCTGTCAAAACCGGTCACCCCCGAACTCTCGTTCGATGGGTCGAACTGCTGTAATAACAGCGCAAAGATAGTGCATTTTTTGTGAAATATTGCGAAATCGGCACAAAAACACTATCTTTGTTCTAAACTTTTACTTTCGACGAATGGAACAGAATAGTGTAATCTCACTCCGTGGAGTGTCGATATATCACGCCGATCGCGGTTTCGGACCTAAGGCTGAGGCGCGCGCTATCAAAGAGGGCGAATTGGTTTTGGCTGATGTCAATTTGGAGGTCGGACGCGGCGAGTTGGTCTATCTGATTGGTCGCGTAGGTAGCGGCAAATCAACGCTTTTGAAGACGCTTTATGCCGAGGTGTCGTTGCTGACGGGCGAGGGTAGTATTGCGGGTTTCGATCTGCGTAAGTTGCGCCGTAAGGATATTCCGCATCTGCGCCGCAAGATTGGTATCGTATTCCAAGACTATCAGTTGCTGAACGACCGTAATGTCTTCCAAAACCTCTATTTTGTGATGAAGGCAACGGGCTGGAAGAATGAGACCGATATGCGCCGTCGTGCTGACGAGGTGATGAAGTTGGTCGGCTTGGAGAATAAACTCCATAAAATGCCCTTCGAATTGTCGGGTGGCGAGCAGCAGCGTCTGGTCATCGCCCGCGCTTTGCTCAACAATCCCGAGGTGGTGCTGGCTGACGAACCTACGGGCAACCTTGATCCCGTTTCGGCAGAGGGTATTATGCAGCTCTTCCAGAAGATTGTCGAGGGTGGCTGCTCGGTGGTGATGTCAACTCATAATACCAATATTTTGGAGGACTATCCTTCGCGTGCAATTCTCTTCTCGGGTGGACATATCAAAGAGGTGCAAATCGCAGCTGAGGAGTAGTCATAATGCGCAGAAAATAGATAGCGGGAGTTCCCTTTCGAGGACTCCCGCTATTTGTTTTTGTATGTTTGACGCTTTTACAACCCTAGAAGCACGAACAACTGGGCCGTCAGCACGCGCAGGAACATCATAAACGGATAGACCGTTGCATAGCTTACCGCTGGTACATCGTTGCTCGCCGTAGCGTTCGAGTAGGCAAGTGCGGGAGGATTGGTCATACTGCCCGCGATTACGCCCATCAGTGTAAAATAGTTCAACTTGAAAACCTTGCGGGCAAAGATACCAACCAGCAAAATAGGCAGCATAGTGATGATCACACCATACAAAACCCACATATAGCCACCCTGATTAACAACCGTATCGATGAATCCCTCGCCTGCACTGATTCCGACAGCCGCCAAGAAGAGCGAGATACCCACCTCACGCAACATCAGATTGGCGCTCATTGTCGTGTAGGTCACCAAGTGGTAGTGCGCACCGAAACGGCTGATCAGAATAGCCACAATCAGCGGACCGCCCGCCAAACCGAGTTTAACCGCCTGGGGCATACCGGGAATTACAATAGGAATCGAGCCGACAAAGACACCGAGGAAGATACCCAAGAAGATCGAAATCAAATTGGGCTCACGCAAACGACGCATCGAGTTACCGAGGGTCTTGGCCACTGCATCGATTGCCATCTCCGAACCTACAACGGTCAGTCGGTCGCCAATCTGCAATTCGAGGTTGTGCTCGGGAATCAGATCGACACCCGAACGATTGACACGCGTAACATTGACCGCATAGTTACTGCGCAGACGCAACTCACCAATCGTTTTGCCGTTGATATGAGGCTGGGTAATGATAATACGACGCGAAATGAACTGCTGGTCGAGATTGATCCAATCCGAGTGCTGCATATCGATTCGGTGACCGAGCATCATCTCGATCGCCTCTACATCATCGTTTGCGCAGATGATCAACATCTTGTCACCCTCGCTCAGCAGAGTCTGTGCATTAGCAATCTCGATCTTGCCACCAACACGACATACGCGCGAAACAACAAACGAGCGATTGATCAAACCACGTGTTTCGAGAACAGTGCGACCAAACAGATTGGCATTGGTAAGCTCGATTGAGATCTTTGCGGCGAACTTCGACTCATTGGCACTTTCGAGAGCTTCACGCTCCTTGTCGAGCTTGATGCGGAAGATTGCGCGCAAAAGCACGATCGAAATGATGATGCCAACAACACCCAATGGGTAAGCGGTTGCGTAACCCATTGCGATAGTGGGGTCGTTCAAGCCCGTAGAATCGGTATATGCCTGCTGAGCAGCACCCAAACCGGGGGTGTTGGTAACAGCACCCGACAGTACACCGACCATAGTCGATATTGGCGTACCCGTTACCAAATGAATGATATAAGCGGTCGCTACACCCAGCAGTACAATTGCCGAAGCGATGCCGACCAAACGCATACCTCCCTGCTTAAACGATGAGAAAAAACTCGGGCCGACCTGCATACCGACCGAGTAAACAAACAGAATCAGACCAAACTCCTTGACGAAAGCTACAATCGTGGGGTCGATCTGCATACCGAAGCTGCCGAGTGCTATACCCACGAACAGAATCCACGTAATGCCAAGCGAGATACCTGCAATCTTGATTTTGCCCAACGCAATGCCGATAGCAATAGCGATGGCAAGCGTAAATACCGTATGGGCAATGCTGTTACCGAAGAACAGCGATGTTATCCATTCCATATTTTGTTAAATAACCTATTAAACTAACCTAATCCGCCGCAAAGATAGGTCTTTTTAATATTTTTTAAAAATAAAAATGGGTAAAAATCGTGTCGAAAATGATTTCTGAGCGCTATTTATGATTTTCGTGGTCACATTTGTTCGTTCTGCGGGCCGAAGGACAGCTGTCGGCACAATCGCAACCACAACAGGGCGAGCCATTCGACTTGCCTTGCACGCGTCGCACCAATCGCACGATGAGCCACGCAGCCAGCGCTACGCCGATTACGGCTACTGCACAATCCTGCCACCCCATTTTAGAACAATCCTCCGATGAGATAAACGATATATGCCACAACCCACGCTACGGCCGTGTTGTAGAGCACCGTTACGGCAGCCCAATACCAGCGACCCGTCTCTTTGGCAATGGCTATCAACGTCGCCACACAAGGGAAGTAGAGCAGAATGAAGACCATAAAGGCTATTGCGGTGCGTGTGTCAAAATCGCCCGATGCCACCAATTTGGCTCCGAGTGACGCATTCTCCGACAATTCGGTCGAAGTTTCGGGCAGAGGCTCTTCGGCATAGAGCACGCCGAGTGTGCTCACGACGATCTCCTTCGCTGCAGCACCCGACAGAATTGCCACACTGCCTTTCCAGTTCAAGCCAATAGGCTCCATAACGGGTTCGCACATACGGCCAATTCGACCCAGATAGGAGTTCGAATAGTCGGGAGCCGACTGCTCGGTCGTTGTCGCAGTTGCATCGTTATATTCGGGACGAGGGTAGTAGCTGAGAAACCAGATGATCAGCGAGCCAACCAAGATCACACCGCCCATTTTACGCAGATACTGCACGCCCTTCTCCCACATATGGCGCAAGGTTGCTTGCAGTGTCGGCACGCGATAGGGCGGCAACTCCATCACAAACGGCGTTTCATCAACGGGATAGAGGTAGCGGCGCATTAATTTAGCGGTGACGATCGCCACCATAATGCCCAATATGTACAATCCGATCAGCACCAGGCTGGCATACGACGGGAAGAATGTTCCGACCAGCAGAATATAGATTGGCAGTCGTGCGCTACACGACATAAACGGCGAAATAAGTATCGTGATGATTCGGCTCGAACGGCTCTCGATCGTGCGGCATGCCATAATTGCAGGCACGTTGCAACCGAAACTCATTAAGAGTGGAATGAACGACTTGCCGTGCAGGCCGATTCGGTGCATCAATTTATCCATAATGAACGCCGCACGAGCCATATATCCCGAATCCTCCATCAACGAAATAAACAGATAGAGAATCAAAATATTGGGCAGAAAGACGATGACGCTACCCACGCCACCGATAATTCCATTGACGATCAGGTCTTTCAGCGCTCCATCTGTCATCATTCCGCCAACCATCTCGGCCAACCAATTCACGCCCGCCTCGATCCACTCCTGCGGATATGCACCGAGCGAGAAGGTCGCTGCAAACATCACCCACATCAGCAGGAAGAATATCGGGAATCCAAATACACGGTGGGTTACGATGGTGTCGATAATGGTGGTTGTTTCGATTGGATTCTGCTCACTCTTTTGATACGTTTCGCGCAGAGCTCCCGCAATGAAACCATATTTCTCGCTCGTTACAGCCATCTCGACATCCTCGCCAAGCTGGCGTTCGATGCGTTCAACTTCGCGGTCGCGCACTGCGATCCACTCGTCATAACCCTCGATCGTCTGCAACGTTTGCTCGGCCTCCTTGTCGCGTTCGAGCAGTTTGATAGCCCAATAACGAGGCGGGAAGTGCTTAGGCAGTTGATCGCGTACGGGGCGCATTACGGCTTGCAGTGCAGCGATACCGCTCTCGACCACAGCGCCGTGATTGATATGAATGTGACGCACACGGCTGTCGCGGTTCTCATATACATCGATCACCGTGTCGAGCAACTTGTCCAGTCCTCGGCTCTCGCGCGCAACAACAGGCACCATAGGTACACCAAGCATCGCACCCAACTGCTCGTAATCGAGCTGATCACCACGTCGTTCCAACTCGTCGTACATATTGAGCGCAACGACCATATTGGGGTTGATGTCGATCAGTTCGGTAGTGAGGTAGAGGTTACGTTCGAGATTTGATGCCACCACGGCATTGATCACAACGTCTGGGGTGTGCTCCACCAAATGGCGTCGAACATAGATCTCCTCGGGCGAATAGGCCGACAGAGCGTATGTACCCGGCAGATCGGTGATATTGAAACGATAACCTTTGTAGCGGAACGTGCCCGATTTGGCATCGACCGTTACGCCGCTATAATTGCCAACGTGTTCGTGACTGCCCGATAGAGCATTGAACAGCGAGGTCTTGCCACTATTGGGATTACCGACCAATGCGACATTGATCACTCGACGGTGGGTCGAGATCACCTGCTCGATCTGCTCCTCCTCGCTCATCACGTGGCGGTCGGCCAGCTGGTTGATCATATCCTGAGCCTCCGCCTCGGTAATCACTTCGACCATCTGGGCTTCGCTGCGGCGCAACGAAACCTCATAGTCCATAATTTTATATTTGATCGGATCACGCAGAGGTGCATTGAGAATGACTTCGACACGCTTGCCACGCACGAACCCCATCTCCATAACTCTGCGACGGAATCCACCATATCCCAACACTTTGAGTACGATGGCCGTTTGTCCGGTTTGCAAGTCAGAAAGTCGCATTGTATCTGTATAGTCCTATTTTATCGGCTACAAAGATACATTTTTTTGCTCGTTTTCCGCACGCGCGCGAACATTTTTTACCAGCCTCCGCCCAATGCCTTGAAAAGTGCCACGTATGCCATATATTGTTGCGCACGCACTTCGGCATAACTCATCTGCGAATCATAGAGCGTTCGCTCGGCATCGACCAGATCGGTATAGCTATTCATTCCGTTGCTATATAGCGCATTTGCAAGTTCATAGATGCGCCTGTCCGATTCAACCATCGCTCTATAACGCTCCTCTTCGCGCTCGTAGGTCGAGATCTGCGACAGAGCGTTGCTTACATCGGCAAAAGCCTGCAAGATCGATTGCTCATACTGCTTGACGGCTTGGTAATAATCCTCACGCGACGATAGCTCGTTGCGTTTCAACTGCCCAAAAGCATAGATTGGTTGCAAAAATTTTGCAGCCGCCTCCCACGCAAAGGGATTCGATGAGGTCAATCCCTCGATAGTCGATGAGAGCACTCCTCCCGAGGCGGTAAGCGCCAGAGTCGGGAATCGGGCCACACGCGCAATATTGACCTTTGCAGCCGCCTGCTCCACTCCATAATATGCCTCCAAAACATCGGGTCGGCGTTCGAGCAGGTTCGACGGCAGACCGACAGGTATTGATGGTGGCAGACGATCGAGATTGAGGGCTACTCCCGATTCAACAATCGAGTCGAGCGGATATTCGCCCATCAGTGTGCTAAGAGCCGCCGCAGTTTCGACCACCGCACGCTCATAAGTCGGGATATCTACCGCCGCAGCGTCGGCAAGGCTATATGCCTGTTGTCGCTCGACAGCCGACACAAAGCCGTAGCGATACATCGAGTCCATCAATGCGGCCGAGATCTCACGTAGGCGAAACGTATTGCGTGCCACCTCCAACGAACTGCGATATTGCAACAGCGTAAAATACGATGTCGCCACTTCGGCCGTGAGTGAGAGCATTACTCCGCGAAAAGCCCATTTTGTTGCACATAGCTCGGCGTATGCCGCCGCCCGCGAATGTCGCAAAGCGCCGAACAGCGGTATTTCCCAGCTCATCGTGGGGGCAATCTGGTATTGCTGTTCGATACGGGTCTCCTTAGTGTAGTTACCTTCGGCCGACACCTCGAATGCGAACGAGGGCAGATAGTTCGACCGCACGTTCCCAAGTGCGATTCGTGCCTGCTCGATACGAGAAGCCGCCACTAACAGATTGCGATTATTGGCGATCGAGCGCATTATCAGATCGTTCAGTGTTGAATCGCCAAAGTGCTCCCACCACGCAAAATCAACGCCAAGCGAGTCGGTGATCACACCCTCGGCATAGCTATAATCGGAGGGTATGGATATCTGAGGCTGAGTGAGGCGGGCATTGCACGCACAAAACAGGAGTACCACGCCGAGAATTATCGAAAATTGTTTCATAATGGTTCATCTTTATGTTGTTCGCGTTTGCGTTCGAGATTGAAGAGTCGACCGACCAGATAGTAGAGAGCAGGGTAGAGGAATATGCCTGCGAGTGTTGCCACCAGCATACCTCCGACTAACGCCACACCCATCGTATTGCGGGCATTGGAGTAGGCCCCGTGTGCAAAAATGAGCGGCGCAACACCCAAAATAAATGCAAATGCGGTCATCAATATCGGTCGCACGCGCAGTTGTGCTGCGCCAATGGCGGCGTCGAGCAACGACTTGCGTTGATCGAAGAATAGTCGGTCGGCATATTCAACCACCAATATGGAATTCTTGGCGGCCAAACCAATCAACATCACAATGGCAATGTGTATGAATATGTCGTTGATATATTTCGGATTGAACAGGTGCGCAAAGCCGATAAACGCCAATGCGCCCATAACCGCCAACGGCACACTGAGGATAATCGCTATCGGCAGGCTCCAACTATTATAAAGTGCCGCCAATGCCAAGAATACAAATATCACCGCCAAGGCATAGACTGCCGCGCCACCCTTCGATGCCGCCCGCTGCTGGAACGAGATACCACTCCACGCAATGCCCACATCGTCGGGGAGACTCTCGGAGGCCTGCTTCTCGATTGCGTCCATTACCTGTGCCGAGGATTTTCCGTCGGACGGATTCACCGTGAGAGCTATCGAGCGATAAAGGTTGAACTGCGATACATATTCGACACCAACCGTATCTACCACCCGCACAAACGCCGCAACGGGAACACTCTCGCCCGCACCATTCTGCACGAAGTAACTATCCAACGACGCTGCGTCGGTACGATATTCGGGTGCTGCTTGCAAATAGCTGCGATAGAGGCGACCGAAACGATTGAAATTGTTGATGTACGAGCCGCCCAGAAAAGCCGATAGCTGATCGTACAAGGCCGCCAAATCGACACCTTCACTCAGCGCGTAGTCGCGATTGACGTCCAAGCGTCGTTGTGGAACGTTATCGTTGAACTGAGTGGTCACTGAGGCAACCTCAGGTAGCTGTTCGAGATCGGCCATAAACTCACGCGACTGATCGGCAAGGTAGCTCAAACCACGACCTTCGAGGTCCTGCACCTGCACCTCGACGCCCGATGTCACTCCCATACCGGGGATTGCGGGCGGGGTTACGGCATAGGCCTCAGCTGAATTGATTGCCACGTACAGCTCCTCATTGAGCATTGCGGCAAGCTCGGCAGCCGTTGTGCGTCGCTCGTCGAAATCTTTCAGAGCGACGAAGATAATGCCGTTGGATGAGGATTGGATCCCCGTAATCATATCGAAACCTGACGCTCCCGCAGTATAAAGCACCGCGTCGTGTTTCGACACCAGACGGTCGACCTCGGTCATAACCTGCTCGGTACGATGTAGCGACGACGCCTCGGGAAGATTGACCATCACCATTATGTAGCCTTGATCCTCTTCGGGCAGAAATCCCGTCGGAATCACTCGCCACAACGCAACGATCACACCGAGTACCACCGCTACGAATATTGACGTACGAGCAAAATGTGTTGTGATGCGACCCGTAGCCGACGAATAGCGCGTCATCATACGCTCAAACCAGCGGTTGAATGCTCCGAACAATCCAGTTTCGCTTTTCTGTTTCGGGCGCAGTAACATTGCCGACAGCGCAGGCGAGAGCGTCAGTGCATTAAAGGCCGAAATGGCCACCGAGATAGCGATCGTGATCGAGAATTGCTGGAACAATCGCCCCGTAATTCCACCCGTCAGCGACACGGGAATAAATACCGCCAATAGCACCACCGTCGTGGCGATAATCGGCGATGCAACGCTGTGCATAGCTTCGAGTGTAGCCTTGCGTGGCGACATTCCGCGCTCGATATTGACCTGCACCGCCTCGACCACTACAATGCCATCATCTACGACAAGTCCGATAGCCAAAATTACGCCCAAAAGCGAGATGATATTGATCGAAAAGCCAAGCAGCGGAAAGAATATAAATGTTCCGATCAACGATACCGGCACAGCAATCAACGGAATCAACGTTGCACGCCAATCCTGAATAAAGAGATAGATGATAATGATGACCAGCGCCAATGCCAGCAACAGCGTATAGAGGATCTCGCGTATGCCCGCTTTGATGCTCGTTGTGGTATCGACTACCGTCGAAATTGCCACACCGTCGGGAAAACGCTCTGATAGTTGCTCAATGGCTGCTTTGACTCGCGTGCCGACCTGCATAGCGTTGCTGCCAGGCGTTTGATATATCACTATCATAGCCGACGGATCGTTACCGAAGGTCGATGATGTGCCATAGCTCTCGCTACCGAACGTAACCTCGGCAATGTCGCTCAGGCGTAACTGCGCGCCGTCTTCGAGAGTGCGCAAAACGATATCGGCATACTCCTCGGGAGTTGAAATTTGGGGTGGCAGGGTAACGGTGTAGGTGAATTCGGTATTTGCGGGCGATGGCTCGGCGCCGAACTGTCCCGTAGGGTAGATGTCGGCCTGAGATTCGATAGCCGATGTCACCTCGGCCAGCGAGATGTTATAATATTCCATTCGATCGGGATGCAACCACACTCGCATTGAGTATTCGCCCGCACCCATAATTTCGACCTTGCCGACGCCCTCGATTTTGAGCAGTTCGTTTTGCAGATTTATGTACGCATAATTCGACAGATAGCGATCGTCGTATCGCCCATCAGAGTGGAGTGCATAGACCAGCAAAAAGCCCGTCTGTGTCTTTTGCGTCGTGACGCCTTGTTGGGTCACCGAGGCGGGCAGCAGAGCCGTTGCCGACGAAACATTATTCTGGGTGAAGATAGCGTCCATATCGGGATCGGAGCCGATATCGAACGTAACCTGGATATTCATTGCGCCACTATTTGCGCTGGTCGATTGGATGTAGAGCATATCGCTCACTCCCATAATATTCTCGGCCAAGGGCGTCGCAACGGCATTATCCACCGTCTGTGCATCAGCACCACTATACGTTGCCGCAACCTCTACGACCGGCGGAGTGATGTCGGGGTACTCCTCGATAGTGAGATTGAAGATCGAAATCGCGCCTAACAACACGATAACGATCGACAATACAATGGCAAAGATCGGACGTGAAACAAAAAACTTCTCCATAATCTTCTATTTGATTTCGACTGGGGTAATTCGCTCACCATTGCGGGCACGCTGGATACCGTCAACCAGTACCATCTCGCCATTGTTCAATCCCGAGCGTACGATCCAGAGCGAATCGACGGTAGGACCGAGTGTCACCTCTCGGAAACTGAGCGTGCCGTCCGCTCCGACTACCCATACACTTGTCTGGTCGAGGCTTTGCGTCACACATCGCTGCGGAATAAGTATCGAAGGTTGCTGCTCACCCACGTTGGCACTTATGCGGGCATATTGCCCCGCTTTGAGTATCTGCTGAGGATTGGGGAAATTGACCACGATGACAATCGTACCCGTTTGCGAACCGACATTCTGCTCTGTGTAAGAGTAAGAGCCCTCGTAAGGGTAGAGCGACCTATCGGCCATATAGAGCCTGATATCCGACAATAGACTGCTATTGTCGTACGAGGGGTCCGCATCGTCACGTCGCACGAGATACTCCGCAATTGGAATAGAAATATTAACCGAAACCGTGTCGATATTCTCAATGGTAGCCAAGACCGAATATTCGGTGCCGACACCCACATAATCGCCCACCGAAGCGGCGGTCTGACCTATAACGCCGTCAATGGGCGAGTAGATACGCGTGTAGCTCGATTCGAGTCGAGCATTGCGAAGTTGTTGTTCGGCCGACTTGACTGACGACTCGGCCGATCGGTAAGCCGCCGTATATTGGTCCAGATCGCTACGGCTGATAGCCTCGATCTTCGCCAACGGAACGGCACGTTCGTAGTTATTCCGCGCCTCGACAGCCTCTGCTCGTGCCGCGGCCAACGACGCCTCAGCCGCAAGTAACTGAGTGTTGATCTGCGACGGATCGATAGTGTAAAGCAACTGCCCACGCTTGACAGGCATACCTTTTTCGTAGTTTTTCGACATCAGATACCCACTAACGCGAGGTTGAATCACCGCACTAAAATTACTCGACAGTTGTCCCGTAAAACTCATTGGAGTCGGACGCATCTGTTGCTCAACGCGCACGACCCTCAATTGTCGGGGAGGAGCAGTCGCAGCCTCTTTTTTCGAATGGCAGCCGACAATTGACAATGTGCACAAAACCAGTAGTGAAAAGAATAACGTTCTCATATCATATAGTTTTGTTTGAACTTGACAAAAAATATACCGCACATCTATTGTGCGGTACTGCAAAATGGTTCATTGCGTAAAAAAAACGTTCGTTTGGATATTTTTTTGCCGAAAAAGTTGTGAAATTGAATAGTTTAACTAACTTTGCATCTAGAAAACCCTTTTAATAAATAAAGTTATGAAAGAATTAGTTGCAAAGATCAATGAGCAGATTGCCCTGTTCCAGGAGAACGCAGCGTTGCAGGTAGAGAAGAACAATAAGGCTGCCGGCACTCGCGCTCGTAAGGCTGCTCTCGAACTGTCGAAGTTGATGAAGGAGTTCCGCAAGGAGTCGGTAGAGGCTGCTAAGAACTAATACAACCACAGTCGTAAACAAAAAAATGGCTCGATCGCTTTCGAGCCATTTTTTTATTGCAGGTCGGTAATCCCTTTTAATGCGAATTGTGTCCAATCGGACTCCCGCATACCCATATCGCCATATCGTTGTGCATTGCAATGGTCATCAAGATAGTGACGCTCGACCGAATAGTCAAACTCATCACTCACCAACGAAACCTCACTTTTAACATATTGCGATTCGATGTTGGCCAACTGTGCCACCGTGTGGAAGACGCTATGCGTCGATGCGGGTGCCATTGTGTTGGTCACAGCCGCCGCAGCCTTGTCGGGGTTGCACTCCTTCCATTGCTCCGAATACCAGCCCAAGCAAGCTACATGAGCCTGATAGTAGGAGATCGTAGGTGACGAGTGCAGGAATCGACCTCGATCATCGTCATAGAGATCCTCGCCGTGGTCCGCGCAGTAGAACATTGCCGAGCAAGAATTGGTGTTGCGCAAAATGCCGATCAACTCCGACAGAAACCAATCGGTATAGATAATCGAATTGTCGTAAGCATTAACCATACGCTCACGATTCTTTTTCGAGATCGACACATCGTCATCGGGCGTGTAGTGCGAAAAGCTATCGGGGTAGCGTTCGCGATAGTTGAAATGCGAGCCGTAACTATGCAGAATCACAAACAGATCCGACGTATCCGCAGCGATAACTTTACGCAGTGGTTCGAGCATAGCGCCATCGCGCTGACCGTTCATATAGATCGTCTGGTCGGCTTCGTCGCACATCATCTGAACCAAGCCGCGATTAGGCGCCTGGCACGACACCACAAGAGTGCGGAATCCTGCCTCCTTATATAACTGCACAATACCGCGACGCGCGTATATCTCCGAATGGCTGTCCGCCGATACCGACGAGAGAATTAGCGGTACGCTCTTATGTGTTGCATTACACTGGGTCACGACATTCTTATAGACTACCACATCTTTTTCGGTGCTCAGCAACGGATTGGTCTGGCGATCGTAGCCGTACAACTGCCAATTAGCAGCACGAGCAGCCTCACCAATCACCATTACATATATTTCGCGCTGGTCACTGGTCTTGTTGCGCTTGCTCTCGAATACGAAATTGGCTGATGTAGTGGGGTAGCGACGCACCTGCACAAACTCAGCAAACGAACGATAGATGTTCTCAACCACGTTGAACGGAAAAACATTGAACTGCATAGTGGCGCAACCAGCAATCACCATCGCCGCACCCACCATTGCGGCTGTTCGACGCGTTGCCGGAGCAATCGTATAGCCTTGTCGCAACGAGCGCACAGCCAATGCCAATACGGGCAGATACAGCACCACCACAAACATCACCATCGGCCAAATATTGCTCAGCAATTCGCCCGCCTCATTCGTATTGGTAGTGAAGAGGTTGGTAAACATATCTACTGCGACGATTGAATCGCCGAACATATAGAGCAATACCAGCTGCAACGCCGCCAGGATAAACCATAACAGACCCCAGCAGACCATCATTCCACTACGTTTGTGAGCCACGCTCCACAAGAGATAGAAACCCGTAGGGAGCAGTACGGCCGACAGCGCACACAACAAAGAATACCCATCGGTGAAGATCAGCACGCACGCCGGCAACATCAATGTTGCGACAAAGGCTGCGATCAGCAATCGAGAGTAACGTGTATTATTATTTTGGTTTGATTGTTTTGTCATAGATTAGAATGCTTCATTAACATTGAAGACCACCGAGCCGCCGTGCTTGCCACGGCCATAATCAATACGAACATTGACTCGGTGCTTGAACTCCCAACGGTAGCCGATACCATAGTTAGGCAGAGTCTGGTTCCATTTGAAACTCTTGAAATGTGGGAAGACATTTCCTGCGCCGACCCATACCGCAATGCCGTGGCGATTGTAAATCTTCTGTCGCAATTCGGCCTGCACCTCGATCATGCCGTTGTCGCGATATTGACCCAAGTAGTAACCGCGCATACGATAGCCACCGCCCAACTGAGCTACCATCGACCACGGAATCACCTCGCCCTCTTTGCACGAGTTGTACTCCATATACGCGTCGAAAGCCAACGTGCAGCCCCTCCAAAGTCGCTGATAGTAGTTGCCCGTGAAGGTTGTGCGCCAAATGGTTGCAGTCGTGCCCAATGCTGCGGGGAAGTAGGTTTCGCGCAGATTGAGGTGTATGCCTTTATATGGATTCGGAGCGAAATCGCGGCTGTCGTACTGCAACGAAACGCCCAAGCCTGTTGCCGTATATTGATCGCGCTGACCGAGCAGATAGTCGGGATTCATCACCTTGCGAGCTGCTGCGTGTGTGAAATCGAGCGCTGCACCTGCAAAGAAATTTCGCGCCATTTCGTATTGGTACTCTGCGTCGATACGATAACGTTTCTCAACCATCGACGACTTCTCACCCAGCGCCATCTCGTAACCAATACCCCAATAATCGATCGGCATCGAGGCAAACGATACGTCATATTTTATACGGTGACGGTTGCGATTGATCAGATTAAGACCCTGCACGCCAACCTTGTAATATCCCGAAGTTGAGATATTTGCATACAGTGATACATTCGAGGGCTGAGTGATTGTGTCGGTGCGATCGATTCGATACAAACCTGATGCCAAGATGCCCAAACTCACCTTCGTGACGGCCGAATAGCTGGGACCAAGCACCCACGTGAGGTCAAACTTTTTCTCCTGCGTGCGATCCTCGTTTGCCTGCTCGAAGTAGCGAATCAGACGGTGGAAAATCGTGTTGCGCTGCTTTGTGGTAGTATCCAACGCTAACGAATCGACAACCACAGGTGCGATCGTAGTTGCAATCGTATCATTCACGGTTGCCGACAGCGGGGTGTATGTATATCGAATTGTATCGTTGTCGCGGATTAGCTGTTCGTTGTTTTGTGCCGTAGCATTCAATACGCCCAGCACAAACACCGCGACCAGTATCGTACGTTTCATCTATTAACGATAAGGATCGATGGCTTTATAGAATTCAATCTCGTCCTCTTTCGAAAATTCGCCTTTATGATAATAGACCAATTCGCCCTCTTTCGAAATCAGGATCATCGTAAATTTATTGTTGCAATCGCCTAAGCCCCATTGAGTTGGGATAACACGATCGGGATCAGCCAAAATCGTTGCGCCATTTTTCTTCGTGCGATTGTAGGCAATCTTGCAGACAATCGCATTGGGCAACAGAGGCGCGTCTTTCAGATTCACAATGCCTATTCCATAGATATTGTCGCCAGCTGCACGATGATTATCCTCCATATCTCGACAGAATTCGGCGCATTGGCTGGGATGGTCAGGATCGGCATAAAATATCAGCAAATTCACTTCTCCCCAATGAGGGATCTGTGTCGGATTCTTTTTCAGGTCAGTCAGTTGGGGATTCTCAACCTTGCGAGGTTCTTCGAGTGGCTGCGCAAAGAGGGTAGTCGCAACAACAAGTGCGGCAATAGTGAGTATAATCGACTTTAATTTCATAATAATCTTTACTGCTCTAATTTCTTGTCTGTAATTAGCGGGCACAAAGATATTTAAAAAATTATAAAAAGAATTTAAAACCAGCCAAAATTCGACTTATAGACCTTTCTTCGGTCATATTTTACCTTTATTGACATTTCGTTCGGCCGTCCAATAGGGGAATATAAACGCATCGATGGCGTACCGTCCGCCTCCCGAAATCAGCAACATTATATATATGCCCATATAGATGAACGAAAGCTCGCCCGCAGCGAAACTTTTGTCGGGGAAGGCGATAAAAGTCGCAACGAACATTCCGAAAATAAGAGGCAGAGTCGCCAAACGCGTAAATAACCCCATTATAATCAGCACCGAACATCCAACTTCGACAAAGGTTATTGCCGCAAACGACACAGCACTGCCAATCCCGAACGGGTCGGGAAACGAATTGACTATTGCGTTGTAATTCTGCAACTTGCCAATGCCGTGCGTGAGCATCATCGCTCCGATAAAAATTCGCATAAAGAGTATTGCCGAGTCGAACCAACGATCCGACGACAGCTGCGAAAGAAGATTGAAAATTTTATGCCACATTGAGTTTTTACTTTTTTTTGTTTCAAGTAACGTCGGACAATTATCCTGCCGCATAATCATCAATTTATGACAATTGAGTAATTTCCAGAAATAAGCAAGGTGTATTCAACTCTGAATACACCTTGCCATTTAATACGCTTTTATTTCTGTTCGCTTTATATTATCTTTTTTGATAAATATAGATATTAAAAAATTGTATTCAAATTGATGTTTCTGAATACACTTGACTATGGGTGCCAAGAGTAGCCGCATTTTAAGCAGGTTATTTTTACTTTCCCACTTCCGAGAAAACCTCCTAATAGGCCAATCCCGCCTAACAATACACCTCCAACAAGAGCTTTGCCAAGTCCAAATCCTTTCTTGTTAGCTGTAAGTTGTTTTGAGCCGCAACGGGGGCATTTAATTTCGTCTTCCATATATATACATTATTTGCTATTAACAAATTCAGATGCGACATATAGGTATGAACCTCTGTAAGAGCCTGATAAAACTCGAATACGGCATTTTGCAAATCCATATTTTATCATATCGACACTTGTACCCTTTGATAGTATAGCGACCTTTCCGTTTTGAACCATTCTCATTACTGCGTTTTGGTCTTTGCGATTACAAGCCCTTGTTAATTCATCAAATGCTGACTCTGATGTTGCCGCAAAGCACTCTGTTTTAATGTACCAAGATGCTGTGGCTTCTGTGCTAAGCGTGTTTACTGACCACTCGTTTGTAGTTTTAGGAACATTTGTGTTGGTGGCATTAAGAGCTGTGCTCAATGATGCCACAATAATGAATAGAAAAATCCTTTTCATAATACAATGTATTTAGGTTTATAAAAAAAAGCGCAGACTATCCGATTGAATAGATACTGCGGTTTTCCACGACCTTACCCCCTATACAAACAGAATAGCCCACGCCAAAGCGTGGACAATTTGCTGTTCTTTGGGGGTTACTTGTAAGTGTGGAAATTTCAGTATCCCAAACAATGCAAAATTGCCTTATATGTCTTGATAGTATAATCTTCCTATCGCTACAAAGGTAACAAATATATTCTAAACAAACAACATCGAATCCCATAATTGATGTTCATATCACATTATGCAACTCAAATTATTTACTATCTTTGCAAGGATATTGAGCGACGAAATAGTTCGAATTATGAAAAGGGTATTGCGCTGGGTGGCTAAAATCGCGGTCGTGATGTTCGCATTGAGCATTGCGATAACGGTGGCGTATCGTTGGGTCAATCCACCAATTACACTACTGATGATTTCGCGTGCACTCCACGGTGCCGATATCAATAAGAAATGGATGCCTCTTGACCAGATTTCGTCCAACCTTGTGCGTGCGTCGATCGCCTCCGAGGATAATAATTACCTGGGACATCGCGGCTTCGATCTGGGTGCAATCTACGACGCCATCGACGAACGCAATAGTGGCAAACGTCAGCGCGGCGCAAGCACTATCTCTCAGCAGACTGCCAAAAACGTATTTCTTTGGAGTGGAAAATCTTGGATTAGAAAGGGTTTGGAGGTTTACTTCACCTTTTTGATCGAGCATATCTGGGGCAAGGAACGCATTATGGAGGTCTATCTCAATGTAATCGAGATGGGCAATGGGGTATATGGCGCCGAGGCGGCAGCACAACACTATTTTGGCCGTTCATCGGCGAAACTCACTCAACGTCAGGCAGCTTTGATCGTTGCGGCATACCCAAACCCACGTCAGCGCGACCCTGCACGCCCAACGGCATATCTCAATAAGCGAGCGGCTCAAATACAACGACTTATGCCGCTTATGGGAACTATCGCTTTCGATGATGAGCGTATAGCCGAGGCGCGCGAGCGATATGACAAATATGTAGATAATCGCAAAGCCGCCCACAAGCGTAAGCAAAACAAGAAGTAACAAACATAAACAATTGATATTATGGCTGATAAAAATAGGATTTTGTTCGTGTGCCTTGGTAATATTTGCCGTTCTCCGGCTGCCGAAGGCGTAATGCGAGCTTTGGTCGAGGAGCGCGGAGTTGCTGACCGTTTCGAGATCGACTCAGCAGGTACCTATTCGGGACACGCGGGCGATCTACCCGATTCGCGTATGCGAGCTGCGGCCTCACGCCGTGGTTACAATCTCACGCACCGAGCACGACCAATCCGCGAGGCTGATTTCGATAAGTTTGATCGCATTATCGTGATGGACGACTATAATTATGAGTCGGTGCACCGCCTTGCACCCAGCCGTGCTGACGCGATGAAGATTGATCGAATGACCGATTTTTGCCGTTTGCACCCTGACGCACACTACGTTCCCGACCCATATTATGAAGGTCGCGAAGGGTTCGAAATAGTTCTCGATCTACTGGAAGATGCTTGCGAAGGCCTGTTCGATGAGTGTATGAAATAGAAAAGTCCCGCTTGAAGTAAGCGGGACTTTTTGTTTGATAAGCAACGTATTAGCAATTCATTGCACCACAGCAGTGGATCACCTGACCACTTACGTACGACGACATATCCGACGCCAGGAACAGAGCAACTTTTGCCACATCCTCGGGCGTACCACCACGACGCAGAGGAATCTGCTTGTACCAACCCTCCTTAACCTCGTCGGGCAGAGCATTGGTCATCTCGGTGATGATAAAGCCGGGAGCGATAGCATTCGCGCGAATACCGCGAGGACCCATCTCCTTGGCAATCGACTTTGCAAGACCAATCATACCTGCCTTTGACGCCGAGTAGTTGCATTGACCGGCATTACCCGAAACGCCCACAACCGACGACATATTGATGATCGATCCGCCCTTCTGACGAGCCATAATGGGAGTTACAGCGTGAATGAAGTTGAATGCCGATTTCAGGTTGACATTCAGCACCATATCCCACTGTTGCTCGCTCATTCGCATCATCAGTCCGTCGCGAGTGATACCTGCATTATTAACCAACACATCAATACGACCAAAATCCTTATGAATTTCGGCAACAACATTGTGTGTATCCTCAAAATTAGCTGCGTTCGAAGCGTAACCTTTGCACTTGACACCAAATGCTGCGATCTCAGCCTCGGTAGCCTTTGCATTGTCATCAATAGCCAAATCGGTGAATGCAACATCGGCACCCGCCTTGGCAAATTCGATAGCGATAGCCTTGCCGATACCGCGTGCAGCACCGGTCACAATCGCTACTTTACCTTCAAGTAATTTCATATTCTTTTATATTTAATATGGTAAATAGTCCAATTTTTCAGTACAAATATACGAAAATATTTTTAAAATCACCATCTCTTCATCAGTTTATCGCGAAGTTCGGAAGCAACCGACGTCAAATGTCGAAATTTGTGCAAAGATTTCTGATAAAATTCGCGGGCGATTATAGTGCCATTTCGCGAAAAATTTTTATATTTGAATCGTGAAAGTGCACAGTCGCGAAAGCGACAACCAAACTAAGAATTGTGAATTAACAACCATAAGTTTTTTATGAAAAAAGACACTCAAATTTTCGATCTGATTGCCGAGGAACGCTCGCGTCAGATGCACGGTATTGAGCTGATCGCATCGGAGAACTTCGTGAGCGATCAGGTAATGGAGGCTATGGGCTCGGTACTTACCAACAAGTACGCAGAAGGCTATCCCACAGCTCGTTACTATGGCGGATGTCAAGTAGTGGATAAGGTCGAGCAGTTGGCTATCGATCGTCTGTGCGAACTGTATGGTGCTGAGTATGCAAATGTTCAGCCTCACTCGGGTGCACAGGCCAATATGGCAGTATTTACCGCTGTATTGAAGCCCGGCGACACCTTTATGGGTCTTGATCTGTCGCACGGCGGTCACCTCTCGCACGGTTCGCCCGTCAATATGTCGGGTATGTACTTCAAGGCTGTTGGTTATAAGCTTGACGAGGCTACAGGTCGTGTTGATTACGACGCAATGGAGGCTCTGGCAATGGAGCACAAGCCCAAGTTGATCGTCGGTGGCGCATCGGCATACAGCCGCGAGTGGGACTACAAGCGTATGCGCGAGATAGCAGATAAGGTTGGCGCATTGTTGCTGATTGATATGGCTCACACCGCAGGTCTGATTGCAGCAGGTCTGTTGGAGAATCCCGTGAAGTATGCTCACATCGTAACTTCGACCACACACAAGACCCTGCGCGGTCCTCGTGGCGGTATCATCTTGATGGGCAAGGACTTCGATAATCCGTGGGGTCTTACCACTCCGAAGGGCATCGTGAAGAAGATGTCGCAGATTCTCAACTCGGCTGTATTCCCCGGTATTCAGGGCGGTCCGCTGGAACACGTAATTGCAGCTAAGGCAGTTGCGTTCGGCGAGGCTCTCGATCCCAGCTACAAGGAGTATCAGCGTCAGGTGCAGACCAACGCACGTGTAATGGCAGAGTCGTTCGCTAAGCGTGGCTATAAGATTGTTTCGGACGGCACTGATAACCACCTGATTTTGGTTGATTTGCGCACTAAATTCCCCGAGCTGACGGGTAAGGTTGCAGAAAAGGCGCTTGTTGCTGCCGACATTACCACCAATAAGAATATGGTACCCTTCGACAGCCGTTCTCCCTTCCAGACTTCGGGTCTGCGCTTCGGTACTCCCGCAATCACCACTCGTGGTTTGAAGGAGGATAAGATGGACTACATCGTTGAGTTGATCGACCGCGTATTGGCTGATCACGAAAACGAGGAGAACATCGTAGCAGTTCGCGCTGAGGTGAACAAAATGATGGAGCAGTATCCTCTGTTTGCTTGGTAGAGATAAACACTACAAATAATTATGAGAGAAACGGTTACATTTCTCAAAGAGCTTGCCGCAAACAACAATAAGCAGTGGTTTGACGATAATCGAGCGCGTTATAGGGTGCTGCGTAATCGATTCGAAGAATTCACGGCTGAGCTGATTGATGGCATTGGCACGTTTGATGCGGAGGTGCGCGGTCTGACACCGAAAGACTGCATCTTCCGCATCAATCGTGACACTCGTTTCTCGAACGACAAGTCGCCCTACAAGACTCATTTCAGCGCCTATATCTGTCCTCACGGAAAGAAATCGGGTTATGCCGGTTACTACTTTCACGTTGAGCCAGAGGGAGATGGAATGATAGGGCATAGTCTGCTGGCGGCTGGTGCAGTATGTATTCCGCCGATCGTATTGAAAAGTATCCGCGAAGAGATATTGGACAATGGCGATCAGATGTTGGAGTCGATTGCAGCCGCCAAAGGATTTGCGATTAGTCGCTACTCATCATTGAAGCGCACACCCGCAGGTTTTCCGACGGGAACGCCTTACGATGAGTTGTTGAGATTGAAAGATGTATGCCTTGAACGAACGATGAGCGAAGAGGAGTTGTACGGTGCTGACTTGATCGCCAAAACTCTCGATGAGTATCGTACGACACAACCATTCCTCGCGCAAGTCAATCGCGCAATCCAATACGCTTACGAGGAGATGATGTAACCACAGGTTTCTCCAAATGCAATAACGGACACGACTCATACATCGTGTCCGTTATTCTTTTTCGGAGCGAGCATTAACCCGCCGAGCGCAAAATAAAACGGGCAGAGAGTCGCGAAGTGTCGATCTCTGCCCGTTTTAGTTAAAGTATTACTTTATTTCGACTGAGCAAAATATTTGTAGAACAGGATAATAGTTTCGATACCACGGTAAAAATTATCCAAACCATAGCTCTCATTGGGCGAATGAATCGCATCACGATCCAAACCAAAGCCCATTAAGATCGACTTCAAGCCGAGAATCTTCTCGAAGCCACTGATAATCGGAATCGAGCCACCCGAATAGTAGGGAAGCGGCTTCTTGCCGAAGGTCTCCTCCAAAGCCTTAGCCGCAGCTTTGTATGCGGGCAGGTCGGTAGGCGAAACATAAGGAGCGCCACCGTGCAGCGTGCGAACCTTAACCTTCACACTCTTAGGAGCAATCGCTTTGAAGTGTTTCTCGAACAACTTGCCAATCTGTACATAATCCTGATCGGGAACAAGGCGCATCGAAATCTTAGCCGAAGCCTTCGACGGGATAACAGTCTTAGTACCCTCTTCGATGTAGCCACCCCAGATGCCATTCACGTCAAGCGAAGGACGAACGCCCGTGCGCTCGATAGTGGTGTAACCATTTTCGCCCTCGACATCGCCAATCTCCAACGCCTTCTTATACTCACGCAGACAGAACGGAGCCTTGTTGAAAGCACGACGCTCAGCAGGAGTCAATTCGCGAACACCATCATAGAAACCGGGAATCGTGATGTGACCGTTCTTATCGATGAGCGACGCAACCATACGAGTCAGGACATTTGCGGGGTTGGCAACAGCGCCACCATAAAGACCCGAGTGTAGATCCTTGTTGGGGCCAGTGACTTCAACCTCCATATAACATAAACCGCGCAAACCGCAAGTAATTGAGGGAGTTTCCCAACCAATCAAACTCGTATCGGACACCAAAATCACGTCGGCTTTGAGCATCTTTTTGTTATCACGACACCATTTATAAAGACTTGCCGAACCGATCTCCTCTTCACCTTCGAGCATAAACTTTACATTGCAAGGCAACTCGCCACAATTAACCATTGCCTCGAAAGCCTTGACGTGCATAAACGACTGACCCTTATCATCATTTGCGCCACGTGCCCAAATGCGGCCGTCCTTAATCACCGGCTCAAACGGATCGGTGTTCCACTCCTCGACGGGATCAACCGGCATTACGTCGTAATGGCCATAAACCAGCACCGTCTTAGCCTTCGGATCGACGATCTTCTCGGCATAAACCACGGGGTTGCCCTCGGTGGGCATTACCTCTGCCTTGTCAGCTCCAGCCTTCAATAACGACGCTGCCAACCACTCGGCACAGCGCACCATATCGCCCTTGTGCGAGCTCTGTGCACTGATCGAAGGTATGCGCAGAAGGTCGAACAATTCGCTCTCGAAACGCTCGCCGTTCTGCTTGATATAATCTCTACTTTTATTCATAGTATCAACTATTTACAAGTTGCAAATCTCTTTGATCTCGCCAATGATCTGCTCTGCCAATTCGTCAGCTGCTTCCATCGACTTAGCCTCAGCATAGATGCGGATAATCGGCTCAGTGTTCGACTTGCGCAGGTGTACCCACTTGTCAGCAAAATCAACCTTCACACCGTCGATATCGGTTACCTGCTCGTGGCTGTAACGCGCCTTCATTTGTGCCAGCACTGCATCAACGTCGATCGAAGGAGTGAGCTCGATCTTGTTCTTCGACGAGAAGTAAGCGGGGTAGGTTGCGCGCAACTCGGTCATCGTCTTACCCGACTTAGCCAAGTGGGTCAGGAACAGACCTACGCCAACCAACGCATCGCGACCATAGTGCAACTCGGGATAGATAACTCCGCCATTGCCCTCGCCACCGATAACGGCATTTACCTCCTTCATCTTAGCGACAACATTTACCTCACCTACGGCCGAAGCGTAATAAGTACCACCGTGCCAGCCTGTTACATCGCGCAGAGCACGCGACGAACTCAGATTCGAAACGGTATTACCGCCCGACTTCGACAATACGTAGTCAGCAATCGAAACCAGAGTATACTCCTCGCCAAACATCACGCCATTCTCACAAACCAGAGCCAAACGGTCAACATCGGGATCGACAACTACACCCAGATCTGCCTTCTCGCGTACGATAACCTGCGAAATTTCGGTCAGGTTCTCGGGCAGCGGCTCGGGGTTGTGTGCAAATTGACCATTGGGGTTACAGTTGAGCTCGATAACCTCGCAACCCATACGGCGCAGCAACTCGGGAATAGCTGTACCACCCACCGAATTGACAGCATCTACAACAACCTTAAAGTTCTTCTCGGCAACAGCCTTAACATCAACCAAAGGCAGAGCCAGCACCATATCGATGTGTCTGAAATTGAAGTTCTCGCGTGCTACTACACGGCCAATGTGGTCGATATCGGGGAACTCATAGTTGGTCTCCTCGGCAAAAGCAAGCACCTGCTTACCATCTTCGTCGGTCAAGAACTCACCACGAGCGTTGAGCAACTTCAATGCATTCCACTGCTTGGGGTTGTGCGAAGCGGTGATGATGATACCACCATCGGCCTGATGAGATGTAACAGCCATCTCGACACCGGGAGTGGTGCAGAAATCAACATTGACAACATAAGCTCCGCAACCGATCAAAGTACCCTCAATCAGGCTCATAACCATCTGACCCGAGATGCGGGCATCACGACCTACGACGATCTTAATGCGCTCTTTGCCACGGCTTTTCTTGATGAAACGCGTGTAAGCAATTGCATACTTTACGACATCGACCGGAGTAAGGTTTTCACCCTGAACGCCACCGATCGTGCCGCGAATACCAGAGATAGATTTAATTAACGTCATTATTAAAAGGTGTTATTTAGTTTGTTTTCGTTCGTTTTGACTTGTAAAGTTATAATAAAATACTCGTAAAGCCACATCAATTTTCGAAAAAAATCGAGGTTTTGGTATTTTATTCGCAAATGCTTGTTTTTTTTCGATAAAATCTGTACTTTTACCCAATTAATATGTACGATATAAAATGTAGCTATATGAGAACCATTCCGTCTTCTGAACTTATTATCAACGATGACGGGTCGATTTTTCACCTGCATCTTAAACCAGAACAACTTGCCGACACCGTTTTGCTCGTTGGCGATCCCGCACGAGTTGAGATGGTTGCGTCATATTTTGATAACCAAGAGTGCCGCGTGGCAAATCGCGAATTTGTTACCATTACGGGCACCTATAAGGGTAAACGTATGTCGGTCATCTCGACCGGTATCGGCACCGATAATATTGATATCGTAGTGACCGAGCTCGACGCATTGGTCAATATCGATTTCGCAACGCGACAGGTCAAGCCCGAGTTGCGACAACTGACACTCGTTCGCTTGGGCACGTCGGGAGCAATTCAGCCCGACATTAAGGTTGGAACAGCAGTATTTTCGCGCTCGTCGGTTGGATTTGACGGTCTGCTCAACTACTACAAAGGTCGCAATGAGGTATGTGATCTGCCTATCGAGAAGGCATTTATCGAGCATACGGGTTGGAGCGAATTGTTGCCCAAACCCTATTTTATCGATGCCGACAAGAGCCTCTTCGAGTTGTTCCGCGACACGACAATGGAGGGCATTACAATCTCGGCTCCCGGATTCTATGCACCGCAAGGTCGCTGGGTGCGTTTGGAGCCCGCAGATAATGAACTGAATGCGAAGATCGAGTCGTTCCGCTTTGGCGAGCGTCGCATTACCAACTTCGAAATGGAGGGATCGGCATTGGCCGGCTTGGCTGCACTGATGGGACACCGCGCCGCAACCATATGCACGATCATCGCCCAGCGTGTTGCGCTCGACGTCGAAACAGATTACAAAACATTTGTACGTCAGATGATTGAGATGGCTCTCGATCGTTTGGCAACAGAAAAATAGATAACAAAAAGAGTATAAACAATAAAAGCAAACAAAACGTTATGAAATTTTCAGTTTCAAGTTCTGCCCTGTTGTCGCTGTTGGCAACCACGGGCAAAGTTATCAGCAATAAGAATCAGTTGCCCATTCTCGACTACTTCTTGTTCGAGTTGCGTGACGGTCGCTTGAAGGTTACCGCTTCGGATCTCGAAACCACTTTGATCGGCAGCATCGAGGTTGACAATGTTGAGCAGGAGGGTGTAATCGCGGCTCCCGCACGACTGATGCTCGACTCGCTCAAAGAGTTCCCCGAAATGCCCCTGACAATCGAGGTTAATGACTCGACTTGGGAGATCAAGATCTGCTGGAATAGCGGTGTTTCGTCGATCCCCGGCGTATCGGGTATGAGCTATCCCGCACTGCCTGCATTGGCCGAAGATAAGAAGGAGATTGAGTTCGATGTTGACACTCTGGTCGCAGGTATCAACAAGACCATTTTCGCAACGGCAGACGATGAGTTGCGCCCCGTAATGAATGGTGTATTCATCAATATTCAGCCCGAGACTACTACTTTCGTAGGTACCGATGCTCACAAGTTGGTACGCTACACCGCTGAGGCACAGTCGCAGATTGCTGCATCGTTCATTCTGCCCAAGAAGCCAGCTAACTTATTGAAGAGCGTGTTGTTGAAGGAGGACGATTCGATCAAAGTCAGCTTCGATAATAAGAACGTTATTTTCGAGCTCACGAGCCACACTTTGGTTTGCCGTCTGATCGAGGGTAACTACCCGAACTACAACGCTGTAATTCCCGCAGCTAACCCCAACAAGGTGCTGATCGATCGTATCGAGTTGTTGAACGGTATCAAGCGCGTTGCAGTATGCTCGAACCAGGCAACTAACCTGATCCGTATGGACGTAGCGGGCAACACCGTAAACCTGACTGCTCAGGACCTCGATTTCTCGGTTTCGGCTAAGGAGTCGTTGTCGTGCAGCTACGATGGCGAGCCTATCACGATCGGTTTCAAATCGACCTTCTTGGTTGAGATCTTGGCAAATACCGAGACTCCGACCGTGCAGATTGAGTTGGCAGATTCGACCCGTGCAGGTGTATTCAAGCCCGTTTACGACGACAAGCAGAGTAGCGATACGCTGATGTTGTTGATGCCGATGATGATTAACGCATAGGCGCGACAATGCAACTTAACCTTAAAAATCCGATCGTATTTTTCGATCTCGAAACGACGGGTGTCGACACCTCTCGCGACCGCATAGTGGAGATTTCGACCGTCAAGGTCTTCCCCAATGGCGAAAAGGAGGTCAAGACTCGTCGCCTGAACCCCGAAATGCACATTCCCGAGGAGGCAACGGCTGTGCACGGCATTACGGACGAAGATGTGGCTAACGAGCCTCCCTTCCGTGCAATTGCCAAGTCGCTGGCTGCCTATCTCGAAGGTTGTGATTTCGGCGGTTTCAACTCGAACAAGTTCGATGTACCCGTGTTGATGGAGGAGTTCCTGCGTGCGGGCGTGAATGTCGATTTCAAGAACCGAAAATTTATCGACGTGCAGAACATTTTCCATAAAATGGAGCAACGCACGCTCGAAGCGGCATATAGATTCTATTGCGACAAGACGCTCGAAAACGCGCACTCGGCTGAGGCCGATACGATGGCCACTTACGAGGTTCTGATGGCACAGCTGGACCGCTATCCCGAACTGCAAAACGACGTGGCCTATTTGGCTGATTTCTCGGCACGCGGGCAGTCGGCGGATTATGCAGGTCGAATCCTGTACAACGAGAAGGGCGAAGAGGTATTCGGATTTGGCAAGTATAAGGGACGCTCGGTCGCAGATGTGTTCCGCGAAGAGCCGAGCTACTATTCGTGGATGATGAATGGAGATTTCCCGTTATATACTAAAAAGGTGATCACCGAGATTCGTCTGCGCGACAAAAAATAGTTTTTAGAAAGATTAATCAATGAAGAAACTATTGATTACTACGTTAGCGTTAGCCACGCTTATGATCAGTATCGACACAACGGCTCAAACACACGATGTGCGACGCTCCGAGAGTATCGTTCGCATCGAGGGCGATAGCTATTATGTGCACACCGTCGAGGCAGGGCAGACGCTCTATTCGTTGGCGAAGGCTTACGATGTTTCGACTGCCGCCATCGTCCACTACAATCCTTTGGTGGCGGGTGGATTGAAGGCCGGTCAGGTGTTAAAAATCCCCGCAGTGGGTGTCGCGCAGCCGAAAATGTCGCAACGCAAGATCAATCGTCTGTTCGACGAGCACGAAGTTAAGCAGGGCGAAACCGTCTATTCGATTTCGCGCATGTATGCTGTGCCCGTTGCGACGTTGCTCGAAGATAATGCCTCGCTCGATCCGACTCATTTGGCTATTGGTCAGACGGTTTTGATCCGCAAAGCCGATAAGGGCGACAGCAACGAGCAACAATCAATGGAGCAACTCAACGAGTACACCGAGGCTTTGAATAGCGTATCGAATGACTATAAATATCACTTGGTGGCACACGGCGAGACGCTCTATTCACTCAGCAAACTCTATGGCGTTACGCAGGAGGAGTTGATCGAGTGGAATTCGCTGACCGATGGTTTGAAGGCGGGTGCTATGATTCGAGTTGGGGCTGCCGAGCAAGCTAATATTCCGACCGAGCAACCCGATTCGACGATTCAGGCTCCGACCGATATCGAACAGCCTCCCGTATTCGAAAACGTCGAGATAACTACAAGCGAGAGTGCTCGTCACGCAACGATTGCGCTGATGTTGCCGCTTCGTGCCGACGGTGTTGCGAATGCGAGCTACTTGGAGTTCTATCAGGGCTTTTTGCTCGGAATGGAGGATTTGAAAGCTGAGGGTCTGTCGTTTACGATTGATCTGTACAACTCGGCTCGCTCGGAGCAGGCAGTCAGCGAGATTATCAATAGTGAGGATTTCGCCGATGCGAATCTGATTGTAGGTCCCGTCTATGACAACGAGTTGCAAGTAGTTCTGCCGTATGCTGTCGAGAAAAGAGTTGCGGTGGTGTCGCCGTTGGCTGCGACCGATTCTCTGCACGCACCCATATTGTTCGGAATGGCTCCCAAAGAGAGTGCAAAGGTCGAGCAAATGAGAACGATGTTTGCCGAGGATGACAACATTGTTCTTGTATATGGAAAGTCGAATGACACGGAGTTGGAGTCTGAGGTGAAGAGTGCTCTGGCGGGCAAAACCTATCAGTCGCTCACCTATTCGGGTGGTGATATGCCGTCAAATCTGTTTAAGAGCGAGAGTCGCAACGTCTATGTTGTGATGGCTCGTGGCGAGCTGGAAGTTGATAAGATTTTGGCGGCGCTGAGTTCGACCCACAACAATCTTGTCAGCCGTTCGCAACTGCACTCGGCAACAGTCAATGTAATCGGCTCGTCGCGTTGGAATCGTTTCAACAATATTGATCGTAACCTCTTTTTCAAGATGGGTGTCAGCTATTTGACATCGTATCTTGCAAAGCGTGGCGACGGCGTGATTGACAATTTCGACAGTCGTTATATCAACGCTTACCAATCGTTGCCTTCGATGTATTCATATCGTGGTTACGACGCGGCTGTGATATTTGGTCGAGCTGTGGTTTCGTCGATGGGCGTAGTAGGGTATGTTCAGTCGGCAGCTCACAAGCCGTTGCAGACATCGTATCAATTCACGCAGGCACAAGCCGGCGACTCATTCGTAAACAATCAATGGTCAATCGTTCGCTACAATAACGACTATACCATTTCGGGTGAATAAAATTAAAAAACAGAGATAGATGAAGAAGTTGATTTTGACGGTCGCAATGATCGTAATGGCCACTGCAATGTGCCAGGCAAAGAGCCCGATCAAGGGCAATGGTGCCGAGAAAAAGGATGCACGTACAATCGAATCATATACAGCTATTTCGGTAACCGATGGTATTGCCGTGAATTTCTCGCGCGAACAGCTATCGGGCGTTGTGGTTTCGGCCGACGAAAATGTATGCGAGTATGTTGTAACTGAGGTTATTGGTGGCGAGTTGATTATTCGTTTCAGAACGGGTGAGACCATTAAGCCGAAGAAAGACGTTGTCGTTACAGTGCCCAATAACCGAATGGTGACGGCTTTGACCATTGGTGATAACTGCAAATTCAATATCAAGGAGGAGATCATTGCCGAGTCGATGAAACTCACTCTGCTGGGTGGCGCTCAGGTTGAGATGAAGCTCGATGTGCGCCAAAATGTGCAAATCGAAATGATCGGCAACGGCAAGTGCGAATTGGCAGGCAAGGCTGATGAGTTGAAACTCGTTATGGAGGGCAGTTCAAAGTTCAACGGCTACAACTTCAAGACCAAGAAGGCAGCTTGCGAGTTGGCAGGTGGTAGCGATGCGAAGATCCAGTGCAACGATCGACTGGATGTTGCTGAACTTTCGGGCAATAGCTCACTTTACTTCAAGGGTGACTGCGAGATTGGTTTTGTCAGCTTGAAGGGTGGCTCGACACTCGGCAATCGCTAAAAAAAGCAGGACAAAACGATAGATAAACGACCGCTACACAGATGGCGGTCGTTTATTTTTATAAATGTTAACCGAAATTTCAGTGGGAATCGCTATCTTTGTAGGGTTAAACAAAAGTCATTATACGATGAGCAATATTCCGAGCAATATCCCCGAAAAGACTATCGAGCGTCTGAGCGAATATCGACGCACGTTGCTGCGTTGCCACAAGCAGGGTATTACACATATTTTCTCGCACGTACTTGCCGGTATGCACGGCATTACGGCAGTTCAGGTGCGCCGCGATCTGATGTTGATCGGTTTTTCGAGCGATACTAAGAAGGGCTATGATGTGAGGGTTCTGATTGACTTCATTTCGTCAATCCTCGACAGTGAATCGCCGATGAATATTGGTGTAATTGGTATGGGTCATCTCGGACAGGCCATTACGAAATACTTCAATAGCAAAGACCTGAAATTGAAGATCACGGCTGCATTCGATATCGATGCGGATAAGGTAGGCACGATGATCGACGGCATTCCCGTATTCCATATGGACGAATTCGAGGAGCGCGTTGATGAGCTGGGCGTCAATATCGTGGTGCTCTCGTCGCCTGCACGCGTGGCCTCGGAGTTGGTGGTGCCAATAATCAATGCGGGTATCAAGGGCGTGCTGAATTTCACATCGAAGCCGTTGAATCTGCCGCACGGTATCGTGGTCGAGAACTACGACATCACGACTCTGCTCGAAAAGGTGGCCTATTTCGTTAAGGAGAACGAGGAAAAAGATATTTAGCAATGACGGTTCATTACGGTTTCGACTCTCTGCCTGCATTTCGCAACCCCGTCGTAACGGTCGGGTCGTATGATGGTGTGCACGGTGGTCATCGCGCCATATTGCAACGAATCAACGAATTAGCCGCAATGAATGGCGGCGAGAGCGTTGTGGTGACATTTGCTCCGCACCCACGAATTGTGTTGGGCAAAGCCGAGGGACTGAAACTACTCAATACGCTCGAAGAGAAGATCACACTGCTCGACGAGGTTGGCATTGATCACCTCGTCGTTGCGCCATTTACTGAGGAGTTTAGTCGCTTGACATCGGAGGAGTATGTGCGTGAATATTTGGTCAAAAAGATTGGCGTGCGAACGCTGGTTGTAGGCTACAACCACCATTTCGGGCACAATAAAGATGGCGACTTCCGTTTTCTGCAATCGTTGCAAGAGGAGTGTGGTTTTGAGGTGTGCGAAATTTCACGCCAACAAATCGATGACGAGAAGGTCAGTTCGACCGTCGTACGAACATTGATTGCCGAGGGCGATATGGCTCACGCAATGCGTCTGCTGGGCCGTCCTTATATTCTGATTGCCAACATCAAAGAGTACGTTGCCGATCCCTACAAATTACTGCCGCCCAATGGTCGCTATCGAGTGCAGATCAAGGGGCAGGGCTCGGCCGTTCTGATGATCTCGCATAGTGGCATCAACCTCGATTTTGCATCAATGTATAACTTAGAAGAGCCCCTGCAAATTGGATTTATCGATCGGATTGGATAAAAATGCGCAAAAGATATCCACGATTGAAAAAAAAATGTTATCTTTGTCAATTAAAAACCCATATAGCTTATGTCATTTATTACCGATAGAATCAAGACCGAGGGCCTGACGTTCGACGACGTGCTCCTCGTTCCGGCATACTCGGAAGTATTGCCCCGCGAAGTGGATATCACATCGAAATTCACTCGTAACATTCGTCTTAACACTCCGATTGTTTCGGCTGCAATGGACACCGTAACCGAAGCAGAATTGGCTATTGCCATCGCTCGCGAGGGTGGTATCGGTGTGATTCATAAGAATATGAGTATCGCAGCTCAGGCCGCTCAGGTACGCAAGGTTAAGCGTGCAGAGAACGGTATGATCTACGATCCTATCACTATCTCGAAGGACAACACCGTAGGTGATGCGCTGAAATTGATGCACGACAACAAGATCGGTGGTATTCCCGTTGTGAACGACGCAAATATCCTGATCGGTATCGTTACAAACCGAGATCTGCGTTTCCAGCGCGATATGTCGCGCAAGATTGAGGAGGTGATGACCTGCGAGGGTCTGGTTACGACGACCAATCCCGATTTGGCTCACGCTGCTGACGTATTGTTGCAGAACAAGATCGAGAAGTTGCCCGTTATTGACGCTAACGGCAAATTGGTCGGCTTGCTCACCTACAAGGACATCACTAAGGTGCAGCAGAATCCTAACGCTTGCAAGGATGCCAAGGGTCGTCTGCGCGTGGCTGCGGGTGTGGGCGTTACTCCCGACTCAATGGATCGCGTGGCAGCACTGCACGACTCGCAGGTTGATGTTGTCGTTCTCGACTCAGCACACGGCCACTCGAAGAATATAGTAAATCTGTTGAAGCAGATTAAGGCTACTTATACCGACATTGATGTTGTTGTTGGTAATATCGCAACAGGTGAGGCTGCACGTTATTTGGCTGACGCTGGCGCTGATGGCGTGAAGGTTGGTATCGGTCCTGGCTCGATATGCACCACTCGTGTAATCGCAGGCGTAGGTGTTCCGCAGTTGGAGGCTATCTACGACGTAGCTAAGGCATTGAAGGGTAGCGATGTTGGTATTATTGCCGATGGTGGTCTGCGCTATTCGGGCGATATCGTGAAGGCATTGGCTGCTGGTGGCGACTGTGTAATGGCAGGCTCGATGTTTGCAGGTGTAGAGGAGTCGCCAGGCGAAACTATTATTTACAATGGTCGTAAGTTCAAGACCTACCGTGGTATGGGTTCGTTGGAGGCTATGCAGTGCGGTTCGAAGGATCGTTATTTCCAGGGTAACGAGACCGACACCAAGAAGCTCGTTCCCGAGGGCATTGCAGCACGTGTTCCGTTCAAGGGTACGCTGGCTGAGGTTATCTATCAGCTGGTTGGTGGTTTGCGTTCGGGTATGGGTTACGTAGGTGCTAAGAATATCGAGGCATTGAAGAAGGCTCAGTTTATCCGCATCACCAACTCGGGTGTTCAGGAGTCGCATCCGCACGATGTAGCCATCACCCGTGAGGCTCCCAATTACAGCCGTGGCGAATAACACGATGCTCGAATTTAAGGTACAGATTCGCGCTCGCTACCGCGACACCGACCAGATGGGTATAATCCATCATTCGAACTATGTCGCATATTTCGAGGAGGCTCGTGGTGAGGCCATTCGTCAACTTGGTCTTTCGTACAAGGAGATGGAGGATCGAGGGGTGATGATGCCTGTGGTCGATGTTCAGTTGCACTACTATGCACCGGCTTATTATGATGATCTACTGACTTTCGTGGTCAGGGTGGAGAAGATGCCGATGGCACGCATTGAGTTCTTCTATGATGTCTACAATCAGAGAGAAGAGCTGATTAATAAAGGCAAGGTAGTGCTGGGATTTATGCAAAGTGCAACCCGTCGCCCGTGCCGAGCACCCGAATGGTTCTTGGATGTGCTACGCAAAGCTGGTTTGAATGACTAAGGCTAAGCGAACGAATATAGTATAGAAGATGAGGATTGGCAATGAGTGGCACAATCCTCATCTTTGTTTTATGACAAATAGCGTGTTAGTATGCCATTTCGTGTGCCAAAATGTCAGCGAAATCGTGCTGGCACATAGTTTGTGTATTATCGCAAGCAGAGAATAAAACTAAAAAAACGATAATACTACTATGCAAAACGGAAAAATTGGGGTAACAACTGAAAACATATTCCCCGTAATCAAAAAATTCCTCTATTCGGATCACGAAATCTTCTTGCGTGAGCTTGTTTCGAATGCTGTCGACGCAACCCAAAAGTTGCGCACACTATCGTCAATTGGCGAATTCAAAGGCGAATTGGGCAACCTGACCATTCGTGTATCGGTCGATGAGGCAGCTCGCACGCTGACCGTTTCAGACTCGGGTATCGGTATGACCGCCGAAGAGGTTGATAAGTACATCAATCAGATTGCATTCTCGGGTGCCGAGGAGTTTATGGCAAAGTACCAGAATCAGGCAATTATCGGCCACTTCGGTTTGGGATTCTACTCGGCATTTATGGTATCGGACAAGGTTGAGATCCGCACTCGTTCGTACCGTGAAGGCTCGAAGACTGTCATTTGGAACTGCGAGGGCACACCCGAATACACGATGACTGAGGTGGACGAGGAGCGCGGTCGCGGTACCGATATTATCCTGCACATCTCGGAGGGTTGCAAGGAGTACACCGAGCCTGCTCAGATCGAGGGACTGCTGTGCAAATACTGCCGCTTCCTGCCCGTCGAGATCGCATTTGGAAAGAAAAAGGAGTGGAAGGACGGCAAATATGTCGATACTGACAAGGATAACATTATAAACGATGTGAAACCCTTATGGACCGTCAAGCCGTCGGAGATCACCGAAGAGCAGTACAAGGAGTTCTACCGCGAGATGTATCCGATGAGCGACGATCCGCTGTTCTACATCCATCTGAACATCGACTATCCGTTCAACCTGACGGGTATTCTCTATTTCCCGAAAATTCGCAACAACTTCGAAATTCAGAAGAACAAAATTCAACTCTACTGCAATCAGGTGTTCGTGACCGACTCGGTCGAAGGTATTGTTCCTGAGTTCTTGACGCTGCTGCACGGTGTGATCGACTCGCCCGATATTCCGCTGAACGTATCGCGTAGCTACTTGCAGAGCGACAGCAACGTGAAGAAGATCTCGGGCTATATCACTCGCAAGGTAGCCGACCGTTTGCAGGAGTTGTTCAATACGATGCGCCCCGAATATGAGTCAAAGTGGGACGATTTGAAGATCTTTATCCAATATGGCATTATCACCGACGAGAAGTTCTCGGAGCGAGCTCAGGACTTTATGTTGTGGAAGAATACCGATGGTAAGTACTTCACGCCGAAGGAGTATGCCGACCTGGTACGCGAAAACCAGACCGACAAAGATGGCACGCTTGTATTCCTCTATGCCGACGATGCGATCGACAAGATGAGTTTCATTGAGAGCGCAAAGGCTCGCGGTTATGATGTTCTGCTGATGAATGGTCAGCTCGATAGCCACTACATAAATTGGTACGAGAATAAGAACGAGAAGTGCAGTTTCGTGCGTGTCGATAGCGACGTCGTTGACAAGTTGATTCGCAAGGCTAACGCACAAACAATGTCGCTCACCGCAGCGCAGCAGGATATTATGCGCCCCGTTTTCGAAAGCCAGATGCCCGTCGATGAGAAGATCACTTACAACATCGCTTTCGAGGCTATGGACGCAGATGACGCACCCGTAGTGATTATCCAGAACGAGTATATGCGTCGAATGAAGGAGATGGCAGCCGTAAGTGGTGGCGGTATGAGTCAGTTCTATGGTCAGATGCCCGACAACTTCACCATCGCTGTCAACGGCAATCACCCGATTGTGCTCGATCTGCTCGACAAAGTCGAGAAGGAGTATGGTGACAAGTTGCGCACGATGACCAAGAAGATCGACGCAGCAACCGCTGAGCAGACCCGCTTCATGGAGGTCATCAAGGATAAGAAGGAGGCCGACCTGACCGACGAGGAGAAGTCGATGCGCACTCAGCTCAACGAGCGAATTGGCGAATTGCTCAACGAACGCAACACTCGTCTGCGCGAAATCGGCTCGGCTAATAGCCGCGTGCGTCAGATTATCGACCTCGCTCTGTTGTCGAACGGCATGTTGAAGGGTAAGAATCTCACCTCGTTCATCCGTCGCAGCATTGAGTTGATCGAGCGATAAATCACACCTATTATAATCGACAAGGGCAGGGTATTTCGGTACCTTGCCCTTATTTTTTGTATTTTTTCGAAAAAAATATCGCTCGACCGCAAAATTTCAAATTCGTTTCAAATTCATATATGACCTTTGTATCAAGAAAAACAAACAGTATAAATTAAAACAAAGAAAATATTATGAAACGAGTTTATTTATTGGCAATTTCAATCTTGGCACCTTTCGCACTGAGCAGCTGCGAGAAGTACGACGATTACGGTGATATGATGCTGTATTCGAATAGTGACAATATTCAGGCAAGTGTCATCGAGATCTATCCGCAAGCACGTATTATCGATATGGATCGTGATCGCAAAACAATCGAGGTCGATATCATCGACAGCAACAACATCAAACGCGATGTCTATCTCGACCTGTCGTTCAGATGGTTGCGCACCGAGACCGATATCAATCGCAATGCTCTTCCCACTGAGGTAGTCAATCGAATAGCGATCGAGTACGCAAGTTGGTTTATCGACAACGCAAAGCAGGTGGATACACCGCAGGGCAGCTACTATCTGGTTGAGATCGAGAAGGGCGAACGCGACAGATATATCAAGGTCGACGCCACCGGCAACATTCTATAACAGACAACATATCTCACCTAAAAAATAGAGTAATCGACCTAATTTATTCAACTTTTGATTAGCGACATTTATTATTAAAAGGGCAACCGCCTGCTCGACTTGATTCGGGCAGGCGGTTGAATTTTAGCGAGTAGGGTAGTTGACTACTCGGCGTAGAGCCACGTAGTCATCGACCACTTGTCATTAGGTGCGATCGACGAGAAACCGGTCAATTCGTCGGGCAACTCACGCATATTGGGAGCATTGGTCACCCACGACATAGGCTCGGGGCAGATCCAAGGCACCTCGCCACCATTGTTCCAAACGGTCCAATACTTAGTCTTCTCATCAACGCGATAGAAAACTCGGTGACCATTGCGAACGTTGCGGATAATCGCACCGCGGTACTCCTTGCCATCAACCTCGATCGGTGCAAGCGTAAATGCAGCACTGATCGCACCGTGACCTACGGGCACGACGCCCTCGTCTGCCAAATGCTCAAACGCACCCTCCAATGGAGTGCGAGTATCGCTCGGCAGGTTCTGATCGGTCAGCAACCAACGCTCGCCAGCCGAAAGTACCAAACGGTAATCATCGCCCGTGCTATCTGCCATAAACGGAACATTGATCGGAGTATGATAACCGACACCAATCGGCATTGCGTTCTTGCTGCGGTTGAAGAACACTACCGAGTGCTCCAAGCCCTTATTGCTCAGGCGGAAGATCATCTTGCACTTGAATTCGTGGGGCACGTGACGGAAGATCACATCATTGGCAGCGTTCGAATAGAATCGAGCCTCGATGAGCACCTCTTCGTCGCTTTCGACAGCCTTCGACACAACGAACGGCTGCGACTTAATCACACCGTGATGATAAGCACCCTCAGCGGGAATTGTCACCGGGAAATTGTAGCTGCGACCCTCGAACTCAAAATGAGCACCAGCGATACGGTTGGGCGGCAACAACAGCGGCAGACCATAAACGTGGGGGCGAACCTTGAAATTCTCGACCTCATCAGCCTTGGGCGTACGCAAAATCTCGATGCCAAGACGCGTATTTGCCAAACGAACCAAATTCGCACCCATCGACGGAATAAGCAGGGCAGTGTAGTCCCCCTTCGAGAACTCCACCGCGTCCATTCCGTACCAATCTATACGACGTATCATCGTTCAAGCGTGGTATTAGAGCAACTTCTCGATCTTAGCCTTCAACGCATCTTTCGACGCTGCGCCTACGTTCTTGTCAACAACCTCGCCGCCCTTAACGAAAACAACGGTCGGAATGTTGCGAACGCCAAACTTAGCAACTGCCTCCTCGCACTCCTCGACGTCGCACTTTGCTACCAGCACGCGACCCTCATACTCTGCTGCCAACTCATCAATGATCGGAGCAATCATACGGCACGGACCGCACCACTCTGCCCAAAAATCGATAACCACCGGCTGCTCCGAGCCGATCACCTCCTGAAAATTCTCGTTTGTAATTGCTAATGCCATAACTGTAAAAGTGTTTTAGTTTGTTATTATTTGATTTGATAATTATCCTTATTTACTCCGTTATCCTCTAAAAATACAGCCATCTCACGTGGCGAAATCTTGTACGTATTTGAATACATCTGCACTGACACATCACCCTCCGTTTCGCGAATCTTGATACGCAACGTCGTTTTGCCCTTCGACTCCTTGATTCGGTCGGTCAAATCGCGCACAAAAGTCTCGGTCAGTTCATTCACATTAAGTGTAACATACATATCCTTGATATGCTCCTCGACCTCGTGCATCTGCATAATCGACGTAATCATCAACTCCATCTCCGTACGTCCCTTCGCAATATTCTCCTTCGACTGGAATCGACGAGGCTGGATCTTACCCTTGACATAGAGCATATAGTCGTTGTACATATACTTGCGCAGATTCTCGTATTCACGACCGAAGAGCGAGAATTCGTGTATCTCACCACTATAATCCTCCATCTTGAAACGGCCATACGGGCGTCCCTGTTTCGATGTCAGGTGCTGGGTTTCGATCACCATACCGCCAAACGACACATCGCGCGGCTGGCTATTTGCCACATCTTTCAGATCGCTCAACTGCACCGAGCACATATTATCGAGGATATATTTATAGTCATCGAGCGGGTGTGCCGACAGATACAGACCCACAACCTCGCGCTCCTTTTTGAGCGTTTCGATTTGCGACGCCTCCGGACAAACGGGGACAGTCGGTCGTGCGATCTCAACTGCAACACCCATACCGCCAAACAGACTCTGCATCGAACTCTGGCGATCGGCCTGATACTTCGAGCCGTAACGAATCAACTGCTGCAACATCGTATCGCCCTCACGCGAACGCATATCCTGAGCCGTCAGCTTACTACGGTGGAAATCAATCAGCGAATCGAACGCACCAGCGTATGCCATATTCTCGATACACTTGCTATTGACTGCCGAGAAATTGACACGCTCCATAAAATCATATATATCCTTAAACTCGCCATTGACTCGACGCTCGTCGATAATACTCTTCACAGCTGCCTCGCCAACGCCCTTGATTGCCGCCAGACCAAAACGCACATTACCCTCAGCGTCAGCCGAGAAGTTGTGGAACGACTTATTCACATCGGGACCGAGCACCTTGATACCCATTCGCTTACACTCGGCCATATAAATCGTCAATTGATCGATATTCGAGAGGTTGCGACTCAGCACCGCCGCCATAAACTCAGGCGGGTAGTTGGCTTTGAGGTATGCCGTCTGGAATGCCACCCACGAGTAGCACGTAGCGTGCGACTTGTTGAACGCATACGACGCAAACTTCTCCCAATCGGCCCAGATTTTTTCGAGCACCTTCGGATCGTGACCATTCTTCTGACCGCCCGTAATGAACTTGGGTTTGAGTTCGTCCAGTTTATCCTTCAACTTCTTACCCATCGCCTTACGCAACGTGTCGCTCTCGCCTCGCGTGAAACCGCCCAACAATCGCGACAGCAACATCACCTGCTCCTGATAGACCGTAATGCCGTAGGTATCTTTCAGATACTTCTCCATAATCGGAATATCATAGACAATCGGCTCGTCGCCGTGCTTACGCGCAATAAACTGCGGAATGTAGTCCATCGGACCGGGACGATACAGTGCATTCATTGCAATCAGGTCCTCAAAGGTCGAAGGCTGCAACTCACGCAGATATTTCTGCATACCGCCCGACTCAAACTGGAACGTACCGACCGTACGGCCCTCGCAATAGAGTTTATATGTCTTAGGATCGGTGATGATCCCGAAATCGTCAATATTGACCTTAATGCCGCGTGTATAGAATACGTTTTCAACAGCGTCCTTGATGATCGACAGTGTTTTCAGACCCAAGAAGTCCATCTTGATCAGACCCGTATCCTCAATCACCGAGCCTTCATACTGCGTCACGAGCATCTTCTCACCCGTCTCCTTATCATCGGCAGTCGAAACAGGTACCCAATCCGTAATATCATCGCGGCAGATAATCGTACCACAAGCGTGAACGCCCGTATTGCGCACGTTGCCTTCGAGCATCTTTGCATACTTGATCGTATCGTGCATAATCGGGTCGGTCGACTGCTCGGCCTCTTTCAGTTCGGGCACAAGGTCGATAGCCTGACCGAGATTCTTCACTCGCTTGCCATCAGGAGTCTTTTCGGGGACAAGCTTACACAGATTATTCGAGTCAGTCAAAGGCAGTTTCTGCACTCGGGCAACGTCCTTGATAGCCGATTTGGTTGCCATCGTTCCATAGGTAATGATGTGTGCAACCTTCTCTTTACCATATTTTTGCGTTACCCAATTCAGCACGCGACCACGACCATCATCATCGAAATCGATATCGATATCGGGCAACGAAATACGGTCGGGATTCAGGAATCGCTCAAACAGCAGGTCGTAGGCAATAGGGTCGATCTGTGTAATTCCCAAGCAATAAGCAACAGCCGAGCCAGCTGCCGAGCCACGACCCGGACCCACCGACACATCGAGTTGCTCACGCGCCGCCGCAATAAAGTCCTGCACAATGAGGAAGTAACCCGGGAAACCCATCGTCTTCATAATGTGCAACTCGAACACCAATCGCTCGCGCACCTCATCGGTCAGCGGATCGCCATATCGTTTCTTGGCTCCGATAAATGTCAAATGAGCCAAGTAGTCGGCCTCGAACTTGATTCGATAGAGTTTGTCGTAACCGCCCAAACGCTCGATCTTCTTATGCGCATCTTCCTCACTCATCACCACATTGCCATTCTCATCGCGCGTAAACTCATCGAACAAGTCCTTCTCGGTCAGTCGAGAGCGATACTCCTCCTCAGTGCCAAACTCCTCGGGAATAGCAAACGTAGGCATAATCGGCGCGTGGTCGATAGAGTAGTGCTCCACCTGATTGCATATCTCAACCGTGTTGGCCATAGCTTCGGGCACATCACCAAAGATCTTCGCCATCTCCTCGCGCGTCTTCAACCACTCCTGTTTCGAGTAGAGCATACGCTTCGGGTCGTCCAGATCCTTGCTCGTACTGAGGCAGATCAATCGATCGTGCGCCTCGGCATTCTCTTCGTCAACAAAGTGAACGTCGTTCGAGCAGATGAGCTTAATATTGTATTTCGCGGCCAGCTGTTTGAGTTGTTCATTGACTTTGAGCTGCATCGGATAGGCCTCGTGGTTAGCACGTGCAACGGTCGCCTTGTGCAACTGCAACTCTAAATAGTAGTCGTCGCCAAAGACACGTTTATGCCACTGTACAGCCTCCTCCGCTTCGGCCATCTGCTCGTTGGTAATGCGTTTGGGAATCTCGCCACCCAAGCAGGCCGAGCAACAGATCAGACCCTCGTGGTACTTCTCCAACTCCGTGCGGTCGGTTCGCGGACGCATATAGAAACCTTCGGTCCACGCCTTCGAAACAATCTTAATCAGGTTGTGATAACCCTTCTCGTTCTTTGCCAGCAGAATGAGGTGATAACCGCTCTGGTCCTCCTTGTGTGATTTATCTTTGAGGTGCAGGGCACGACGAGCCACATAGACCTCGCAACCAATAATCGGCTTGAAATCGGGTACTGACTCCAACTTTGCAATCTTCTCGCGCGCCGTCGCAGGGCTGAAACCGAACTCCTTATCCATCGACTCGACCTGTTCGACGTGGCTACGCAATTTAGAGTGCGCAACTGCCGCTTCGGGCGAGGCATCTTTGTGGGTATCCAATTTCAGCAATTCAAGCTTGCGATCAGCCAAATATGCAGCCATATCGGCGTGCTCGGCCATCAGGTCTTCGAGCGCAGCAAGCAACTTTTTCAACCCTTTGATTTTATCACGTTTCTTACCGTTCTGTTTTTTGACATAGTTATAGAACTCCTTGACACCAAACATATTACCGTGATCGGTCAGGGCTATACCGGGCATACCGTCCGCCATTGCCTTATCTACCAAACGCGATATGCTCGCCTGTCCGTCGAGGATCGAGTATTGAGAGTGAACGTGTAAGTGTACGAAATTTTGCATTGGGCTAATCATTCAATTGTAGGCAAAGATAAGCAAACTTGCACACATTTTGTCTATACTCACCAATGATTTTATCAACAATATTTTGATCAATTTCGAAACCGTATGAAAGACACCAAAATGAACTCACAAAATCTGGTTACACTTTTTCGATTCGACCACAACGAGCAGATTGCCGTTGCCCGTTCGATACTCGACAATGCCGGTATCGAGTCGTTCGTGCGCAACGAATATATGGCCTCGATTCTTCCAATCGAAGATATAGCGGCCGAACTAATGGTACGCGAAGAGGACGCAACCCGCGCAATGCAGTTGCTTGAATCGTTTATAAAAGGTGAGTAAATTCGACTACTCGTTCCAGATTGCCCACGCGCGCTCGGCCTGACGTTCGAGCATCAACTGCCCATTGACCGTCTGAGCACCGCGCTCGGCACCAAGTGCCAAAAATCGCGTTACGGGAGGATTATAGACCAAGTCAAAAAGTGCGTGGCTCTCATCGAGCAGATGATAGGGGATCTCGGGAGCCTCGTCAACATTCGGGAAAGTCCCGACGGGGGTTGCATTGATGATCAATCCAACCTCAGACATCACACGCTCGTCAATTTGTTCGTAGGTCATATTGCCGCGCATCGGATCACGCGACACGATAGCATATTCGATACCGCGCTCTGCCAGCACATACTGCACTGCCTGCGACGCGCCACCCGTACCCAAAAGCAGGGTAGCGGGACGTGCTCCGCCAATCAGCAGGTCGAGCGTCGAGCAAATCCCATCGACATCGGTATTGTAGCCAATTAGTTTGTTATCGACTAATTTAACGCAATTTACAGCGCCTATCTCACGTGCTTCATCACTTATCTCGTCGAGGTAGGCAAACACTTCTCGTTTATACGGAATCGTAACATTGAAGCCTCGCAAATCGGGATTTTCGGCCAGCATTTGCGGCAAGCAGTCTATGGTTGGCAACTCGAAATTGCGATATTCACAATCCGACAAAGCAGCATTCGCAGCAAACTTGCGAGCGAAATATCCGGCCGAAAACGAGTGTCCGAGCGTGCGACCGATCAGTCCATACAAACGTGTTGCCATACTTGTCTAAGCCTCCTTTTTAGAATGAGCTCGCTTACCTACCAGCTCAATAATATATATAAGCGCAAAACCTGCAATGCACGACACGATGGCCAACACCAGATACGACTCGTTCCCTAATGCCTCAAACTGCACGGGCGATACATTCGCCTGCACCAGCGGTTGCTCAACGCCGTGGCTGTCGAGATAGGTTTCGAGGGTCTGCTTCCACGGCCATACTTTATTGAGCGAGCCGATCATAAAGCCCATCAACATTGTCACAGTCGCGTCGTGCCACTTGGCGAGCAACCACGACAATACGTGCGAAAAACTCACAATGCCCACAATAGCACCCACGGCAAACAGTGCCAGCACACCGATATTCATTTGGGTTACAGCCTCCATAATGAACATATATTTGCCCATCAGCAGCAGAATAAATGCACCCGAAATACCAGGGAGAATCATAGCACAGATCGCAATCGCGCCCGACAACATTACAAACCACCAATCGTTAGGTGTCGTAGCAGGCGAAACTACCGTAATCCAATATGACAGCGCTGCGCCAATCACCATTGTCACAATAGGCGCAACACTCCAATGCTTAACCTCGCGAGCGACCATCAATGCCGACGCGATAATCAGTCCGAAAAAGAACGACCAAGTGATAATAGGATGGTTTTCGAGCATATAGGTCATCACGCGAGCCATTGTCAAAATAGCCACGCCGATACCCGCAACCAACGAGAAGAGAAAGTTGCCATTGATTTTCTTCCACAATGCGCGGAATTGACCTGTAAAAAGGAGCTTAACAGCTTCGATGTCAATGCTCTTGATCGAAGCGAGCAGCTCTTCGTAGATACCCGAAATAAAAGCGATTGTTCCGCCCGATACACCAGGCACAACATCAGCCATTCCCATTGCGCAGCCTTTAAGGCCGACCATTAGATATTTATTCATTGTTCGCGTTTTTTCTGTTTGTAGCTCTGCAAAGATACGTCTTTCGCCGTAACCGACAAAACAAAAACAATTAATCTGCCACAATTGACCAAATAGTCACGAAAACTTCGTATATTTGCCCGTTATAACTAATCAAAAACAAATGAAGGCAACACTTCTCACACTCGTAGCATCGCTGGTCGCTCTGGTCGGCACAGCCCAGAATGCACCTGCAAAGCTCAACATCATTCCCGAGCCCGTCAAAACCACAATCCAAGGCGACAGCTGTTATATGCTCTTGCGCGGAGCCGTGATTAGCACCGAGGATGATCTGAAATTTCCGGCTGAATATTTGGCCGAATATACCTATCATCACCTCGGCATTCCGTTGCAGGTCGATGTTCCTCAGCCCGCAAAACGTCGTTCGAAAGCGACTTCGGTGACCGAGCCGATGAATCCAAGTATTCGTTTGGCGAATCTTAACAACGGTGAGATTTCGGGTGGTTATCGTTTGAAGATTTCACTCGATAAGGGCATCGAGATCGAAGGTAATGACGCTGCTGGCGTATTCTACGGTGTGCAGACGCTGATTCAGTTGCTGCCGACACAAGCGGGCATTCTGCCGCGTCTGCCAGAGGTTGAGATCGAGGACTATCCCCGTTTTGAATATCGCGGTATGCTGCTCGATGTGGTGCGACACTTCTTCCCCGTCGATTACATCAAGCGCTACATCGACTTTATGGCCCTGCACAAACTCAACTACTTCCATTGGCATCTGACCGACGATCAGGGCTGGCGTGTAGAGATGAGGTGTCGTCCCGAACTGACCGCAATTGGTGCCTATCGCAATGGCGAGATCGAGGGTATATTCCCGGGCAAATACCACTATCTGCCTTACGGCAACTACTATACTCACGAAGAGATTCGTGAGGTGGTTGAGTATGCTGCCGAGCGACACATCACGGTCATTCCCGAAATCGACATTCCGGGTCATTGTATGGCCGTTTTGGCAGTCTATCCCCATTTCAGCACCGCTCCCGACAAAGTCGAAGGCTGCGCTCCAACGTGGGGTATCTACAACCGTCGCAACAATGTACTTGCACCGTCGGAGGAGGTTTTCAAATTCTTGGAAGATGTGTTCAGCGAGTTGTGCGACCTCTTCCCGTCGCCATATATCCACCTCGGCGGTGACGAGTGTGCCAAGAAATGGTGGCAAGAGTCGGAGGCTACACAGCAATATATGAGAGCTAACGGCATTAAAGACGAGAAGGCACTGCAAAGCCATATCGTTCATTTTGTCCAGCGCGTGATTGAGTCGAAGGGCAAGAAGGCAATCGGTTGGGACGAAGTGCTCGAAGGCGGCATTTCGAAGGATTGCATCATTATGAATTGGCGTCGCCCGAACTATGGTACAAATGCTCTCAATGCAGGCAACCGCACGATCTTCACCTGCTCACAGTGGTCATATTTTAATCTGAGAGAGAGCCGTGCACAGCACGAGATTGGTCATCGTGGCCCGCTGTCGCTCGAAAAAGTTTATAGTTTCGATCCCGTGACCGACACATTATCGGTTGAGCAGCAACAGCTCGTAATGGGTGTTCAGGGTTGCTTGTGGACTGAGTATATTCAAAATACGTGGAAAGCGGAGTTCTGCCTGTTCCCGCGTATGTCGGCACTTGCCGAGACTGCGTGGTCGCAGCGCGAGCAGAAGAATTGGGAGAACTTCTCACAAAAAATCGTACGACAATTTGACCGCTACGAGTTGTGGGGCGTTCATTACAACGACGCATTCTTGCGTCAGCACGACATTGTTCGCGCCCGATAGAATTATCACATTGCCAAAAACGAAAGGCGTTGCCCCAATCGCGGGACAACGCCTTTCTCATTGAACGAATCCAAACTATTAATAGTTCTCTTTCTTAGGTTCAAAGTACGACTGCGGATGCAGGCAAGCGGGGCAAGCCTTCGGTGCCTCCTCAGCCTCGATGATGAAACCACAGTTGCGGCACTGCCACCAGATCTTACCGTCACGACGGAAGAAATCGCCATCGGTAATGCGGCTCAACAACTTCAAGTAGCGCTTCTCGTGCTCAGCCTCGACGGTCGAAATTGCGCGGAATGCAGCAGCTACTGCGGGGAAACCCTCCTCGTCAGCGATCTTAGCGAACTCAGGATAGAGAACGTCCCACTCCTCATTCTCGCCCATTGCAGCAGCGAGAAGATTCTCGGTGGTTGTACCGATCTTACCTGCGGGGTAGGTTGCGGTGATGGTTACATCGCCACCTTCGAGGAACTTGAAGAAACGCTTAGCGTGCTCCTTCTCCTGCTCAGCGGTTTCCATAAAAACAGCAGCGATCTGCTCGTAACCCTCTTTCTTTGCTACGCTTGCGAAGAAGGTGTAACGTGTGCGAGCCTGCGACTCACCTGCAAATGCTTTGAGCAGGTTCTGCTCAGTTTGAGTGCCTTTAAGACTTTTCATAATTTCTAATACGTATTATTAAATTGTTTTGTTTGCTTGAATTGCTACTGCAAATATAGTAATAAAAATCTCAATTTTAACCAAAAAATCGATTCTTTATTCTTATACGACTATTTGTTATACTTATAGTTGTGCGATGCAAGCAAGCGACGATTGGTATTAGCGATTTTTTTTGTATCTTTGTCCGAATATTCGAAATGCAAATATTAATAACACAGATATAAGATTATGGCAGACGAAAAAATCATCTTTTCAATGGTCGGCGTGAGCAAGACTTTCACCAACCAGAAAAAGGTTTTGAACAACATCTACCTCTCGTTCTTCTACGGCGCAAAGATCGGCATCATCGGTCTGAACGGCTCGGGTAAATCGACCCTGATGAAGATCATCGCAGGTATCGACAAAAACTATCAGGGCGAGGTGGTATTCTCACCCGGTTACACCGTAGGTTACTTGGAGCAGGAGCCGCAGCTCGACGACACCAAGACCGTACGCGAAGTAGTCGAGGAGGGTTGCGCCGCAACGGTAGCACTCTTGAAGGAGTACGAGGAGATCAACAATAAATTTATGGAGCCGATGAGCGACGACGAGATGGCGCGCCTCATCGAGCGCCAGGGCGAGCTGACCGAGCTGATCGATCAGGTGAATGGCTGGGAGTTGGATAGCGTTTTGGAGCGTGCAATGGATGCTCTGCGCTGTCCCGATGCAGACCAGTCGGTCAAGGTACTTTCGGGTGGTGAGCGCCGCCGTGTAGCACTGTGCCGTCTGTTGTTGCAGCAGCCCGACGTGCTGTTGCTCGACGAGCCTACCAACCACCTCGATGCCGAGAGTATCGACTGGTTGGAGCAGCACTTGCAACAGTACAAGGGTACGGTTATCGCCGTAACTCACGACCGTTACTTCCTGGATAACGTAGCAGGCTGGATCTTGGAACTCGACCGTGGCGAGGGTATTCCCTGGAAGGGCAACTACTCGGGCTGGCTCGATCAAAAGTCGAAGCGTCTGGCAATGGAGGAGAAGCAGGAGAGCAAGCGTCGCAAGACTTTGGAGCGCGAGTTGGAGTGGGTGCGTATGAGTCCCAAAGCACGTCACGCTAAGAGCAAGGCTCGTCTGTCGGCATATGACAAGATGTTGAACGAGGATACAAAGCAGAAGGAGGAGAAACTCGAAATCTTTATTCCGAATGGTCCTCGTCTGGGTAATGTCGTAATCGAGGCTCAGGACGTGAGCAAGGCATTTGGCGACCGCGTTCTGTACGAGGGTTTGAACTTCTCGCTGCCTCCCGCAGGTATCGTAGGTGTGATCGGCCCCAACGGTACGGGTAAGACAACGCTGTTCCGTATGATTATGGGCTTGGAGGAGCCTACGTCGGGTAGCTTCCGTGTCGGCGAGACCGTGAAGTTGGCTTACGTCGATCAGCAGCATAAGTCGATCGACCCGGAGAAGAGCGTCTATGAGGTAATTTCGCAGAATAGCGACCTGATTACGTTGGGCAACCGTACGATCAACGCTCGTGCATACGTTTCGCGTTTCAACTTCTCAGGTACCGATCAGGAGAAGAAGTGCGGTATGCTGTCGGGTGGTGAGCGCAACCGCCTGCACTTGGCTTTGGCTCTCAAAGAGGAGGGTAACGTTCTGCTGCTCGACGAGCCGACCAACGACATCGACGTGAATACACTGCGTGCGTTGGAGGAGGGTTTGGAGAACTTCGCAGGCTGTGCCGTTGTAATCTCGCACGACCGTTGGTTCTTGGATCGTATTGCTACGCACATTCTCTCGTTCGAGGGCGACTCGAAGGTTGTATTCTTCGAGGGTTCGTACTCGGAGTACGAGGAACACAAGCGCGCGATGGGCGAGGATACCACTCCCAAGCGTGTTAAGTATAAGAAATTGATGGAGTAAAACAAACTTACTGAATATGGCTATTCAAAAACCTTCGATACCAAAAGGTACACGCGATTTCTCGCCCGTCGAGATGATGCGTCGCAACTATATTTTCGATTCGATCAAAGAGGTGTTCCACACCTTCGGCTATGCACCGCTCGAAACTCCCGCAATGGAGAACCTTTCGACACTTATGGGCAAGTATGGCGAGGAGGGCGACAAGTTGCTCTTCAAGGTGCTCAATTCGGGCGATTTTGCAGCTAAGGTTGCCCCTGAGGAGCTGGCAAACTCGAACGCATTGGCAGCAAAGATATGCGAGAAGGGTCTGCGCTACGACCTGACCGTTCCGTTTGCGCGCTACGTTGTTCAGCACCAGAACGAGATTTCGTTCCCCTTCAAGCGATATCAGATTCAGCCCGTGTGGCGTGCCGACCGTCCGCAGAAGGGTCGCTACCGCGAGTTCTATCAGTGCGATGTCGATGTAATCGGCTCGCGTAGTTTGATGAACGAGGTAGAGTTGATCCGCATTGTCAAGGAGGTATTCAACAAACTCAATATCCGCACGATACTCAAAATGAACAACCGCAAGATCCTCTACGGTATTGCCGAGACCATTGGCTATGCCGATAAGATGATCGACATCACCGTAGCTATCGACAAGATGGAGAAGATCGGTTTGGAGGCTGTCAATGCAGAGCTCATCGAGCGCGGTATCGACGCTGAGGCTGTGGCTCGTCTGCGTCCGATCTTGGAGTTGGAGGGCGATAATATGACGAAGCTCGCGAAACTCGAAGAGGTGATTGGCGCAAGCGAAACGGGTCGCAAGGGTATCGAGGAGATGCGCACAATCTTCAGCTATGTCAAGGCATTGGGTGACCATTACGATATCGAACTCGATCTGTCGCTGGCACGCGGTTTGAACTACTATACGGGTGCTATTTTCGAGGTGAAGGCTCTCGATTATGCTATTGGCAGTATCTGCGGTGGCGGTCGCTACGACGACCTGACGGGAATCTTCGGTTTGCCCAACGTGTCGGGTGTGGGTATCTCGTTTGGCGCTGATCGTATCTACGACGTGATGTGCAATGTAGGCGAATTCCCGTTGTACACTTCGACTTCAACTTCGGTGCTGTTCCTGAGTCTTGGCGAACAGGAGCAGTTGGCAGCAGTACGTGCCGCCGACATCTTGCGTAGCGAAGGTGTTAGAACTGAGGTTTATCCCGACATCTGCAAGATGAAAAAGCAGATGGAGTACGCCAATCGTCGCGGTATCCCTACGGTTGTGATTATCGGCAGCGAGGAGTTGGCCGAGGGCAAGGCGACCATAAAGCATATGGATACCGGTAAGCAGACCAAATGCGACATTGACGATTTGGTTAAATACGTTAAATATGCGTATGACGTTTTGATGGAGGAATAAAATGAAGCGATTGCTTGCGATAATTTGTGCTTTAATGTTTAGTGTTGGTGCGGTGGCTCAAAACGCCGGCACCGACACTAAGCCACAAGCAGATCCGTCGCAACAATTGCAGAAACTTGTTCAATTCTATCGCTATTTAGTTGGTTTCTATATTGATGAGGTCGATAGCGAAGAACTGGTCGAGGAGGCTATCGTCAAGATGTTGCTAAAACTCGACCCGCACTCGACTTACATCAATGCCGACGAGATGAAGGGCGTTCGCGAAGATTTCGACGGCAGTTTCAGCGGTATCGGTGTCGAGTTTCGCGTGATGGACGACACGATTCGCGTGGTGAATACCATTGCGGGCGGTCCATCGTCAGAAGTGGGCATTATGCCCAACGATCGTATCATAACGATTGACGGACAGAGTGTTGTCGGCATTGAACAGGCCGATGTTCCTAAACTCCTGCGCGGAAAAGAGGGTAGCAGGGTCGATCTCGAAATTGCACGACACGGCGAGCCAAAGCCGCTGGGATTCACCATTGTTCGCCGCCAAATCCCGATCAATACCGTCGATGCAGCCTATCTGATCACGCCCAAAACAGCCTACATCAAAGTCAATCGATTTGCCCGCAAGACGATGGAGGAGTTCCGCGAGGCGATGAACTCGATGCCACAAGCCTCGCAACTAATACTCGATCTGCGCGGCAATGGTGGCGGATTGATCGAGCCTGCGATCGAAATGGCAAGCTATTTCCTTCCGAAGGGGGCAGCGGTAGTTTCGACCGAAGGTCGCGTAATCTCCGCCCAGACCTACACAGCACGCCGCGATGGCGAGTTTATGAAGGGTAAGGTCGTGGTGCTGATCGACGAGACATCGGCCTCGGCAAGCGAAATTGTATCGGGCGCACTGCAAGATTGGGATCGTGCAACAATCGTGGGTCGTCCGAGTTTTGGCAAGGGATTGGTGCAACGTCAGATACCTATGGCTGATGGCTCGGCGATACGACTGACCGTTGCACGTTATCACACTCCAACAGGCCGCGTCATTCAACGCCCATTCGAGAAGGGCAAGCGCGAGGAATATTATGCCAATATATCTAAACGCCTGACGGGTGACTACGCAATCGATTCGCTTGCGCTCGACACGCTGCCCAAATACAAAACGCTGATCGAAGGCCGTACGGTCTATGGTGGCGGAGGTATTATGCCCGATATTACTACACCGATCGACACTTCGGGCTACACCAACTATTGGGCAGAGTTGAGCCGTCGAGGTGTATTGGCTGAGTATGTTGTCAAATATCTTGACACACATCGTTCGGAGATCGAGTCGCGATACACGACCGACGAAGAATTTGTTGCTCAGTTCGAGGTTAGCGACGAGATGATCGAGGCGTTGGCAACATTTGCCGAGCAGAAGGGTATAGCTCGCCGCGACGATGAGCTGGCTATTTCGCGCAACGAGATTGCCAAAATCATCAAAGGACTCATCGCTCAACGATTGTGGGACACCTCAGCTTATTTCAAAGTCGTCAATCGCACAAACCCGATGGTCGAGCGAGCTTTATCCGTTTTAAATAATTAATTCAATGCGCTGAATATACGCCAAATAGCTCTACAACGCTATTTTTTTCATTGCAACTACTTTTTTCTGTCAATTTTTTGTTGTATTTTTGAGCCAAGAAAACACATAAGGCGTATGTTAGAATATCAGAAATCTGTCGAAAATTACGACGAACCTAATTACACAAAAGCAATCAAGGCAGGTCGCCGCACTTACTTTTTTGACGTTAAGGCAACACGTGGCGAGGATCTCTATATTACAATCACCGAAAGTCGCAAACGCAACACTCATAACGGCGACATCGCGTACGACCGACGCACAATGTTCCTTTACAAAGAGGACTTTGCTAAGTTTATCAATGGATTGAATGACGCTATCGATTATATCAAGCAGAACAAGCCCGAACTCTTCGACGAGGAGGGCAATCTGATCCAGCAAAATACGATGAGCTCGATTGACGAAGAGTTCGAAAAGTTGTAAGTCATTCGTATCATTCAAAAAAAATAACGACCTCGGCATCCGCTTTGGATTGCCGAGGTCGATTCGTTTTGGGAGATCCGAGAATTATCTCTCTGCCGCTTTAATTGGCAGTCGCTCCCACAACCAGCGCGGAATAAGACGCCAAACGGCAACCAAAATTGCATATCGCCAATCAATCACAGCCACACGACAACGAGCTACGATGGCTCGCACGATGCGACGGGCAGCATAGGGCGTTTGCATCAACATCGGGTAGCGGTGTGTTTGGGTATCGAGCAATGGGGTAGCAACAAATCCAGGACGAATGTCGGTAAATGCAATGTCGGTTTTGGTAATTGCACATTGTTGCGCAAGCGACTGGATATAGCAGTTTTGCATACGTTTGGTAGCCGAATAAGCAGGTGCCGCACCAAGACCTTTCGTACCGGCGATACTCGAAATAACAGCAATCTGAGCACCCTTAATCGCATTTTGGCGGAAATAGCGATATGCTGCGCCAACCATACGGCAAAATCCTTCGCAATTCACACGCACCGTATTCAGTTCGAGTTCGGGTTTAAGCGCGATATTGTTCTTTCCAATACCCGAAACGTGGAAATAGATATCCATCCCGCCCATACGTTCAATCAACTCCGCAAGTTGCTTGTCGGCATCGGGCGAAGTGATGTCGATCGTCGCCGCATAGACGCGCTCGGGAGCAATCGTTCGAATCTGCTCCAACTCTTCGGTACGACGTCCACACACGCCTACAATGTAACCGCGCGATATGAAATCTTCGGCACAGGCTCGACCCAAACCCGAGGTCGCACCCATTATAATAATTCGTTTATTCATAACTATTTAAGTAATATTTGACAATCGTTCATAAATTGTTTGTAGCGGCCACGCGCCACCGCGTTCATCGTCAGCGTATCGCCCACAGATGGTGTGATAATGCGATAGTCGGGACACAGTACCCAAATTGGCACAGCTCGTACGCTCATCGACGGCGCAGCATCACCCACACGCGACAAAACCACCTCGACCATCAAACCGCCATCGCTATATCGCCACTGCTGATTCGACACCATATTTCCCAGCGAATAGACCATTGCCCAACGCGCTGCCGAATCACACTCGATCGGTTGTGCAACGTGAGGGTGGCTGCCTATGATCAATTCGACACCTTGACGACGACAGAAATCTGCCACAGCTCGCTGAGCTCGATTTGGTCGACGCTGATATTCCTCGCCCCAATGCACCACTACACAGACCACATCTGCACGCGAGCGATCAATAGCCGCAATATCGGTAGCCATTTGTATCGTGTCGATTCTATTCACAACCATACCGCGCGGTGTGGGAAGGCCATTGGTTCCATAGGTGTAGTTCAACATCGCCAAGGTCAAATCCGCCGCCGAAATATATAATGGTTGACGCGCGAGCGAATCCGCATACGCACCCATATACTCAATCCCCAAGCTATCGAGCACTTCGATTGTCGATAGCAATCCCGAAGCACCTCGATCGCAGATGTGGTTATTGGCCAAAGCCACCGCATCGACACCCACATCACGCAACTCAACAGCTAACTCCGAAGGCGAACGGAACATCGGATAGCCCGTATAGGGCGGACGTCGCGAAAGGGTAGTTTCGAGATTAACAATCGCTAAATCTGCCTGTTGCAACATCGGAGCTACATACTCGAACGAACGTGCAAACGAGTATCCATCAGCGGTTTGGGCTGCGGTTATTTGAGGCGTATGCGCCATCACATCGCCACCAAATACCACTCGCGCACGACGTAGCCGTGGTAATGGTTGGAGCGCCACTTCGCCTGCCGCCGTTGCCACCTCACGCAGCGGCACGAGATACTCGACATAGAGCACCTCACCCGCTACCAATGCAGCGAGCAACAAGGCATATAGGATCGATAAAAACGCTCTCATTGTGGGCTATTATGACATTATCGCAGCAAAATATTCTCAAAAATAAGAATAAATCTATATATTTGTGCATTATTAGCTCGATTTTATGCAGTTTTTAGCAGAATATAATCTCGAAGGAATCGTGATCGGATTACTCACATTCCTCATCATCGGACTGTTTCACCCGCTGGTAATCAAGGGCGAATACTATTTTGGAGTTCGTTGCTGGTGGGCGTTTTTCGTGTTTGGCGTAGTGGCCCTCATTGCTGCGCTCTGCATCGAAAGTGTTATGTGGTCGGCAGTGTGTGGTGTAGCGGCATTCTCATCGTTTTGGGGCATTGGCGAGCTATTCGAGCAACGTCGTCGCGTCGAGCGTGGTTGGTTTCCAAAGAATCCCAAGCGTAAATAAACACGAAAGCACCGAGCCTCGAAAGGACTCGGTGCTTATCATTTATGGTAGGTGCTAATTATTAGAAATTGTACTTAACCATCGCCTGAATACGATTGGCACTATTCTTTTCGCCAGACATATTCTTATGAGTACCATAGAGGTATTCGAGAGCCAACTCAAATCGTGGCGTCAGGTGGCAGAATACGTTGCCGAAGATATACTGACCCTTCTTATACTGCGAAGGCGACCAATAACCCTCCTTGCGATCAACAACAACCTCCGAGTAACCGCCCGAGACACTCAGTCCGTGCATAATATTGAACTTGCCGGCTGCCATCCAGCCATACATCGGCAAGGTACGCATCTTAGCTGGATCTTCGACACCAACAACCATATCCATACCTGAGCCATTCAGATCCTGAATGTACGACGAGATACCGCGGCCATAGACTCCATTGATATAGGTGTTCCAGCGCTCACCAATGGCCACATTACCACTCAACTGCACACCCCAGCCAAATTCCGAATAATTCTTGTCGGCCGCCAGATTGTGATAATACATATTGCGCAACACACCCGACACTCGCACGTGGCTATTGGCACGATGACCCCAGCTATACTGCACATACATCGGGAAATCGGGCATACGCTGATGAATCGGCGCCATCGTTTCGCCATACGTTGCACTTACCTTAGGCATCTCGGCCGCAATACCCATCGAGAAATGGTTGCCAAACGTGCGCGAATAGCGAATCATTGTCGCAAAACCAAACGTATATGAATTGGGGCCCTCGAAGTCGATAGTCTGGGGCGACGAATTAAGGTCGCAGAAAGTCGTCACATCGCGACCGAACGTAAAGCCATACATCGACACATATGCCAGGCGTATACGTGGGGTATAACCGCTATGACCACCTCGGAAGTCGGCCTCGAACATCGCAACCACGCGACCCAACATCGAGTTGTTGGCAACGGCCTTGAAATAGACCATCGAGGTCGAAGCGTCCATCATCAACTTCTGGCGAGTGTCGTAGCCACCGGGGATCGGGATATCTGCCGTGATAAAATCGCGATTATTGACTATTCCCTTAAAGTCGTAACCAACACGCATATTCACATTGCCACCAATCGCAAACGCGATGTTGTTGTTACGGCTCGAAAAGATCATCTGAGGCAGATACGGTTGTTCGAAACCACCACGGTGGGTCTCCACGAAATCGAGGACCGCTCGATCGATAGCCATTTGGTTGCGAGCGCAAGACTCCATTTCGGCCATTGCCTCGTCATTGATTGTCGTACTCTGCACACCAAGCAGATAGACGACCGGTTTGTAATCATCGCGGGTGTTCTGCGCCGACACGGTAGTGGTCACAAGCAGTGCCGCAACAAGGAATCGAATTGTTTTCATAGGCATTGAATTAAATTAAAAATAGTTCATTGCATCACTTCCGATGACTCATTCGGTCATCTTTCATTTGTAGTTCAACACGTTAATCGAACCCGATTCAGAGCAAGTTGTATGCCAAATGCAGCGTCATCGTGAGCTTATGAACGAATTGAGGAGGGTAGAGCAGTCCGCCTACGAAAACCTATAAACAAAAAAGCAGGGAGAGCATTCACTGCTGTCCCTGCCAACACATCAAACCTAATTTATTAACACCTAACGGAGTTTATTGTGTGTTTTCGTTTTCCTTACATTTGTGGTTCTACTAACGCGGGCCACCGTGCATTCCGCCCATCGGACGACCCATAGGAGGACGACCTCCGCCCATACCGCCGCGACCACCGTGGCGACCCATACCCTCGTAATCGTTGATATTAGTCGAACCCTTCTTGCCGAAGTGGCGCAGGTTGTAAACGAACTGAACGGTATAGTAGCGACCAATCACGTTGTTCCAGCTATTCTGCGTGTAGCCCGAACCCGTCGAGCGCGAGAATGCGCTGTTCTGATTAAATACATCGTTCACACCAACCTGAATCTCACCACGCTGGTTCTTGAAGATCTTCTTACCGAGGAAGAGGTTGCAGAGCAAGAAATCCTCGTTATAGTTGTTGGTGTAACCCTTGTACTGGTTGTAAACGCAGCTACCCGTAAAGGTAAAGCCCTTCCAGAACGACACCTTCATATTGAGCGATGCCGAGTGGTTGAAGTAGCGGTTCTTAGCCTTAGCCTGCGAGTTCAGAGCCTCGTTATAGTTACCGTGCCAAGACAGCGTGAAGTCAACATTCTCCGAAATGTTCGATCCCAGCACCGCACCGAAGTTGTAACCCATATTGCTGGCGTTGTTGATCGCACCGTTGATCATCGAAGGCGTAATCGAATAATTGATACCTGCACGCAGGTTCAGGTTACACTTCATAAATCCGAGCGGAGTACCGAAATTGATCATACCACGTACCGACCACTGACCGTCCATATTCTCGTAGGTGCTATACTGCAACGGAGTATAGTCCAGACCTGTGATCTCGTGCGAGGGGTTATAATAGACGCTGCTACCGATATAATCCTGCGTAGTCGAGAACATACCCATCAGCATCAACGTGCGACCCTTCTCGACATTCGAATGGATGTAGTGAGCACGAACACTATGCGAGTAAGATTGGTCGAGGTTCGAATTACCCGTCGAAACATACTGCGCATTGGTGACGTCCTTGATATCCTGCAACTGGTTCAGACTCGGCTCATCGGTCGAAGAACTGACGTGAACACGCAACGAGTTCTCCTTATTGAAGAATACATTGGTCATCAGGAAGTAGGTTACATTATCGAAATCCTTCTTGATTCTCTGCTCATTCTTTGCATTCTCATTCAGCAGTCCGTCCAACACAGCGTGCTGGTAGTAGACATTAGCCACAACCGTATTGCGCTCCTTCGAGAAACGGAAGCCCGGACCAACACGATGAGTCGTATAGGTACGCTGCGAATTGGTCGAGAGTTCGGGCGAGGGAGTCAGACCCGTCGGATCGAAGTCCTCACCTGTAACGTATGCCGACTTGTCGCTCTTCGAGTTGTTCATTCCGAAGCGATACTGTGCACTCAACTGCGAATATTTCGACAACGGCTCGGTATAGTTGAACGTACCATTGAAGTTCAAGCTACTCGAAGGGGTCTGCGTATAGAGGTAACGCAGTTTCAACGGAGCCTCCAAATCCTCGACATCAACCTCATCGGGATCATATTGCAGAGCCTCAGCCGTATTCGACCAGCTATTGCGCTTATACTCGCGATTGTTATAGCGGATATTTCCACCGACGGTAATCGTACGGCCTGCCTTACCCAACTTGGCGCGATACTGCAAGAACTCGTTGATATTATAACCGTTATTCTTCGTCTTGTTGTAATTGTCAATAACGCTCAGACCACTCTCACCAAACTGACGGCCATTGGTGGTAGAGTAGGGATTATTGAGCTGGAAGCTAACACCCGTACGCGACATCAACGACTGATTCTCCGAGATCTTCCAATCCAAACGAGCATTGATTCGATGGTTATTATTGAGCGTCTTCGAGTAACCCGACTGCATCAAAGTATCGATCGGCGAAGGAGCCTCGTACCACTTCTCCACGCGCGAGTTATTAACGGTATTGGTATTATTGAAGAAGTAGTTACCCTGGAAGGTCACCTGCTCCTTCTTACCAAACGTTGTCGAGTAGTTCAGACCAAGTGCATTGACCGATGCAACACCAGCCTGCGGGCGAACCATATATTGACCGACACCGCGGCCACCGCCACCGCCCGAAACCTCCAAAATATCCTCAAACGAGAAATTCTGCTGGTTGATATTGTTGAACAAACCGAGCACCGTCAATCGGTGGTTGCCGTGGAATACATTGACATTACCACCAGCCAGATATTTGTGATTAGCGATTGCATTCTCGTTGTTGTCGTAACCATAACCTGCATAGAGCTTACCAAATTGGCCCTGACGCATATGCTTGTGGGTTACAATATTAAGAGCCTTGTAGCCCTCGCCGTCGTCCATACCCGAGAACTCGGCCTGATCGCTCAGCTTGTTATACACCTCAATGCGATCGACGGTCTGTGCGGGCAACGATTTGATTGCCGTAGTTACGTCATCGCCAAAGAACTCCTTACCATCTACGAAGATCTTTTTCACAGCCTCACCCTGAGCCTCGACCTCACCATTATTAATAGTGATACCCGGCATCTTCTTCAACAGACCCTCGACGTCAGCATCGGCCGAAACCTTAAATGCACCGGCATTGTAGCTCACCGTGTCACCCTTCTGCGAAGTACGCAGAGCCTGCACCTCTTTAACCACCGACTCGATCATCTCCGACGCGGGTTTCATCTCGATCTTGCCGAGAGCCGTAGTTGCCGACTTGACAGTCACCTGCTTTTCGAGTGGTTCGTAGCCAATAAATGAGATTGTAAGTTTATAATCGCCGTATGCAAGTGACGGAATCGAGATCGAGCCATTATAACCCGAGGTCACATAGCGTTTCTTATCCGGTTTCTTAGTTGATGCGTATTCAACAGTTGCGCCCAAGATAGGTTCGCCATTCGAAGCATCTACCAACTGTGCTGTCAATTTGCTCGTCGATTGCGCAAAAGCATTAGCGCAAACAAAGCAAGTTAATACGAGTATAGATAGTATTTTTTTCATTACATTTTACTGTTTCACGATCGCAAAACTATTACAAATTTCGGGTCAAAAGAACAGTTTGGGCGGTGAAACGCCCAAATCGGGGTGTCAACCGCCCAAACTGTCAGATCAAGTGACTCGAAACGTACCTTTTATTTACGTGGCATATAACGTTTCAACTTCGGTGTAATGATCTCTTCCATCACGTCATAACCCGCAGGTGTGGGGTGTACGCCATCTTTGGTATAGGCGCGATCAAGACCGCCCTCGCCATCAACCATCGGTTTGTAGAAATCAACCCACTTGCAGTTATATTTGCGAGCGAGCTTGCGCAACATCTTATTCAGCTGAGCAATCTGCCAGGGAATGTTATCCAGGTCCTTGCGCCACTTATACTGCTTAACGGGCAGCACCGAACACAAAATAACCTTAATGCGGTTAGCCTTCGCCAACTGAATCATCGACTCGATATTCTGAGCAATATGCTCCAACGAGATGTAACCATTGTTGCGGGCAACATCATTCGTGCCGGCCAAAATAACCACCGCACGAGGATCGAGGTCGATCACATCGGCACGGAAACGGCTCAACATCTGCTGCGTAACCTGACCGCTGATACCACGACCTGCAAAGTTGTTGTCATTGAAAAAATCGGGGTGCATCTCGTACCAGCACTGGGTAATGGAGTTGCCCATAAATACGACGCTCGGTGATTTAGTCAGCGCAGCGTTGGCCTTTTCATAGCGACCATAATCGGCCCAATCCTTGTCTTTTTTCTGTGCCATAGCCACCAACGGCAAGCACGCAACGAGGAGAATTAAAAGTTTTTTCATTGCTAAATATTTTTGACGATTAAATTCGATTTAATGTATGACAAATTTAGCAAAACTTGCCCGAATGGCAAAATCTTTCACTAAATTTGTCATATCAATAAAACTATTGACTTATGAGAACTATGATTCGCACATTTGCGCTCGTATTGGCGACGATTTTCACCGCTTGCGGGGCGCCCGAAACAGCCTGCTACAAGGTTATCTCGTATAACATTCGCGTTCTGACTCCGCACGATACCGACAGTCTGCATTGGGACGTACGCAAACCCGCTACAATCACGATGATCGAGCAGGAGCGACCCGACCTATTTGCGCTTCAAGAGTCATTTTTGGAGCAGACTCGATATGTCGAGGCCGAGTGCCCGCAATATGTTCGCATCGGTGTTGGAGAGAACGACGAAGACCCCGCCAGCGAGGTTAATGCTATTTTCTATCTGTGTGATAAATTTGATTTGATAGCGAAAAAATCTATCTGGTTGAGCGAGACTCCCGATACCTGCTCGCGCGGTTGGGACGCCGACTACAATCGCATGGCGACATTCGTAACCCTGCGCGACCGTAGCAACGGCAAGCAGTTTACCTATATTAATACTCACTTCGACCACGTTGGTCGGGTAGCGCGTATTGAGTCGGCAAAGATGATTGCCGAACGTGTTAAGGCATTACAAGCCAAAGGTCAGCAGGCGATCATTGTAGGTGGCGACTTCAATTCCGAGTTGGCGGATTCGCTCCTCACTCCGATGCAGGAGGCATTAGGCTACGCTCGCCACGACAGCCCCGTAACCGACAATAAGGGCACCTTCAATAATTGGGGACGTGCAGCCGAGGGATATATCATCGACCACATTTTCTATACGGGCGTAACTCCCAAAGAGTACCGCACCCTCGACGGCAACTACGGCGTGCCCTACATCTCGGATCACTATCCGATCGCATTTACGTTTGAGATGTAGCCCAAACACCCGATAAAGCAAATGCCCCGACCTGATAGATCGGGGCATTTACTTTTACCGAAAACGGATCGAGGGATTACTCCCACTCGATTGTTGCGGGCGGTTTCGACGAAACGTCATACACTACGCGGTTGATGCCCTTTACCTTATTTATAATATCGTTCGACATCTTTGCCAAGAAATCGTAAGGCAGAGGATACCAATCGGCTGTCATACCATCAGTCGAAGTTACGGCACGCAGAGCAACGCAATTCTCATAGGTACGCTCATCGCCCATAACACCTACACTCTGCACGGGCAGCAGAATTACACCTGCCTGCCAAATCTTGTCGTACAGACCCCACTCGCGCAGACCGTCGATGTAGATCTTATCGGCCTCCTGCAAAATAGCTACCTTCTCGGGTGTGATATCGCCCAAGATACGGATTGCAAGACCCGGACCGGGGAAGGGGTGACGACCCAGCAACAGCGGATCAAGACCCAACTGACGACCTACACGGCGAACCTCGTCCTTAAACAACAGACGCAACGGCTCTACAATCTTCAAGTTCATCTTCTCGGGCAGACCGCCAACATTGTGGTGCGACTTGATGGTAGCCGAGGGGCCATTAACGCTAACCGACTCAATAACATCAGGATAGATCGTACCCTGAGCCAACCACTTAACCTCAGTCAGTTTCTGAGCCTCCTCATCGAACACCTCGATGAAATCGCGACCAATGATCTTACGCTTACGCTCGGGATCAGCCTGACCAGCCAAATCTGCATAGAACTTAGCCGACGCATCAACGCCAATAACATTCAGACCCATATCCTTGTACGAGTGCATTACGTCCTCAAACTCGTTCTTACGCAACAGACCCGTATCAACGAAGATACAAGTCAGCTGGTGACCGATAGCCTTATGCAGCAGCAATGCAGCAACCGACGAATCGACACCACCCGAAAGACCGAGTACAACCTTATCCTCGCCGATCTGCTCGCGCAACTGAGCGACAGTCTCCTCGACAAACGATGCGGGAGTCCAATCCTGCTTGTGACCGCAGACACCCACAACAAAGTTCTGCAACAACTGCTTGCCTTCGGTCGAATGGTAAACCTCGGGGTGGAACTGGATACCCCAAGTCTGCTCGCCCTCGATGTGGTAAGCAGCTACACGTACTGACTCGGTGCTTGCGATGATTTTGTAGTTCTCGGGCACACGTACGATTGTGTCGCCGTGCGACATCCACACCTGCGTCGTTGCCGACAGGCCTTGGAGCAGGGGATCGTTCGGCTCAGCCACCGTCAGCATTGCACGACCATACTCGCGCGTACCCGACGGAGCAACCTCACCACCGAAATTGTGCGACAGATACTGCGCACCGTAGCAAACGCCCAACAGAGGCTTCTTACCCTTGATCTGCGACAGATCAATCTGCGGCGCGTCCTCATTACGCACCGAAGCAGGGCTACCGGAGAGAATCACACCGATAAACTCGTCCAGATTGGGGACTTTGTTGTAGGGGTGAATCTCGCAATAGACGTTCAATTCGCGCACGCGACGAGCGATGAGCTGCGTGTACTGCGAACCGAAGTCGAGGATTAAGATTTTCTCCATAGTTCTATTTGGTTATTAATTGTTTTTCTTTGTCTTATCGTACCTGAGCACCAGCCTGACGCTCGAACTGAGCCATCAGGTTGTTCATTACCTTGTCAATCACCTTGTCGGTCAGCGTCTGGCTCTTATCCTCCAACACGAAGCTCAGCGCATACGACTTCTTGCCTTCGGGCAGTTTGTCGCCCTCGTAAACATCAAACAGCGACACGCTCTTCAACAACTTCTTCTCGGTCGAGAGAGCAATCGAGCGCAATTTCTCGAAAGTAACCTCCTTATCAACCAACAGTGCCAAATCGCGCTTCACCTCGGGGAATTTCGACAACTCCTCAGCGGCGATGCGATGTTTCTTTGCCACCTTCAACAGACGGTCGAAATCCATTTCGAGGAAGTAAACCTCCTGCTTCAAATCGAACTTCGAACGAATCTTCGACGCAACAACGCCCATACGCAGCAACTCCTTGCCATTGATCTGCACCGACAGAGCCTCAGCGAACAGATCGGTCTGCACCTTCTCGCTCTTCAACGAGTAGATATCCAAACCGAAGCGACGCAACAACTTCTCGGCAACAGCTCGCAGAGTATAGAAATCCGACTTCTCGGCACGTGCGTTCCACGACTGAGCCGTAGCTGCGCCCGTCACTGCGATAGCCAAACGATAGTTCTCCGAGTAGGGTGCCAACGAGTTCTCTTCGTTCTTTGCCTCGGCGTTATAGTAGTAGCAATTACCGAACTCATAGAGTTTGAGGTCGCCATTGCGGTGATTCACATTGAGCTGAACTGCCTCCAACGTATTGAACAGGAGCGTCTGGCGCATTACGTTCAAATCACCACTCAGCGGGTTCATAATATTCACGCAGTTCTCAGCCTTGTAGCTCTCCAAACCTTCGTAATAAGCCGCCTTTGTGAGCGAGTTGCTCATAATCTCCACGAAACCATTGTCGGTCAACAAGTCGCTAACCATATTGACAATCTTGGTCTTATCGGGTTTCGGAGCATACGAAAGGGTAGAATTGACGTGCTGCGGAATCTCGACATTGTTATAGCCATAGATACGCAGAATTTCCTCGATCAAATCGGCCTCGCGCTGCACATCGACACGATATGCGGGAACAACAACCGACAGAACGCCGTCCTTCTCAGCCTCGATCTCAACCTCCAAAGCTGCGATAATCGAGCGAACAGTCTGCTCGGGAATCTCCTTGCCGATCAGAGCATTCACACGCTTCAACGAAACATCAAAACGGAACGGTGCAATAGGCTCGGGATAGATATCAACGATCTCTGACGAAATCTTACCACCAGCCAAATCACGGAACATCATCGCTGCACGCTTCAATGCGTAAACGGTACGATCAGGATCGATACCGCGCTCGAAACGGAACGAAGAATCGGTATTCAAGCCGTGGCGCTTAGCAGTCTTACGTACCCAAACGGGGTTGAAATATGCGCTCTCGATGAAAATATTGGTCGTAGTATCGCTCACGCCCGACTCCAAGCCGCCGAATACACCAGCGATACACATCGGCTTATTTGCGTTGCAGATCATCAGATCCTGAGCCGACAACTTGCGCTCAACGCCATCGAGCGTTACGAACGGAGTGCCCTCCTCGCAAGTGCGAACGACGATCTTGCCACCCTCGATCTTATCAGCATCGAAAGCGTGCAGAGGCTGACCGAGCTCGAACAAAATATAGTTGGTAATATCGACCAGATTATTCTTGGGATTGATACCCACAGCGCGCAACGAATCCTGCAACCATTCGGGCGAAGGAGCGACCTTGCAACCCGTAACCGTTACGCCTGCATAACGCGGAGCCGCCTTCTGATTCTCAACCTCGACCTCGATTTTCAGATCGTGGTTGTCAATCGAGAACTCATCAACCGACGGCCAGGTCAGTTCTACCTGCTGACCGTTTGCAGCCAAATATGCTGCCAGGTCGCGTGCAACACCGATATGCGACGCTGCGTCGATACGGTTCGGTGTCAAACCAATACCAATGAGATAATCGTCCTTGATATTCAGATAATCCTTTGCCGACATACCTACGGGAGCATCTTCGGGCAACTCTTTGATACCATCGTGATCGGTACCGATACCCAACTCATCGTCGGCGCAAAGCATACCGAACGACTCTACGCCGCGAATCTTGCTCTTCTTGATTTTGAAACCCTCGGTTTCGCCCATAGGGTAGAGAACCGCACCAATCGTTGCGCAAAGCACCTTCAAGCCCGCGCGTACATTCGGAGCACCGCAAACGATATTCAGCGGCTCGCCAGCACCAACATCAACGGTGGTTACGTGCAAGTGGTCCGAATCGGGATGATCGACACAAGTCAGCACCTGGCCGACAACAACGCCCGCCAAACCACCGCGTATGGTTTCGATCTTCTCGAACTCCTCGACTTCAAGACCTATATCTGTCAGAATTTCAGCGATCTTCTCGGCCGAGAGATCGGTTTTCAAATAATTTTTCAGCCAATTGTATGAGATATTCATCGCGTATGTATTTGTTTATTTTGTACGAATTATGATTAAAAACGTACAAAGTTACAAAAATAAATCGAAAAAGTCTATCTTTTTCTACGATAAATAACCCCTCAAAAAGGCAATTTTCTACTTCGAACCGAAATAGAGGAAGATCATACCGATCAGAATCAGCAGCAGACCTGCCGCCTTATTCTTCACATTGCGCTCACGGAAGATCAACGCACCGCCCAGGAACGACACCACAACCGAGCCTCGACGCACCATCGAGATGATCGAAATCATTGCGCCCTCCTGCGACAACGAGTAGAAATACAAGAAGTCGGCAATCGTCAAGAATAGCGTCACGAGCAGTATCACCCACGTCCAACGGAATGGGGTAGTACTCTTGCGTGTAGGGTACCAAAGTGCGATAATCACGGCACCCATTATGATTGCCAGATAGAAATTACACCACGCCTGAACAAACATCGGCGCGAGCTTCATCATAATATACTTGTCATACAGACCGCTTGCGATAGCTGCCAACGCAGCAATCAACAAGCAGAGAATCCACTTATTGTGCTTGAAATCAATGCCTTCCTTCTTGCTCGAAAAACTCAGCAGGAAGATCGCAGCAATAGCCAAAATCACACCGATCCACTGATAAGCATTCAATCGCTCACCAAAGATCAACATCGCACCAATCAGCACACCGACAGGTCGTGTGGCATTGATCGGGCCAACAATTGTAATGGGCAGATTCTTCATCGCTACATATCCGAATGTCCACGACGTAAGCACAATACACGCCTTAACAAAGACATATTTGTGAGCCTCCCAGTCCATCGACGGCACCTCGAACAGCGTTCCCTCGCCAATGCCCCAGCCGAAAATCGACGAAAGGATCAGCGGCAGAAAGATCAGTGCCGAGAACAGCGTATTGAAAAACAGAACGGGCAACACTGCATTATTCAGCAGTGCTCGTTTCTTGCAAATATCGTAACAGCCGTGCAGCGCCGCAGACGCAAAGGCCAAGATCAACCACATAACAGTCAGTCGTTTAGTCGAGTTTAATTAATGTTAAAGTTCATCGCTATATACAGCATCGGGCAGTGCGTGCAAATTGTAGCACGACGCCATCGAACGGCCATACGCGCCTGCCGATTGAATAGCGACCAGGTCGCCTCGTTTCAGTTCGGGCAACTCCACATCACGGGCAAAAATATCCGACGATTCGCACACCGTGCCAGCCACCATACAACTCATCATCGGAGCGTCGGGCGAGGTCAGATTCACGATACGATGGTGCGCGCCATAGAGTGCCGGACGCATCAACTCGGTCATCGATGCATCGATAATCGCCACCTCGCGCTCCGTCGGAGTCGTCTTGCGATAGAGCACACGCGAAATCAGCTCGCCGCACTGACCAATAATCGAACGACCAAGCTCGAAATGCACCTGCTTATCGCCTACATCGAGCGTGCGGGCAAAGGTTGCAAAATAGCTCTCAAAATCGGGTATAGGAGCGTTGTCGGGATTAACATAGTCGATACCCAATCCGCCACCTACGTTGATATGTTCCAAAGCGAAACCACGCTTCTCAAACCAGCGCGAAAGTTCATTCACACGACGGCACAGATTCTCAAAGACACTCATATCCAGAATCTGCGAGCCCACGTGGAAATGCAGACCCACAATGCGGATATTGCGCAGCTGCTCAACCTCATCGGCCACCTGCTCGATCTCGCGGTACGAGATACCGAACTTGCTATCGCCGTGTCCCGTCGAGATATGCTTATGGGTATGGGGATCGACATCGGGGTTGATTCGCAGAGCCACATCGACCGTACGACCCATTTCGGCCGCAATCTGATCGATCACCTGCAACTCTTGACGCGATTCGCAATTGAAAGACAAGATATTCTGCTCGATCGAATAACGAATCTCGTCATCGTTCTTGCCCACACCGGCATAGACCACCTTGCGAGGGTCGAAACCCGACTCAACCGCCTTGCGCACCTCGTTACCACTCACGCAATCAACGCCCAAGCCGTAGCTTCGGATCACGTCCAGCAGACGGTCATCGAAGTTAGCCTTCAAAGCATAGTGGATATGATAGCCGTAGCGAGCCGACTGATCGACAGCACATTGCAACGTGCGATGCAACAATTCGACATCGTAGAGATAGAACGGCGTACGATACGACGCAAGTTTCGAGATTTTCTGATTGCTGAGCATAAGCGTTTGCTATAAACGTAGTTTTGGCGGCAAAAGTAGAGCAAATAAACGATACTCGCAACTTTTGTCGCCAAAACATTCTTTTCAGCTTGTCGGTAGTTTACTACCGAGCCGTATCCGCGCGCTCAACAACGGCCTGCACCGAGCAGGGGCGACCATCGCTGGTTATGCCTTCGATAATCACATCGTAATCGGTTTCGCGGTCGGCCGTATAGAATTCGATTGTCGCGCGACCCTCATCGTCGAACTGCACCGCAGGCACCCACGCCACCGTTGTGCGCAGATCGGGCTGATTGGGCACATCGTACTTAGGTTGATAATACTCAACTGCCTGCTTATAACCGAGAGGGGAGATTGAGTTGATCGATGCATTTCTGCGATATTTACGCAAATGATCGGGTTTAAGTTTATAGAATATCAACGCTTGCGGCAGTTCGTCCGGGCCATACAAACCTGCTCGATATGAGGGCACAAGCGACACCGAAACCACATCCTCACTCGGAATATTCAACAAATCCTCAATCGGGGTTTCCAAATCATCGACATAGATTCGCGGAACAACATTCTTGGCCGGCGACAAATCCACATCTTCACTTTCGAGCACCTCAGACATTGTGAGAGCGCCTCGTTTTTCGCGCGTCACAAACGTGCCATCGGGCATAGCAAACACGCCGTGCAGTTTGAGCGCAAGGTCCCACGCAGTCATGTGAGTTTTCGCAAATTTGGCAACGGGCAATTCGTGGATTGGAATCACGCCCTTGAACACCGACGATTCGAGAGGTTTGGCCCTCACCACAATCTCCTCAATGTCAATCACTCGCATACCGCCCTCCTGATAGTATCTCTCTTTATTGGTATTGAGATACTCATCGGGGATATATTGCTCGATCTTGCCATCTTTCAATCGTGTATAGATTTGCGCCCTCGGGAATGGCAAACGATCTGCCGTAAATGTTACACCCAACACATTATCTTGCCCCTTGTGATTGAGCGCGCTGACTGTATAGACAGTTGAATCGGGGTAGTCCAAGCCGTCGATACGGAACTTGCCATTGCGTTCGTCGCCAAGCTCAAAGTGCTCGATCATTTTGGTATAGCTATTATGGAGCACAATCTGCGCACCCTTAGGCTCACGATTGAACGCATTGGTGACTCGACCCTCAATCGACTGCGTCTGCTCAAAACCCACGATCGGCAGTGCCAGCGAATCGCGCACCACATCGCCGATATCGAAACGTCGCCAACCCTGCGTCATCATCAACAGGTCGGTATAGTCGCAAGCAGCACCGAAATATTCGGCGGGCGACTCGACAAAACCACCCAAATCCGAAGTCAGCAAAAGGCTCGTTACGATATTCTCATTGGCGGTTTCGCGACGCACCATACGCTTATCGGTTATGGCTACCGCATAGTCGCCATTAATCGCACTTCCTGAGTTGTTTACAATCTTTATATCAAGCGATACTTTCTGACGTTTGCGGGTAATAGGAGTGGCTGTTTTGCTCTCCACCGAGAACTGCTCGGCGGGGTGGCGGAAGAGCAGTCGCTCGCTATAAATTTTGCCCGATGTACGGTCATAGATAGCCACCTGCGAGATACCCTCCAACAGCACATTTTCGGGGATCAAAAATCGGCTCGACACATCGCCAACCATATAGACCAGCGCACCGCGCGAATGAACCAACGCACCCAAATTCGAACGATCGAAATCGGCTGCCGAAAGCAGGTCGCACACCCAATTCTCACCCTCGCGTTCAACACGCAAAGCACAACCTTCGATCTTCGCCGACGGCATTGCATAGCGCAGTTTGCGACCTTCGTGCTCCACCTCTGCATAATATTTCGTACCTGCCTTAGGCGTAAATTCAAACACGCCCATACCACGATGTTGCGCCACAAAAGGACAAACCTCAGCACCCGAAGCATCGCGCACCACACCTACGACATCGCGACTATAACCATCGGCGCCAATCGCCTTAAACGCAACACGTTGCGTCACATCAGCAATCAAATCGCCACCCTCGGGCATAAAATCGACATAGATCGCGTTATCGACATCGGGCAACAGAATCGTCGTATTAAATTTGCGATTGGGCACGTCTAATGACATATCAATTTCGCCCACAACGCCCTCGATCGGGGTATATTCGACACGCACTTGTCCATACGAATCGGTGCGCAGAGTGAACGTGCGATCATTCTTGCCATCGCGCTTTTCGGTGCACTGCACTCGACCCCCCGTATAAGGCCCGTCAAATCCATAAAAGCGCACCAAAGCCGTAGCCGTGCTATCCTCGCCAAGCACATAGCTCACCTCGTGCATTACCACATCGTCAATCGAATTGCCGATCTCGATGCGACGGCGGAAAAAGAAATCTTCCGACCAATTTGTCTGCCAACGTGTGTAAGCGACCAAAGCATAGCTGCCCGCCTTGATATCCGAAGGCAGGTCGATAGCGTTATTAAAGCCCGTCGAGTCGCGCTTGATCTTAATTCGCTGCACCAGATTATCTCCCGCATCAACCAGATCGACATAGAGATAGTTGGTCGGAGTCTGGCCGGTATGCGATACTGCATCAATAACCCAGCCTCGCATCCAGATACGTTCACCGGCCGAGTAGTAGGGCTTATCGGTCATCAGATAGACCTTCTCTTGAATACTATTGGCATACATTCGTGCGAAACCGTCGAGCAGACGATCCTGAGGCAACTGTTGCGCTGCCACCGTCGCAACTGCAATTATCGCAGTTAATAACAAGGTTAAACGTTTCATTGTCTATCGATTTAGTTACACAAAGATAGAATTATTTTTAATAATTACTGCAATAAATCGAGGTCAAACGACCAAAAGCAACCGCCAAACGCCTATTTCACAAGGCCAATAATCAGTGATAACCGCAAGACAATATATCTGGTACTTATATAATATTAAAAAATTTTGTGTATATTTGCGCGCAAATTGAAAATATAATATATATGAAAAATATCCGCAATTTCTGTATCATCGCTCACATCGATCACGGCAAAAGTACCTTGGCCGACCGCCTGCTCGAATATACCAACACGCTTAATCAGCGCGAAATGCAGGCGCAGGTGCTCGACGATATGGACCTCGAACGCGAAAAAGGTATCACAATCAAGAGCCACGCTATCCAAATGGAGTACCACCACAACGATGGTCAAACCTATACACTCAATCTGATTGACACTCCGGGACACGTCGATTTCTCGTATGAGGTTTCGCGCGCTATCGCATCGTGCGAAGGCGCACTGCTCGTAGTCGATGCAACGCAGGGTATTCAGGCGCAGACGATCTCGAACCTTTATCTTGCATTGGGTAACGATTTGGAGATTATCCCCGTACTCAACAAGATTGATATGGATTCGGCAATGGTCGATGAGGTGAAGGATCAGATTGTTGACCTGCTCGGTTGCGATCCCGACTCGATTCTGGCAGCGTCGGGCAAGACAGGTCAGGGCGTTGATGATGTTCTGGCGGCTATCGTCGAGCGTATTCCCGCTCCGAAGGGTGACCCCGAAGGTCCGCTGCAAGCGCTGATCTTCGACTCGGTCTTCAACTCGTTCCGAGGTATCATCGCATATTTCCGCATTTTCAATGGTAAATTGCGCAAGGGCGACCACGTGAAGTTCTTCAATACGGGTAGCGAATATGATGCTGACGAGATTGGCGTGCTGAAACTCAAAATGAACCCGCGCGACGAGATCGGCGCAGGTGACGTAGGTTACATCATCTCGGGTATCAAGACCTCGACCGACGTTAAGGTGGGTGACACGATTACCCACATCGCTCGTCCGTGCGACGAGGCGATTGCAGGTTTCGAGGACGTAAAGCCGATGGTCTTTGCGGGTGTCTATCCCGTCGAGGCAGATCAGTACGAGGACCTGCGCGCATCGCTCGAAAAGCTGCAGTTGAATGACGCATCGCTCACGTTCGAGCCCGAGAGTTCGTTGGCATTGGGATTCGGTTTCCGTTGCGGTTTCCTCGGTCTGCTGCATATGGAGATCATTCAGGAGCGACTGTACCGCGAGTTCGATATGGACGTAATCACAACCGTACCCAACGTTTCGTACCGTATCACCACGACCAAAGGCGAGGTGCTTGATGTACACAACCCCTCGGGATTGCCCGACATCACCAATATCGCAAAGATCGAAGAGCCATATATCAACGCACAGATCATTACCAAGACCGATTTCTTGGGCAACGTGATCAAACTTTGTATCGACAAGCGCGGTGTGCTGAAGAATCAGACCTTCATTACGCAGGATCGTGTCGAGGTCAATTTCGAGATGCCGTTGTCGGAGATCGTATTTGATTTCTATGACAAGTTGAAGAGTATTTCGAAGGGATATGCCTCGTTCGACTACCACCGTACGGGCTACAAGGATAGTAAGCTGGCAAAGCTCGATATTCTGCTCAACGGCGAGCCGGTCGACGCTCTCTCGTCGCTGATCTATCAGGCTCACGCCTACGATTTCGGTCGCAAGATGTGCGAGAAATTGGAGGAGTTGATCCCGCGCCAGCAGTTCGACATCGCTATTCAGGCTGCTATCGGAGCGAAGATTATCGCTCGCGAAACGGTCAAAGCAGTGCGTAAGGATGTAACGGCAAAGTGCTACGGTGGTGATATCTCGCGTAAGCGCAAGCTGCTCGAAAAGCAGAAGAAGGGCAAGAAGCGTATGCGCCACATCGGTAACGTCGAGGTGCCACAGTCGGCATTCTTGGCGGTTTTGAAGATGGATTAATTAATTGTAAAACATATCTTAAAATTATGAAGAAGACCATTATCGACCTTTTTGAGGCATCAGTGGCCAAATATGGCGAGAAGACTTTCTTGCTCGAAAAGACAACAGGTGAGTTTGAGCCCACAACCTATAACCAAACCCGTGACGCAGCATTAGCCATCGGCGCAGGTTTGACGGCATCGGGCATTGAGCGTGGTGACCGCGTATCGATCCTTTCGGAGGGTTGCAATGCGTGGATTATGTCGGAGCTGGGTCTGCTCTATGCAGGCGCAATCAGCGTACCCCTCTCGATCAAGTTGGAGGAGGATAACGACCTGTTGTTCCGCTTAGAGCACGCCGATGTGAAGTCGATCTTTGTTTCGAAATATCAATTACCCAAAATTCGTCGTATCCGCGAGCGTCTGCCCAAATTGCAGCAGGTGATCGTAATGCACGAAGTTGAAGATCTGCAAGATGGCGAGATTACTCTCTCGATGTTGAAAGCCGAGGGTGAGAGGTATTTGGCGGAAAACCGCGAAAGCTTTATGGCAATCGGTCGTGCGATCCAGAACGACGACTATGCGACCATCACCTACACCTCGGGCACAACTGCCGATCCGAAGGGTGTAATTCTGACTCATCGCAACTATACGGCAAATGTCGAGCAGTCACTTACGCGTATCGAAATCCCGTCAACATATCGCACGCTGATCATTCTGCCGCTTGACCATTGCTTTGCACACGTGGTAGGTTTCTACATTATGATCGCTTGCGGTGCAACGGTTGCAACCACTCAGGTAGGTCGTACTCCGATGGAGACACTGCGTAACGTTCCCGCAAATATCCGCGAGGTGAAGCCTCACTTCCTGCTGTCGGTACCCGCACTGGCCAAGAATTTCCGCAAGAGTATCGAAGCCTCGATTCGCGCCAAAGGTCCTACGACCGAGAAATTATTCAATCTGGCTCTCCGCACCGCATACGAATACAATCAGGACGGATTCCACAAGGGTCGTGGCTGGCGTTTCGTGCTGCGTCCCGTAGTTGCGCTGTTCGACAAAATTCTCTTCACGAAGGTGCGCGAGGCGTTTGGTGGCGAGTTGAAATTCTTTGTTGGCGGTGGAGCTTTGCTCGACTCGGAGTTGCAGCGCTTCTTCTACGCTATCGGTATTCCGATGATGCAGGGCTACGGTCTGTCGGAGGCTACTCCCGTAATCTCGACTAATGTACCTTTGAAGAAACAACACCGTTTCGGTTCATCGGGTAAGCTCGTGCAGCCGCTCGATATCCGCATTCTGGACGACGAGGGTCGTGAGCAACCCAACGGCACCAAGGGCGAGATCGTTATTCGTGGCGAGAATGTTATGGCCGGCTATTGGAAGAATCCGACCGCAACGGCCGACACCGTTCGCGACGGCTGGCTCTATACGGGCGATATGGGTTATATGACCGACGATGATTTCCTCTATGTGCTTGGTCGTTTCAAGAGTCTTTTGATCGCAAGCGACGGCGAGAAGTACAGCCCCGAAGGTATGGAGGAGGCGATTGTGGACAAATCGCCCTACATCGACCAGATTATCATCTACAACAACCAGAGTCCCTTCACGAGCGCGATCGTAGTGCCTAATGCCGAGGCTCTGAAACGCTATATGAAGGCCGAGGGCATTGCGGCAGAGGAGCAGCCCGCAGCAGCAGCACGCGTAATCGAGGCCGAGATCAACAAATACCACAAGGGTGGTGAGTTCGAAACCGAGTTCCCGCACCGCTGGTTGCCCGCAGGTCTGGCTATTGTTGATGAGGCGTTCACCGAGCAGAATGGTCTGGTCAATAGTACGATGAAGATCGTTCGTGGCAAGGTCGAGACCCATTTTGCCGATCGTTTGGACTATCTCTATACGCCCGAGGGCAAGAACGTGCAGAACGACCGCAACTTGGCTTCGTTGGCTAAATTGTTAAAATAAATTCAGATAAAAGATAAATGAAAGTAATGAAATTTGGCGGAACCTCAGTAGGTTCCGCCTCTGCAATGTTGAGAGTCAAGCAGATCGTCGAGCAGTCGACCGAGCCAACTATTGTCGTTGTGTCAGCAATGGGTGGCATCACCGATCGACTGATTAATACAGCCAAAATGGCCTCATCGGGCGACAAAGGCTACATCAGCGGATTGCAATTCATCATAGACAAACACCACTCGACAATCGATGAGTTGATGGGCGACAGCGCATTGGCGAAAGAGGTGCTTGCGAAGGTCGATGCAATGATCGATGAATTATCTAACATCTACAAAGGTATCTGCCTGATTAAAGATCTCTCGGAGCGCACACGCGACACCATCGTAAGCTATGGCGAGCGTCTGTCATCGACCATTATTGCGGCAGTGATCGATGGGGCAGAGTTGAAGGACTCGCGCTCGATCATACGCACCACGCACTACTACGACAAGCACATTGTCGATTTCGAGCAGACAAACCAGCGAATTCGCGAAGAATTTGCCACATTGCCCCAACGCACCGTTATGGGTGGTTTCATCTCGTCGGATCGCGATAGTGGCGACGTAACCAACCTTGGTCGTGGTGGTTCGGATTACACAGCGGCAATCATTGCGGCAGCTCTCGATGCCGATTTGTTGGAGATCTGGACCGATGTCGATGGATTTATGACGGCTGATCCCCGCGTGATAAATTCGACCTACATCATCGACCACCTGACATTTGCCGAGGCTACCGAGTTGTGCAACTTCGGAGCAAAGGTAGTCTATCCGCCGACAATTTTCCCGGTCTATCACAAGAATATTCCGATTCGCATTCGCAATACATTCAACCCCGAGGCGGCCGGAACACTTATATCGAACGAGCACCGCGCATATGAGCGTAGCATCAAGGGTATTTCGTCGATCAATGACACTTGCCTGCTGACTATTCAGGGTCTTGGTATGGTTGGTGTTATCGGCGTCAATCATCGCATTTTCCGCACATTGGCTCTGGCGGGTATCAGTGTATATTTCGTGGCGCAGGCGGCATCGGAAAATACCACCTCAATTGGTGTCAATGAGTCGGATTCGGCTAAGGCAGTCGAGGAGCTGACACGCGAATTTGCCAAAGAGATTTCGCAGGGTGAGATCAACGACATTATCGTAATGCACAACTTAGCTACGGTAGCAATCGTTGGCGAGAATATGAAACATATGCCTGGTGTGGCAGGCCGACTGTTCAACACGTTGGGTCGCAACGGAATCAACGTGATTGCTTGCTCGCAGGGTGCATCGGAGACCAACATCTCGTTCGTCATCTCGCTCGATAGTCTGCGCAAGGCGTTGAACGTAATTCACGACTCATATTTCTTGTCGGAGTATCAGGTTCTGAATGTGTTTGTTGCGGGTGTAGGTCTGGTTGGTAGCAACCTGCTGGATCAGATCGCTATGCAGCAAAAGAAATTGGCAGAGGAGAACTCGCTAAAAATCAACGTTGTGGGCATTGCCAACTCGCGCCGTATGATAATCAATCGCGACGGTATCGACTTGAAGGATTATCGCCGTTTGTTGGCCGAATCATCGCTCGAAGCGACATCGCAAACCTACACCGACGAGATCATTCGCACCAATATCTTCAACTCGGTGTTTGTGGATTGTACGGCAAGCTACGACGTAGCACAGACCTATCAGAAGTTGCTCGATGCCAACGTATCGGTAGTTGCTGCAAACAAAATCGCGGCATCGTCGGATTATGACTCTTACGACCGACTGAAAAAGACTGCTCGCCGTCGCGGCATCAAATTCTTGTACGAAACCAACGTGGGTGCAGGTCTGCCTATTATCAGCACCATTGGCTCGCTCGTCAAGAGTGGTGACCGAATCTCGCGCATTGAAGCGGTTGTATCGGGTACGCTCAACTACATCTTCGACGTGATGAGTGCCGATGTTCCTCTGAGCAAGGCTATCAAGATGGCGTGCGAGGCCGGTTATGCCGAGCCGGATCCGCGCATCGACCTCAGCGGTATGGACGTCGTTCGCAAGTTGGTTATCTTGGCTCGCGAGGCGGAGTATCGTATCGAGCAGAGTGATGTCGAGAAGAATCTGTTTATCCCCGATAAGTACTTCGAAGGCTCGTTGGAGGAGTTCTGGGCACATATTCCCGAGCTCGACGCACAATTTGAAGCTGAGCGTAAGCGCTTGGAGGAGAAAGGTCTGCGTTGGCGTTTCGTAGCCGAATTCGATCGCGGCAAGGCTACCGTCGGACTGAGAGAGGTGGCACCCGACAACTCGTTCTACAATCTTTCGGGTAGCAATAACGTCATCTCGCTCACCACTGAGCGCTACAAGGAGCACCCGATGCAGATTAAGGGTTACGGCGCAGGTGCAAGCGTTACGGCTGCGGGCGTCTTTGCCGACTTGATCAGCATTGCCAATGTGAGATAACACACTGAATATTAAGCAACAAATAGCCCCGAACTTTTGCAGTTCGGGGCTATTTGTTTTTGAGCGGGTGGCGGGGATCGAACCCGTGACTTTCGGCTTGGGAAGCCGACGCTCTACCACTGAGCTACACCCGCAAGGTGCTTTTTAGGTTATGCAAAGATAGCGATTTTTCGATAAAATGAAACCCGCAACGCACATTTTTGCATTGCGGGTTTGGTTTTATTAATCGAGATTCTCGGTCTTGGGGTGATCCTCGATGTAGTTATTGTAGGCTCGCTCGCCCCAATATACATAACCATCGCCATCGAGTTTCGTGCCACCTAACATCGACTGAATGAATCCGTTACGATCGACCAGCGTGCTATGATAGCTAACCTCGGGAGTGGTCATCTTGAACCACATCTGAATCTGACCGCGCTTGCCCTCATAATAGGTCAGTGACGAATCAACCTGCTCGCTCTTGAAGTCGTAATGCTCGGCCAAACCGCGACGCAACCAGCCCGTGCGATACCACGTTCCACCGCGAGGCGACACGATATTCTTGCCATTCGACACCACCACGCTATCGCAATAGACCGACGTAAACAACGTGTGTTTCTTCGATCGATCCAACCACTCAACCAACTTATCGAGGTGCAGAGCGTCGTCGTAAGCATAGTCGCTATCGAGGATCACGATACGCTCAACGCGATCGGGAATCTCACGAACCTGCTCGATATATCGCAACAATACACGACCGCCACCGCTATGACCACTCAGCACTATACGAGGGTCGTAGGCCTTATAGAGATTGGTAATGCTGTCGATAATATTTCGCACGATCTCGCCCGAGCGCTCACGATTGCGAATATAGGTCGGCCACGAACGATTCTTCTCGCCCATATAGGCAACCAGCAGATTGCAGTCGGGCATCTTGTCACGCAGGAAACGGGTCTGCGCACCTACGTGCTGGATATTGTAGCGGCGATCGCCACCTTCCTCGACTTTACGTCCCGAAATCCACTTAACGGTATTGGTATTGGGCAGAGCGAAGAAAACAATATAGGTCGGAGCTCCCTTGATCAACTGAGTCGGACGGTCAATCGTCACTGCAATATCGCCATAGAGCGAGTCGTAACGCTCAACCGTATAGTCGTGAGCCGAACGCTGAGCGTGACGAGGCGATGCAGCAAATGCCGACATCATTGCGCCCATAATCACCAAAGTAGGGATAAGAATGCGTTTCATACCTTAATATTACTTATAGATTTCGTTTAACAAACGTGCCAGACGGTAGCCCGCCTTACGCAACTGCATTTCGAGAAGAGGGAAGTTCTCGTTCTGGTAATCCCACGAAAGCTCCGAGCCCGCAGGTGCATCTTTATAAACCTGCTGGCAGATAGCCACCGTCTCGTTCATCCAATCGAGCGGAGTACCTGCCGACATAGCCTCACGCTCTTTGCGCGACACGTTATCGATCTCGCGCTGCCACTCCGAGTAACTCCATTTGCGAACGCTCTCGACAATCAGATCGTCCCAAACTGCGTGCAACTTAACCTCGCGACCAAACCACTTGACCGTAACCAGGTTACCACCCAAATCACTCAATCGACCTGCGTGCATCGGGCAGTGCATATCACCCACAAAGTGAATCAACATTCGCAGATAGACATTCTCCTCCTCGGGAGTAATTTTGCCACTCTTCAACTGCTCAACAATCAGGGTCACAGCGGTCAGTACATCGCCCTTAGGATTCTTCGGCATTGTTGCGTAGGTGTAACCCTCATCAACATTGGCATAGTGCCACGTCGAGGTGTGACGATACTCGGGGAAGTTGCGAATATTATCCGCCCACGACGAATAATAGGTGAATGTATGACCGCCCAAAGCCTGCATAACCTTTGCCTTCACGCGGTTATTGACATTGCACTCGGCGATATAGGCTACCACATCGTGACCCTTTGGGCCCCAAGCCGCTGCTGTCTGTACAGCAAAAATCAACAATAAGAATGAAATCAGTTTCTTCATAGGTTGTTTATCGTTTTTATTGGTTCATCGTAATCAGGAACTCCTCGTTATCCATCGTGCGCTCCATATGTTTCTTGGTGTGCTCCATAGCCTCGACCGTAGTCATATCCGACAAGAATCGACGCAGTACCCACGTGCGATTGATGACCTCCTTATTAAGCAACAAATCCTCGCGACGAGTACCCGACGCAATCACATTCACAGCAGGGAAGATACGCTTGTCGGCCAAGCGACGATCGAGCTGCAACTCCATATTGCCCGTACCCTTAAACTCCTCGAAGATCACCTCGTCCATCTTCGAGCCGGTATCGATCAGCGCAGTTGCAATGATGGTCAGCGAGCCCTTTTCTTCGGTATTACGTGCAGCACCGAAGAAACGCTTAGGTTTGTGCAGCGCATTGGCATCGACACCACCCGAAAGCACCTTGCCCGACGCAGGCTGTACCGAGTTATAAGCGCGTGCCAAGCGGGTAATCGAGTCGAGGAAAATCACCACATCGTGACCACACTCGACCATTCGTTTCGCCTTGTCGAGCACCATCTCGGCAACCTTAACGTGACGCGACGCTTGCTCATCGAAGGTCGATGCAATGACCTCGGCCTTTACGTTGCGAGCCATTTCGGTCACCTCCTCAGGGCGCTCGTCGATCAGCAGTACGATCATATAGACCTCGGGGTGATTATCCGCAATCGCATTTGCAATCGACTGCAACAGAAGTGTTTTACCCGTCTTAGGCTGAGCCACGATCAAACCACGCTGACCCTTACCGATAGGCGAGAAGAGATCAACCACACGATTCGAAATCGTATTGTGGCCATTATTCGTAAGATTGAATTTCTCGCTAGGGAATAGGGGAGTCAAAAACTCGAACTGCACTCGATCGCGCACATACTCAGGTTCCAAGCCATTAATTTCCAACACCTTGATCAGCGGGAAATACTTCTCACCCTCCTTCGGCGGGCGGATCATACCACACACCGTATCACCAGGTTTCAGACCGAACAACTTGATCTGCGACGGTGACACATAGACATCATCGGGCGAGTTCAAATAGTTATAATCTGCCGAACGCAAGAATCCGTAACCATCAGGCATAATCTCCAACACACCTTCACCCTCGATATCGCCTGCGAAATCATCTTTGGTAATTACCTCTTCCTCTCCGACATAGTGTTCATTGCGAGCCATTTCGTACTCCAACTCGGGGTATTCGGGTGCCTGATCCGAGGTCGGCTGTTCAGCCACAGGCTCAGCCTGATGACTCTTCGGTTTGCGACCTCGCTTTTTGGGTTGAGCTACGGGTGTCTCAGCCACCTCCGACTCAACTTCCGACTCCGACTTCACCTCCTCCGAGATAGGCTCGGCAACAACCGCAGGCTGCTCCTCGGGGGTAACAACATTGCTCTTTGCATCCTCAATTCGAGTGGTATTGACACGAGGACGGCGACCGCGTTTGGGTTTATCGGCAGGCTCAACAGAGGGCGTTTCGGCAACCTCTGCCGTTGCACCCGACGCAACCTCGACAATGCGATCTAACAACTCCTTCTTTTTGAGCTGTTCGTTGATACCCAGAGCCTTAGCAATCTGTCGCAACTCCGACAAACTCTTCGCTTTCAATGCATCTAATTCTTGCATATAATAAAGTGTGTGAGATTTAATTTCTGATTTAGGATTTTTCAGCCGTTCGAACGAACAGCCTCTCTGTAATTCGATGGCACAAAGATAACCATTTTTTCGGATCTCGCAAAAACCGCAATCAAAAAACGCACCAATATACAACCATAAATCTAAGCATTTCAAATAACTATTCAGCAAGAAATTTGTGAGTGCGAATTTTTCGTCTTAACTTTGCTTTCATAATTTTGCCGAACTGAATTTTACAGCCACTAATCGTTGAAAGCATTGCAGCCAATCATCAGCTATTTAACGAAACTATCAAGTCGTACCGGCGTGATAGTGCTCATAATGTGTATCCCATTCTATCTGATCTCTTTTGCCCAATTTGCGCTACCAATCAGTAACGCTGCCAAAGGCGTCCTGTGGTTTATATTCTTTGGACTGGCCAAAACTGCACAATATATAGGACTGACGATTCTCGGAGCAACAAGCATACGAAACATCATCGCTCGATACCGCCAAAGAGGTCAAAGCACCACAAAAGAGAATAATTGATTGATCACATTGGGGCGTTTCTACTCTAATTCGATTATCTTTGCCGTATGAAAAAGGAGCAGATCATACATATTATCGTTTCATTAGGGGAGCGTCTTGCTCGCTTCGGTGAGGACTCGGCGTCGCGCCAGGCAATCGCTGACGCCACTGCCGCAAATAGTTGGTTCTCGGAGCAAGAGATGTATCACGCCGTAGAGGCTCTGCGCACCGAAATGCTCGACGAGGAGCGTCTGCGTTCGTGGCTCGACAGCTACCCTTCATTGCCCGTTGCAACCCCTCGAAACATATTGGTCGTTATGGCGGGCAATATCCCTCTTGTGGGCTTTTTCGATCTGCTGTGTGTCCTCGCAAGTGGCAATCGTTGCTTAGTCAAACCTTCGAGCAAAGATCGCGTATTAATGCAATTTGTGATTGACCAATTGCGCGAAATTGACCCACAGATGGCAGTTGAACTTTTTGATGGCAACACTACGCCCGATGCAGTGATTGCAACCGGCAGCGACAATGCCGTACGCCATTTCCAAGCTGAATATGGTTCTCTGCCAATGCTATTGCGAGGCAGCCGATCGTCGGTTGCAATTTTGACAGGTGCAGAATCAACTGACGAATTGCGTGCATTATGCGGTGATATTTATATCTATTCGGGACTTGGATGTCGCAACATCTCACTCATATTTGTGCCAGAAAATTATAAGATCAAGCAACTCGCTGACGTTATGCGCGCATATCCCGAACATAATGCGAGCTATCTGAATAACTACCGCCAGCGCCGTGCCGTATTGACGATGAATGGGGTAGCGCACACCGATCTCGGGCACTCACTACTGATTGAGGAGCGAGAATTTCCGACGGCTATTTCACAAATCAATATTGCTCGTTACTCATCATTGACGGAGGTTACCGAGTGGCTTTCGGCACACGATGAGGAGATACAGTGCATAGCGAGCAACGATTTAGAGTTTATTGCACAACAGGCACACACCTGCGCACCTCTCCGCCGCGCCACCGCCCTCGGCACAACCCAGCATCCCTCACTAACCGACTATCCCGACGCCCTCGACGTGATGGAGTGGATGATTCTATAATAGTAATGGCGCAAAAGTGTTATTTTGCGCCATTACTATTAGATTATTGAACGATTTTCAAATCCAGGATCTCTCCATTATATGGTTGCCATAGAATGGCATATTGATTATCCTTATATACCACCACATCTCTAATTTGTTCCTCATTTAAGATATAAGATATCGTAAGTGGTTCTTTAGTTAATTTTCTTTTGATTTTTGAGATACCCTCTATCGGATATGTAGCTTCTATTTTAACCTGATCAAATGGAATTGATGTAGGCACTTTTATAACATAGCAATAGTAATCCTCCAAATGCCATATATTTGACGATATAGACATTCTATTTGCAGTTAACGCCTCTAATTCATCCAATGAACAAGGAATATAATTTTTTAGATGATCCGTATCTCCCGTATAGAATATTGAGGTCAAGTGCCTCTTAGGCTCAAAATTCGCCGCTGAAGCATATAGTTTTTCAAATTTTGATTTGCGAACCTCATTGGCATACCAATTTAATGACAGCACATTTCCATCTTGAGACTCTTTAATATTATCGACCAGTTGCTGGCGTAATATGTAATCCTTTAATCGATATTTGTAAGCATATCCATACATCGGAATCATGCATAAAAGAATCAAGACAATAACAATCTGTTGTATCTTTATATTCGCACTACCCCAATAAGCATATATCAGTCTTAGCATTATTAATATAGTTAACCAGCCAATAAAGAATAATTGATGCTCGCCAGTATATGCTATAATGATTGTAAATGCTAAACCAATCAATAACATCATATATATTAGGATATTTTGCGAAATAAACTGATGAAGATTAATTCGTCCTTTACACAAGAATACAACATGTGAGATAACTGCAACTATCAATAACCAACAATCTTTAAATATAGCTAAAAATCTACGAATAGACACAATAATTATACTTTCAGAAGAAACCTCATTCTGTAAACGAATAAAATTACCAGGTGCAATAATCAGCGCTATTGATCCAAGCCAGTAACCACATACTAACCAAACAACAGAACCTTTAAACTTTTTGAAATTAAAACAATAATATGCAAACAATGCCCCTGAGATTGGGATAGAAAAACTTTCTTGCAACGAACCTATTAACGCACCTAACAAGCCCATGCTAATATTTGTAATAGTTGAATATTTTGCATCTGTTACTTTGTGATGCAATAGTATAAAAGCAAATGAAGCAGCACCTACCCATAAATAATTAACCCCACAAGCGATATTGCCTAACATCGTAAAACCAATTCTCGGAATAAATAACCAGATTACAAAAGATGTTAAAGCATACCACATTGTTGATACTCGCCAAGTTCCACAAACCAGACGTGTTGTCAATCCACAAAAAGCCACAAAAAATAGGGTATTGAAGATTCTAAACCATTCAATACCTATGATACCACAGAATAACTGCACAACACAATGAACCAAGAATCGACCATTGCGCAACATATAATGATCACATTGGGATACAAAAATATCCTTCAATGATTGAATGCGTTCATATGTACCGAATTTAAACGCATAATCATAATCATCAATAATAAACAAACTGAAACGATCGAGCAAGTAAAATGCGATACCGATGATTATAAAAAATATTGCACGGCTTAATGGAGAACTTTCGTTGGCATTGGCCTCCATTAATCTAAAATTATTCCTCAGGTTCACGATACTCACCGTTAAATGATTCAATAAAATAAACAGGACGGTTTTTGGTTTCGTTGAATATGCGTCCGACATATTCTCCCAAGATTCCAAGACCAATCAGTTGCACGCCGCCAAGGAACAAAATTACAACCATCATCGAAGGATAACCCGCAACCGGATCGCCCCAAATAAGCGCCTTCAACAGGATGTAGACCATATAGACAAACGCTACTACTGCAACCAAGATTCCAAATATTGATACCAAGCGCAAAGGCGCGATTGTGAATGAAGTAATGCCATTAATCGCCAAATTGAGCAATGCGCCGAAATTCCACTTCGACTCTCCCTCCAAACGATCGCCTTGTTCGAACTCGACACCCGTCTTGCGACAACCTATCCAACAATACATACCTTTGGTATATCGCTCTGCATCGCGCATTTTGCGCAACATATTGATACACTTTCGGTCGAGCAGACGGAAATCGCCCACGTTGGGTAACACCTCTACACGCGTAGTATGTTGCAATATACGATAATAGGTCATTGTTAGCGACTTACGCAATTTGCTCTCCTTACCACGTGTCTTGCGAACAGCATATACATCTTCGTAGCCCTCTTCCCATTTTTCGAGGAACTTTGCAATCATATGAGGCGGGTGTTGCAAATCAGCGTCCATAATCACGACACAATCACCCGAAACATAGTCAAAGCCGGCCAACATTGCGACTTCTTTACCGAAATTACGCGAAAGGTCAACATAATTAACACGTTTATCCTTCGCTCGCAATTCCTGCAACATTTCAAGAGTACGATCGCGCGAGCCATCGTTTACAAACATAAACTCCCACTCATATTGAGACAGACTTCCAACAACCTCCGTCAGCTTGTCATACAACAACGGCAACGATTCCTGCTCATTGTATGCGGGAATAAGGATCGATACCTTTTTCATATTATTACTTTTTCAAGAAGAATCTAACCAAAATAAAATTAATCGGGATTACCAACATGTAGGTCGGAATTGGAGCCCACGTTTCGGACAATCCGAACCATAAGAACATATTCAGAAAAACGATATGTAATCCATAATTAATCAAATGACTAAATGCGAAACCGAAGCCTTTCTTAAACGAGGGTTTAGTTTTGAAGGTAAAGTAGTTAGACAAAAAGAAGTTACAAATAAAACTAACTACATATCCTATGGTATATGCGATATTGGCATTCATGTAGGGATTAAGCAATAGATACACGCCATAATGAATTGCGGTAGCCAACACTCCAACCACGCCGAAACGCGCGATTTCCCAAAGATCAAATTTACCTATCTTTATTCCCTCTCTCATATTGCTCTTCTGCCCCATATAATTCGCATAATTTCAATCTACAAATATACGAAAAATTTATCAATACAAGATATACATCCTAAATTTAAGCCGTTTGGGATATACATCTAGCATTTATACGCTTGGTAAAATAGAGTTTTTTCGTATCTTTGCAGTAAGAGAAACAATATAATTTTTGATTGACTATGTCGATGGTTTTCAAATTTAGAATGTTGAGCGACGAAAATGATCGTTTCGTTCGTGATTACGAGGTGATGTACGATATGTCGCTGATCGATTTCGAAGAGTTTATTCGCGAAGATCTCGAATATGATCCCGCTATGACCTCTTTCTTTACGGCTGACAACCGCTGGAACAAGCTACGTGAGTTCACGCTCGAAGATATGGGCGATATGGGCGAAGAGGCTCCCGTACCGATGGCAAGCGTTGTGCTCGGTCAGTTAATGCATCACAACCGCGACAGATTGATCTATCAGTTCGATATGTTCGGCGATCGTGCTTACTATCTCGAATTGATCGGCGCTGGTGAGGCAAAAAGTGGGGTAGAATACCCTCGTGTAACTCTCTCGGAGGAGCCCGCACCAGACCAATACGACCCCACAATGAGCGAGGCCGAGGGTTCGGCTTTCGACGAAATGATGGGTGATTTCAACGACTTCGAAGGCGACGACAACTACGACGATGAATTCTAATGTGCGACCTCTGTTGATCGTCATTGTCGGACCAACGGGATCGGGCAAAACTGCGCTGAGCATTCGCTTGGCGCAGCATTATAATGCCCCTATTATCTCGACCGATGCACGACAGATCTTCCGCGGTATGGCAATCGGAACGGCTCAGCCAACGACCGAGGAGCTTGCTGCGGCAACGCACTATTTTATCGCTTCACACGATATTCACGAACAATACACCTGCGGACGATACGAGCAGGAGGCATTGGCAAAACTTGACGAACTATTTGCCCAAGGACACCAAACGGTGGTTGCTGTTGGTGGCGCAGGGCTGTATGTCAAGGCTTTATGCGAAGGCATTGACGATATTCCGCAAGCATCGGACGAGTTGCGCGAACAGCTCTCGGAGCGCCTGCGCGAAAAGGGCGTCGAGGATCTTTTTGCCGAATTGGAGCAACTTGATCCGGCATACGCTGCCGAGGTCGATCGCTACAACCCCGCCCGCGTACAGCGCGCATTGGAGGTCTGCCTGGCCAGCGGTCGCACATTCTCGGAATTCCGTACCGGAACAAAACGCACCCGTAAATTTGACATTATAAAAATCGGCACCGATATGGATCGTGCCGAGTTATACGACCGTATCGATCGTCGAGTCGATCAGATGATGGCCGACGGATTGGAGGCAGAGGCGCGAGCTTTGTATCCCTATCGCAACCTTAATTCATTGCAAACGGTAGGCTATAAAGAGATGTTCGACTACTTCGATGGACTTTGCAGCCGTGACGAAGCAGTCGAACTTATCAAACGCAATTCGCGTCGTTATGCCAAGCGTCAATTAACTTGGTTCCGTCGTGACGAGCAGGTCATTTGGCACGACCCGCGCGACGTCGAGGGTGTGATTACTTGCATCGAGCAAGCAAAGCGGGATCTACCGCAGCGCGATTAACCGCGATCTCGATCACCTTACCGCGCATAAAGCTCTCCGAAATGTAGCAATAGCCATCGAAGTTGCGCGATACGCCACCCGAATCCTTCACCTTGAAATAGCGGCGACCCTGAGGATCCTTCGACAGACCTACGATGTGCATAATGTGATCATCAACCGTCGTGCGATCGTCAAACCACTTCAAACGCAGAGCCTCATCAACCACGATTTCGTCAGTAGGCAAAGTGCTCTTCTCGTAATTCTCGTCGGTAGACAGAACGCAGATACCGCCACCGTAGCTATACTCCGAAATATCCGAGCCCAGACCAATGGTATAGCCCTGTTCAACAGCCGAATACATCACTGCAAGCAAATCGTCCAAAGGCAGGTTAATAGCCTTCTCGCCCAACCAGTTATCGGGAATCTCGATTGCAAACTCCTCATAGTAGGGGTGATGTGCAAACGAGGTCAAATAAACGAAATCGTCGCCCGACAAACCCAACTTCTCGGCATAGCTCTTCGGAGTGTACTCCACGCCATCAACCTCGAAAGTCTCGGGACGCACGCCCAGATACTCATCAAGAATCTTATCGAACTCGTCCTGCCAGCCATCATTCTTGTAGGCCTTCTCCTCGACCATCTTCTCGGCACACGCAACCATTGCGTTGCACAACTCGCGATGATCATACTCACCGTCCGACGAATTGCCCTCATAAACCGACTGAGGCACAATACCATAGCGGTCAACGATATAGAGTACATCGTGCAACTCACCACCTTGCCAAAGGTTCATACGACCATTCAGGCGAACATACTTCACGGCCTTCTCCTTCCACGCATTGCGAGCGATCCACATCTCCGAGAGATTCAACTCCTCGCCACCACGACGCATAATCTCGCTTTCTAGCATCGACACACCGCCATATGCCCAGCAAGTACCCGTACGCGCCTGATCTTTGACAGGAGTCACAGCCCACGACACTTCATCGACCATAGGATTTTCGACCTTTTTCGGTTCAGCGGGAGCCTCCTGCTGGGGCTGTTCCGCCTTCGGAGCGCAACCGCAACATACGGCTACGACTGCTAATTGTAAGAGAATCTTTTTCATATTAGGATAGAATTTTGACAAATATACGATTTATTTACCATAAAATCAAATTATTGCCTATACTTATTAATGCGAAAATCCTCGCCATTTGCATAATGACGAGGACTTACAATCTCTCTCCAAGATATCCTATTTGGATTCGGGCAGCGTCTTGTTCAACAATACGCAACCGAGAACTGCCGATATGATCGAGCCGATAAGCACGCCCAACTTCGCTGTGCCGAGCAGAGCTACACCCTCAGCTCCCAAACCGGCATACGACAGATCGGCAATAAACATCGACACCGTAAAGCCGATTCCGCAAACCACGCAAACACTCGCAAAAGATTTCCACGTCGCACCCATAGGCAACGAAACGACTCCCAAACGAATAGCAAGCCACGAAAACGAGAATACGCCCACGAATTTACCGATAACAAGACCGAGCATTATGGCCAGACTTACGCCCGAGAAAATAGCCCCGAAGCTCATCTGCGAGAGGTCGATACCCGCATTGGCAAAGGCAAACAGCGGTATGACGATATAATTGATCGGTGTATGCAGATTATCTTCAAGATCTTGCAGGGGGCTGATCATCATATCGGCCGCCGACTCAATACTCTTCAACGTGTGAATCTGGTCGTTGCTCAGCACGATAGTCTTGTGACGCTCACTAACCTCGATAACAGGGAACTGATTGACATTGTTTCGGATTCGTTCGAGATAATGACCCGTACCTCGTTTAAGCGTTGCAGGAATACAGAATGCTACGATCACACCTGCAATGGTTGCGTGAATACCCGAATTGAGCATAAAGTACCACAAAATCAGGCCCATTGCTATGTAGAATGTCTTTTGACGCATATTCTTGATATTTCCTACGATCATCACTGCGACACACAACGCAGCCAGCGCAAGATAGATCATATTGATCTCGGACGAATAGAAGAGTGCGATGACGATAATACCACCAAGGTCGTCAGCTACGGCCAATGCCGCCAAAAACATCTTCAAACCGATTGGAACGCGCGATTTGAAAACCGACAAAATACCGAGCGAGAACGCAATATCGGTAGCCATCGGAATTGCCATTCCTCGTTGCATTGCCACATCATTAGGGCACACAAGCCAGAATACCAATACCGGAACAAGCATACCTCCACAAGCCGCAATGATTGGCAGCAGTGCCTTATCCATCGACGAAAGCTCGCCAACCTTGATCTCACGCTTAATTTCAAGACCGACCGACAAGAAGAAGATTGCCATCAAGAAGTCGTTAATCATCTGACCAAGCGTGATCGGGTGGCCATTATGGCTAAAAAAATTGAATTCTCCGACCGACAAACTTATCGGATTCTGCCAAAGTGAGAAGTACCACTCACGAACGCCCGAAATATTGGCGCAAATGAGCGCAAGAACCGTGAAAAATATCAAGATTACACTCGACGATACGTGTCGCTTGAACTTACTCAAAAAACTATAATTCATTTTTTATAAATTAAGGTAATATGTGTTGATTTTACAGATAGGTCGCAAAAGTAGCCATTATTTTCTTATTGTGGAATGTTTATCCCGAAATTCTGTGCCAATCGAATAATTACACCCATTCCCTCTCAGAAAAACAGGCAAATCTTGCAATTTCAAAATAAATTCGATACTTTTGCACTCGCAATAATGCACAATAGGGTTGCTCGGATGGTGGAATAGGTAGACACGCCGGACTTAAAATCCTGTGGCCAGCAACGGCCGTGCGGGTTCGATTCCCGCTCCGAGTACCACAAACAAAAAGTTCGCTCTTCAATCGAAGAGCGAACTTTTTTATTTATACCTTAAATATACTACTTGCGATTTGCGACTACCCATTGGGTCAGTTCGATGAAGTCTGCCACCGACAACTGCTCGGCACGTTGAGTGAAGAAACGATGTTCTGCTCCGCCAAAATCTCCAAAGACCGACTTCAACGAGTTACGCAGCATCTTACGGCGCTGACCAAACGACGCCTTCACGACCTTCACAAAAAGCTGCTCGTCGCACGCGAGCTCCTTCGTCTGATTACGCACCAGGCGAATCACCGCACTCTTAACCTTCGGGGGAGGATTGAAGACCTGCTCGCCAACCGTGAACAGATACTCGATATCGTACCACGCCTGCAACAACACGCTCAAAATGCCATATTCTTTCGATCCCGGAGGCTCGGCCAGACGCACAGCAACCTCACGCTGGATCATACCCACACATTCGGGCACAAGGTCACGATTCTCGATCACCTTGAAGAATATCTGCGACGAAATATTATACGGGAAATTGCCAATCACACGCACGCCATCGTGGAACATTGCTCGAAGATCCATCTGCAAGAAGTCGCCCTCGATCAGTCGTGGAGTGAAAGCAGGGTAGTGCTCGTTGAGATAGACCACACTCTCGCTATCGATCTCTGCGCCATAGGTCACAACATCGTCCCTCTGTAACAGAAATTGCGTCAGCACACCCATACCACAACCAACCTCCAAAACGGTTGCGGGCTGCTCGGGTGTTCCTCCCGACATCGAGTAGCAGATTTTGCGAGCTATGTTTAGATCGGTCAGAAAGTGCTGTCCGAGAGCCTTTTTTGCACGTACTTCGGTCATTGCTTCGATTAGTTACCCTGTTCGCAAATAAATTTGATGCGGATCAGACGAATCTCCTCCTCGGTATACTCCGAACCCAACTCCTCGACAGCCTCTGCCAACGAATCGCTCTCGGCATCCTCTTTAAAATATAGGTATATATCTTCGGCCTTATCTTCGTCCATATAGCTATCGATGTAGTACTTGATATCCAGACGAGTACCCGAATTGACAATACCCTCGATCTCGGTCAGCAACTCATCAAACTCCAAATCCTTAGCGCGAGCAATATCCTCGAAATCCATCTTACGGTCGATCGACTGAATGATGAAAATCTTGTTGCCACTCTTATTGCCGACGCTCTTCACCACCATATCCTGCGGGCGGATAATCTCCTTCTCCTCGACATATTGCTTGATCAGCTTGACGAACTCGGCACCGAACTTCTTAGCCTTGCCCACACCGACACCCGTGATATTTTGCATCTCCTCGATGGTAATAGGGTACTGAATCGACATATCTTCGAGCGAGGGATCCTGGAATACAACGAACGGAGGCAGATCGTGTTTCTTTGCCACCTTCTTACGCAGATCCTTCAACATCAAGAAGAGCTCCTCATCAGCCACACCGCCACGACCCTGAGGCGTAGCTGCCTCAATCTCCTTCTCTTCGGCATCGTAATCGTGATCGAGCGTAATCATAATCGGGAAGGGCAGGTTGATATACGAACGTCCCTTCTCGTTGATCGACTGCAAGCCATAGTTTTCGATGTTCTTATCGATCAAGCCCAGGATATGAGCCTGACGAACAACCGCTCCCCAGAACTTAGCATCGTAGTCGGCTCCTGCACCAAACCACTCGCATTCGTTATGACCATAACTCTTATTGAGAGCCGTAACCTTGCCGACCAGAACATTGATCAGATAGTCCGACTTAAACTTATCACCAATAAATGCCAACGTCTTGAGCATCAACTGCGTTGCAGACTTAGCGTCTTTCTGCGGACGCGGGTGCAGACAGTTGTCGCAGTTGCCACAATTCTCCTCGGTATACTCCTCGCCAAAGTAGTGCAGCAGCGTCTTGCGGCGGCAAATCGAGCTCTCGGCATACGACACCGTCTCCTGCAACAACAATTTGCCAATCTCCTGCTCAGCCACAGGCTTACCCTGCATAAACTTTTCGAGCTTCTGGATATCCTTATAACTATAAAAGGCTATACAGCGACCCTCGCCACCATCACGACCGGCACGACCCGTCTCCTGATAGTAACCTTCAAGACTCTTGGGAATATCATAGTGAATCACATAGCGCACATCGGGTTTGTCGATACCCATACCGAATGCAATCGTCGCAACAATCACATCGACATCTTCGTGCAGGAAGGCGTCCTGATTGTTGGCACGCGTAGCGGCGTCCATACCTGCGTGGTAGGGCAGTGCCTTAATACCATTAGCCACCAACAGCTCGGCCAGTTCCTCGACCTTCTTTCGGCTAAGGCAATAGATAATGCCCGACTTGCCATCGTTCTGCTTGATGAACTTGATTATCTCCTTCGATGCATCGTGCTTGGGGCGGATCTCATAGTAGAGATTTGCACGATTGAACGACGACTTGAATACCGTCGCGTCCTGCATACCAAGATTCTTCTGGATATCCATCTGCACCTTCGGCGTAGCGGTAGCTGTCAGCGCAATCAGCGGAGCCTGACCGATATCGTTGATAATCGGGCGAATACGACGATACTCAGGGCGGAAATCGTGTCCCCACTCCGAAATACAATGCGCTTCATCGATCGCATAGAACGAGATCTTGATCTTGCGCAGGAATTCGACATTATCCTCCTTGGTCAGCGACTCAGGTGCAAAATAGAGCAACTTGGTCTTGCCCGCAAGCACATCGGCACGAACCTGATTAACAGCTGTTTTATTCAGTGATGAATTGAGGAAGTGTGCCACACCCGTTTCGGCTGCGAACGTACGCATCGAATCGACCTGGTTCTTCATCAGCGCGATCAGGGGTGAAATGATGATCGCAACGCCGTCCATAATCATAGCCGGCAGCTGGTAGCACAACGATTTTCCTCCGCCCGTAGGCATCAATACAAATGTATCCTTGCCATCGAGCACATTTTTGATTACTGCTTCCTGGTAACCTTTGAACGATGTGAAGCCAAAATACTCTTTCAGCTTATCGTGCAATAGGTTATGTAAATCTTCCGCCATAGATTTGTGTAGTTGAAACAAATTTGATGTGAAGATACTGCTTTTTTCGGAAATTTCCATAACTTTGTGGAAAAATTTAGCAAAAAAATGAGACTGTTCACAAAAGATCTCGTCAAAAGATACAAAGCCCGTACCGTCGTAGATCACGTATCGATCGATGTTAAGCAGGGTGAAATCGTTGGTCTGCTCGGTCCTAACGGAGCCGGCAAGACCACCTCGTTCTATATGATTGTTGGACTGATCAAGCCCAACGAGGGAGATATCTATCTCGAAGACGACAACAACCAGATCACGAAACTCACCTCGTTGCCCGTTTACAAGCGCGCACAGTTGGGCGTGGGTTATTTGGCGCAGGAGGCTTCGGTATTTCGCAAGTTGAGCGTCGAGGACAATATTCGCTCGGTGCTCGAAATGACCAACTACTCGAAGGAGTATCAGCGTGAGCGTGTGGAAAATTTGATCGAGGAGTTCCGTCTGCAGAAGGTGCGCAAGAGCCTCGGTATTCAGCTCTCGGGTGGCGAGCGTCGTCGTACCGAGATTGCACGCGCTGTGGCAATCAATCCCAAATTCATTCTGCTTGACGAGCCATTTGCGGGCGTTGACCCTATTGCCGTAGAGGATATCCAGAGCATTGTCGGAACGCTGAAAAATAAAAATATCGGTGTAATCATCACCGACCACAACGTTCACGAGACGCTTTCGATCACCGATCGTACCTACCTTTTGTTCGAGGGTAAAATCCTTAAAGCCGGCTCGGCCGAGGATCTCGCAAACGACGAACAGGTGCGTAAAGTATACTTAGGTAAAGACTTTAAACTGAGATAAATGAAACGCATTATCTCACCCTCTAAGGTAGGTGGCAAAGTTACCCCTCCTTGCTCGAAAAGCTATGCCCAACGCGCATTGGCTGTTGCGCTATTGGCCGATGGCGAATCGACCATTGGCAACCTTGAATTGTGCGACGACACCCGATCGGCAATACACTGCATCGAGGCATTGGGCGCAGAGGTTACCCACATCAATAAGTCGACCGTAAAAGTGCGCGGTGGCCTTGCCCCTCGCACTGATCAGTTGCATATTGGCGAGTCGGGACTTGCCACACGATTGTTTACCCCCGTTGCATCGTTGCACAACCAACCCATTACAATCAATGGCGAAGGCACGATTCTCTATCGTCCCATTTCGATGATGATCGACCCGCTGCGTCAGCTGGGTGTCGAGGTGCGTGATGGAGGAGGTTTCCTGCCTATTCAGGTATGTGGCCCGATGCAGGGCGGCGAGGTCGAAGTCGATGGTTCGATCAGCTCGCAATTCTTGACGGGATTGCTACTCTCACTACCTATGGCACAGAACGATACGACCATTTATGTCAAGAATCTCAACAGCTTGCCGTATGTCGATATGACCATCGATACTGCGCGTCGTTTCGGTGTCGAAATCGATCACAAGGATTACAGCGAATTCTTCATCGAGGGCAACCAAAGCTATCAGGCAACCGACTATATGATCGAAGGCGATTGGAGTGGTGCTGCGCCGATGTTGGTTGCAGGAGCCGTTGCTGGCGAAGTGACGGTCGAGAATATGAGCCGTCTTTCGTTGCAAGCCGACACGGCAATCATCAAAGCGCTGATCAGCGCAGGTGCCGAGATCGAATCGACCGACACCACCGTTACTGTACGCCACCGACGTTTGAAAGCATTTGAATTTGACGCAACGCATTGCCCCGATCTATTCCCCGCATTGGTTGCATTGGCTGCCAACTGCGAAGGCACATCGACCATATATGGCACTGAGCGTCTGCTACATAAGGAGAGCAACCGCGCCATAACTCTGGCAGAAGAGTACGCCAAAGCAGGTATCGATGTCGATATTGACGAGGAGAATATTATGCGTGTTCGTGGCGGCAAGATTCGTGGTTGCACAATCGACAGCCACGGCGATCATCGCATAGCGATGTCGATGGCAATCGCCGCACTGACCGCCGACGCTCCGATCACGATCGAGGGTGCCGAGTGTGTTGCCAAATCCTATCCATCGTTCTTTGATGATTTGGAGCAGTTGATTGTAAAATAATCGAATATGAAATGGCAACCTTCGGGTTGCCATTTTTCACTTATAGAACCATAAATTTTACGCACATCTGAGATACTAAATTACCATTATCATACGTTTTAGGAGCAAGATTAATCAATTTATTCCTAATTTCGTGCGAAATATGCACCCGTTCGGTTGGGAATTAAAAGGTATTTTGGTAACTTTGCCCGAAATTTTGAAAACTATGCAAAAAATGAAAATATTCAAACACTCATTCACCGCTCTGTGCGCAATGCTCGCAACAGTAGCAATGCTCTTCACTTCGTGCGACAACGAGGACGAAGACAACCAGCTACGCGTAGAGCTCAAAAATGCTCCTACAACCGCATATTTTGACTACGGACAGACTCACTCGTTCGAGGTTTCGATGAAGAAGGAGCACTCGTACGAAATCGAAGAGGTACCCGATGGCTGGAAAGCCGAGATGCCTTCGAAAACGCTGCTCAAAGTCACTGCGCCCGCCAAAGGTTCGGGCACAATGACCGGCACCGTCAAGATATCGGTACACCGCAAGGAGCGCACCGTTTCGGCTCAGTTGAAGGTCGAAATTCTTCCCGCAACAACCATCACACAAACGGCCAACAGCTACATCCTCAGCGAGCCCAACGCTCGTTACAAGATCAAGGCAACGGTTAAAGGCAACTCGTCGCAAAGCATTGGTGGCACTCCTGCAACCGCTACAATCATTTGGCAGACAAGCAAAAATCTGCTCAAATCGGTTATGCTCGATGGCGATCACATCTCGATCACGACAACTGCCGACGCAAACGATGAGAACAAAATCAATAAGGGTAATGCGCTGGTTGCCGTTAAAGACGCCGACGAGAACATTCTGTGGAGCTGGCACTTGTGGATGACCGACTACAATCCCAATGAGGAGAACATTACCTATCCCGACGGTAGCGTAATGATGGATCGTAACCTCGGCGCAAAGAGCAACGGTAGCGACGATGCATACAATGCATACGGTCTGTTCTACCAGTGGGGTCGCAAAGAGCCGCAGATTATGAGCGACGACGCAACTTCGACTTCGAATGCTTCAACTTATGGTCCGCTGAACACCAATGTTGCATTCTCGACTACCGCCAGCGACAAAGAGACGGGCAACATCGAATATACCACCAAGTTCCCCTTGCGAATCATCAAGGGTGTCGAGGATACCGGTTACGATTGGCTCTTCTCGAAGCACGACGCATCGCTGTGGGCTGCAAACAAGACGATGTATGATCCCTGTCCGGCTGGTTGGAAAGTTCCCGAAAGCAAGGTTTGGAATGCTCTTGCAGAGGTAACCGACAAAGTGTTTGAGGGCGGTTGGTATTTCAATATCGATGGCCAAGTAACGTTCTTCCCCGCAGCTGGTCGCCGCAGTTTCTCGAAAGGTATGCTGACCAACGTAAACCACGATGGTACGCCCTACACTGGCTACTATTGGAGCGTTAATTCGGCAGCAAACGACAAGTCGATTGGCCTGTATTTCAACATCAACGGCATCGAGACAGCTCAGGCAAACTACCGTGCCGGGGGTTTCCAGGTTCGTTGCGTAAAAGAGTAAAACGCAATCGACACATTCGACAACACAAGAGCCGACCTTATTGCGAGGTCGGTTCTTTTTTAGCCCGCTATCAATGAGAGAGATTAAACAATATATCGAGCAGGAGATTCTGCCACGCTACGCAGATTTCGATCGCGCTCACTCAATCGACCACGCACGAACGGTTATCGCCGAGAGTCTGTCATTAGCCAAGCATTACGATGTTGATGAGCGTATGCTCTATGTAGCAGCCGCTTATCACGATCTCGGCCTGTGTGAAGGGCGCGAGTTACACCACATCGTGTCAGGACAGATTATTCGCGCCGATGAGCGTCTGACGCAGTGGTTCTCAAAGGAACAGATCGAGGTAATTGCTTGCGCAGCCGAAGATCATCGCGCCTCATCGAAGCACGAGCCGCGCTCAATCTATGGACGTATCGTTGCCGAGGCCGATCGTGTCATCGACCCCGAAGTGACGTTGCGTCGCACTGTTCAATACGGCTTGAACAACTATCCGCAACTCGACATCGAGGGACAATATGCGCGTTTTTGTGCCCACCTGCAAGAGAAGTACGCCGAGGGTGGATATCTGCACCTTTGGATTCCCGAATCGAAAAACAGCACACGTTTGGCCGAATTGCGACAAATAATTGCCGACAAAGAACGCCTTCGTCAAATATTCGAACGTTTGCTTGCCGAAGAGCTTCGCCACTAAACAATAATCGCGCCCTTGCTACAAGGACGCGATTATTGTTTTAGCACCAAAAGGGTAGCGAACTACTTCTTCTCGGCAGGCTTTGCGATGGTTTCGCGCATCGTGGTGTCAGCCTGAATGTTCTTCAACTTGTAGTAATCCATAATACCCAAATTGCCCGAACGGAATGCCTCGGCAATAGCCAGCGGCACCTCAGCCTCAGCCTCAATCACACGTGCACGAGCGTCCTGAGCCTTAGCCTTATTTTCCTGCTCCAATGCGATTGCCATTGCACGGCGCTCCTCAGCCTTTGCCTGCGCGATGTTCTTATCGGCATTAGCCTGATCCATCTGCAACTCTGCGCCGATGTTCTTACCTACGTCAATATCAGCAATATCGATCGACAGAATCTCAAATGCCGTACCTGCATCAAGACCCTTCATAAGCACTGCACGCGAAATCAAATCGGGGTTTTCGAGCACCACCTTATGAGTCTCCGACGAACCGATACTCGACACAATACCTTCGCCAACACGCGCCAGAACAGTCTCCTCGCCGGCACCACCAACCAACTGCTTGATATTTGCACGCACCGTCACACGAGCCTTTGCGATCAACTGAATACCGTCCTTCGCAACTGCCGAAACGGGAGGCGTATTGATAACCTTCGGATTTACCGACATCTGCACAGCCTCGAATACATCGCGACCAGCCAAGTCGATAGCCGTTGCCATCTGGAAGTCGAGATTGATGTTTGCCTTCTGAGCCGATACCAACGCGTGAACAACATTGGTAACATTACCGCCCGCCAGATAGTGAGCCTCCAACTCGTTGGCATTGATTTTCAGACCAGCCTTCGTACCTTCGATCATTGCCGATACGATAGTCGAGGGCGGCACCTTACGCCAACGCATAAGCACCAACTGCAACAAACTGATTCTCACACCCGACACCAACGCCGAGAACCACAATCCCATAGGAATGAAGTAGAAAATCAACATCAGGAGCACAAAGCCCGCAAAACAGATCAGGGCAAGCATACCCACACTTCCAAATTCTACCATAGCTAATTAATTTTTATGGTTATTACTTAACTTTCTTAACGATAATATTGAAATTCTCGAAGCCCGTAACCTCGATCTCCGACTGCTGGTCGATGAGCTCGGTCGGACACTTTGCCTCGAACGTGTGACCTGCGATTTCGACCTTACCCATCGGTGCCAAACGCGTCACAGCCACACCGCGATCGCCAACCTTCACGTTATGCTCCTGCGGAGTATCCATACTCGACGATGTAATCTCCTGTTTCAGCGAGAGTCGCTGCCACGTCTTTGCTCTCAACGACAAAACCGTAACCAGAATAGCGACCAAGAATATCACTCCGATGACAGCCCAACCTGCTGTCGAGCCATACCACGCAAATGCAAAATATGCAGCCACAGCGTCGCAGCCCAACGCAAGAATTGCACCTACCGACACACCCGGAAGCAAAACCAACTCTGCCATCAAAAATATAGCTCCGAGAACAATGAGCAATACAATCCAAAACATAGCACTCAATATTATTTAATAGTTAGTTGCAGTAAAGATACAAAAATTTATCGTCATTCACAATAGGCTCGGCACTTATTCCGACTACTCTTCGTCAGCAGGCGCCTCGACTGCGATTGCCACCACCTCGGCAGTTGCACCCTCAGTCGCCGAAATAGCCTCGGCAAGTTGCTCGGCCTCTTCACGCACTGCAAACGACATCACAATAAATCGGCCATTGATTCGAGTAATATCCTTGCCCGCAGCCAATGAATCGATCGCCGTACGCATCTGGTCGTCAATCTGCTCAACACCCGAGATCTCGACACGGAACACCTGCGTCATATCGGCCGCTGCCTCACGCTCCTCGACCAAATTCGCATAGACTCCATCGCGCCATACGACAACCTCAGGACGACGGAAGCCCATATTCTTCAATTTGATTTGCGCCTCGTCAGCCTCAGCCTCGGTCGCAAAACCGCCCGCAAAGTAGCGGAACTTACCATCCTCGGTCTTCAATCGATAGAGAGGATAGACACCCTTGAAGATTGAGATAGGTTGTTGCTGCGAGAATGTTCCGAGCACCACACGATACATCGTGCCACGCTCATAAATCTCACATTCGGGGATAGGATTACGCGAGTTGTAGCGCGACGGCGACGACACACCGATCGGCTCGTATGCCAAGAAGAAACGCTCCTCAATCTCGACCTTCGGCAGACGATAGTCGATCGCTCCAAGTTCGCGCGACACCTTCGACAGCGAGTCCTGCACAAAGCCCAAACCATAGATTCGAGCCAAGGCAATCTCGGTATCGATCACACATTTCTTGGTGTTGAAATAGGTACTCATTGCGTCCGAGGCATACTGACCTCGATCCGCTGCGACCTGCTGCAAAGCCTGCGACAGCGCCAGCTCGCTATTCTCCAACAGATCGTCACGACGCTCCATTTCGAGTATGAAGTTGTATGCGAAGCTCTTCGAATCGAAGATCGCACTCCAACGTGTCGAAATCGAATCATTCAATGCCGAACACAGACCGCGCAAAACCTGATAGTTCGAGTAAAGGCGTGAAGCCTCAGCTGCGTCCTGCGTCTGCTCGTATTGAGCCTTGATCGACTCCATTGCCGAGTGATTCTCGCTGAACATATTGACAAACTCGATCACTTTAAGCTCGTCATTTTGAGCTCGTTGTAATGCAACATAGTCGATCGAGTCGAGCGCAGTCGCAAAATGCACATCATCAACCAGACGCGAAGCCTGCACTGTGGCCTGCTCCACAACCGTATCCACCGCCTGCTGATCGGGTAGCGGTTCGCTCTCGGCCGACTGTGCGGTACCCATATTAGCAATCAGCCAATCCTGCTCGATGGTGTTTATCTGACTGAAAATATCGCCCTTGCGATTGCGCAGACTGAACACCTGCTCCTCCAACGACAAAATCGCGTCGCCATATTGGGCGCGGTTTGCTGCGTCCTCGGCAAACATCCTACGGTTATGCTCGATTACACGCATCAGCGAATCTTCCATCTGTTGCAAGCGCACGCCATCAGCCAACAATGTCATATATTCGACATTATCGTCCAAGCCCGCAATACGAGCCTTAACAGGAGGTTGCGCCACAACATATCCTGCCGCAAATGCAAATATCGTAAGTAATATTATCGAGTATCTCTTCATAGTCAAAAATCCTAAATCCACCATTTAATCAAAAAAATCTGGATCAAACCGAAAATCTCCAAACGTCCAAACAACATCAGCAACGTATCGGTAAACTTCACCGTGGTTGGCAATGTCGAATAATTCAGCACCGAGCCGACCTCGCCAAATGCGGGTCCAACATTCGAAACACACGAAACTGCCGATGTGAAACCTGTCGTCAGATCGAGTCCAAAAAGCGAATTAACAAAAACACCTAGCAGAATCAGCAAGATGTAGAATACGATGAAAGTCATCACCATTCCGACCGTATCGGTACGCTGAATCACGCCGTCAATCTTAATTCGCACAATGGCGTTGGGGTGTTGCTGCTGCACGATACGCGCCTTCACCGACTTGGCCGCCAGAATCAGACGATCGAACTTCAAGCCTCCCGTAGTCGATCCTGCACAAGCTCCGACCATCGACAGAAAAACCAACAACATAATCGCCAAAGGGGTCCAAGTATTGGTATCGGCCGTAGCAAAACCCGTAGTTGTCGAGATCGATACAACCTGAAACAGCGAGTGGCGGAACGACGACAGCAGGGTAGGGTAAACATCTGCTATACGCAGACTTACTGCTATCAATACCGAGCTTGCAACCAGCGCAAAGAAGTATGTTTTGACAACCTCCGAACGGAAGATGTTATTGCGTTTGCCCGTCAATGTCGAGAACAGCAACCCATAGTGAATTGCCGAGATGAACATCGTCACCATCAATATCATCTCGATCGCCACGCTGTCGAAGTGGCCGATACTTGCGTTCTTCGTACTGAATCCTGCCGTCGAAGCAGCCGACATTGCGTGCGTACAAGCGTCAAACCAGGTCATACCTGCCAATTTCAGCGAAAGCATACAGAGCGTCGTAACGCAAATATAGGTCGTCAGCAGAATTCGAATCAGCTGCTGCGAACGATAGTGGTAGTTATCCTTAGCCATTGCCGAGATCTCGACATTGGTCAGCGACGCCTTATTGCGACCGAGTGTAGGCAAAATCATCATCGCAAAGATGACCACGCCAATACCGCCAATCCAATTGGTTGCCGATCGCCAGAAGAGCAATCCTCGCGGCAATGCCTCGATATCATTCAGAATCGACGCACCCGTAGCCGTAAAGCCCGAAACGCTCTCAAACCAGGCATTAATCAGCGAGAACTCACCGCCCCAAATCAAATAGGGGAACATTCCGACAACACACGACAGTAACCAAGCACCCACCACGATACAATAGCTCTCCTTGTTGGTCATCGTCGCATTAGGATCTTTCGTAACAAAGATCAGCGGGAAGACGCCAAGCACGACCGTCAGCATAAACGAAATCAGCAGAGGATAAAATGCCGTATCGACGTGGTTTATGTACGAAACGCCTGCCGACGCCAACATAAACAACGCCATAAAAAGCATTACAATGCCAATGTATCTAAATATAACACTCAGTCGCATAGCCGCTTAGCATTTATTCATCAAGACGACGTTTGTTGCGCGTAATGAGCACCTCGATCTGCTCTTTGATCGACGCCAATTCGTCGACAAACTCTCCTTTGGCAGTGAAAGGCAACTTATATCGCAGATAATCGTCTAATCGTTTATTAAGTTCGGTGATTGGCTGAACGCCGTAGCAATTCACAAAGTAGAACAACATCAGCACGATCAAAATCGTGACAATCAGCGTAATCAGTACGGGCATAACTGCTCGATATGCATTCTTTTTCAGCAACTCGGTACGTGGCGCCAACGTGCCCTGCATCGAGGTGATGTAGTTCTTCACAGCATTATGCAGTTCGACATAATCGCTCTCATATTGGCGAGTGTACCACATAGCATTTGCGTGCACAATCGAATCGGTACGATCGAACGGCTGCTCGATCGCCATAAAATCATCGACCGTAGTAGCCAAACGCGCTGCCGCCATTGACAACGAGTCGAGCGAGGTCGCATCATAGATCTCCTCACGAGCCTGTGCCAGCGTTGCCGCCAGACGCTCCGAGCTATGACGACACGAATCGGCAAATTCAGTTTGACCAAAAATGGCAATGTGCATTAAGGCAGTATGTTGATTTTGAGCCGCATCGAGCATATCCTGCGCCAGCTCTACATTACGTTTGCTCGCTCCAAAGATCTCCTCGGCGTCACGGCTCAATCGACCCAATTCGAGCATCGACACAATACCCGAAAACGCCAACAACAGCACGATACAACCAAAGCCCGTAACTGTCTTTTTACGCAATCCTCTCATCGTTTTTTTGACATTTTTACTCACTAAAATGCAAATATACAACTTTTATAATAAATGCGCAACCATATCGCAATTATCCTCCACAGAATCCAACTTTACGCACACAATCTTGTTGATCAGCGAACGATCATAGGGAGCCAAGACTTTGATGTAGTTAGTCGTAAATCCCGACATCATACCGCCCTTTGCCGGACCTTCGAACAACACCTCTGCCGTCTGGCCAATATGTTGCTCGCAAAATTGGCGATGCAGACGCTGGCAGAGTTCGTCAAGTCGTTTGGCGCGCTCGGCCGAAACGTGTGGCGGCACCTTATCGGGCATTGCGACTGCAGGCGTTCCGGCTCGCTCCGAGAATGGGAAGATGTGCAGATAGGCGGGAGACAATCGCTCCAAAAAGTCATATGTAGTCTGAAAATCTTCGTCCGTTTCGCCAGGGAATCCAACGATCACATCAATGCCAATAAATGCGTCGGGCATCAGCTTACGCACTGCTTCAATTCGATCGGCATAACGCGCTGTGGTATAGCGTCGTCGCATACGCGCCAAAACACTATCGCAACCGCTCTGCAACGGAATATGGAAGTGGGGTTGGAACTTCGATGAACGAGCACACAACTCGATAATTTCATCGGTCAGAAGATTAGGCTCAATCGATGAAATTCGATAGCGCTCGATACCCTCGACATCGTCCAGCGCACGCAACAAATCGTAGAAACTTTCACCCGTTGTGCGACCAAAATCGCCCGTATTGATACCCGTGATAACGATCTCCTTTTGACCCAAACGGGCTATTTCGCGCGCCTCCTCGACCAGATCAGCAATGGGCATATTTCGGCTCGAACCACGCGCATAGTGGATCGTACAATAGGCGCATTTATAGTCGCAACCATCCTGCACTTTGAGGAATGTTCGGGTGCGATCGCCACTCGAAAAAGCGGCGAAGAAACGGGTCAATTCCTCGGTCTGGCAACTTGTTACAAAGGGAGAGTCAGCCTTATTTCCCATCAGTTCAGCAACTCGTTGATATAAATCGCCTTTATCATTGTTACTCAACACTATATCAACACCTTCAATCTTTGCAATTTCGTGCGGTTTGAGCTGCGCATAACAACCCGTAACGGCGATGATTGCCGACGGATTGCGACGGTGGATCTTGCGCACCAGATTACGACATTTCTTGTCGGCGTGCTCGGTCACCGAGCAACTATTGATCACGCACACATCGGCATCACGCTCGCTCACCACACGTACATATCCGTTCTGTTCGAACTCGCGTGCGAGGGTCGAACTCTCCGAAAAATTGAGTTTACAGCCGAGGGTATGAAAACTCACTCGACGACCACGATTCTCATTCATAGATTTTCGTAATACATTTACAGTGCGAAATTACAAAAAACGGATACAAAAACAATCAATCACGACAAATATTCACTTCCAGGCCACGCAGATCGCAGAATTATGCCACGCAATTTGGCAAGGTCAACGAAAAAACGTAAATTTGCGGGTTGATACGCATACGTACGCGCGAGATTTATGGACTTCGTTAACGACATACTGAATTATCCGCATTTGAGCAATGCGCTCTATGCCTGCATCTTATCGGGCATAGCGTGTGGCATTGTGGGTACCTATATCGTTGCTCGACGTATGGTGTTTCTGAGCGGTGGCATTACCCATTCGTCATTCGGCGGTATGGGTATTGCACTCTATGCCAACACAAATCCAATCGCGGGTGCAATGATTTTTGCCCTGCTATCAGCCATTGGAATCGAGTGGGCGAGCGAGCGCGGACGTATTCGTCAAGACTCGGCAATCGGCATCGTCTGGTCGGTCGGAATGGCAATCGGTATTGTCTTTATGAATCTTAGACCGGGGTATGCAGCCGGCGATTTGTCGGCATATCTATTTGGTAGTATTATCACCGTTACGCGTGGCGATGTAGTGGCTCTCGGAGTGCTCTGCCTGTTGCTTATTCTCGGAGCGATCGTATGGTTAAAGCAGGTAATGTTTGTGGCTTTCGACCGCGAATATGCCGCCTCGCAAGGTATCCCGACGCGTGCCATTTCGTACATAATGGCAATAGTGGTTGCAGCTACTATCGTGCTATCAATCAGAGCAATGGGTATCATTCTACTCATTTCGCTACTGACTATGCCCGCGGTTATAGTCAACTCCGTAACCAAATCATACCGCGCCATCACTATCTGGTCGGCTGTGGTCGGAATGGCTGCCAACATCGTTGGATTGGCAGCAAGCTATTACTTCGAAATTCCACCGAGCGCAGTGATTATTTTTGTACTGACGCTCACACTTATAATCGTCAAACTGCTACCCACGCGTAGCAAAACTAAACTTGCAACGAGCCGATGAAAAAGATACATAAATTCATTCTCAAATCATATTTGGGACCGATGGTGCTCACATTCCTAATCGTGATGTTCGTGCTGATGATGAACTTCGTTTGGCAGCACATCGACGAGCTGGTAGGAAAGGGTATCGACGGTAAGGTTATTATCGAGCTGATGTGTTATGCAATGGCCGCAATGATCCCGATGGGTCTGCCGCTGGCTACGCTTTTTGCGGCAATTATGACAATGGGTAACTTGGGCGAAAACTACGAGTTGCTGGCAATGAAATCGGCGGGTATGTCACTGATGCAGATTCTCAAACCGCTGTTTGTAATCGTATTCTTCGTGGCAATCGGCAGTTTTTTTGCCGCCAACAACCTTGTTCCATATTCGAACAAAAAGATGTACAGCATACTCTACGACATTCGACAACAGAAGCAATCGATTGAGTTTCAAGACGGTGTATTCTTCAATGGTGTTGATAATATGAGTATTCGCGTCGGAACACAGGACCCCGAAACACACCTGCTGCGCGACGTGCTGATCTACGACAACCGTAACAACAGCGGAAATATGACCACAATGGTGGCTGATTCGGGCTACATTCGACTGTCGGACGACAAGAAGTTCCTGCTTGTGACGCTCTACAATGGTGAGTCGTATGAGCAAACACGTAGCAACACCTGGTATGACAAGAACAACTTACGTCGCTCGTTTTTCACCGAGCAAAATGGTGCAATTCCGACATCGGGATTCGATTTTGCCCGCACAAATGCCGACTTGTTCTCATCGGGTAGAACCAAGAACATCAGCGAGTTGGAGCAGTCGATCGACTCGCTCGAACATCTCGTAACCGTCACAACCACACGCTCTTACGAGCCATTGCTCAAAGAGCAGATTTTCCAAGAGGATGTGAGTATTCTGCCCGTGCCCGACAGTCTGAAAGTTGATATTGATAAAGGAGCGTACCAAGCTGTATTGTACGAGGACTCGATTGCTGCACTCGACATCTACGAACGTAAAAACCTTTGGGCGCAAGCTCGAAGTGCAGCCGCATCGTCACGAGCATCGTTCACGTGGGACGAGGCATCGAGCAAGGAGGCTATCAACCAATTGAACATCAGTAAAGTAGAGTGGCACCGCAAGATATCATTGCCCGTTTCGATCTTGATCTTCTTTGCGATTGGAGCAGCGCTGGGCGCGATCATTCGCAAGGGTGGTCTGGGTATGCCGATTGTAATTTCGGTTATCTTCTTCGTAATCTACTACATCATCAGCACCTCAGGCGAGAAGATCGCAAAAGAGGGTACGTGGAGCGCAACCGCAGGTATGTGGCTCTCGACCTTTATTCTCGGCCCGCTGGCAGCGTTCCTGATCTACAAAGCAACAAACGATTCGAATCTATTCAATGTCGAATGGTATTATAGTCACGTCAAAAAGTTTGTCGATCCGATTCGCGACAAATTGACGCCGATATTCGCAAAACTCAAACCGAAGAAAAAGCAATAAACAATGAATGCCAAAGATTTACGCATAGTTTTTATGGGTACGCCCGAATTTGCCGTAACCTCACTTCGTGCCTTGGTCGAGGGTGGTTACAACATCGTCGGCGTCGTAACCACTCCCGACAAACCCGCCGGTCGCGGTCAGAAAATACAACAGAGCGATGTCAAGCAGTATGCCGTTGAGCAGGGATTGCCCGTGTTGCAGCCCATAAAGTTACGCGACCCTGAATTTCAAGCGGCATTAGAGGCGCTGAATCCCGATTTGGGCATTGTGATCGCATTCCGAATGTTGCCCGAAACCGTGTGGTCGTTGCCGCGCTTGGGTACTTTCAATCTGCACGCCTCGTTGCTGCCTCAATATCGCGGTGCCGCCCCGATTAATTGGGCTATTATCAATGGCGAGAAAGAGACGGGCGTCACGACGTTCTTGCTTAATCATCAGATAGATACGGGTGATATTATTGGGCAGGTACGCTGTCCGATTCTGCCCGAAGACAACATCGGCACACTCTACGACAAACTGATGAACATCGGTAGCGGCTTGGTACTCGAAACGGTCGAAAAAATCGCTGAAGGCAACATTGAGCCCATCGTTCAGAGTCATATTCCAGACTCGGAGTTGAAACCTGCACCGAAGATCTTCAAGGAGAATTGTCTGATTGATTGGACAAATGAGGGTGAGCAGATTGTCAATTTCGTGCGAGGTCTGTCGCCATATCCTGCCGCTTGGAGCCGTATGTACAAAGAGGGGCAAGAGGTTGGCTCGGCAAAGATTTTCAGCGTGCGATTCGAACAAGCGAACCACGACCGTACTGCGGGCGAGGTGCGTACCGACGGTCGAACAACGCTCGAAGTGGCTTGCAAAGATGGCTGGATTGCCCTCGAAGAGTTGCAGTTGGCAGGCAAGCGCCGAATGGCGGTGCGCGATCTGCTGTTAGGTTTGCGCGACGCTGCCGACTATTGCTTCACATCAAAATAGTCCAATTAAGAAATATGAAGAAAAATAACCCGTCGGTAATCGTTTCGTTCGTACCGATCGCCGTACTCGTCATACTGCTCTATATCGTAATCCGCGCCTTTGGAAGTGATTCGTTGGAGGGCGGCAGTCAGGTATCGCTGTTGGCAGCAAGTGCCGTCTGCGTTGCTATTGCGATGTTGGGCTATGGCGTTAAGTGGCAGACGCTTGAAGAGGCTATCTCAAAAAATATTTACAGCGTCGGATCGGCAATTATTATGTTGCTACTGATCGGTGCGATCGCTGGTTCGTGGATGGTGAGTGGAGTAGTACCATCGCTGATCTGCTACGGATTGGAGATTATGCACCCGAAACTCTTCCTGGTGTCGTGTTGTGCAATCTCGGCAGTCGTTTCGTTAATGACGGGTAGCTCGTGGACAACAATCGCTACAATCGGCGTGGCGCTGATCGGTATCGGTCAGGCACAAGGTTTCGACGAAGGATGGATCGCGGGTGCGATTATCTCGGGAGCATACTTTGGCGACAAAGTCTCACCTCTATCGGATACCACCGTTTTGGCCTCGTCATCTGCCGAGACACCACTATTCACCCATATCCGATATATGATGCTTACCACCGTGCCTTCGTTCACCATTACACTCGTGGTCTTCACTATTGTCGGTTTTACGCACGAAATCAGCGACCCGGCGCAGATTGCTGAATTCTCGGCATCGTTGCGCGAAACATTTAACATCACACCGTGGTTGCTGATTGTGCCGCTATTTACGCTCCTGCTAATCATTCGCAAACTGCCAGCACTCATCACGCTCTTCTCGTCGTGTCTGCTGGCGGGTATCTTCCTCTGCATATTCCAGCCCGAAATTCTGCATAATATCTCGGGGAGCGACGGCTTTATAGGAGCATTTCGCGGTGTAATGCAGAGCTACTATGGCTCGACCGCTATCGAAACGGGCAATGAGGCTCTGAATGAACTGGTTGCGACCGATGGAATGGCGGGAATGTTACACACGGTGTGGCTGATCGTCTGCGCGATGTGCTTTGGTGGCGTGATGGCCGGTAGCGGTATGCTGGCAAATATCACAGCTTTCTTCCTGCGTTTTGTCCGACGAACCGTTTCGATCGTGGCATCGACCGTTGGTGCTGGTCTATTCTGCAATATGTGTACGGGCGACCAATATCTGTCGATCATATTATCGTCGAATCTCTTTAAGGATCTCTACAAGAAACAGGGGCTCGAACCACGACTGCTCAGTCGTTCAGTAGAGGATTCGGCAACGGTCTGCTCGGTATTGATCCCGTGGAACTCGTGCGGTATGACCCAATCGACCGTGCTGGGCGTTTCGACCTTCGTCTATTTCCCATATTGTATATTCAACCTGATCAGTCCCGTGATGTCGATACTGATTGCCGCTATCGGATATAAAATCGTCAAGAATCCGACAACAACCGCAGAATAATGCGCACGTTAGCGACCATAGTTGCGACAATTTGTGTGGTCCTTGCGGCTTCGGCTCAAAGACCACCCGTCGTTATGTTCTACAACGTCGAATCGCTCTACGATACAATTCCATCGCTTTTCTACAACGACAAGGATTATACGCCCAATGGCACAATGCGATGGAATAGTGTTCGTTACCGCAACAAATTGGATGCATTAGCCTCTGTGATTGATTCGGTGACAGCCGAGGTCGTTGCGTTGGCCGAAGTCGAGAACGAAGGCGCGGTACGCGATCTGGTTATGGCACTCGGCACCGATTACAACTATATCCACCGCACATCGAACGATGCGCGCGGTATGGATTTGGCTCTCCTCTACAAAGGCGACAAATTCTTCCCGAGCGAGATAAGATTGGTGGAGTCGGGCTATGGGCGAGAATTTCTATACGTTCAGGGTAAGCTGTGTGGCGAGCGTGTCGATTTAGTTGTCTGCCACCTGCCGTCACAACTCGGGCGCAGAGAGAATCGTCTGCGTGCGCAACGACGTTTGGCGACATTTGCTGACAAACTTCACCGCACCGACAGCGCTGCCCGTATTATCATAGCGGGCGATTTCAACGATACGCCAAGCATCATCTCGAAACACAAGATTATGCCCACGTGGAGCAAACCGATGTTACTCGACGCTGAACGTCGTGGCGAGGGCACGATCGTTTATGACGGACGCTGGCTGATGTACGACAATTTTTGGATCGATCCGCAAGCATTTCCGTCGGCCCACGCCCAAGTCTATATTCGTCGCGATATGCTCTCGGATAATGGAGGTGCGCGCCCGCTACGCACATTCACTTCGCGCGCCTATACCGCTGGTCCGAGCGATCATCTGCCTGTAATTTTATACCTATATAAATAAAAAACAATCCGCCGACTCATAATGAGCCTGCGGATTGTCGTCTGTTTATCGATCGTTTATCGAACCTTGCGAATAATCTCAGCGCCGTGGCGAATAGCCTCCTCGTTCTGAGGCAGCATCTTCCACGCTCGCTCAGGCAACGAACGCTTCAAGCCCTCGAAAACGTTTTCGAGCGTTACTACGGGACATACCTTCAAGTAACCGCCCAAAACTAAAGTATTGAACAGCTTAGGATTGCCTAACTTAACGCACTCAACCGTAGCGTCGATCGTATAGACCGAGATATCGTCGCGAACAGGGTGACGAGTGATACCATTGGTATCATAGATCAGCGTACCACCCGGGCGAACCATCTGCTCGAACTTATCCATCGACTGCTGATTGAGAATGATTGCCGTATCGTACTGATGAGCAATGGGCGACGAAATTTTGCGATCCGAGATCACAACCGTCACATTGGCCGTACCACCGCGCATCTCAGGTCCATACGAAGGCATCCAAGTCACCTCGTAATCCTGCATAACGCCCGAATAGGCCAAAATCTTACCCATCGAGAGAACACCTTGTCCTCCAAAACCTGCTATAATAAGAGTCTCTTTCATCGTCTTGTCCTCCTTATTCTTTAACATCTTTCAGGTCGCCCAACTCGTAGAACGGCAACATATTCTCCTCCATCCACTTGTTGGCAGCAACGGGCGAAAGCTTCCAACCGCTATTGCAGGTCGATACGACCTCTACCAACGAGAAACCCTTACCTGCCATTGCATTCTCGAATGCCTTGCGGATTGCAGCCTTGCACTTACGCACATTGGCGGGCTTGTGAACGCTCTGACGCGTTACATAGCAAACACCGTCCAGGTGGCACAGCATATCCGAAATCTTGTAAGGATAACCATTCAAACGAGGATCACGACCATAAGGAGTCGTAGCGGTCTTCATACCCAGCAGGGTAGTAGGCGCCATCTGACCACCCGTCATACCGTAGATAGCATTATTAATATAGATTACCGCAATATTCTCGCCACGAGCTGCTGCGTGAATCGTCTCGCAAGTACCGATAGCCGACAAGTCGCCATCACCCTGATATGTGAAGACCATCTTCTCGGGATGTACTCGCTTGATACCCGTCGCAACTGCGCAAGCACGACCGTGAGCCGCCTCGACCCAATCAATCTCGATATAGTTATATGCAAACACACCGCAACCAACGGGCGAAATACCGATACAATCACCATCAAGACCCATCTCCTCGACAACCTCGGCTATCAAGTTATGGATCGTACCGTGGCTACAACCCGGGCAATAGTGCATCAGATTATCACGCAACAACTTAGGACGTGCGTGAACCAGATTCTCCTGTTTAATTTCAACCTCTGCCATAGCCTTTACTTATTAATGATTTTCTCTTTCAATGCTTCCAAAACCTCACCCGGCGAGTACATCATACCGCCCTGACGACCGTAGTGCTCAACCTTCGTGCGGCCATTAACTGCCAAACGAACATCCTCGACCATCTGACCTGCGTTCAACTCGACGCTCAGGAAACCCTTAACGCCACGCTCGGCCAACTCCTCGATCGGTTTCTTGGGGAAAGGATAGAGCGTAATCGGGCGCAACAAACCGAGTTTGATTCCCTCAGCGCGTGCCAACTCAACCGTTGCCGAGCAGATACGTGCCGACGAACCGAATGCCACGATCACATAATCTGCATCGTCGCAATCGATCATTTCGTAACGAACCTCGTTATCCTCCAACGCCTTATACTTAGCCTGCAAACGTTTGTTGATCACCTCCATAGCCTCCGACTGCAATTCGAGCGACGTAACCACGTTGCGCGGGCGACGCTCCTCGCCGCGACCACACGCTGCCCAATCCTTGCACTCCTCGGCAATATACTCGTTGGTCTTGCGATCGCGCTGCGGAGCCAACACAACCTTCTCCATCATCTGACCAATAGCACCGTCAGCCAGAATCATTGCAGGATTACGATACTTGAATGCCAAATCGAAAGCATCGGCAACAAAATCGTTCATCTCCTGCACCGAGCTGGGAGCCAACACGATCAGGTGGAAGTCACCGTGACCACCGCCCTTACAAGCCTGGAAGTAGTCACCCTGCGAGGGTTGGATTGTACCCAGACCCGGACCACCACGCTGGCAGTTCACGATCAAGCAAGGAAGCTCGGCACCTGCCAGATAGCTCAAACCCTCACTCATAAGGCTGATACCGGGGCTCGACGACGATGTCATCACGCGCTTACCCGTTGCAGCAGCACCATATACCATATTAATAGACGCAACCTCAGACTCTGCCTGCAAAACGACCATACCGGTCGATTCCCACGGTTTGAGTTCCATCAAGGTCTCCATCACCTCCGACTGCGGGGTGATAGGGTAGCCGAAGTAGGCATCACAGCCGTAACGAATCGCTGCGTGTGCGATCACCTCGTTACCCTTCATCAATTTAACTTCGTCTTTCTTCATAGCTCTACTCGAATTTTTGACGATAAACCGTAATACAGCTGTCGGGGCAAATGATCGAACAGCTTGCACAACCCGTACACTTGTCGGGCTGGGCCATCTCGGCATAATTATAACCACGACTGTTTACCTCGGTAGCCAGACGCAGCACATCGAACGGACACGATGCAACACAGACCTCGCAGCCCTTGCAACGCTCACGATCGACAATGATTGTTCCTTTAATTTTAGCCATAGTAGTTTTATCTCTTGTTTAGAACGTGTGGATCACAACACCCGAACGCAATTTCGGTTCGAACCAAGTGGTCTTGGGAGGCATAATATTACCCGTGTCGGCGATGTCGATCAACTGTTTCATCGAAACAGGATAGAGCGCAAAGGCTACCTTCATCTCGCCACTATCAACTCGGCGCTTCAACTCGCCCAAACCGCGGATACCACCAACGAAATCGATTCGCTTCGAGGTACGCAGATCGTCAATACCCAAAATCTTATCGAGTACCAAATCCGACAGAACAGTTACGTCGAGAACTCCGATCGGATCGCTATCATCGTAGGTGCCCTCCTTAGCTGTCAGGCTATACCACTTACCCTCCAAATACATCGAGAAGTTGTGCAATGCATCGGGTTTATAGATCTCCTCGCCCTTGCACTCAACGGTAAACGATTCGTTCAGTTTCTCCAACAACTCGTCGGGAGTCAGGCCATTCAGATCGCGTACCACGCGGTTATAGTCGATGATTGCCAGCTGATTGTCGGGGAATGTAACCGCCAAGAAATAGCAATACTCCTCCTCGCCCGTATGGTTCGGATTAGCCTTCATACGCTCCTGACCAACGCGAGCCGCAGCAGCCGTACGATGATGACCATCAGCTACATACAGAGCAGGAATTGTTGCAAAAATCTCGGTAATACGATCATTCACAGTCTTATCCTTCACGGGCCACATATGGTGACCGAAGCCGTCAGCTGCAACGAAATCGTACTCGGGCTCCTCGTTCTCGACGATCGACTTAACGATCGAATCGATCTCAGCATTTGCGGGATAAGCAAAGAATACGGGCTCGATATTCGCGCTCTGGTTATTGACGTGGATCATACGATCCTCCTCCTTATCGGGGCGGGTCAGCTCGTGCTTCTTGATTGCACCCGACAGATAATCCTCGAAGTGGCAGCACATAGCCAAACCATACTGCGTACGACCGTCCATCGTCTGGGCATAGATGTAGTAACGCTCCTCGTCGTCCTGCACCAACCAGCCCTCCTCGCGCCAACGGCGGAAATTCTCGACTGCCTTATCATATACGGGCTGCGAGTGCTCGTCAGCAATGGGATCGAAGTCGATCTCGGGCTTGATGATATGCAACAACGAACGCTCGGTTGCCTCGGCCTTAGCCTCAACCGAGTTCAGAACGTCATAGGGACGCGATGCCACCTCAGCAGCATATTCGCGCGGCGGACGAACCGCCGCAAACGGTTTAATTTTAACCATTGTTGGAATTTGTTTTAAGGTCACGCTGCCGATCGAGTCAAGACCCAATCGGCAACGTGTATTGGTCATTTGTTATTTGTTTACCTGGAACTGCACATCGCCCTTCTCGAAGAAACCGACAATCTGCGTCGCCGCCGCAACTGCTGCGTTGATATTTGCCTCAGCAGTCTCAGCACCCATCTTCTTGGGAGTAGCGAATACGCGGTTGCCAAACTTCTCCTTCATCTCCTCGATACGCACGGGAGCGATGTCGGTGACATACTTCAAGTCCGAACGCTCCTCGAAGGCACGGATCAGGCCCTCCTCATCAACCAACTCCTTGCGAGCCGTATTCACCAAAACACCACCAGCAGGCATCAGTTTAATGAGATCGTAACCAATCATACCCTTCGTGTCAGCCGTAGCGGGCATATGCAACGAAACGAAGTTGCTCTCCGAGAACATCTGTTCGAGCGAATCGTCACGGCGCAAATGCTTTGCATAGAGTCGCACTTTATTGGGATTAGGACGCGAATAAACGTGAACATACATACCGAAACCATCAGCCACGTCGGCCACAATGCGACCAATCGCGCCATAAGCCACGATACCCAGACGCTTACCGCGCAACTCCATACCCGTACCGGGATTGAAGCCATTACGTGCCATAAAGACCATCATTGCGATCGTGAGCTCAGCCACTGCATTAGCGTTCTGGCCAGGGGTATTCATCACCACCACGCCACGTGCGGTCGCTGCCTCCAAATCAACATTGTCATAACCTGCACCCGCACGAACCACAATCTTCAAATTGGGAGCCGCAGCCAACACCTCCGACGTAACCTTGTCGCTGCGAATAATCAACGCATCGACATCAGCCACTGCCTCCAACAGTTGAGCTTTATCGGTATATTTTTCGAGCATTTTCAGTTCGTAGCCGGCCTTCTCGACAACCTCGCGAATGCCATCTACTGCCTTTTTGGCGAACGGCTTTTCGGTCGCCACCAAAACTTTCTTTGCCATATTCAGTGAATAGTAATAGGTAATCGGAAGAGCCTCTTGTGTAACACTCTTTTTGGCAAACGTATTTGCGCTCCATTCGTATCCCATAGTTGAGCCCTTCCCGTCGTTAATTTATTTTACATGTAACTTCTCGAACTCCTGCATTGTTGCAACCAAAGCCTCGACGCTCTCCTTCGGCAGAGCATTGTAGCACGATGCGCGGAAACCACCAACCAAGCGGTGACCCTTGATGCCCACCATACCACGCTCCTTAGCGAACTCCATAAATTCGGGAGCCAATGCCTCGTACTCGGGATTCATCACGAAACAGATGTTCATCAGCGAACGATCCTCCTTCTCTGCCGTACCACGGAACAACGGGTTGCGATCGATCTCAGCATAGAGCAGATCAGCCTTCTCCTTATTGCGACGATAGATCTCCTCAACACCACCGATGCTCTTAATCCACTTCAAAGTCTCGCGAATTACATACACGGGGAATACGGGAGGAGTGTTATACATCGAGTTATTGTTCATATGGCTGGTATAATCCACCATTGCAGGCAGCGTGCGCGATACCTTACCAACGATATCCTCACGGATAATTGCGAAAGTTGCACCAGCGGGGCCGAGGTTCTTCTGAGCACCACCATAGATCATTGCATACTTCGTAACATCAACCGGACGGCTCAAAATATCCGAGCTCATATCTGCAATCAGATTAACGGGACAGTCGATATCGGTGTGATACTCCGTACCGTAGATCGTATTGTTGGTAGTGATGTGCAGATAGTCCAGATCAGCAGGAATCTCAACATTCTTGGGGATATAGGTAAAGTTGCGATCCTCCGACGATGCCAGCACCGCAACCTCTCCAAAGTTCTTAGCCTCCTTGATAGCCTTCTTCGACCAAACGCCCGTATTTATATAGCCAGCCTTTGTTTCGAGGAAGTTGTAGGGGATATGGAAGAACTGAGTCGATGCGCCACCGCCAACAAAGATAACCTTATAGTTTTCAGGAATATTCATCAACTCACGGAACAGCGCCACTGCGTCGTCCATCACAGCATCAAACTCTTTGCTGCGGTGTGAGATTTCGAGAATAGACAGTCCCAGACCATCAAAATCGAGAACAGCTGCTGCTGCCTTTTCGATTACTTCACGAGGCAGGATCGAGGGTCCTGCGTTGAAATTGTGCTTTTTCATAACGTTCTTTTAAGGTTTTTTAGTATTTCGTTTAGTATTGTTCGGTTATTCCGCACGGTCGCTTTCAAACTGTAAGTACGCATTTTCTTACGCAGCGACTTACAAATATAGAAATTTATTTCCGATCTCGCAACAACATTCTCAACTTTTTTATCACAAATACGGTCTTTTATGAGATTTTTAATGTACCTTTGCAAAAAGAAAAACATAAACTCGGATTATGATCAAATCGATGACCGGATATGGCAAGGCCGAATCCGCTACTCAAAACAAGAAAATATCGGTCGAAATTCGATCGCTCAACAGCAAACAGCTCGACCTGAGCATTAAGCTCCCGGGGATCTATCGCCCGTTCGAATATGAGATTCGAAACAAGGTGGCACAAACCGTCAAGCGCGGCAAAGTCGATGTTTATATCAACACCGAAACCACCGTTGACGAAGGCTCGGTAAAGATCAATGGCGAACTCTTCAAGATTCATTACAACGCCCTCAAAGCTATTTGCGCGGATAATAACATCAGTTCATCGGCCGAGATCGACGCAACTCTTATTCAATCGGTTATGCGCCTGCCCGATGTGGTTGCAAACGACAGCAACGACATCAGCGATGATGAGCAGAAGGCCCTGATGGAGGCTGTAACAGCTGCCGTATCGCAGCACAACGCTTTCCGTACGCAGGAGGGTGCAATTCTGATTGCCGATCTGTTGCAGCGCGTTGATAAGATCGAGGCTCTCAAAGAGGCTGTCACTCCATTCGAGAAGGCTCGTACCGACGCCATTCGCGCCAAGATTCTCGAATCGATCGAGCAGTTGAAGGTCGAGGTCGACAACAACCGTTTGGAGCAGGAGATGATATTCTATATCGAGAAGCTCGACGTGACCGAGGAGAAGGTACGCCTGACCAATCACTGCAAATATTTCCGTGAGGTAGCAGCAGGCGAGGAGGCTCCGGGTCGCAAACTCGGTTTCATTGCGCAGGAGATGGGACGCGAGATCAACACCCTCGGTTCGAAATCGAACGACAGCCAGATGCAGCGCCTGGTTGTGCAGATGAAGGACGAGTTGGAGAAGATCAAAGAACAAGTATTAAACCTGCTCTAAATCAAACGCAACAATGGGGAAACTTTTGATATTTTCGGCTCCGAGCGGCTCAGGTAAAACAACTATCGTACGCCGTCTGCTCGAACAATTCTCGAATCTTGAATTTTCGATCTCGGCAACAAGTCGTGCACCGCGTGGCGTCGAGAAGAATGGGGTAGACTACTATTTCCTATCGGCTGAGGAGTTTGCCGAGGCAGTTGCCGCCGACAAATTCGTCGAGTGGGAGGAGGTCTACAAAGGCACCTGCTACGGCACACTGCGCAGCGAGATGGAACGTATTTGGAGCAAAGGCAACGTCATTCTGTTCGATGTCGATGTTATGGGCGGTATCCGCCTGAAAGAGATCTTCGGTGAGGACGCAATGTCGATATTCGTTATGCCGCCCTCGATCGAGGAGTTGCAGCGTCGCTTGGAAGGTCGCGGAACAGACGCTCCCGAGGTAATCGCAAAGCGCATCGCAAAGGCCTCGTTCGAGTTGACCAAAGCCCCCGAATTCGATAAGCAAGTGGTAAACGACAACCTCGAAGTTGCAGTTGCCGAAGTTACCGAGATTGTCAAGAATTTTATCGCATAAGCGTCTGAGGTAATGAAGAATGTAATGCTCTACTTCGGGTCGTTCAACCCGATTCACAGAGGCCACATCGCCATTGCCGAGTATGCCGTCGAGCATCGTCTTTGCGACGAGGTGATACTGATCGTGTCGCCACAAAATCCGCATAAAGCCGCACCCGAGCTGGCCGCCGAATTTCAACGATTCGAAATGGCCGAAATCGCGTGTGCCGAATCGTGTTTTCCGGAGCAGATAAAGGCTTCGGCAGTTGAATTTGTACTCGAACGTCCCTCATACACGGTCAATACGTTGCGCTATCTGAGTGACAATTTCGGCAACGAAATGCGTTTCTCGATATTAATGGGTGGCGATCTGATTCGCACCCTCGACACGTGGCGCGAACCCGAATATATTCTCGAAAACTTCCCCATTTTCGTCTATCCGCGTAAGGGCGAGCCAATCGACAAATTCGCTGATCGCGTTACGATTCTCGAAGATGCACCTCAGCACAACTATTCGTCAACTTCGGTGCGTCGCACGCTCCAAACAGGTGGCGACGCACAGTCGATGTTGTGTGCGGGTGTACTGAAATATATTCGACAAAATAACCTCTGGTCAGCTGCCGCATATCGCCAGCAGCTGGATGAAAAGATCGAGGCCGATCCCGACAACGCCAAGCACTACATCGAGCGAGGCGAGTGGCACTATCGCCACAACGAGTGGGGTGCTGCGCTCAACGACTTCAAGCGTGCCGCAGCGATTGATCCCGAGTGCGAAGCAAAGAACTATATTGATCTGATTCAGGAGATTCTTGCATTCAGATATAAAGATATTTACAATCCTTAGAAAACATTTGATAATGAAGAAATTAAATATCGCTCTGCTTTCAGGCGGCGACTCTTCGGAGCGCGAGATTGCCTTGGCAAGTGCAGCGCAGATCGAGCAGGCAATGGACCACTCGAAGTATGACATTACGGTGGTCGATGTGCAGGGTCGCAACTGGAATCACACAACGGCTAATGGCGAGGTGATCGCAGTCGACAAGAACGACTTTTCAATCACTATTGACGGTCAGCATAAGCCCTTTGACTATGCGTTGATTATTATCCACGGCACTCCGGGTGAGGACGGCAAATTGCAGGGTTATCTGGACATTATGGGTGTTCCCTATTCGTCGTGCGGTATGGCGTCGTCGGTAATCACCTTTGACAAAATTTCGACCAAGCGAGCTGTTGCAGGCAAGGTTCCCGTTGCATGCGAAATCTTCCTGACCCGCAACGAGAGTGTATCGGCTGACGAGGTGGTTGCTCAATTAGGTTTGCCCGTATTTATCAAACCCAATGCAAGTGGCAGCAGTTGTGGCGTTACGAAGGTATCGAAGAAAGAGGATATCGAGGCTGCTATCGAGTATGCTCGTAGCGAGAGCGACGACGTGCTGATCGAAGAGATGATTTCGGGTCGCGAGATTGGTTGTGGCTTGATGATTCTTGGCGAGAAGGAGTACGTTTTCCCCTTGACCGAGATTGTGTCGAAAAAGGACTTCTTCGACTATGAGGCTAAATATACAAGTGGTATGTCGGACGAGATTACACCTGCACCCATCGACGAAGAGTCGGCCGAGAAGATTCGCCGTATGGCTGTCGAGGCTTACCGTTTGTGCCGTTGCAGTGGAGTAGTACGAGCCGACTTTATCCTCACTCCCGAGGGTGTGCCCTATATGGTCGAGATCAACACGATCCCCGGTATGAGCGCCGCAAGTATCGTTCCCAAGCAAGCCGCAACGATGGGTATGTCGTTGGGCGAAATGTTCGATTTGGTAATTGCTGATTCACTGAAATAATGATTGAAATTGATGATAAAATCGTGAGCCTCGATCTGCTGCGCGAATGTTTCGTGTGCGATCTGGGCAAATGTCGCGGCATCTGCTGCGTCGAAGGTAACGCTGGTGCTCCGCTCGAAATCGACGAGATCGACACGCTCGAAGAGGAGTACGAGAACTACAAGCCCTATATGAAACCCGAAGGCGTCGAGGCAATTGAGCGACAAGGATTTATGGTTGTTGATGACGACGGTGACTACTGCACACCGCTGATCAACGACGCCGAATGCGCCTACTCGTTCGAGGAGAATGGCGTTACGTTCTGCGCCATCGAACGTGCCTACCGCGAGGGCAAATGCTCGTTCTACAAACCCATTTCGTGCCACCTGTATCCCATTCGATTGGTCAATTTCTCAAATGGTAGCGTCGGACTGAATTATCATCGCTGGTCGGTTTGTCGTGACGCAGTAGAGTGTGGTCGCAAATTAGGCGTGCCCGTCTATAAGGCGCTGAAAGAGCCTATCACCCGTCGCTTTGGCGAGGAGTTCTACAAAGCGCTCGAAGCAGCCGAAGAATATATCAAAGAGAGCGAAAAATCAGAATAATTGTATATCTTTGCCCGACTAAAAAATACGATTAACGTGAAAATTACCAAACTTATTCTTCCCATAGCCCTCGCGCTCGCTACAACAGCCACAGCGCAGGACGTCAACAAACTCAAAGAGTTGCTCCAACAAGCCCAAAGCGAAGTTGAGCTTCTCGAAGCAATGCCCAAAGCAAAAGCGCAACCCGTCAACTCGGTAAGCACCGGCAATGGAACAATTGCACTCGACACACTCCCGACCGACAATGACGCAGTGAAGGTCGTATTGTTCAACGATAACTCGTGGCGATATATCCGTATCCGTTCGGCTGAGGATTGGGAGGTCGATACCTACTCAAAGCATTGGGATACCATCAAGCTCTTCCCCTACGAAGATGTTCAGTTGGCAGACCTGCCGCAGTCGGTGGTTATCGACCTTGTCGATTCGCTCAAAGGCTACCACTATCCGATCAAAGGCACCGTTCGTTCGAAGTTTGGTCCGCGCGGTCGTCGTCGCCATCGTGGTGTCGACATTCCGCTCAAAACGGGCGATCCGATCTATGCAACTTTCAGCGGAAAGGTACGTATATCAACCTATAACAAAGGCGGTTACGGCAACTTGGTCGTAATCCGTCACGACAACGGCCTGGAAACTTGGCACGGTCACCTCGACCAGCGTTTCGTAAAACCCAACGACACGGTTTATGCCGGTCAGATCATCGGCTTGGGCGGTAACACGGGCCGCAGCACGGGTCCGCACCTGCACTATGAGATGCGTTACTTTGGTCAGACATTTGACCCCGAGCGCCTGGTTAATTTCGAGAATGGCAACCTGCGTCGTGAAACATTCCTCTTGAAAAAGGATTACTTTGATATTCACTCGCGCGCGGGTATTCAGGACTTCGAGGACGAGATCTTAGGCGACGAGGAGATTGCCGAGCAGAAGAAAAAGGAGGAGGCTGCAAAGCAGGTCTACCACAAGATTCGCTCGGGCGACACATTGGGTGGTTTGGCTGTAAAATATGGCACAACGGTTGGCGCAATTTGCCGTCTGAACGGCATCTCAACCAAAACCACACTGCGCATTGGTCGCTCGCTGCGAGTGAGGTAGGCGACTGCCACAACCATTAATAACAAAATCACCTATTGCTTGTTGCAATAGGTGATTTTTATTTTCTTTCAAAACAAGACCCCGAAGAGTGTTGTCATTTGCGAAAATTTTTCTAATTTTGTAGTGTCGTGAGATTTAATCTCTCGGCGTTACATATTTTGATGAAAGTGTTTTCGCTTTTATCCTTGAATGGAAAATCTGACAGTTTTCACCGAAAAGAGGATAACGACGACACTCATTTCCTGTATTGGTATGGCTTATGCGCTATGCCGATTATGGGTGTGGGGTCTTGTAATCGTTTATTCTTTTCAGGGTTTTGTCAGAGCCTCCATTCAGATAAACGAAATCAGCTCCACACTTTCTGTTTTTAATAACCCTCGTTTGGAGTTGGCGAGGACATTATACTTTTAATTATGAGGAAGAATCCTTTTCTGTTCGGTTTCTTGGTGGGCTTTATTCTCACTTTTATTTATATCTTCATTGATGCAGATGGAGCAATAGACGATTTGTTCGAGTTTGCAATTACCGCTTTTCCTTGTAGCTTTATCGGACTGATTGTAGGTGGCATAACAAAAGTAATAGCTGATAGCCAGAACAAAAAGGAGTAATAAGCTAACCGAAAGACACTATTATTTATGAAAAGATGTTTGGTATTGTTGTGTGCGATCGTATTCTTTTGGGGTTGTGGCGATCCGCGAATAGGTATGAGCTATGGCGAGGTGTTAAGAGCGATAGAGGATACGGTGCATTTTGGATACCCCAGAATAGAGGTATTCTCTGACTCTACAATATGTTATTTGGATCGCGATAAATGTTTGCGCCGTAACATATATACCGATAGCGTGCAGGTCATTTGGGATTTGAAAAAACTCAATTTGTATCCACATCTTGCCGAAGAGGAGAATGGGAAGTTGTTAGTCTTTTATCGTTATGAAGTTCCGATTGACGAAGATAATTACGATTACGATATCGTTTGGTTTGAATATCATTCAGAGAGTAACAAATTATACAAAACTGAATTTTTGTATAAAAATGGATTCTACCACGATGATTTGCACGTATCTGAGAAAGATGTTAAGCGCGAAGGCGATGACTTTGTGCTGACTACAAGCGTATTACCTTCAAAAGAGATTGGCGCGAAACTTGGCGACTTACATCGTACAATCCGGATTCGTACAATAGAAGATGTGGGTTGGCGCATTGCAAGTGATAGCACCTATCTTAGTTGTGGACCCTATGGCTTTCAGACAAATCTTCTGTATGGCGATGATGTTATGAAGAATATTGATGAAATCATTATTCCCAATATCGTGAAGGAGCATTTCGTGCCGATCGAAGTAGATTGCTTGACTCCCGTTGATTACTTGATGTGTTATCAAGATAATAAAGCATTCTTCAAACGAGAATATCAAGGTGATTTCATCGAGGTCGAGGGTGTTGTTACCAATATTACCGAATACTATGAAGATATTTGGGGTGGTCGCTTCACTACCCAAATGCACGGATTATCGTGGGTCGGAGGATATGCTGTAACTCTTGAAATTGCATATATTGCTACTGATCATCAAGAACACAAAGTCTATGCAACGGGTTATATACCCAAGAGCAGGAACTCTGAAACCGAGAGCCTTGCCGTGGGATATCCTGCAAAACTCTATGGAAATGTAAGCGTGGACGAAGGCATAAGTCTGTTCGGATCAAATCTTAGTTTGGAACTCAATAATGCAACCACAACGCAACCCAAGCATTCGTATGCAGAGGCGAAAAAACGGTTTGAATCAACAATACATTTTGTACCTTGATAATAACACACACCCTCGATCTGTCGATCGAGGGTGTGTTATTTTGCGTAGGATATATACGCTATTTCGTGTAATCGCGTGCGCCGAAGATTGTTGAGCCGATGCGGACCATTGTCGAGCCGGCCGCAATAGCCGTAGGGTAGTCGTCAGACATTCCCATCGAGAGAGTATCGAACTGCTCGCCAAAATGCGCAGCAAGTTCCTCCTTATAGATTCGCAACTGAACAAAATCCGAAACAATACGCTCTGCATCGTCAGTATTGGTCGCAATGCCCATCACGCCACGTACACGGACATTGGGCAGTCGCTCGAACAAGCCCGACGCAACCGCTGCACGAAGGTCCTCAATCGCCCAACCCGACTTGCTCTCCTCCTCGGCAACGTGGATTTCGAGCAGCACGTCAATCGTACGGTTACACTTGGCTGCCTGCACCTGAATAGCTTCGGCAAGTCGCTCGCTATCAACCGAATGAATCATCGCAACGAACGGAGCGATATACTTGATTTTGTTGGTTTGCAGGTGGCCAATCATATGCCACTCAATGTCGTGCGGCAAGGCCTCGTACTTAGCACGAAGTTCCTGCGGACGGCTCTCACCAAAGACGCGCTGACCCGCCTCGTAAGCCTCCGTGATTGCCTCGACAGGGTGAGTTTTCGACACCGCAACGAGCGTTACCCCCTCGGGCAACGTCATACGCACACGCTCCAATTGACTTTTTACCGACATTACGAAAAAGTGTTAGTTTCGATGCGTAAAGTTAGTCAAAATTCGTAAAATCCCGAAATTTTTGTATATTTGTAGTTAAACTACTTATTTGATTACTTATGACACGTTTAAGAACTCTATTCACCGCAGTCGCTTTGCTCGCCTCGGGCGTGGCTCTGGCCTGCACAAATCTTATCGTTACGCGCGGCGCCTCGACCGATGGCTCGATCATCGTTAGCTACGCTGCCGATTCACACCAGCTCTATGGCGCACTCTACAAGTACAATGCTCCCAAGAAGGGCTATCCCAAAGGCTCGTATATGCCCGTATATGATTGGGATAGTGGCAAATATATGGGGCAGATCAAGCAAGCCGAGCGCACCTATTCGACCGTCGGTAATATGAACGAGCACTCGCTCATAATCACCGAAACAACCTTTGGCGGTCGTCCCGAATTGGAGGATTCGACGGGCATTATGGACTACGGCTCGCTGATCTACATCACCTTGCAGCGAGCTAAAACTGCACGTGAGGCAATCGACGTAATCGTTTCTCTGACTGAGGAATATGGTTACGCATCGAGCGGCGAATCGTTCACTATTGCCGACGCCAACGAGGTGTGGATTATGGAGCTGATCGGCAAGGGCTGCAAGCTCAACGAGCGTGGCGATAATATCAACAAAGGTATCGTCTATGTAGCTCGTCGCGTGCCCGACGGTTATGTCAGCGCACACGCTAACCACTCGCGAATCTCGACCTTCCCGAAGAACGATCCCGAGAATTGCGTATATGCGGACGATGTGATTTCGTTCGCTCGCGAGGCAGGTCTGTACGAGGGTTCGGACGACGATTTCAGCTTCTGCGACACCTATGCACCGGCCGATTTCTCGGCATTGCGCGGTTGCGAGGCTCGCGTTTGGAGCTTCTTCCGTATGGTTGCCGACGGTATGGATCAATACCTCGACTATGCGATGGGTCACAACCCCAAAAACCGTATGCCTCTGTGGGTTAAGCCCCGCGCGAAGGTGTCGGCAAAGGTGGTTTTCGACGCTATGCGCGACCATTACGAGGGCACTCCGATGGATATGACCAAAGACGTAGGTGCGGGCGGCAATGGTCTGCCGTATCGCTGGCGTCCGATGAGCTGGGAAGTTGATGGCGTTGAGTACACCAACGAGCGTGCAATCGCGACCCAGCAGACCGGTTTCTGGCTTGTGGCTCAGGCTCGTAATTGGTTGCCTAACCCGATTGGTGGCGTACTGTGGTTTGGCGTTGATGATGCATCGACATCGGCTCTGACTCCGATCTACTGCTCGACAAGCGAGGTTCCCGAGTGCTTTGCAGAGGGCAATGGTTCGATGATGGAGTATTCGCCCACGTCGGCATTCTGGCTGTTCAATCGCGTTTCTAATTTCGCATACTTGCGCTACAATATGATCGGCACGGAGGTACGTGGCAAGGTCGACGCTTGGGAGAACGCACGATTGGCTGAGTTGGCAGAGATTGACGCTCAGGCAGTTGCACTCTACAAGAAGAGCCCCAAGAAGGCGCAGGAATTCGTAACTCGCTATTCGATCGAGAAGGCACAAAAGTTGTTTGCTGAGTGGTCGGCTCTGGATCAGTATCTGCTGGTGAAGTATATCGACGGCAACGTGAAGCGCCAGAACGAGGACGGTTCGTTCAAGGATAATGGCAACGGTCGCTCGATTCCCGAGATGCCGATGTTCCCCGGTTATGACGAGAAGTGGAAGCGCGCTGTGGCTGAGGACGCGGGCGAAACACTTAAAGTAATCAAATAAAATACGCTATAAGACAATGAAATACGACATTATAGTTATCGGTAGCGGTCCTGGTGGCTACGTAGCTGCCGTACGTGCTGCACAGGCCGGAAAACGCACCGCAATCGTCGAGCGCGAGGCGTTGGGTGGCGTCTGCCTGAATTGGGGTTGCATCCCCACGAAAGCTCTTTTGAAGAGTGCTTCGGTCTATCATTACGTCAAAAATGCAGCTGCCTACGGTATCGACATCGAGGGCGAGGCGAAGGCCGACATCGCGAAGATCGTAGCCCGCAGTCGTGGCGTTGCCGAGACGATGAGCAAGGGTATCGACTTCCTGATGAAGAAGAACAAAATCGACGTTCTGCGCGGTCACGGCTCGATCGAAAGCAAGGGCGTAGTAGCTGTCGAGAATGAGGAGGGTCGCACGCTCTACGAGGCCGATCACATCATCTTGGCAACGGGTGCGCGCCCGCGTCAAATGCCCTTTATCCCCGTCGATGGCGAGAAGATCATCACCTCGCGCGAAGCATTGGTTGTCAAGGAGTTGCCCGAATCCATCGTGGTGATCGGATCGGGTGCAATCGGTAGCGAGTTTGCCTTTTTGTTCGCACAGTTGGGCGTAAAGGTGACCATCGTAGAGTATCTGCCCAACCTTATGCCGCTCGAAGACGAGGAGGTGTCGAAAACGATGGAACGCGCCTTCCGCAAGATGCGTGCAACGGTCTATACGGGCTCAACCGTCAAGGCTGCTCGCGTGAATGACGAGGGTCGTTGCGAGGTTGATATCGAGGGCAAAAAGGGTGCTGAAACACTCGTTGCAGATATGGTTTTGGCGGCTGTCGGTATCAAAACCAACACCGAAAATATCGGCTTGGAGAAGGTCGGTATCGAATTGGAGCGCGATAAAATCAAGGTCGATGAGCACTACCAGACAGCTGTCGAGGGCATATATGCCATTGGCGATTTGATCCCTACGCCCGCACTGGCGCACGTTGCGTCGGCTGAGGCAATTCATTGTGTTGATGCGATTTGCGGTCGCTCACCTCAACCCGTAGATTACTCAACTATTCCCTCGTGTGTTTACACTTCGCCCGAGGTTGCATCGGTCGGTTTGACCGAAAAGCAGGCCGCAGAAAAGGGTATCGAGTTAAAGATCGGAAGATTCCAATTCACTGCATCGGGCAAGGCGGCTGCGGCAGGCGAGCGCGACGGTTTTGTGAAGTTGTTATTTGACGCCGCAACCGACAAATTGGTAGGAGCTCATTTCGTGGGTATGAACGTCACCGAAATGATTGCCGAGCCGACCGTTGCCAAGGCATTGGGCGCAACGGCTGAGGTCCTGGCTCACACGATCCACCCGCACCCGACGATGAACGAGGCGGTGATGGAGGCTGCCGAGGCTGCATTGGGTCACGCCATTCACGGATAAATTCCGATAAAAATCCATAGAAAAACGCTCGATTTCGTGTAGAATCGGGCGTTTTTTGTTTGGAATTGCAAATGTTTTTTTAATTTTGCAAAAATCAATCTATAAAAACTATGAAAACGACAACCAAACTTTTACTCGCCATTTTGATTGCAACTTTGGCGGTTGGACAAGCGACGGCTGCCGAGAAAAAGAGTGATTCACGCAAAGAAAAACGAGAGCAGACATTCCTGCTCGACACCGTTGGCCGAAAAACAATGACTACAAACGACGGCCAGGTGATCTACGCTCCCTACTTCAAAGACAAGAAGGCACACCCGATGGTGGACTACCGCACGTGGGTACAACAGAGAGTGAAATATCCGAAAGGCAGTGCAGCCAAAGGAAAAGTACGAATCGAATTTGTGGTTGAGAAGGACGGAAGCGTAACCGTATTCGATGTTCCATTCTCGGCAGATCCCGCACTGACTGAGGCTGTTAAAGACGTCTTGAATCGTTCGCCCAAGTGGCACCCCGCAGTCAGTCTTGACGGCAAGGAGTTCTACAAAATAAGATTCTCTCTAAACCTTATATTCCAATACTAACCGAAAAACAATCCGCCCGACCTCAGCAGAAGTCGGGCGGAGTTGCGTTTAAGGCACAAGCGGATTATTTCTTAAACCACTGAGCAGCCTTGTCTTTAGCGTAGAAATAGTAGAACGCAGCACCAATCATATAGGGCACCAGGATTACGATCAAAGCCATAACCAACTTGCCTACCATATCAAGATCTTTGCGCTGAAAGATCTGAACCGAAAGAATGATCTGGATTACCAGACATACCAAGCCAATAATCATTGTCAATATAAATTTAAAGTTAAACAATAGTTTCTATTTCGTTTTGCGCTCGAATACTTCGGGCGGATATTGCACATCGTTCAGGAACAGTCCCTGCGCAGGTGCCGAGCCCGACGAACGCGACAAATCACGCGAGGCAACAATCTCGGCAAAGCCCTCGGGAGTCAGTTTACCCGTGCCGACATCGACCAGCGTTCCCACAATCGCACGCACCATATTACGCAGGAAACGGTCAGCAGCAATCGTAAATTCAAGCACTCCGTCGTCCAGCACTCGCCAGCGAGCCTCGTAGATGTGGCAGATGTTGGTCGTATTGTTCGAATTGAGTTTTGCGAACGAAGTAAAATCCTCGAAATCAAACAATCGCGCCGCCGCATCGTTCATTGTCTCAACATTCAGCGCAGCGTAATACTGCCACGAGTGAGCGCGCGTGAATGGATTCTTGCGCGGCTCAATGCGATAGCGATATTCGCGACGCACTGCACCAAAACGCGCGTGTGCGTCGTCCGCCACCTGCGAAATGCTCATCACCGCAATATCGCGGGGCAAAATTGCATTAAGGTGATAAGCGAAGCTCGACGTGTCGGCAATCGGTTGCGCAACATCAAAGTGCGCCACGTAGTACGATGCGTGGACACCCGTATCGGTACGTCCCGCTCCGACGATCTCGGTCGGGCAACGAAGAAGGGTAGAGAGCCCCTGCTCAATGCATTGCTGCACCGAGGGCGCCGACTTCTGACGTTGCCAACCACAATAGGCCGTGCCGTCGTAACGCAACTCGATAAAGTATCGCATAAATCCGTTAAGCTGATATTACCACATTAATAGCCAACAAATGTAATATAAAAATCTAAAACAATCAAAAAATATTTCATTTTCCGCGTCGAAAATTGTATCTTTGTCGGTTGAGAGTAGCTCGATTTAAAATCGGGCAAATAGCTCTGAAAACAAACGTTTTAACAGGTAATTGAAAGTTTGAAAAATGGATAAACTGAAACAGATATTCGCCAACCGCTGGGTTAAATTCTCACTCGCCGCCACGATTTACACGCTTTGGTTCGTCGTTTGGACCGGAAATTTGTGGTGGTTGCTCGGACTGATCGTCATTTTCGACGTCTATATCACGCGCTTTGTAACGGGTCGTTTGAGCAGCATAAACGAGCAACTCAAAGCCAAGAGCAAGCTCTATCGCACCGTCGAGGAGTGGGTCAGCGCGATTATCTTCGCAACGGTCGTGGCATCGGTCATTCACATCTTCATCTTCCAGATGTATGTGATTCCGTCGTCGTCGATGGAGGGCACGTTGCTCGTTGGCGACTATCTCTACGTGAGCAAGGTGACCTACGGTCCGCAAATGCCCAACACGCCGATTTCGTTCCCGTTTGTGCATCACACAATGCCTTTCTCGAAAACGGGCGCAAAGTCATATTCGGAGGCTATTCAGCGACCTTATCACCGATTGAAAGGTCTGCGACAGATCGAGCGTGACGATGTGGTGGTATTCAATTTCCCTGCGGGCGACACCGTGCTCTTGGAGCGCCAGGACAAGACCTACTACGACGTGTTGCGTTACTATCAGCAGCAGTATGGTCACACCGAGGGTCGTCGCCGCTTGGAGCAGGATTTCACGATCATCACACGTCCCGTCGATAAGCGCGAGAACTACATCAAGCGCTGCGTTGCCATTGCGGGCGACACGCTCTCGATTGTCAATGGCGAGGTGATAGTCAATGGCGCAAGTCAACGCGAAATTCCCGAGAAGCAGCACCTCAACTTCGTAACTACCAACGCTCCGATCAGCCTCACGGCGTTCAAGAATATGGATATCAGCGAGGTTTCGGGCGCAGGCTTAAACTACTCGATGCATCTGACCGAGTCCGAGGAGAAGGCGGTAAGCGAAATGCGCAAAGTAGTGGCTGTGGAGCGCTATCACGACGATTTGCAGAATCTCGACTACTTCCCCAACGACACGTCGTACACTTGGAATATCGACAATTTGGGTCCGCTGTGGATTCCCGCTAAAGGCGCAACGATCGCCCTCAACGCACAGACGTGGGCGCTGTATAGTCGCGCTATCGAGGTTTACGAAGGTAACTCGATCGAGGAGCGCGATGGCGAGTACCTGATCAATGGCGAACCCGCGACCGAATATACGTTCAAGATGGATTACTACTTTATGATGGGCGATAACCGACACAACTCAGCCGATTCGCGTTTCTGGGGCTTTGTTCCCGAGGACCACATCGTAGGTAAGGCTTCGTTCGTATGGCTCTCGCTCGATCCCGAGAAGAGCTTCCCGGCGAATATCCGTTGGAGTCGTATGTTCCGCAAAACTATCTAAACGCACCCACGAGCAATGGAGAACGACGTATATCGCACCATAGAGGCCGACGCCGAGGCGCTGTTCAAAGAGAAGAGCAGTAAGTTCCTCTGCTTTGCTTATCCCGTAACGACGGAGGAGCAGATACGCGAGCGCCTTGAAGTGTTGTACAAAAAATATTACGACGCCACGCACCATTGCTACGCTTGGCGACTCGGTCCGCGAGGTGAGTCGTTCCGTGCCAACGACGATGGCGAGCCCTCATCGACAGCCGGCAAACCCATTCTCGGACAGTTGCTCTCGCACGAAATTACCGACTGCCTGATCGTGGTGGTGCGATATTTCGGAGGTACGAAATTGGGCGTTTCGGGACTGATCGAAGCCTACAAAACATCGGCGGCCGAGGTTATTGCCGCGGCTGAGGTGGTCGAGCGCACGGTCGATGAGCGTATCGAGGTGCGATTCTCGTATATGGCAATGAACGAGGTGATGAAGATTGTCAAAGATCTGCAACCCAAGATTGTCGAGCAATGTTTCGATAATCTCTGCACGATGACACTCACCATACGCCAGAGCCTTAGCGAGCAGCTGCTCACGCGCCTGTCGAAGGTCGAGGGCGCACAAGCCGAAATTGTGACAAACAACTAAAACAAACATAAACTATGGCGAAGAAGAGTCTTATTTCAATCACCGATCTCACCAAAGATGAGATCATTCGCATTACCGAATTGGCAGCCTACTTCGAGGAGCACCCCTATGAGCCCCTGCTCAATGGACGTGTGATTGCCTCGCTGTTTTTCGAGCCTTCGACCCGCACCCGACTCAGTTTCGAGAGCGCAATCAATCGCCTCGGTGCTCGCGTGATCGGTTTCTCGGATACGGCCAACACCAGCGTATCGAAGGGCGAAACCTTCCACGACACGATTCAGGTGATCAGCAACTACTGCGATATGATCGTAATGCGCCACTCGTTGGAGGGTGCTCCGCGCTACGCCAGCGAGTTCTCGAAGGTGCCTATCGTCAATGCAGGCGACGGTGCAAACCAGCACCCCTCGCAGACACTGCTCGATCTCTATTCGATCAAAAAGACACAGGGCACATTGGACGGCATCAACATTATGATGATCGGCGATTTGAAGTATGGCCGCACCGTGCACTCGCTGTTGCAGGCTCTCTCGCACTTCAACACCAAGTTCACGTTTGTCGCTCCGCCCGAACTGCGTATGCCCGAAGAGTACAAGCAGTTCCTGCGTGACAAGGGTCTGGAATATACCGAAACGACCGAGATCGGTGACGCTATCAACGAGGCCGACATCGTCTATATGACCCGCGTTCAGCGCGAGCGTTTCACCGACCCGATGGAGTATGAGCGCGTGAAGAATGTCTATGTTTTGAAGAACTCGATGCTCGACAACACGAAGGATAATATGCGTATTCTGCACCCGCTGCCGCGCGTGGGCGAGATCGCTTACGATGTCGATCAGAACCCCAAGGCATACTACTTCAACCAGACCGAGAACGGTGTTTATACCCGTATGGCAATCATCAGTTATTTGTTAGGCGTTAAAAAGTAAGAGAAAACTATGACACACGATAATAAAGTACAAGAGGTTCGCGCCATCGAGAATGGTACGGTAATCGATCACATTCCGTCGGATCAACTCTTCAAGATTATCCGCATTATGCAGCTCGATCGTGCGCCCCAGCGCATTACGTTCGGTATAAATCTCGAAAGCAAGCGTATGGGCAGCAAGGCAATTATCAAGATTGCCGATCGCTATTGCCTCGACAAGGAGATCAACCGCATCGCACTATTTGCCCCGATGGCTATGGTCAATACGATCAAGGATTTCGAGGTGATCGAGAAGCGTAAGGTAACTGTACCTGAGCGCATTGAGGGTTTCGTTCGTTGCGCCAACCCCAAGTGCATCACCAACAACGAGCCCGTTCGCACGGCATTTGACGTGATGAACCACGACGGCAAAATCTCGTTGCGTTGCCGCTACTGCGAGAAGGTAACCCCTCAGTCGCAGATGGAGATGATAAAATAAGATATTGAATGACTGACGATAAGCAACAGATAAGGATTCAGGGGGCGAGAGTTCATAATTTGAAGAACATCTCGCTCACGATTCCGCATAACAAATTGGTGGTCGTTACCGGTCTTTCGGGATCGGGTAAGTCCACTTTGGCCTTCGACACAATATTTGCCGAGGGTCAGCGCCGTTATGTCGAAAGTCTGTCGGCCTATGCGCGTCAGTTCCTCGGTCGTATCGAGAAGCCCGATGTCGATATGATCTCGGGCATTGCGCCCGCAATCGCTATCGAGCAGAAGGTCTCGACCAAAAATCCACGCTCAACCGTCGGCACAACAACCGAAATTTACGACTATCTCAAACTGCTTTTCGCCCGCGTGGGGCACACCTTCTCGCCAATTTCGGGACGCGAAGTGCGTAGCTATCAACCTGAGCAGGTGGTCGCAGAGGCCATCGAGCGTTGGGTGGATCGGCGTGTGATGGTGGCTGCGCCGTTGGTTTTGACCGAAGGGCAGAGCATCATCGAGCAACTCACCGTATTGTTCGGCGAGGGTATTTTGCGAGTATATCGCAATGGACAAACATCTCTTATTGAAGATGTTATAAAAGATATTTCAAGCAACGAATCACCTGATGACATTTCGGTAGTGGTCGATCGTGCCCGATTGTCGGACGATGAAGAGCTGGGGAGTCGTCTGCGTGACGCCGTAGCGCGAGCCTACGAATTGGGCAGTGGCGTGTGTCGCATCATTGTGCTTGGTGACGAGCAGAACGAGATTGCAGAATATTCGTCGCGTATGGAGTTGGACGGAATGAAGTTTGAGGAGCCCACCGAACATCTGTTCAGTTTCAATAATCCGATCGGAGCGTGCCCACGTTGCGAGGGTTACGGCAAGGTGGTCGGCATTGACGAGGATTTGGTTGTGCCCGACAAGAGCCGCTCGATTTTCGAGGACGCGATCGCTTGCTGGAAGGGGCAGACGATGAAGTGGTGGCGCGATCAGTTGGTGAACAATGCATACAAATTCGATTTCCCCGTCCACACGCCTTATCACGATATGACGCGCGAGCAAAAACAACTGCTCTGGCGCGGAAACGAGTATTTCCACGGCTTGGACGAATTCTTCCAATATATTGACGGAGAGCGATATAAGATACAATTCCGAGTGATGAAGGCTCGATACACGGGCAAGACTCTCTGCTCGGAATGTGGCGGCAGCCGCTTGCGCAAGGAGGCGCTATATGTGCGCGTCGGAGGGCTAACGATTGCCGATTTGGTGACGATGACCGTCGATGAGTTGGTCGAATTCTTCGCCACGATCGAGCTCGACGACTACGACAAGGCAACCTCGGAGCGTATTATGATCGAGATTCGCAACCGACTGCAATATCTGACCGACGTCGGTTTGGGTTACTTGACTCTCGATCGTTTGTCGTCAACGCTGTCGGGTGGCGAGAGTCAGCGTATCAATCTCTCGACTTCGCTGGGTAGTTCGCTGGTCGGGTCGCTCTATATTCTGGACGAGCCGAGCATCGGTCTGCATCCGCGCGATACGCACCGATTGATTGGCGTACTGAAACAGTTGCGCGACTTGGGCAATACGGTCATTGTCGTCGAGCACGAAGAGGAGGTAATTCGTGCAGCAGACTACATCGTCGATATCGGTCCGCGTGCAGGCGATTTGGGCGGCAGGGTAGTTTTCAGCGGACCTCTCGACAATCTGCTGAACGAGCTGAGCGAAAGTCTTACGGCTGATTATTTGACGGGGCGTCGCTCGATAGCCACACCTCAATCGTTCCGCAGTGCTGCGGGACACATCACCATTCGTGGCGCACGCGAGAATAACCTGAAAGGGCTCGATGTGACTATTCCGCTAGGTGTAATGACCTGCATTACAGGCGTTAGTGGTAGCGGCAAGTCGTCGTTTGTCAAAGGAATTCTCTATCCCGCGCTGCGACGCGAACTGACCGAAACGGGATTGAAGCCTGGTGATTTCGAGTCGCTCGACGGTGATATCAGTATGCTTTCGTCGGTCGAGCTGGTCGATCAAAACCCGATCGGCAAGTCATCGCGCTCGAATCCCGTAACATACATCAAAGCGTATGACGAAATTCGCCGATTGTACGCCGAACAGCCCTATGCCAAGCACAACGGAATGGGCCCGTCGCACTTCTCATTCAACATCGCAGGTGGTCGCTGCGAGGAGTGTCAGGGCGATGGTGTGATCAAGGTGTCGATGCAGTTTATGGCTGACATCGAATTGAAGTGCGAGGCGTGTGGCGGACGCAGATTCAAAGATGAAATTTTGGAGGTGCGCTGGCACGAAAAGTCGATATACGATGTACTGGAAATGACTATCGACGAGGCGATTGAGTTCTTCGGCGCAGGCAAGGAGAGCATATGTCGACGCATTGTCGAGCGACTGCAACCGTTGCAGGACGTCGGATTGGGCTATATCAAACTCGGACAATCGTCATCGACACTGTCGGGCGGTGAGAGTCAGAGAGTTAAGCTGGCATCGTATATGTTGCGCGAGAACTCGGCAGGACGAGTGATGTTTATCTTCGACGAGCCGACTACGGGTCTGCATTTTCACGACATCAACAAATTGCTCGCTGCGTTCGACGCACTGATCGAGCGCGGACACTCTGTGGTAATCGTCGAGCACAATATGGACGTCATAAAATGTGCCGATTGGGTCATTGACCTCGGCCCCGAGGCGGGCGATCGTGGTGGCGAGATTGTATTCGAGGGTACACCGCGCGACCTGCAACAATGCGAGAAGAGCCATACGGGACAATTCCTCGCAAAACATTAGAACGACGAATGGAGAAATTTTACACATATACGCTACCCAACGGAATCCGAGGAATACATCGCGCAGTACGCTCCGATGTGGCCTACTGTGCGTTGATCATCAATGCCGGCACACGCGACGAGCTGAGCAACGAGCACGGATTGGCACACTTTACCGAACACGCATTGTTCAAAGGTACGGAGCACCGCCGAGCATATCATATCAACTGCCGTTTGGAGAATCTGGGTGGCGAGCTGAATGCCTACACGACCAAGGAAGAGACTGCAATTCACGCCACAGTCCTGCGACGCGACATAGCCAAAGCGGCCGAACTGATTGCCGACATTGCCTTCCACTCGACCTTCCCCGAAAAGGAGTTGGTGCGCGAACGCGAGGTCGTGGCTGACGAGATCAACTCGTACAAAGATTCGCCCGCCGATATGATCTACGATACGTTCGAGGATATGATATTCGAGGGATCGCAGTTGGGGCACAACATTCTCGGTCGTAAAGCCGCACTCAAACACTATACGACGGAGCGCATTAAGCGTTTCGTGGGTCGCACTCATACCACCGACCAAATGGTCTTCGCAACCGTCGGCAACATCTCGGAACGTCGTATACGCGAAATTGCCGAGCGATATTTTGCCGATGTAGCGGCGAGTAAGCGAGAGTTTGAGCGAGTGGCACCCACGCCGTTCGAGCCATTCGAAAAAAGCGTCAGCAAACATCTTCATCAAGCACATTGCATAATCGGTAATCGCGCCTACTCGCTGAGCGACAAGCGCCGTCTGCCGTTGGCACTGCTGATCAACACATTGGGTGGTCCGTGCGCCAACTCGTTGCTCAACATCGCCGTACGCGAGCGTAACGGACTGACTTACAACATTGAAGCTACATACACTCCATATACCGATACAGGCGCAACAAGCATATATTTCAGTTCGGATCGAGATAAAATCGACCGTTGCCGCGAGTTGGTGGCCGAGCAAATCGACACACTCTGCCGCGAATCGCTCACCGCGCGCCAATTGGCCATCGCCAAAAAGCAATATATGGGACAGATGGCCATAGCGATGGAGAGCCGCGAGGCTTATATGCTCGGTAATGGCAAGAGTTTCTTGATCTACAACGAGATTGAGCCCGTTGAGAAGGTCTATGAACGTATTGCAGCGATTACGCGCGACCAAATAGCCGAGATTGCAAATGACATTTTCGGCCACACCTCTACACTTATATATAAATAAAAGAAGATGGATCCGTTAGAAAGATACATACACGAACTTTCGTCGCCCGAAGAGGCTCTGCTGCACGAGCTCGATCGACAGACCAACCTGCGTATTATGCACCCGCGAATGATCTCGGGACATATTCAGGGGCGTTTGCTGCGTATGATCGTGCAGATGTTGCGACCGAAGTCGGTGCTCGAAATCGGCACATTCACGGGCTATTCGGCACTGAGTATGGCTGCGGGATTGGGCGAAGGAGCGACGATCGATACCATCGAGGTCGATGACGAGTTGGAGCCAATGGCGCAAGAGTTTTTCGATCGTGCCGAGTTTGGCCACAAAATCAAGCTGCATATCGGCTCGGCTCTCGAAATTGCACCGACGCTCGGCAAGCAGTTCGACCTGGTCTTTATCGACGGTGACAAACGCGAATATCCCGCTTATTACCGAATGTTGATGGGCGATGATGGGGGAGAGCCACTTGTTCACAGCGGCTCGATACTCTTGGCGGACAACATTTTGTGGTATGGCAAGGTGGTCGAAAAAGTTGCCCACAACGATCACCAGACGCAGGGAATCTTGGAGTTCAACCGTATGGTGCGCGACGACGATCGCGTCGAAAGTTTCATTCTCCCGCTACGCGATGGACTGAATATGATCAGAGTTAAATAAATTCATTACTAACCAATTAAATCCAAAAAACAACTATGAAACTCAAATCGTTAATTTTGGCAGTTGCTGCCATTGCTCTCGTTGCTCAGGCCGAGGCTCAGCAGTACCCCAAGCGCGAGTTCCGCGGTGCGTGGATTCACACCGTACATCAGAAGCAGTATGCTGCGATGACCACGGAACAGACTCAGGCTTACCTGGTTAATATGGTAGACTCGCTCGAAATGGCAGGCATCAACGCCATTCTGTGGCAGATCCGCCCGTCGGCTGACGCTCTCTATCCCTCGGAGTTGGAGCCGTGGAGCCGCTACTTGACCGGTACCGCAGGTCAGGCACCCAACCCGATGTGGGATCCCCTGCAGTTTATGATCGACGAGTGCCACAAGCGCAACATCGAGTTGCACGCATGGATTAACCCCTATCGTGTGACTACGGTTAAGACCGACGAACTGCCCGAAAATCACATCTACTACAAGCACCCCGAATGGTTTGTTCGCTATGGCCAGCAGATCCTGTTCGATCCGGGTCTGCCCGAGTGCCGCGACTTCATCACCAAGGTCGTTCGCGACATCGTGACCCGCTACGACGTTGACGCAATCCATATGGACGACTATTTCTATCCCTATCCCGTTAAGGATGAGGAGTTCCCCGATGAGAAGAGCTACGCAAAGTATGGCAACGGTATGAAGTTGGACGACTGGCGTCGCCACAATGTAGACCTGCTGATCGAGCAGTTGCACTACGATATGCGCGCTACGAAGCCTTGGGTACGTCTGGGTATCAGCCCCTTCTGCGTATGGCGTAACCAGAAGAATGACCCCCGCGGTAGCCGTACCAACGCATTTGAGAATTACAGCGGTCTGTTCTCGGACGTAATCCTCTGGACCGAGAAGGGTTGGGTTGACTATATGCTGCCGCAGCTCTATCTACGCCTCGACCACAAGACTGCAAGCTACGACATCTTGGCTCGCTGGTGGAACGAGAACACCTTCGGTCGCCATATGTACTATGGTCTGAGCGTAAATTCGGCAGTGAAGGCTCCCGACCTGTGCGAGGGCACCAACCAGTTCACCCGTATGATCGAGATGAGCCGCTATCTGGACAATGTTCACGGTACCTGTATGTGGCCCGCTTATCCGATCGTTAGCAACTACAATGGCGTAGCTGATCAGCTGATCAACGTTGAGCACAAGCGTCCCGCTGTTATCCCCGCATACGACTTTATCGACGCTGTTGCGCCCGCTAAGGTTAAGGGCTTGAAGTTGGACAACGGTAAGCTCACTTGGAAGCGCGTTGCAACCAAGGATCCTATGCAGGAGCAGATCTACTTCGTTGTATATCACTTCGCTAAGGGCGAGAAGGTTGATGTAAACGCAGGCAACCACATCGTGACCACAACTCGTGCAACCGAGTTCACTCTGCCCGCTAAGGCTGAGGGTACTTACGTTGTAACGGCTATGGACCGCTGCCACAACGAGAGTGCAGCAGTTAGCGTTACCATCAAGTAAGGCTCGCTCACAATAGCGCACAAAAAAATATCCGCCACCGTTTCGGGTGGCGGATATTTTCGTTTAATGGGGTAGTCCCGATTAGATCAGGTTCAACTCCTTCTTGATAGCCTCGATCTTAGCGTCAAGCTCTGCCTGAACCTCGTCGAAACGCTCGGTGCAGCACAACGGAGCGCAAACACCAAAGTAGAACTTGATCTTAGGCTCGGTACCCGACGGGCGAACCGAAACCTTCGTACCGTCCTCGGTGAAGAACTGCAACACGTTGCTCTTATCCTGCTCGATAGCGGTCTTGGTACCAGCAACAACGTCGGTCTGCTCCAACGACAAGAAATCGTTGATCTTCACTACGGGCGAACCCAAAATGGTCTTGGGAGGATTGGTGCGCATATCGATCATCATCTTCTGGATCTCCTCGGCGCCTTCCTTACCCTTGCGAACTACCGATACAAGACCCTCGCGATAGAAACCATACTTCACGTAGAGCTCCTTCAACCACTCGTGCAGCGTCAGGCCCTTCTCCTTAGCCCAAGCCATAGCCTCAGCAGCCAAAGCACAAGCGCTCACTGCGTCCTTATCGCGAACGAAGTCGCCAGCCAAGAAACCGAAGCTCTCCTCGCCACCGCCGATATAGGTGGTCTTACCCTCGTTCTCGCGGATAATCTTTGCGATATACTTGAAACCGGTCAAGCAGTCGTAGCACTTCACGCCATAAGCGTCAGCCACCGCCTTAACCATCTCCGAAGTTACGATAGTCTTGATTACGAACTGCTTGCCGTCGAGCTTGCCCAGCTCACCCCAACGAGTCAGCATATAGCTGAGCAGGAGCACCATAGTCTGGTTACCGTTCAAGAGCACATACTCGCCCTTATCGTCCAAAACTGCGATTGCAATACGGTCAGCGTCGGGGTCGGTTGCGATTACCAACTCTGCACCCTCCTTGCGAGCCAGCTCAATAGCCATACTCATCGTAGCACGCTCCTCGGGGTTGGGCGAAGCAACAGTGGGGAAGTTGCCGTCAACAACGCTCTGCTCCTCGACCATAATAATATTGGTAAAGCCGAAGTTGCGCAACGACGCGGGAACCAACTTCACACCTGCACCGTGCATAGGCGAGTAGACGATCTTCATATCGTGGTTCTTAGCAACTGCCTCGGGAGCCATCGACAGACCCTTGATGCGAGCCAGATAGATATCATCGAACTCCTTACCCAGAATGGTGATGTTCTCGGGATTCTTGCCCAACTCGATCTGGTCGATCGAAGTGATCTTCTCAACCTCAGCGATGATATTCTTATCGTGCGGAGGAGTTACCTGCGCGCCATCAGCCCAATAAGCCTTATAGCCATTGTACTCTTTGGGGTTGTGCGATGCTGTTACAACGACACCACTCTGGCAGCCCAATTCGCGAATTGCGAAGCTCAATTCGGGGGTCGGACGCAGCTCGTCAAACAGGTAAACTTTGAAGCCATTCGAAGCGAAAATATCGGCTACGCGCTCAGCAAAGAAACGCGAGTTGTTACGCGAGTCGTGAGCCACTGCAACCTTAACTTCCTGACCTGCAAAGCACTCTTTCAAGTAGTTCGACAGACCCTGAGTCGCCATACCTACAGTGTACTCGTTCATACGGTTCGAACCCACGCCCATAATGCCGCGCAGACCACCCGTACCAAACTCCAAATCCTTATAGAAGCACTCGGTCAATTCCTTTTTGTCATTGTCAATCAGATACTTAACTTGCGCTTTGGTCGCCTCATCATAATTACCTTCGAGCCATTTCTGCGCTTTACTCATAACGAGCTGTTCGAGATTGTTGTCCATAATGTGATTAGTTTTATTTATAGTTTATAGTTTAACCAAGCAAAAAATATTATATAGACAAAGGTAAGAAAAATTATCTAATATTCATAATCAGACGATTAAATATATTCGCTTTTTTTGACGAATTTTACCCATAAGATAAAAAACTTAAAAAGCAACTATTGGGGCATTTTTTTTTACACAATTTTATCACAACCTTTGTAGTGTCAAAAAGGAGATAACACAACCCTTAAATCACAAAAAATGCTCACAAGCACACAGGCATATAGCGATATATGGCAGAACTGCCTTTCGCAAATTCGAAAGCAGACCTCCGAGGAGGAGTTTGCGCGTTGGTTTGAGCCAATCGCGCTGCTCAACTTCGACGGTCAGACTCTCAGCCTGCGTGTCCCGAACGAAACTTATATCCGCCAGATCGAACATAACTATATCCCGTTCATCCGACCGATTATTGCTTCGTTGTTCGGACAACAAACCCGCGTGAGGTACGCGATACCCAAATCGGAGCAGAGCATACCACTGTCAAAAAACAGTGATACGACCGCTATTTCGCAGTTCAAAACGCAAACCGACACTGCAAATATAAAGAATCCGTTTGTAATTCCCGGCCTCAAAAAGATTATTATTGATCCTCAGCTCAGCCCAAACTACACTTTTGGCTCGTTTATCGAGGGCGAATGCAACCGTTTGGCGCGCTCGGCAGGTATGGCCGTAGCTGTTGATCCCGGCAAAACCCCGTTCAACCCATTATATATATATGGAGATTCGGGACTCGGAAAGACCCATATCGTACAGGCTATCGGCCACGAGATCCGTCAGCGCCACCCGCAATTGCAGGTGCTCTACGTATCGATGAATAAATTTATGGCGCAGTATCAAACCGCTGTTCGCAACGGCGAAGTGCCCGATTTTATCCATTTCTACCAGATGGTGGACGTGCTGATCATCGACGATATTCAGGAGCTGGCCGGTAAAGCGGGAACGCAGACTGTATTCTTCAACATTTTCAACCACCTGCATCTCTCGGGTAAGCAGCTGATTTTCACGTCGGATAAGCCCCCCGTAGAGTTGAAGGACATCGAAGCTCGATTGCTCACTCGATTCAAGTGGGGTCTGTCGGCGCAGCTCAATTCGCCCGACCACCAGACCAAGTTGAAGATCATTCGCAGCAAGGCAAACAAGATGAATGCTCAGATCTCGGACGAGGTTGCAGAGTATCTGGCTAACAACATCAGCGCAAACGTTCGCGAAATCGAAGGTGCATTAGCTTCGCTCGTGGCTCACGCATCGTACCTCGGCAAGAAGATCACCATCACGCTGGCCAAGGAGATCTTGAAAGCCTACATCAAGCTCTACCAGAAGGAGATCACGATCGACCATATTCAGCAGGTCGTTTGCCAATATCTCGATCTGGACATCGAGCGATTCAATTCGACTGAGCGCACACGAGAGATTGCACAGGCTCGCCAAATCGCAATGTACCTGAGCAAGCAGCACACCAAAGCTCCTCTGACTCAGATCGGTGCAGCTATCGGTGGTCGTAACCACGCAACCGTTTTGCACTCGTGCAAGGCCGTCGCAAACCTGATGGAGACCGACAAGGCATTCCGTCATCAGGTCGAGGAGATCGAAAAGCTGGTTCTGGCAAAGTAAGCCGCCAAGCCCAGCCGTGCGAGGCGGGGGGGGGAGTGAGATTATGCAAGATCGCCCTATAAAAAAGAGCCCCACAAACAAGCAAAAGATTTACAACCGCTACCTTTCGAGGTGGCGGTTTTCTTTTTGCAGCAGGGTAGCGCGGTGCGTTTTTTGAAAAAAATCGGGGCGGAGATATTTGTTTTCACGAGAAATTTTATTACTTTTACTTGTTAAAATTTCGTTAGACGCAAAACAACTATGGGAAAGCTCAAAATTGACGATAAAGCGCCTGCATTCGAGGTATTTACACAGAATGGCGACATCGTAACACTCGACTCACTGCGAGGTCGACGCACGATTCTCTATTTTTATCCAAAGGATAACACCTCAGGGTGTACGCTCGAAGCCAAAAGTATGCGCGATGGCAAGGCAGCACTCGCCGAGGCCGGTTACGACATCTACGGTGTAAGCCCCGACAGCCAGCGCTCGCACCAGAATTTCTGCGCCAAGCACGAGCTGAACTTCACGTTGTTGAGCGACACCGAAAAGAGAATGGCCGAGGCCTTCGGCGTTTGGGTCGAGAAGAAGATGTATGGTCGTGCATATATGGGTATTCAGCGCACAACTTTCATCATTGATGAGCAGGGCGTGGTCGAACAAATATTCGACAAGGTCGATACCAAGAATCACTACCAGCAGATTCTCGATTGGCACAACAAGAAATAAATAATTAAAAAACAGATAAAACTATGGCAGAAAAGACTCATCCCGAGGTTCAAGCAAAACCTCAGGTAAACCCCGAAAAATTGAAGGTGCTCAGCGCCGTAATGGATAAAATCGAAAAAGATTTCGGTAAAGGCTCGATTATGAAGATGAGTAGCCAATCGGTTGGCGACATTGCAGTAATCCCGTCAGGATCAGTAACCCTCGACGCCGCCCTGGGCGTTGGTGGCTATCCCAAAGGCCGTGTAATCGAGATTTATGGCCCCGAGTCGTCAGGTAAGACAACTCTGGCAATCCACGCTATCGCCGAGGCTCAGAAGGCAGGCGGCATCGCTGCGTTCATCGACGCCGAGCACGCTTTCGACAGCTACTATGCTCAGAAGTTGGGCGTAGACGTTGATAACCTGCTTATCTCGCAGCCCGACAACGGCGAGCAGGCACTCGAAATTGCAGATTCGCTGATCCGTTCGAGCGCAATCGACATTATCGTAATCGACTCAGTAGCAGCACTTACGCCCAAAGCCGAGATCGAAGGCGAGATGGGCGACTCGAAGATGGGCTTGCAGGCTCGACTAATGTCGCAGGCATTGCGTAAGCTCACCGCAAGCATTTCGAAAACCAAGACCGTTTGTATCTTCATCAACCAGCTGCGTGATAAAATCGGCGTAATCTACGGCAATCCCGAGACTACAACAGGTGGTAACGCACTGAAATTCTATGCCAGCGTGCGTATCGACATTCGCAAGGCGAGCGTCATCAAGGACGGCGAGGAGCAGTTGGGTACTCGCGTGCGCGTGAAGGTCGTTAAGAACAAGGTTGCGCCTCCGTTCCGCAAGGCAGAGTTCGACATTATGTTCGGCGAGGGTATCTCGAAGATTGGCGAGGTGCTCGACTTGGGCGTAGATCTGGGCGTGATCAAGAAGTCGGGTTCGTGGTTCTCGTATGGCGACCGCAAGCTCGGTCAGGGCCGCGACTCTGTGAAAGACCTGCTCACCAACGACCTCGAACTGCAAGCCGAAATCGAAGCTAAGGTACGCGAGGCGATGAAAGCCGCTAAGGACAACTAATACAACAACTTAACAACCACGTCGTCCTATGAACTACACACCGGAAGACGAACTTCTCATCGAAGAGAAATATGAGGATTTGATGGCCTCGTGCGAGAAAATCTATCGCAAAGAGACCGATCGCGACTTTATCAAAAAGGCCTTCTTCCTTGCGAAGGAGGCCCACAAAGGCGTGCGTCGTCGTTCGGGCGAGCCATATCTGCTACACCCGATTGCCGTTGCCAAAATTGCGGTTGACGAGATCGGATTGGGCGTAAAATCGGTCGTGGCGGCACTGCTGCACGACGTGGTTGAAGATACCGAATACACGGTCGAAGATATCACCAATATGTTTGGTCAGAAGATCGCCACAATGGTAGACGGTCTGACCAAAATGTCGGGAGTATTCAACACCGAAACCTCGGAACAGGCGGAGAATTTCCGCAAAGTCCTGCTCACATTGTCGGACGATGTGCGTGTGATTTTGATCAAAATCGCCGACCGTCTGCACAATATGCGCACATTGGGCGCAATGCCCATCAACAAGCAGATCAAGATCACCAGCGAAACGATCTATCTGTTTGCGCCTCTGGCACATCGACTGGGACTCTATTCGATCAAGACCGAATTAGAGGACCTATGTATGATGTATCGTTTCCCCGATCAATATCGCGAAATATCTGAGAAACTGAGCAAAACAAAGGTTCAACTCAACGAATACATCACCCGATTCAATGCACCCATTATCGCTGCATTGAAGAGAAATGGTATCGATTTTGAGATCTCGGGACGCATCAAGAGCATCTACTCAATATGGTCGAAAATGCAACGCAAGCAGATCCCATTTGAGGAGGTTTATGACCTGTTTGCTATTCGCGTCGTTTTCAAGCCGCTGCCATTCCCCTCGGAGAAGACACAGTGCTGGCAGATATATTCGTCGATTACGGACATCTACACTCCCAAACCCGAACGTCTGCGCGATTGGATCAGTATGCCCAAAGCCAATGGCTACGAAGCTCTGCATTCAACCGTAATGGGTCCCGATGGTGAGTGGGTAGAGGTACAGATCCGCACTCAGCGAATGGAAGACATTGCTGAACGCGGTTTTGCGGCTCATTGGAAGTATAAGCACGCCACAATTTCGCAAAATGAGGACGAGTTTGACAAGTGGTTGAAGAAGATTCGCGAGGCTCTCAACTCACCAACCGAGAGCGCTGTCGACTTCCTGGACAACTTTAAATTATCGCTATATACATCTGAGATTGTGACCTTTACACCGAAAGGCGAGGCTCGCACGATGCCCGTTGGCGCAACCGCACTCGACTTTGCTTACGACATTCACTCGAAGATCGGTCACAAAGCTATTGGCGCAAAGATCAACCACGTAATCAAGCCCATTTTCACAGAGATCAACAGTGGCGACCAGATCGAGATCATCACTTCGGACAGCGTTCACCCAAAGCCCGAATGGCTCGACCACGTCACCACAACCAAAGCCAAGCAGTCGATCAAAAACTACCTCAAAAAGGATCGCCAGAACAATATTTCGCGCGGAATGCAGGCCTTTGACGACCGATTAAAGGAGATGGGTATCACCCCGAGCAGGCGCGTGTTTGTCAAGGTTTTACCTGCTTACGACTGCACAAATAAAGACGAGTTTTACAGCAAACTTGGCGCAGGAATTCTCAACCTCGACAACCTCGAAAAGATTTTGCGTCAAAACTCTGCGCGCAAGATTTTGAAGTTCTGGTCGCTATTCCTCGACGAAGAGGGCGATCCAGACGACGAGAATATCGATAATGGCGACGAGCAGGCTCCCGGCGATAAGAAGTTGGTCGTTGGTGCCGAAACCGACGTCGAGCCGCAATTCGTGATAGCCGAGTGCTGCAAGCCGATTCCAGGCGACCAAGTTATTGGCTACCGAGATCCCGAAACAGGGCGCATTTTCGTGCATAAAAACACATGCGACGAGCTGACTCGACTTGGTGCGCAATATGGCAAAAACATTGTAAAAGAGGAGATTAAATGGTCGCAACACAAGGCCGTTTCGTACCTCTCGTCAATCGAATTGCGAGGAATCGACCGAATTGGTATCATTTTGGAACTCGCCCAGCTCATTAAAGACGAGTTCAATATCAACATTCGCGAGATTCACATTCAGAGTCACGACGGAATTTTCGAGGGCAACATCAGCCTTTACGTGCGACATATTCAAGACCTTAATAGCCTGATGGATAAGATTCGTATGATCAAGGGCATTGAGGTCGTTAAACGCAACTTAAACTAAGAGTTCAATATGGATCCTTCGGTAATATTTCTTATCGCCGCAGGTGCGATCATATTAATCGGTCGCACCATCAATCGAATCGCTGAAAGAAGCGGCAACGATATCGATGATACTACGCAAAGTTATGATGCGCAGCACCAATTCGATGGCGAAGAGGCCATTCCTGCCCGTCAAAATACGAGCGAGGAGGACACCCTCGCGGGTACTATTTTGGCTCAGATTCTATCCGAAAGACACCAGAAGGAGATACGCGAGCGGATGTTGCAAACGATGAATCCTACGCAACATCACGCACCCAGATTTACATCTGACGCCAGCGCTACGCCAAAAACAGAAAAGAATAATAAGGCGAAGAAGCAGCAAAAAGTACAATCTAATGCCACGCAAAAAGAGAGCAAATTTGAGGATAATAATACACAGCCGTCCGAAATCATCAAAGATTTCGACCTGAGGAAAGCTTTTATTTTCGCAGAAATCCTCAATACAAAATTCGACGAATAGAACAATCAAAACATAGCTTATGGCAACCATTTTCACCCGTATCATAAACGGAGAGATCCCCAGCTACAAGGTGGCCGAGGACGATAATTTCTACGCATTTCTGGACATCAATCCGCTGGCAGCAGGGCACACATTAGTCGTTCCCAAGCAGGAAGTCGACTACCTGTTTAACCTCGACGATGACACCCTTCAGAAGATGACAATCTTCGCAAAGAGGGTAGCAGAGAATATCAAATGTAAAATAGAATGTAAAAAGGTCGCAATGGTAGTACTCGGGCTCGAAGTTCCGCACGCACACATCCATTTAATCCCTATGAACACCGAATCTGACGTCGATTTTCGCAAAGAAAAGGTAAAATTAACACCAGAAGAGTTCACCCAAATTGCGAAGATGCTAAGCGAATAGGCACGTTAAGACGCCCAATAACAATTTAATAATCAAATAGGTAGCAATATTATTTGCTACCTATTTTTATTATACTTAACATAATATACATTTCAACAAAATTACTAACAGTATACATATCAATTAGACGTCAGCTCAGACAAATAATAGGGTAGAGTAGTACGTTATTTACTTTTGTAACAATAAATAACATTCGTATAATATACATTTGTAATATCATTTTATTGTTAATTATTTACTTTTGTAATTTTTAAACATCTCTGCCAATATGGCAATCACATTAGAATAAGTCGCAAGAATACGCCTGTCAAAATATTGAAATTATACAATACATGTGCGCTAATAACCAATACTTTACGTAAATTATATAATGTATTACATGGTCAATATAGGGCATTGGTCGGGATAAATCCATTATTCCTCACTATGAACTATATATATTAAATAGCACTCCTTATTATCAGCATTTTACGCGAATTATATGGTATTTTGATTGACATTTGAGAGGACTGCGTTTTCATGTGATTTGATATATATTACATCTGTAAACAAGTAATGAACAATTAACATTTTTACAAATCTGCAAAATCACTTGTTTTACAAATAAAAAATATTTATATTTGTAAAAATTTACGATTATGCGCGAAAAACTGCTCAAATTGATGAAAAGCGAGAAACTTTCATCAAGCCGCCTGGCCGAGATCCTCGAAATACAACCTTCAAGTATCTCTCATATTCTCTCAGGACGAAACAAACCAAGCTACGATTTCTTGGTGAAAATCCTGCGCCGTTTCCCGACGCTGAATCCGGATTGGCTGTTGCTCGACGCCGAGCAAATGTATCGATCGAACGAAGAACTCGATCGTCGTATCAATGATACAAACACACAATCTTCGCAGACTACTGGCTCAGCCGAAAAGATGATCGTAAATTCGAAGAGCACTCTTAACCCTAAAAACGAGAGCTCGCAGAATTCGACTAATCGACCAATCGAGAATATTGCAGCCGTGGCGAACATTGCCACTAATGGACGCACAATCGAACGAGTGATTGTTCTCTACACGGACAAATCGTTTGAGGCATATTATCTCAAATAAAATTGGCACGGCAAATACACAATGAAATAATATATACATTATGTTAAATACATGCTTTTCTACATAAAATTTAGTATAGTAGAATCAAATTTTTTAATATCTTTGCATCGTCAGCACTTGAAACGACAGTTGGGAGATGTTCTTGTTGAACGGACGCGGTTTCAGATGCTGTTCTTTTTTTAGAGAACTCCATACCCATCAGTGAAGCCATAGCATTAGACATCCCTCCGAACACCTTGTGAACTTAAATATCCGTCTAATGTATATAGTAGAGAGGTTGTGCGAGTGCCCTGAGTGTTCTGAGCACTCCACTTCGGCCGATTGGCTGAAATGTTGAGCAAGTACTCTTCTGGCAAATTTGAGAGATAAACGACATCTCAAATTATTTAACATAATTTAGCATTTTTAGAGTGCGTACACAAATATACACAAAGAGTTTGTCGCGCGGAAGAAAAATCTTATCTTTGTGTGAACGCAATGATCGATAGGTATGAGAACACCGCAAACACGTATAGGAGATATTTTCGAGATCCCCATTACCCCACTGACAAAACGATATATGCAATTTACACTTGTTGACTCGTCTTGTTTGGGTGGCTGGTGTATTCGAGTTTTCAAAAAGGAGTATCACGCAGATGATAAACCGACTATGGAAGAGGTCATATCTGGTGAAGTCGATTTTTATTGTCTGACATACGCCATAGGAAAAGGCGTCGTTAATGAATTGTGGACAAAGGCCGGAAATTCCAAAGAGGTTGGTAGTTTCGACAATATAATCTTCAAGCAGAAAGACATTGTACACGGAGGCTGGCGAATATGGAGAGCAAGACAAGAGGTCAAGCGATATCGAACGCTCCCAAAGAGATACGCAAAGGCAAGTATGGGAGCATTGTTAGCGCCTTCAAGTGTGGTCAAAAGAATACAAACCGGCAGATGGCGAGATATACCAAATGTATACGACGACTACAAAGGAGCATCATTCGTTGAACGGCTGATAGGCACCGAATTTATACCAAAAGGGTTAAAAGTAATATAAATCAAAAATCCACCTGAACCGAGGGGCTCAGGTGGATTTCATTTTGCTATCGGACTACCCTACTATTTGAAGTAACGCTTGTACAAGCCCTCGAAGCCCTTGCCGTGGCGAGCCTCATCCTTACACATCTCGTGTACGGTATCGTGGATTGCGTCCAAGTTGAGTTTCTTTGCGAGAGTTGCAATGCGCTTCTTATCCTCGCAAGCACCCTGCTCTGCCATCATACGCTTGTAAACATTGGTCTTGGTATCCCAAACAACCTCGCCCAACAACTCAGCGAACTTAGCTGCGTGCTCTGCCTCCTCCCAAGCATAACGCTTGAAAGCCTCAGCGATCTCGGGATAGCCCTCGCGATCAGCCTGGCGGCTCATTGCCAGATACATACCAACCTCGGTGCACTCACCCATAAAGTGATCCTTCAAACCCTGAATAACCTCTTCGTCAACACCCTTAGCAACGCCAATCACGTGCTCGTCAACAAATTGAAGATCGCCTTCCTGCTCTACGAGCTCAACAAACTTGTCTGCGCCAACCTTGCAAAGAGGGCACTTCTCGGGAGCTGCATCACCTTCGTGAATATAACCGCATACGGTACATTTCCATTTCTTCATAGCTGTAATAGTTTTTAGATTCGTTATAAATTATGTGTTTGCATTTTCCGAGTACAAAAATAGACTTTTTTTGCTGTTTTGCAACATTTTTTGCGAATAATCTGCGATCATATAATTTTATAGCGCGATAAGCATTTTTTATAGCACGGTGTGGAGTTTGAATTGTCGCGCGAATATCGTACATTTGCAGTATAATATATAAATAGGTATGAATTTCAAGTACACAATAATCATCGCGGCAGCTTTGTTAGCTGTGTCGTGTGGACAAAAAGGGTCGAAAAACATTGACTCGAAACAGTCAAACTCAAAAACCTCGACCGAGCTGGCGTTTCCCGCAATCACCATTCCCGAGATGTTGCCGGCTGCGGAGCGTGCAGACTATCTGGCCGAGCACTATTGGGATAAGTTCGATTTCCGCGATACGACCTTCTGCAACAAGCCAGACATTACAGAGCAGGCATACGCCAATTATCTCGACATATTGCGTTATGTCGATTTGGCTGCGGCGCAGCACTCTGTCAGCGCGTTGATGAAAAGTGCCGAGGTGGATTCGACGATGTTCGACTACTTCGTTTCGCTCGCCGACAAATATCTCTACGATCCCAACTCACCGTTCCGCAATGACGAGTTGCTCATTCCGGCATTGGAGGCAATAATCGCGTCACCCCTATTGGATGAGGCTGAGAAGATTCGTCCTCAGTCACAACTCGATATGGCGCAAAAGAATCGCATCGGCCAGAAAGCCAACGATTTCCGTTATACGTTACACGACGGTCGCACAGGACGAATGTACTCGATCGAGGCCGACTATCTGCTCATCTTCATCAATAATCCCGATTGCCCCGCTTGCAAAGAGATTCGTGAGCAGATCTGCGCATCGCCGATGTTGAGCGAAATGATCGAGCGCGACGTGATGAAGGTTCTGGCAATATATCCCGACGAGGATATCACCGCTTGGCTCAACTATCGACACAACATTCCCGCATCGTGGATCAACAGCTACGACAAGCAGTTGCGTATGCGCGACGATGAACTGTACGACCTGAAAGCTATCCCGTCGCTCTATCTGCTCGACAGCGAGAAACGAGTGATTTTGAAGGATTGCAACCTCGTGCCACAAATCGAGGAGGCAATATTCTACGCAGAACAAAGCAAATAGTAATAACTCAAACACATACAAAAAACTATGACTATTATCGATGGTAAAGAGGTTGCTGCGGCAATGCGCCGTGAGATTGCAGCCGAAGTAGAGGCTATGGTAGCCGAAGGCAAGCCCGCACCCCATTTGGTGGCGATTCTGGTTGGTAACGACGGTGCAAGTCAGACCTACGTGGCACACAAAGAGAAGTGCTGCCACGAGTGTGGTTTCACCTCGACCGTAGTGCGTATGCCCGAAGAGACAACCGAGGAGGAGTTGCTCGCACGTATCGACGAGCTGAACGCCGATCCGAAGGTTGATGGTTTCATCGTGCAGCTGCCCCTGCCCCGCCACATCTCGGAGCAGAAGGTTATCGAGGCTATCGACCCGCGCAAGGACGTTGATGGTTTCCACCCCGTGAACACCGGTCGTATGATTTCGGGACTCCCCTCGTATCTGCCCGCAACTCCTGACGGCATTCTGTCGCTGCTCAAATATTACAACGTGCCCACCGCAGGTCGTAGCTGCGCCGTGATCGGTCGTAGCAACATCGTCGGCCGCCCCATTGCCAATCTGCTCTCGCAGAAGGGTTGGGACTGCACCGTAACCCTCTGCCACAGCCGCACTCCGAACTTGAAAGAGGTTGTAGCTGAGGCCGATATCGTTATCGCAGCTCTGGGTAAGGCTGAGTTCGTAACGGCCGATATGATTAAGGAGGGTGCGACGGTTATCGACGTAGGTATCACTCGCGTTCCGAGCGACAAGACCAAGAGCGGTTGGAAGTTGTTGGGCGACGTGAAGTACGACGAGGTTGCTCCCAAGTGCTCGTTCATCACTCCCGTTCCTGGTGGCGTTGGCCCGATGACTATCATCTCACTTATGCGCAACACCTTGAAGGCTGCAAAGAAGGAGATTTACGGGTAATCTCGACTTCGATTATTTGCAATAAAAAAGGCGCAACCTCACTGTGAAGTTGCGCCTTAACTTTTTTATCACCGAACTACTCCTCGACCTTGCGGGCGATGTAGTAGAGATCGAAGCAACCTTCGGCGACGGGTGCAATGCGGTAGTCGTCCATCGCAATATCAGTCGTCAGTTTGCGGTTGCGAGCCAGCAAGAATCGGCGATTCAGTCGGTTCAACACATCATACGGAATCTTCAACATCCAACGCGGCAGGCGGTGCTGCAAATCGAGGAAATCGAGTTTCGCAATGCGGCGCACGCTGGCACGATTCTTCTCGTAATACTTCATCACCTTCTCATTGCCAAACACTCCACAGCGCTCAATATCAGCAAAATAGTTACCCAGCAGACGATCAAACTCATCAATCTGATACTCGCGCACGTGCCACGGATTGCGTGTGAGCGACATCGCGGCATTGGGCGTCGATACGATGAACACGCCATTAGGTTTCAGCACACGATAGACCTCAGCCACAAAATCTACATCGTCCTTAATATGCTCGATCACCTGGAACGAGATCACACAATCGAAACTATTTGCTGGAAAATCGATCGGCGGAACGGTCATCTGGTGAAATTCGACATTGTCAATCTCCGAAGTATCGATATTGGTTTCGAACTTGTCGATAGTCATAAATCGCGTAGCCGACGGCGCAATCACATCGATGCCGTAGCCACTACCCGTGCCAATTTCGAGCACCGAGCCGCTAACCAACTCTGCCGCACGATGATAGGCCAGCAACGAACGCTGGAAAACGTAATTATCAGACTGATCAGCGTGCGATACGCGCTCGGCAGTTTGCAGTTTCGACGACATAACTATTTGAGTTTAATACCGTTATCAGTAATTTCAACACGACCGCTTTTGAGCAACATACCGAGCGAACGCTTGAACATCTTCTTGCTCATACCCGTAACTTCGTGTACGCGCTCGGGTGCAGTATCGTCATTAACGGGCAGTTCGCCATCGTTGTTGCGCAACAGAGCCACCAGTTCATCAGCCGAGCCGCGAACCTGCTCCAAACCCTGCTGTTGCAGACTCAGGTCGATACGTGCATCGGGCGTAATGCGACTAACATAAGCCTCAGTGCGTTCGCCAATATGCACGGGGCGGAAAAGCTGGTTCTTATAGATCATACCCCAATGGCGGTCGTTCACAATCACACGATAACCAATCGGCGACTCCGAGCAGATCAGAATCTCAACCTTTTGGCGCGGAGCAACCGTGATCGTGTCATTATTGATATAGGTCTTGGTGCGCATCGTTGCAACCGAGCGCGAAGTGATATTGTCCTCATAAACATAGACAATATATTTATGACCGACCATCACGCCACCCTGCTGGTTGCGATTGGGCAGAAACAGATCCTTGCCCTGCAAACCCCAATCGAGGAATGCGCCGTGCAACGTCTTGTCAACCACCTCTAAACAAGCAGCTTGACCCACCGTCGCAAGCGGGGTCTCGGTCGTTGCCACCAAACGATCCTCCGAATCGTGATAGACAAAAACGTGCTTCTCATCACCTACCTTATCGGTAAGCGAAACGTAGCGATTGGGGAGCAGAACTTCGTTCTCTTCGCCATCGGTAAGATAGAGTCCATAGTCGGAAATTCGACCGACGGTAAGGGTTTGGTAGCGACCAGCTTTTATCATATCTAAAAAAATAATTTGCCCTCGAAAGGCGATTTCATCGTACAAAGATAGCTTATTTCGAGGATTTTTTGTATATTTGTTGTGAAGAAGTTTTATTTTAGCCATTTATGTACGCCAAAGTTGCGCTAATTCAGTCGGATATCCAATGGGGATCGGTCGATTACAACCTTCGAGTAATCGAGCAAACGATTGCCTCTGCTCCGCAAAGCGACCTATACGTACTGCCCGAAACATTCGCTACGGGATTTGGCACCGAGCCCGCCGAGGCCGCACAAGCCGAGGTCGAGATCGTAGCAATGATGAACCACGTAGCAAAAAGTCGCAACTGCGCAGTTTGCGGATCGCTTATAGTCGAGCGTGAGGGACGTTATCGCAACCGATTGCTGTTCGTAACGCCTGAGAGCGTGCAACATTACGACAAGCGACATCTGTTCTCGATCGGCGGCGAGGGCGCAATGTATGAAGCCGGCGAGGAGCGACGAGTGGTTGAGTGGCGAGGCATAAAGTGGTTATTGGCAACGTGTTACGATCTGCGCTTCCCGGTTTGGTTGCGCAACCGAGGTGACTACGATGCGATGATATGCGTGGCATCGTGGCCCGCAGCGAGAGCCGAAGTGTGGACTACACTACTTCGTGCCCGTGCAATCGAGAATGTTGCCTATGTGGTTGGTGTCAATCGAGTTGGCGACGATCCCACGACGCACTATGCTGGAGGGTCGGTCGTGTTCAACTATCGCGGCGAGGCTTTGACTACGTTTTCCAACAAGGTGAGCGTACTCTGCGCCGAGATCGACACCGACGCTCAGCAGGCGTTTCGGCGCAAGTTTCCAGTCGAGCGCGATGCTGATGATTTTGAATTGTTAATAGATAAAAGTGCAGACAGATGACATTACAAATGATTATATTACTGATCGTTTCGGGTATTGCCGTTGGTTTCATCAACACGTTGGCCGGCGGTGGTGCGATTATGTCGATGACTGTATTTATGGCACTCGGTCTGCCTATCGGTGTGGCCAACGGAACCAACCGCATTGCTGTTGTGTTGCAGAATCTGACCTCGTCAGCTGTATTTATCAAGAAACGCCTGCTCGACATTCGTAGCGGACTGAAACTTTCGGTGCCCGCAATCATCGGTAACATCGCAGGTTCGCTGGTCGCAACACAAATCAACGAAACCGTATTCAAGATATGTATGGGCGTGGTGCTGTTCGCCATTTTAGCCTATATGCTCTTCGCCAAGGTCCACATTCACGGCGGACACGGATTGGTGATCAAATGGTGGCACTATCTATGGTTTCTGATCATAGGTTTCTATGGCGGTTATGTCTATATCGGTTTGGGTTATCTGATTTTGGCTATCACACTGACTACGATGCACTTAGATATCATCACTGCTAACGTAGTCAAGAGCTTTGTGATATTCGTCGCTACCCCATTCTCGCTGATTATATTTATGCTGCACGGGCAGGTCGATTATGCAGTCGGATTGCTCCACGCGCTGGGCAACATCATCGGCACATATATCGCCTCGCACTATGGCATTAATTGGGGTACAAAATTCCTGCAATATTTTATGATTGCCGTCGTTATGGTGAGCATTGCCGACCTGTTCGGGCTGATCTCGCTACACGAAATATGCGTTAGTTTGATTCACTAAACCATTGACCACTATGCGTTTGACATTTCTCGGCACAGGAACATCGCAAGGCGTACCAACAATAGGTTGCCGATGCGAAGTGTGTCGTTCGAGCGACCCACGCGACAACCGTCTGCGCACATCAGCAATGGTCGAAATCGACGGCAAACGCATCGTGATCGACGCAGGTCCCGACTTCCGATACCAGATGTTACGCACGGGAGCGCGACATCTCGACGCCATTCTGCTCACTCACGAGCACAAGGATCATACGGGCGGAATCGACGATGTACGAGCATTCAACTTTGTCGATTTCCCCATAATTCACCAGATTGACATCTACGCCACGGCACGAACTGCCGCTTGCGTACGCAAAGATTTCGACTACGCTTTTGCCGAAAATAAATATCGAGGCGTGCCCGAAATTGAGCTTCACGAATTCGATCCGAACGAGCCTTTCGAGGTCAAAGGGGTGCAGATTACACCTATTCGAGGACAGCACTCCGATCGCTTCGAGGTGACAGGTTACCGCATCGGGCGATTGGCATATCTGACCGATTTCAAGCAGATCGCGGAGCAGGAGATGGCAAAGTTGAAAGGCGTTGATACGCTGGTTGTCAATGCATTGCGTTGGCGCGACCACATCTCGCACTTCACCGTAGAGGAGGCACTTTCGCTGATCGCCCGTGTCAAGCCCCGCCGCGCATATCTCACGCATATGTCGCACGACATTGGTCTGCACGCTCTCTCGGCCGAGCGGTTGCCCGAGGGTGTAGAATTAGCGTATGACACTCTCACAATCGAAATTGAGTAACAAAAAAAATTGACAACAATAATGAATTTCAAAGCGAAAACAGTCATCGTAACCGGCGCCTCGTCAGGCATCGGATTGGCTCTGGCGCGCGAATTTGCAGCCGCAGGTGCCAATGTCGTAATGGGTGCACGAAGTGGCGAGAAACTCGCTGCCATAGCCGCTGAGATCAAGGCCGCAGGTGGCGCTGCCGCATACGCAACAGCCGACGTGACCAAAGAGGAAGACTGCAAACGTCTGATTGACTGCGCAGTCAGCACATTCGGAGGTATCGACATATTGATATGCAACGCAGGTCTTTCGATGCGTGCTCTGTTTGATGATTGCGACCTGAGCGTTCTGCATCGACTGATGGACGTAAACTTTTGGGGTACAGTGAATTGTTGCAAGTATGCTCTGCCATATCTGCAAAAATCGCGCGGCTCGATTGTCGGCATCTCGTCGGTGGCAGGTCTGCACGGTCTGCCCGCACGTACGGGTTACTCGGCATCGAAATATGCAATGACCGGTTTCCTCGAAACACTCCGTATCGAAAACCTCAAAAAGGGTCTGCACGTGATGGTCGCTTGCCCCGGATTCACGGCGTCAAATGTACGTTTTTCGGCACTAACTGCCGACGGCACTTCGCAAGGCGAAACCCCGCGCAACGAGGACAAAATGATGACAGCCGAGCAGGTGGCACGCATCGTAATGCGTGGAATTAAACGTCGTAAACGTCTGTGTCTTATGGAGTATGAGGGTCGCCTGACTCACTTCATCAAAAAATTCTCACCAGCCTTATTGGATCGACTGTTCTATATGGTTATGGCGCGCGAGCCGGACTCGCCACTCAAATAGTCGTACAAACAAAACGACCGAGCCCCTCGTGGAGTTCGGTCGTTATTTTTTGGCGAGTTAGACTACCCTACTTGCGCTGAGCCGCAGCATAGGCCTCGACAGCCTTGAACACACGCATTGTGTTACCGCCCCACATCTTGGCGATATCCTCGTCCGAGTAACCCGCCTCCATCAGTGCACGCGTTACGTTCTTCATCTGCGACATATTGCGGCAACCATTCATACCGCCACCGCCATCGAAATCGGAGCCAAAGCCCACGTGATCGACACCCACAAGCTTAACAATATGGTTGACGTGAGCAATCAAATCGGCCAGACTCTCCTCGCCTTTAGGCTTGTTCGAGATGAACGAGCGCACGATCGAAACCTGCACCACGCCACCCTTTGCAGCGATAGCCTGAATCTCTTTATCCGAGAGATTACGGCGAATAGCCTTCACGGCATAAACACCTGAGTGAGAAGCGATAATAGGCGTTGCACTCAACTCAACAGCCTGCAACGTAGCCAAGCGCGAGGCGTGCGAAACATCGACAACCATACCCACACGATTCATCTCCGAAATCACCTTGCGACCAAATTCGGTAATACCACCCTTTGCGCCCTGATCGACACAGGTATCGGCAACCTCGTTGGCTCCATTGTGAGTCAGCGTTGCCATTCGAACGCCAAGATTATAGAAGTGCTCAACGGCAGTCACATCAGTTCCGAAGCAATAGCAATTCTCGATCGAGATCATCATTGCGCGCTTGCCACTCTGCTTGACGCGCTCGATATCCGCCGACGAATAGACAACCTCGGCCTTATCGGCATTCTCGGCTGCATACTTTTTCAGTCCCGCGATCATCGTCTCAGCACGATTGCGCGCCCATTCGTGTCCCGCATCGTCGCACTTACCCTGATCGATATAGGCTGCAAAAACGGCACAATCCAAACGGCCCTCAGCCATCTTATCGAACGACACCTGACCTTTGGTAGTCGAATATTTACCGTCGGGGAAACAGTATGCCAACGAAAAGTCGTTGTGCGTATCGATCGAAATAATACGGTCGTGCAGAGCCTCGACCTCCGCGTCGGTAACTTGGCGTTGCGCCATTGATATGGCAGGTATTAGGGTCATAATCAGCAATATAATTCGTTTCATTGTTTAAGATTTACTTTGTTATAGCAGGCTCAAAGATAGGGCTTTTGGCGCGATTCTACAAGTCTATTTCTGAAATTAATTTAATAATATGGTGTGTCAGGTTTGACTTTTGGGCAAAAAATTGTATCTTTGTCATCGAAATTTCGCGACCACGATGATTATCAGCAAAGCCCAATTTAAGTGCAGTAGCCAAAAACTGCAACAAATTCCCGATGACAACCTCCACGAGTTTGCATTCATCGGTCGAAGTAACGTCGGCAAATCGTCGCTGATCAATATGCTTACCCAGCGTCAGTTGGCAAAAGTTTCGGGCACTCCCGGTAAGACTCGACTGATCAATCACTTCATTATCAACGACCAATGGTACCTGGTAGACCTGCCCGGTTATGGTTATGCGCGAGTATCGAAAGATGTGCGCGGCGGATTCTCGAAACTAATCACCGACTACGTCACAAAGTGCCGCAAGCTGCACTTCCTGTTCGTTCTGGTGGATTCGCGCCTCGAACCTCAGCGCATTGATATGGAGTTCATTACGATGCTCGGTCAGCAAGGTATTCCTTTCGGATTGGTCTTCACCAAAGCGGACAAATTATCGGCTGCGCAGCTCAAACGCAGTGTCGAGCGTTACCAGCGCACCCTGGCCGAACAGTGGGAAGAGATGCCCGCTATGTTTGTCAGTTCGTCGGAAAAGGGACGCGGCCGCGACGAAATTTTGGATTTTATCGATAAATGTTTGAATGATGTTGAAAAAATCGATGTCGAACAGGCATAACGATAGAAATAAAATTGTAATTTTGTAAAAACTAACGATCATACCAAACTGTACTTATGGCTATCCACAAAATCAAATTCTTCGCTTGCCGCGGTTCACGACCTCTGGCAGAGAAGATCGCCCGCAGTTACGGCAGCGAACTCGGCGACTCGCAAGTTCTCGAATTTAGCGATGGTGAATTCCAGCCCGCATACAACGAGAGTATTCGTGGCTGCACGGTATTCATCATTCAATCGACATTCCCGCCCGCAGAAAATCTGATGGAGCTTCTGTTGATGATCGACGCCGCTCACCGCGCATCGGCTCACCGCGTAATCGCTGTGATGCCCTATTTCGGCTGGGCTCGTCAGGATCGCAAGGATCGTCCCCGTGTTTCGATCGGCGCTAAGTTGGTTGCAAACTTGTTGCGTGCCGCAGGTGTGGATCGCATTATGACGATGGACCTGCACGCTGATCAGATTCAGGGCTTCTTCGATATTCCCGTTGATCACCTCTACGCAAGCGGTATCTTCGTTCCCTACATCAACTCGCTGGGTATCGAGGATCTGTCGGTAGCTTCGCCCGATATGGGTGGTGCTAAGCGCGCAAGTGCTTACGCTAAGTATCTGGGTGCTCCGATGATTATCAGCCACAAGCAGCGTGAGAAGGCTAACGTCGTTGGCAAGATGACCGCTATCGGTGATGTCGAGGGCCGCAACGTGATCATTCTCGACGATATGATCGACACCGCAGGTACGATCACTATGGCAGCTGATATGTTGATGGAGAAGGGCGCAAAGAGCGTTCGCGCCGTAGCAACCCACGCAATTCTGTCGGGTCCCGCTTACGAGCGTATCAACAACAGCTCGTTGCAGGAGGTTATCATTACCGATACCATTCCTCTGGATCAGACCAAGGATCTGTCGAAGTTCACCGTGTTGAGCGTTGCTGATATCTTCGCAGATGTTATCGACCGAGTTTACAACTACAAGGAGATCAGCTCGCGCTTTATCTTCTAAGAGGTTATAACCGAGATATTTCACACAAGAGCCGTACCCTCACAAGGGGTGCGGTTCTCTTTTTTTAAGGATCCGCTAAATTTTTCGGTCCGAAAATTTGGAAAATTCGCAAGGGGGGGGGTAAATTTGTGCTTTGTAAACTACTAAAACTCAGGTGATATGAAACGTTTATTTGCACTCCTGCTTTTGTTATCGACGACCACATTCACGGGTTGCGATATCCCCGAAGTCGGCTTTTATGAGCGCAGCTACGAAGTTTCGGCTGCTGGTGGCGAGATGATTATCCCCGTACATACGACGGGTATCGACAATGTTAGAATGAGCTACTTGGGTAATAACAATAAAGATTGGTGCCAGATCGTCGAGGTGATCGACTACTACGAAATGACACGTGCGTTGGCGACGTGGGATTCGGGCATCAAGATCAGTTTCACACCCAACAATTCAGGCAAACGACGCACCGTGCGAATCATAGTCAGCAGCTTTGGCGCTGAGGATCGAGTAATTATCCGACAGCCGTCACTCTAAACATCGGCCCCGCACAAAATAAAAATTCCGCCCACATCACGCAGGGCGGAATTTTTATTTATGAGTTGACTGCTGATTACTCCAAAGTACCTGCCTCAGCCTGCTCAACCATAGTCTTGTTAGCCGAGATGTAAACCTCAACGCGGCGGTTTGCTGCACGACCCTCAGCGGTATCGTTCGAAGCAACCGGCTCAGCATAAGCCTTACCCTCAACCTTCACAATACGACCAGCCTCAACGCCCTTCGATTGCAGATAGTTCTGAACCGACTGAGCACGCTGCAACGAGATGCGCTGGTTTACCTCCAACGAACCGGTCGAATCGGTGTGACCAAAGATCGTCACATCGGTCTCGGGGTTCTGCAACAAGCTGATTGCGAACTTATCGAGCGATGCCTTCGACGTTGCGGTCAGATCACTCTTATTGGTTGCGAACAGAATACCGCTATCGAAAGTCACCTTCAATGCGTCCAAGCCATTGGTATCGGTTACAGTCTCAACATCTGCACCCTCGATAGCCTCCAACTCAGCCTTCTGCTGCTCCATCTTCTTGCCAATCAAAGCACCTGCCGTTGCACCTACTGCAACACCAGCAGCAGCACCAATAGCAGCACCCTTACCGCCACCGATCAATGCACCGATACCTGCGCCCAGAGCACCAGCCGCAGCACCGCCAATTGCGCCACCTTTCAATGCGCCACAACCGGCAAACAACATCGCTGCCGTAGCAAGCGTCATACACATTACACCAAATCTCTTCATAGCCATAGTATTTTTTAGATTAGTAACTCTTATCGTACGATTGTTGCCTCACGGTCGGGACCAACCGAAACAATCTTCACGGGAATACCCGTCTGCTGCTCGATGAACTCAACGTATGCCTTCAACTCAGCAGGGAAGTCCTCGTAGCGGCGAATGTCGTTGATGTTGCACTTCCAGCCCTTCAACTCAGCATAGATCGGTTTGATCTCGCAATCAACCGAATAGGGGAAGTGATCAACGCGCTCGCCATCGATCTCATAGCCAACAGCAACCTTGATCGTGTCGAAATCGTTCATAACGTCGGCCTTCATCATAATCAGAGCCGTTGCACCGTTAATCATAATCGAATATTTCAGTGCAACCAGGTCGAGCCAGCCACAACGGCGTTCACGACCCGTCACTGCACCATACTCGTGACCGATATCGCGCAACTGCTTACCCGTTTCGTCGAACAACTCAGTGGGGAACGGACCGCTACCTACGCGGGTGCAATATGCCTTGAAGATACCATACACATCGCCAATGCGGTTGGGAGCTACACCCAGACCCGTGCAAGCACCTGCACAAACCGTATTCGACGAAGTCACAAAGGGATACGAGCCGAAATCGACATCGAGCAGCGTACCTTGTGCGCCCTCTGCCAGAATGCTCTTGTCGGCCATCAGCAGGTCGTTCACCGTCTGCTCGCTATCGATGATATTGAACTGTTTGAGGTACTCGATACCCTCGAACCACTTCTGCTCCAACTCAGTAACATCGTACTCATAACCGAGCGAACGCAACGTAGCCTCGTGGCGAGCCTTAGCCGCAGCGTAGATCGACTTGAAATCGCGGAAGATATCACCTACACGCACGCCATTGCGGCTGATCTTGTCGGTATAGGTCGGACCGATACCCTTACCCGTAGTACCAATCTTCGCACTACCCTTTGCGGCCTCGTAAGCTGCGTCGAGCATACGATGAGTGGGCAGGATCAGGTGAGCCTTCTTCGAGATATAGAGTCGCTTGGTCAGATCGTGACCGCTGGCAGCCAACGCCGTAGCCTCCTCCTTGAACAGAATCGGATCGAGCACCACGCCATTACCGATAATATTGACTTTACCGCCCTGGAAAATTCCCGAAGGGATCGAACGCAAGACATACTTCTGTCCCTCGAATTCGAGCGTATGACCCGCATTGGGACCGCCCTGGAAACGTGCAACCACCTCGTAGTTAGGCGTTAAAACGTCTATCATTTTACCTTTGCCCTCATCGCCCCATTGCAGGCCGAGTACAACATCTACTTTTTTCATCTGTTTGGTTTTAATTTTTACGATCAATGCAAAAATAAATTGCTGTCAAAGTTAATGCTTTTTCGCTAAAACCCCAAATAAATTCTCGGCTTTTTATCGCACGAAGAGTCACACTACCCGCTTTTCGCTATTCATATATTATATCATAGAGGTATAGAATAGTATATTCAATTTTTTTTAGTACCTTTGACCCTTTAAATAAAGACATTTTCGTATGCGAAGATACATAATCGGTCTGCTCACAGCACTCTCGCTCTTTGTTGCAAACTCGGCTTCGGCTCAGTACAACAAGGAGTATTTCTTCTGGGTCGGCCGCCACTTTCTGATCGAGAACAACTACTCGGAGGCTATCAAGACGCTCAACATCTTGTTGCGTGTCGATGAAGAGGCCTACGAGGCATATTTCCTGCGCGGTATCGCCAAGTATAACCTCGACGACCTGCTGGGTGCCGAAGTCGATTTTACGAATGCGATCGAAAAGAATCCCGTATTCACCAATGCCTACACATATCGAGCTATTACTCGCTCACGTTTAGGCAATTACGACGATGCACTGCGCGATTTCCAGGAGGCTATCGACCTGCGTCCCGACCTGCCGAACCCCTATTACAGCCGTGGTGTGACCCGTCTGTTGAATCAGCAGTTCAAAGAGGCAATCGAGGATTTTGATATGTTTATTCGCCACGACGCGAAGGTTATCGACGCCTACATCAATCGTGGCACGAGCTATCTCTATCTGAAAGACACAACCGCTGCGTATCACAACTACAACCTCGCAATTCGCACCAACCGAGAGAATCCCGACGGCTACAATCGTCGCGGCTCACTGCTGATGGCCCAGCACAAATACGACGAGGCATTAGCCGATTTCAACAAGGCCGTCGAGTGCGATTCGAGCTATCTGCTTTCATTCTTCAATCGCGCCACCGTGCTCTCGTACCTGAACCGACCCGTCGAGTCGCTGTCGGATTTCGACCGCACAATCGAGCTCGATTCGACCAACTCGCTCGCCTACTTCAACCGAGCGATCGTTCGTTCGCATATTGGCGACTACAACCGTGCATTGGAGGATTACAATCAGGTGGCATTCTACACGCCCGAGAACGTGCTGGTTTATTACAATCGTGCATTGTTGCACACTCAGTTGGGTGATTTGAAGGCGGCTCTGCACGACTATGACCGAGCCATTGAGCTCTATCCCGATTTTGCTAACGCATATATCAATCGCGGTAATATTCGCTATATGTTGCGCGACACGAAGGGAGCTCGTCAGGACCGTCAAACTGCCGATCGAAAGATCGCCGAGTACCGTTCGAAGCTGAAAGACAGCGTTTCGTACTCGATCTATTCGGATACCACGCACCGTTTCGACCAGCTGCTTTCGTTCGATACGAAGATGGCGGGCAGCAACTTTGAACGCATCACGACACACTCGTCGGGCGAGAATCTGGCGCTCATACCGCTCTTCCGTTTTACGATTACACGAGCCGACAGCATTACGACAATCGACCCCAAGCGCTACCACCTGCAACGTGTCGAGGATTTCGTGGCGCAACTCGCACAGCCCGATTTGAAGCTCTCGCGACGTGAGTGCGACATTCCGACCGACTCGCTTGTCGACCTCGACTCACGCCTGGCCGACCGAATTGTAGCCAATGTGGACGATTGGCAGCCGTTGTTCCTGCGCGGTATCACCCAATCGCTTATCAAGCAGTACACCAATGCCGTTGCGACCTACACCGCCGCGATAGAGCGTGCACCGAGCAACCCATTCTTGTACCTGAACCGCTCGACTACGCAGGCCGAGATGATCGACTTCATCTCGTCGATTGACAACTCGTATCAGCGCATCACGATCGACGCCGATCCGGTGAATCGTCTGCAAAATGCATCGTCACGTTCGTACAACTACGACGAGGCAATTGCCGACCTGAACAAAGCCATAAAGCTCTATCCTGCATTCGCTTACGCATACTACAACCGCGCCAATTTGCTGGCTCTGTCGGGCAAGCTCCCCGAGGCGTTTGACGACTACACAAAGGCTATCGAATTGTGGCCCAACTTTGCCGAGGCATACTACAACCGAGGCTTGGTGCAGATCTATATGAAGGATACCCGCAAGGGATGTCTCGATCTGAGCAAGGCGGGCGAGCTGGGTATCGCCAACGCTTATCAGCTCTTGCAGCGCTACACATCGACTAAACACGATTAAACAACAAAAAACAAACTAATAATTCAAACAACAATGGTAAAAGCAATTCAACAAAAGTTGAGCGAATCGAAGACCGCGCGTTGGAGTGTCCTCGCGCTCGTTTCGTTCACGATGATGTGCGCCTACTTCATCTCGGACATTATGTCGCCTTTGAAGACCCTCCTCGAAAAGGAGATCGCTGACGGTGGCTTGGGCTGGACCTCGATGGACTTCGGCGTATTCAATTTCTCGTACGGTTGGTTCACCGTATTCCTGTTTATGCTCATTATCGGCGGTATTATCCTCGATAAGTGGGGCACAAAATTCACCGGCGTACTGGCTACGGGTCTGATGTTGGCAGGTGTTGCGATCAAGTATTTCGTTATCGAATACACCGTCAACAATCCCGATTTCGCGGCACAGACCCTGCCTTGGTTGGGCAACATTCACTCGTCGCTGCTCTACATTTCGCTGGGTTATGCAACCTTCTGCCTCGGCTCGGAGATCGCTGGTATCACCGTAACCCGAATCATCGCACGTTGGTTTGCAGGTCGTGAGTTGGCGCTGGCGCTGGGCTTGCAGGTGGCTACCGCACGTCTGGGTACGGCTGCCGCTTTCGTACTCTGCCCCAAGCTGCCCGAGTGGTTCAACTTCCAGATCTCGGCACCCGTAATGGTTGGTTTGGCGATTATGTGTATCGGTCTGATCACCTACCTCGTATTCTGCGTTATGGACGCTCGTCTGGACAAGGAGGAGAGCGAGTCGAACGTGGAGCAGGAGGAGCCCTTCCGCGTACGCGACATCGTAAGCATCATCAAGGTGCCCGCATTCTGGCATATCGCAATCCTCTGCTTGGTATTCTACTCGGCTGTGTTCCCCTTCTTGAAGAACGCTACCGACTTTATGTTCAACAAGTACCTCATCGATTTCGATTACGCTTCGTGGATCCCCGCAATGCTGCCCTTCGGCACCATTCTGCTGACTCCGCTCTTCGGCCGTATCTACGATAAGGTAGGTCGCGGTGCTACGCTGATGTTGATCGGTTCGGTGCTGCTGTTCTTCGTTCACGTGGTATTTGCCGCTCCGCAGATCACCAGCGTGGCTGTTGCTATCGTTATGATGATCGTGCTAGGTATCGCTTTCTCGCTCGTTCCCTCGGCAATGTGGCCCGCAGTGACCAAGATCGTTGAGCCTAAGAAACTCGGCTCGGCTTACGCGCTGATCTTCTGGTTGCAGAACGTAGGTCTGATGGGTGTGCCCCTGCTGATCAACTGGGTACTGAACGAGTATTGCATCGTAGGTACTCAGGTGCTCGACGGCGCAACCATCAACAAGTACGACTACACCACTCCGATGATTATCTTCGCTGCATTGTCGTTCACCGCTATCCTCTTCGCTCTGTTGCTCAAACGCGAAGACAAGCGCAAGGGCTACGGTATCGAGGAGAAGAAATAACGGACAGTGACTGTTCTAAACCTCTGCGAGTGCGATCCTTAAATCGGGGTCGCACTCGTTTTTATATTGTGATTTAGAGTTTTTTCGCTACATTTGTGGACTAATCTCCCTACAAATTTATGGCAGCAAAGACAACATATCCCTACACTGTCGAGCCGCAAGAGGTCGATTTCACTCTGCGTGCTTCGATATCGAAACTGATCGCTCAAACACTCAACGTTGCCGGTATCGACGCCGATAGCAAAGGTTTCGGCATTCGCGTTCTGAAACCCGAAAATCGCTCGTGGGTAATCTCGCGTATGGCTGTCGAAATCGACCGCCGTCCAGCAGAATATACACCTTATAATATTACGACGTGGGTCAGTGACTATGGTCGCGCAATGAGCACTCGTAATTTCGTACTTGATAGCGAAGGTGAGGTATTTGGTCGCGCTACGACCCAGTGGTCGATGATCGACTTCAACACACGTCGTGCGGTCGATCTGCGCTATATTGCCGAACACAACGACGCCGTGTACGATGAAGAGCCTCCCATCGAGCGTGCCGGTAAATTGGCGGCCGTAGAGCCCGAAAACAGCGTAACTCATCGTGTGGCTTACAGCGACATCGACTTCAATCGCCATATGAATTCGTTGCGTTACTTCGACCTTATGCTCGACTGCCTGCCGATCGAACTGCACGAAACCGACCGACCCGTTCGCGTCGAGATCAACTTCCTGAACGAGGTGCGCTATGGCCAGGAGCTCACTATCGGCTACCGACACGAGGGCGACCGCTGGGAGTTTGAGGTTGCAACCGACGAGGGTACAGTAGCTTGTCGAACCACATTTGAGTGGAGATAAATCGAGAACAAAAATAGCCGCCAGGAATCACCCGACGGCTATTAAAACAAAAAAGGGTAAGCTACTTATATCGCACCGCTACAACCACCTACCCTTGCTCGCTTCCGCACCTGGGGGATTCAGTAGGAGCTGGTCGTATAAGACTTACCCGAGTGCAAATGTACGGATTTTTCTTATATTTGCAAAAAAATTACACCCGAAATGAAAAAAACACTTATTTGGATATTCGTCGTTGCGGTCGTTTTAGGAGCCGCTGTGGCGGCTTGGGGCATCATCTCATTCAAGGGTAACGCCGTGAAACAGAGCGCAGAAATCTATCTTTCGAAGCGTTCGGACTACGCCACTTTGATCGATTCGCTCAAACCCAAAATCGGTCATCACTTGGCATTCGATATTTATGCCAAACGCCTCAATTTGGAGCAAACTTACAAGGCGGGGCACTATGTTCTCGACGAAGGAATGAACGTAATTGAGATTGTTCGTATGATTAAACTCGGCATACAAACGCCAATTAATGTCACCTTCAATAACGCCAAAACGCCCGCATATCTTGCCGGCAAACTCGCTCGACAGATCGACGCCGACTCGGCCGAAATTGCAGCCGTGCTGACCGACCAAAAGGTGGCCGAGAAGTATGGCTACAAGAATCCGCTGACGATGTTTTCGATGTTTATTCCCAATACCTACGAGTTCTATTGGACAGTGTCGCCCGAGCAGATTGTAGAGCGTATGAGCGACGAGGCGGAGCGTTTCTGGGCCGACCGCGACGCCAAACGCAAGCGTAGCGGGCTGTCGCGTTTGGAGGTGATGACGCTGGCATCAATCGTTTATGAGGAGACACGCGCAACTGACGAGATGGCAACTGTTGCAGGCGTTTACATCAATCGACTGAATAAAGGTATGCCCTTGCAGGCCGATCCGACGGTGAAGTATGCCGTGGGGGATTTCACACTGCGTCGTATCCTTCACAAGCACCTGCGCATTGAGTCGCCCTACAACACCTATAAGAATAAGGGGCTGCCTCCCTCGCCCATCTGTATGCCTTCGATCGCGGCTATCGACGGTGTGCTGAATTTCGAGAAGCACAACTATATCTATTTCTGCGCGCGCCCCACGTTCGACGGTCATCACAACTTTGCCGCCACCTACACCGAGCACCTGCGCAACGCCCGCGCCTACACCAAGGAATTGAACAAACGAAAGATTTATAAATAAATGAGAAAACCGCCCCGAAAGAGGCGGTTTTTTTATTTTAGAACAAGTGCTGCATCATCACTACATCGTGCCAGCCGTCGGCACCCAATCGCCAACGACGACGCACTCCGCACTCCTCGAATTGGCACCCTGCAAACAGTGCTCGGCAAGCCACATTATCGGTATCGACATCGCAATATAACTGATTGAGCATCAGCACATCGCGCACATAATCCACAAGCAATGCCAATGCCTCGGTAGCATAGCCGCGACAACGCTCGCCATCAGCCACCAGTACACCCACTCCGGCTCGTCGATTCAGCGGATCGAACTCGAACAGATCGACCGCACCCACCGCTCGATCGTCCTCGTTGAGAGCAATGACCATACGCAGCTGATGAGTGCGCCAAATGTCATACTGCTGTTGCTCGATAAACGCCCGCAAAATCTCGCGCGAGAAAGGCGCAACCGTACCACTCACGCCCCACACCGCAGGGTCGTTTTCCCAGCTATACATTGCCTCGACATCGCTCGGTTCGAGCGCACGAAGGTGGATATTCTGACCGCGCAAAAGCATATCGTTACAGACCAATAATCTTGTTGCGAATCAACATCGCCACACCCCAAGCACCAGCCGTCTCGTCGAGTTTCGACACGCGGAATTTGGTATCTTTATAGACCAGATTGAGCGAATATTTGTTGGTAGCCGACTTCAAAGGCAACATCAAATAGTCGCCCGCAGCCGCCAAATTACCACCGATAACCACCGTTTCGGGATTGAAAATATTGATCAGGAATGCCACACTCTTGCCGATCTTCTCGCCCGCCTCCTCGATCAGTTCGATCGAGAGATTGTCGTCGTTGCGAGCTGCCTCAATAATATCATCGATATGCACAGTGCCCTCAGCATCAACCTTTTCGCGCAGAATCGAGTTCACGCCCGAACGAATCATTCCGACCATCTTCTCCTCGATTGCAATACCCGAAATCTCGGTTTCGAGGCAACCCTTCTTGCCACACGAACAGATGATCTCGTTGTCGAAGAACGGCGTATGACCAAACTCGCCCGCAAAACCACTCTTGCCATAATACAACTCGCCGTGCATCACAATACCAATCGCCACACCTCGACCCAAATAGAGATAAACCATATCGTTCTTGGGAGTATCGGTCAGCGCACACTCGGCATAGCAACGTGCGCGAGTATCGTTTTCGAGCAGAACTCGAACGCCAACACGTGCTTCGAGAATCTCGCGCAACGATCGGTCGCTCGACGTGAAATATTTATAACTGCAACCCGTATCGGGATTGACACGACCCGCAATGCAGACTCCGACACCAAGAATCTTGCCTCGATCGACACCCGAATTATCTATAAAATCGGCTATCGACGTGCAGATTTTTTCGAGGCACTGAGGGCGATCTTCCAACTCGAAATTTGACTCACAATGTTTGTGTATCACATTGTTTTGCAGGTCGGTAAGCACGAACATCATATAATCGCGCGCAATTTCGACACCCACAAAGTAGATTGCCGAATGGGCCAATCCGAAGATGTTCGGACGACGACCACCAGCCGTTTCGACCTTACCATTATCAGTCACAATATCCTCCTGGACCAACTCCTGAACCAGCTTGGTGATTGTCGGCACACTGATGTGCAACTCCTTGGTCAATTCGGCCAGTGTGCACTGACCGTGGAGAGCCATATAGGCGATAATATTTCGTTTGATGAGGCTGTTTTTGTGAGTAACACCCTTCATCATATCGGCTTCGTGTTGATTAAAAAATTCCTTTAATGAAGTCATCGAGTTTTACTATTTACTTACGCAATTATTAAACAAAATTAATAAAGATTTTCAATAATGCAAGACCCATTTGCGAGTTTTTTCAATTTATCAACCCTCACAAACACGAAAAATGGGCACAAAGGTGGCTTCTACGCACCTCTGCGCCCATTTTTATCTGGCGAAAAAATTTCTCTTCTACAACGTCGCTTTCGACACTGCGTCAGCCTCGCGATCGACCTTTTTGATCAGGCCCTGCAACACTGCACCGGGGCCCAACTCGACAAACGAATCAGCACCGGCAGCCAACATATTTTGCACGATATAGGTCCAACGCACGGGAGCCGTCAACTGCGCAATCAGATTGGCCTTGATCTGCTCAGGATCGGTATAAGGCTCAGCATCAACATTCTGATACACAGGGCAGATAGGCGTTTTGAACGGAGCGGCCTCGATAGCCTCCTGCAACTCGACCTTGGCAGGCTCCATCAGTGGCGAGTGGAACGCTCCGCCAACAGGCAGACGCAACGCGCGACGAGCACCCGCAGCCTTCAACTGCTCGCAAGCAGCATCGACCGCCTCGATCGAACCCGAGATAACCAGCTGACCCGGACAGTTATAGTTGGCAGCCACAACCACGCCATCAATCTGTGCGCAGATATCCTCAACCGTCTTATCGTCAAGACCCAACACAGCCGCCATCGTCGAAGGCTGAGCCTCGCACGCCTTCTGCATTGCCGCAGCGCGCTTTGCCACCAGACGCAGACCGTCCTCAAACTCCAACGCACCGGCAGCAACCAACGCACTGAACTCGCCAAGCGAATGACCAGCAACCATATCGGGCTTAAACTCCTCGCCGAGAGCCTTAGCCATAATAACCGAATGAAGGAATACCGCAGGCTGGGTAACAAAGGTCTGTTTCAACTCCTCGTCTGTACCCGAGAACATTATGTCGGTAATGCGGAAACCGAGAATCTCGTTAGCCTTCTCGAAAAGTTCTTTTGCAGTAGGGACATTCTCGTAGAGATCCTTACCCATACCAGAGAATTGCGAGCCCTGGCCAGGGAATACAAATGCTTTCATAGCTTTTAGTTTTAGTATGTTTCACTCAGCCACAAGTCTTCATTATACTCTCTTCTCCCTACCTTGCGACAGCGCAAAGGTAACTATTTCGCGAAAAAAAACTACACATTTTGATTAAATGTTGATAACTTACCTATAATAAATAGCGGAAATAAGCCAAAATTTTGCTAAAATTGCGGGATTAAATACGGTGCGTAGTGCGCTCTAACCCCATTTCGCACCATAAACACATTAGAAAGACTATGTTAGCAATAATTTATTACATCGTTTTGGGCATCGCTTGTTTGGTGGTGCTGATCCTTTCGGCAATCACTTTGGTGCTGCTGCGCCCGTTCGATCCCGCACGTCGCTGCATTCACGAACAGTCGCGTCTGCTGACCCACCTCTTCTTCTGCTGGCCCAAGTGGCGCAAAATTACTCGTGGCGTGGAGAAGATCGATCGCAAACAGGCATATGTGATCACCATCAACCACACAAGTATGGTCGATATTCCGTTGCTCTATCGCATTCCGCTCAACTTCCGTTGGGTGTCGAAGCGCGAGGTGTTCCGCATTCCGTTCTTCGGACAGATGCTGACCCTGCACGGCGATATCTGCATCGACCGTTCGTCGTCGGGCGCGATGGCGAAGGTTACAACCCTGGGTAAAAAGTGGCTTGGTCGCGGTGCGTCGGTGGCTATCTTCCCCGAGGGCACACGCTCGAAAGATGGCGAGATTCACCGTTTCAAATCGGGTGCCTTCACTCTGGCTAAGGAGGCTGGCGTGCCCATTCTGCCCGTGGTGATGCACGGCTCGGATACATTGTTCCGAAACGGTTGGCGTCTGCCGTGGCGACACACCTTCCGTGTCGATGTGCTCGACCCCATTCCTGCCGAGGTGGTTGCCTCGATGGAGCTCAAAGAGTTGAGCGATATGGTACGCGAGAAGATGGTTGCTGCAAAAGAGGTGCAGAAGAGTATGAATGACTAAAAAAGAAGGAGAAACAATATAATGGCTGAAACAACAGTACAATACAGCGATTCCGACATTAAAACCCTCAGCACACGCGACCAGATGCGTCTGCGTCCGGGTATGTGGATCGGCAACCTGGGTGACGGTTCGCAACCCGATGACGGTATCTACACCCTGCTCAAAGAGGTGGTAGATAACTCGATTGACGAGTTCATTATGGGTGCGGGCAAGGTTATCGAGATCACTATCGATGAGAACAAGCGCGTGACGGTACGCGACTATGGTCGAGGTATTCCTCTCGATAGTTTGGCAAACGCTGTATCGAAAATCAATACGAGTGGTAAGTATGGCTCGGGCGCGTTCAAGAAGACCGTAGGTCTGAATGGTGTCGGCGTCAAGGCTGTGAATATGATGTCGAGCGAATTTACGGCTCGAAGTGTCCGCGATGGCGAGGCTCGCACGGTGAGCTACCAGACAGGCTTGGAGTTGAGCGACCGTCGCGAGAGTGGCGTGGCGGACAAGAACGGCACGATGATCAGCTACGTGGTTGATGAAGACGTATTCGGTGTATATGAGTATAATATGGAGTACATCGAGCAGCGTCTGCGCAACTACACCTATCTGAATCAGGGTCTGACGATCAAGTTCAACGGCACGTCGTATCACTCGAAGAATGGCCTGCTGGATCTGCTGACCGAGAATATGTCAGGCGAGGAGCCGCTCTACCCCATTATCCACCTCAAAGGCAAGGATATCGAGGTGGCGATTACGCACGGTACGAGCTATGGCGAAACCTACTACTCGTTCGTCAATAGCCAGAACACCTTCCGTGGCGGTACGCATCAGGCGGCGCTGCGCGAGGCGGTTGCGAAGGTCGTTAAGGAGTTCTACAAGAAGGATTACGATCCGTCGGACGTGCGTACCTCGATCGTGGCGGCTATTAGCGTCAATGTCGAGGAGCCGGGATTCGACTCGCAGACCAAGACCCGATTGGTGTCGAAGGATATGGAGCCCGAGGGTCCGACGGTACGTCAGTATGTGATCGACTTCCTCAAACAGGAGCTGGACAACTATCTGCATAAGCACCCCGATACGGCAGGTGTGCTCAACAAGAAGATTCTCGAAAACGAGAAGGAGCGCAAGGCAATTTCGGGTGTACAGAAGAAGGCACGCGAGATCGCCAAGAAGGTGTCGCTCAACAACAAGAAACTGCGCGACTGCAAAATTCACCTCACCGACAAGAATGATCGTGCCGAAGAGTCGATGATCTTCATCACGGAGGGTAACTCGGCATCGGGTTCGATCACCAAGAGCCGCGATGTGCAGACTCAGGCAGTCTTCTCGTTGCGTGGTAAGCCGCTCAACTGCTACGGATTGACCAAAAAGGTGGTCTATGACAACGAGGAGTTCAATCTGTTGCAGGCTGCACTGAACATCGAGGAGGATATGGACAACCTGCGCTACAACAAGGTGATCATCGCAACCGATGCCGATGTCGATGGTATGCATATCCGACTGCTGATGATGACCTTCTTCCTGCAATTCTTCCCCGATGTGATTCGTCAGGGTCACTTGTACGTATTGCAGACTCCGCTGTTCCGTGTGCGTAACAAGAAGGAAACACACTACTGTTATAGCGAGGAGGAGAAACAGCGCGCAATTATCAAGTGCGGCTCAACGGCCGAGATCACCCGATTCAAAGGTCTTGGTGAGATTTCGCCCGAGGAGTTCGGGGAGTTCATTGGCGAGAAGATGCGTCTGGACAAGGTGCGCCTGACCAAAGACGACCCAATTCACGATATGTTGGAGTTCTATATGGGTAAGAATACGTTCGACCGACAGAACTTCATCATCGACAACCTGCGTATCGAGGAGGACTTGATCGAGAATATGGACAAATACAACTCGACTGAGGCCGAGGCGGTCTAACAAATTTGAATAAGAGAGAAAAACAACAATAAATGGACGAAAACAACATTATAACCGACGAGTTGAACGTGGCCGACGAGCAGACTCAGCAGCGCACGAGCGGTAAGTTCGGCAAGCTGATGGAGGACGCAAGCGGCACACGCAAGCTCACGGGAATGTACAAGAATTGGTTTTTGGATTATGCCTCGTACGTAATCTTGGAACGCGCTGTGCCCCACGTCGAGGACGGTTTGAAACCCGTACAACGACGTATTCTGCACTCGATGAAGCGTATGGACGACGGTCGCTACAACAAGGTGGCCAACATCGTCGGTCATACGATGCAGTTCCACCCCCACGGCGACGCCTCGATTGGCGATGCGCTGGTGCAGCTCGGACAGAAGGATCTGCTGATCGACTGCCAGGGTAACTGGGGTAACATTTTGACGGGTGACGCTGCGGCGGCTCCGCGTTATATCGAGGCTCGATTATCGAAATTTGCACTCGACGTGGTGTTCAATCCGAAGACTACGGAGTGGATGGCATCGTACGACGGTCGTAATCAAGAGCCTGTAACTCTACCCGTTAAGTTCCCGTTGCTGTTGGCGCAAGGCGTGGAGGGTATCGCCGTAGGTTTGGCGTCGAAGATCCTGCCCCACAACTTCAACGAGCTGATTGATGCCTGCGTGGCACACTTGCAGGGCGAGGAGTTCACACTCTACCCCGACTTCCCGACGGGTGGTTTGGTCGATTGCTCGCGCTACAACGACGGTCTGCGTGGCGGTGCGGTGAAGATTCGCGCTCGCATCTCGAAGATCGACAAACGTACGTTGGCTATTACCGAGATTCCGTTCACGACCACAACCGAGAGTATCAAAGAGTCGATCGTCAAGGCTAACGAGAAGGGCAAGATCAAGATCCGCAAGGTGGAGGATAACACCGCGCAGAAGGTCGAGATCATCGTTCACGTTGCACCCGACGAATCGACCGACAAGACCATCGACGCACTCTACGCATTCACCGATTGCGAGGTTTCGATTTCGCCCAATGCGTGTGTGATCTACGAAGAGAAGCCGCATTTCCTGGGCGTTAGCGAGATACTGCGCCGCTCGGCCGAGCACACCAAAGCATTGCTGAAACAGGAGTTGGAAATCAAACTCGACGAGCTGAATGGTCAGTGGCACTCGACATCGCTCGAAAAGATCTTTATCGAGAACAAACTCTATCAGTTGATCGAGGGTTGTCGCTCGCGTGAGGAGGCTTACGAGGCTGTCGATAAGGGTTTGGAGCCGTTCAAGAAGTTGTTGCAGCGTGAGGTAACACACGACGACGTGGTGAAACTGACTCAGTTGCAGTTCATTCGCATTTCGAAATATGACTCGACCAAGGCTGACGAGTTGATTCGAGGCATCGAGGAGGATATCCGCAAGGTTAAGCACGATCTGAAACATCTGACCGAGTATGCCGTAGCTTACTACAACCGCATTAAGGAGAAGTATGGCAAGGGTCGCGACCGCCGTAGCGAGCTACGCGAGTTCGATTCGATCGAGGCTGCTAAGGTGGTTGTGGCAAATGCCAAGCTCTATGTCAATCGTGCCGAAGGTTTCTTCGGTATTGGTGCCTCGATGCGCAAGGACGAGTTTGTGTGCGACTGCTCGGATCTGGACGAAGTGCTCGTGATGACCAAAGATGGTCGCTACGAAGTGACAAAGGTGCAGGACAAGGCATTCTTCGATAAGAATATATATTATATAGGTATCTTCAAGCGTAATGACGAGCGCACGATCTACAACATCTTGTACCGTGACGGCAAGGCCGGTGCAATTATGATGAAGCGTTGCGCGATCAAGGGCGTTACTCGCGATAAGGTGTACGACATCACGAAGGGTACGCCTAAGAGCGAGGTGATCTATATGACGGTCAATCCCAATGGCGAGGCCGAGGTATTGAAGGTATATTTCAAGCCTCGTCCGCGACTGAAACGTGCGATTGTCGATCTCGACTTCTCGACTCTGGCAATCAAGGGTCGCCAAAGTCAGGGTAATCTGTTCTCGCGCTACGGTATTCATAAAATCGTAATGAAGGAGCGCGGCACATCGACCCTCGGCGGACAGAACATCTATTTCGATGAGGATATTATGCGTCTGAATTCGGACGGACGCGGTCGATTGCTCGGCGAGTTCAGTGGCGACGATCGCATTATCGTGATGACTGCCAAGAACTTGTATTACACCACAGGTTTCGACTTGGGCCACCACTTCCCCGAGGATATGATCAGCGTGGAGAAGTTCGACGCAGGTCGCGTCTATTCGGTTGTCTACTTCGACAAGGTTGCGGGTTACTTCTACCTCAAACGTTTCAACGCCGAGGCGGGCGACAAGACCCAATACTTCCTCGACGAGGAGGGCACGATGAAACTCATCGCAATCTCGACCGACGAGCGTCCCCGTTTGGAGATCACCTACAAGGGTGCACAGGCATCGCGTCCGGCAGATGTGGTTACGGTAGCCGACTTTATCGGCATCAAGAGCCATCGCGCTAAGGGTAAGCGATTGTCGACCTACGACATCGACACACTGACATTCGTAGAGCCTGAGGAGGTGCCCGAAGAGGAGCAACCGACACAGCCCGTAGTGGCTGAGCCGATCGTTTCGTCGGCAGGTGATGATCCTGATTTTGAGATCATTCGCAACGCTCCCGACGAGGAGATGGATAGTGGCGAACAGTTGAATTTGTTCTAAAACGCATAAGACGATGAAGCTGTTTCTGATAGGATATATGGGCTGTGGCAAGAGCTCGCTCGGACGCAGATTGGCGCGTCGGTTGGAGATCGATTTTGTCGATATGGACAAGGCGATTGAGGCCGAAGCCGAGATGACAATACCCCAGATATTCGCAACAGAAGGCGAGGAGGCATTCCGACAGCGCGAGCGTGAGATGATCACAAAGCTCGGCTCGATGGAGGGCGATCGAATCATCGCAACGGGTGGTGGAGCGCCCTGCCGAGAAGGCAATTTGGAGCTGTTAAATAAGTTTGGATCAACTATTTACCTCAAATTACCACCCGAAATTCTCGTTACGCGATTGTGTCGTCACAAAGAGAAGCGACCGCTGATCACGGGCAAAACCGACGCAGAAGTAGCGGAGTTTGTCAGCCGTTCGCTCTCGGAGCGCGAGGTCTATTATCAACGTGCCTCGATCGTGATCGACTGCGCCGGCAGAAGCGATGACTACATCGTCGAGCATTTGTACAACTTTATGAGATATAACAAGTAAAACAATATAAAACAAAAGGTTATGGTTCTGTTTTTTGCACAAGATGACAAAATCTACGCTGTGGATAGTTGCGTAGAGTTCGATCAATCGGCAATCGAAAAATTGGAGTGGCTTTTCTCGGGCGCAAAGCTCGTTAAGAGCGATCGTATCGACGGTAAATTCGTCGGTCCACGCCGCGAAATGATCACCCCGTGGAGTACCAACGCTGTGGAGATCACCCAAAATATGGGCTTGGAGGGTATCCGCCGTATCGAGGAGTTCGTTGCCGATGGCGAGAACACCCCATTCGATCCGATGTTGAATCGTCGCTATGAGGCGCTGGATCAGTCGATTTACGTTATCAACAAAGAGCCCGAGAAGATCGTCTATATCGACGACATCGAGAGCTACAACAAGGCTGAGGGTCTGGCTCTGAGCGAGGAGGAGATCGCATACCTCAAAGAGGTAAGCGAAAAGATGGGTCGCCCGCTGACCGATAGCGAGGTGTTCGGTTTCTCGCAGGTGAACTCGGAGCACTGCCGCCACAAGATCTTCGGCGGTACGTTCGTGATTGATGGCGAGGAGAAGCCCTCGTCGCTGTTCAACCTGATCAAGCACACGACCAAGACTAATCCCAACCGCGTTACGTCGGCTTACAAGGACAACTGCGCATTCTTGCAGGGTCCCGTTGTTGAGCAGTTTGCGCCTGAGCGTCACGATGTGCCTGATTACTTTACGGTTAAGGACTTCGAGAGCGTCATCTCGATCAAGGCCGAGACCCATAACTTCCCCACTACCGTAGAGCCCTTCAACGGTGCAGCAACCGGTACGGGTGGTGAGATCCGCGACCGTATCGCCGGTGGTAAGGGTGCGTTCCCCGTTGCAGGTACTGCGGTGTATATGACCGCTTATCCTCGTCTGGACGATTCGCACTCGTGGGAGGCACAGATGCCCCCGCGTAAGTGGCTCTATCAGACGCCGGCCGACATTCTGATCAAGGCATCGAACGGTGCAAGTGACTTCGGTAACAAGTTCGGTCAGCCGCTGATCTGCGGTTCGCTGCTTACATTCGAGCACGGCGAGCAGGGCAAGGAGTTCGGTTACGACAAGGTGATTATGCAGGCTGGTGGTATCGGCTATGGCCGCAAGATCGACAGCCTGAAAGATGAGCCTACGACGGGCAACAAGGTCGTTCTGCTCGGTGGTGACAACTACCGTATCGGTATGGGTGGTGGTGCAGTATCGAGCGTGGCAACCGGTGAGTATCAGAGCGATATCGAGTTGAACGCTATTCAGCGCTCGAACCCCGAGATGCAGAAGCGTGCCTACAACGCAATCCGTGCCGTGAGCGAGGAGGACAACAACCCCATCATCTCGATCCACGACCACGGTGCAGGCGGTCACTTGAACTGTCTGAGTGAGTTGGTCGAGGCTACGGGTGGTCGCATCGACATCGATCAGCTGCCTATTGGCGATCCTACCCTCTCGCACCGCGAAATCATCGGTAACGAGTCGCAGGAGCGTATGGGTCTGGTGATCGACGCTAAGTATATCGACCACTTGAAGCGCATTGCTGATCGTGAGCGCGCTCCGATGTACACCATTGGTGAGACTACGGGCGATATGCAGTTCACATTCGTTGATAACCGCACGGGCGAGAAGCCTATCGACTGGCAGTTGGAGTATATGTTCGGTAAGGCACCCCGCACGATTATGCGCGACACGAAGAAGGCAAGCAACTTCGACGAGGTGAAGTACTCGACTACCAATATTATTAAGTACATCGAGCAGGTGCTCCAAATCGAGGGCGTTGCTTGTAAGGATTGGTTGACCAACAAGGTTGACCGCTCGGTAACGGGTAAGATCGCTGTACAGCAGACCGCAGGTGAGGTGCAGGTGCCGCTGAACGACTACGCAGCCGTAGCTATTGATTATCAGGGCAAAGCAGGTATCGCAACAGCTCTCGGTCACGCTCCCGTAGCTGCAATGATCGACCCGAAGGCAGGTTCGCGTCTGGCTATCGGTGAGGCGCTGACCAACATCGCGTTGGCTCCGCTGAGCTACGGTTTGAAGGGCGTTTCGCTCAGTGCAAACTGGATGTGGCCCTGCCGCAACGAGGGCGAGGACGCACGTCTGTACGACGCAGTAGAGGCTGCAAGCAATATGGCAGTTGAGTTGGGTATCAACATTCCGACCGGTAAGGACTCGTTGTCGATGACCCAGAAATATAAGGACGGCAAGTCTGTGATCGCGCCGGGTACGGTAATCATCACTTCGGCTGCCGAGGTTAGCGACGTGAAGCAGTGTGTTCGCGCAGCGTTGAAGCACGAGAAGAGCAACCTTGTTTACGTTGATATGAGCCGCTCGGAGTTCGAGTTGGGCGGTAGCGCATTTGCGCAGACCGTTGGCAAGGTGGGCGACAAGGCTCCCGATATCGTATCGGCAACCTACTTCGCTAACGCTTTCGAGGGCGTGCAGAAGCTGGTTCGCGAGAGTAAGGTAATGGCAGGTCACGACGTTTCGGGTGGTGGTCTGATCACCGCTCTGCTCGAAATGACATTTGCCGACAACTCGACAGGTGCCGAGGTTAACCTCGACGTATTGGGCGAGAACGATTTGATTCGCGTATTGTTCAGCGAGAAACCCGCTATGGTACTGCAAGTTGCAGACGCAAAGGCAGTAGTTGATGAGCTGAGCGCAATGGGCGTTGACGCTTACGATTTGGGTACTGTGAACACCGACCGTCAGTTCGTTGTGAAGGCTTGCGGCGTAGAGTTCGAGCTGTTGCAGAACCACTTGCGCGATCTGTGGTACAAGACTTCGTACCTGCTCGATTGCCGCCAGAGTGGCGAAAAGAAGGCTGCCGAGCGCTATGCAAACTACGCTCAACAGCCGTTGCAGTTCCGCTTCCCCGAGGGCTTCGAGGGTAGCTACTCGTCGCTGGGCATCGATCCCAAGCGTCGTGAGCGTACGGGCGTAAAGGCTGCGATCATTCGTGAGAAGGGTACCAACGGTGAGCGCGAAATGGCATACTCGCTGTTCTTGGCAGGTTTCGACGTTAAGGACGTGACTATGACCGACTTGGTAAGTGGTCGCGAGACGTTGGAGGACGTGAATATGATCGTATTCTGCGGTGGTTTCTCGAACTCGGACGTACTTGGTTCGGCTAAGGGTTGGGCAGGTGCATTCCTCTACAACGAGGCTGCAAAACGTGCGTTGGATAACTTCTATGCACGTGAGGATACCCTCTCGCTGGGCGTTTGCAACGGTTGCCAACTGATGATCGAGTTGGGTCTGATTACTCCCGAGGACGCTGTGAAGCCGCGTATGTTGCACAACGACAGCCACAAGTTCGAGTCGTCGTTCGTTGGTCTGGACGTTGAGCAGAGCAACGCAGTGATGTTCAGCTCGCTGGTTGGTTCGAAGTTGGGTATCTGGGTAGCTCACGGCGAGGGTAAATTCTCGTTGCCGATGGAGGAGAAGCACTACAACATCGCACTGAAATATAGCTACGCTGACTACCCCGCTAACCCCAACGGTAGCGACTATGCTGTTGCCGGTATTGCGTCGGCTGACGGTCGCCACGTAGCGATGATGCCCCACTTGGAGCGTACAATCAAGCCGTGGAACTGGGCATACTATCCCGAGCAGCGTGAGGACGAGGTTACGCCTTGGATCGAGGCATTCGTCAACGCTCGCAAGTGGATCGAGGAGAAGTTGAAGTAATACGTATAAAACTTTGAATATCAAGAGCGATAATCGCCCCATTGGGGTATATGATTCGGGACTGGGAGGTTTGAGCGTGTGGCGCGAGCTGCACGCCAAGCTCCCCAACGAGTCACTCACGTACCTTGCCGACGGCGCAAATTGTCCGTACGGAGGTCGCCCCAAAGAGGAGATTCGTCGTTTTGCCGACGAGGCAGTCGGCAAGTTGATAGCCGATGGAGCAAAGATGGTAGTCGTAGCGTGCAATACCGCTACGGCGGCCGCCATCGACTTCCTTCGCGAGAAATATTCGGGCACCCCGATCGTCGGAATGGAGCCGGCTGTGAAGCCCGCTGCAATGGCAACACGTTCGGGAGTTGTCGGAGTGTTGGCTACGGCCGGATCACTCGGTGGAGATCTATTTCTCAGAACATCAGCTCGTTATGCCGACCGTGCGCGATTCATTGCGGCTGTTGGCGAAGGCTTTGTCGAGATCGTCGAACAGAGCCAAGAATCGACACCCGAGGCCGAGGAGGCGGTGCGACGTGTGGTCGAGCCACTCATTGGAGAAGGTGCCGATCAGATCGTTTTAGGGTGCACACACTACCCCTTCCTGCGTGAGGTCATCGAGCGTGTGATTGGCGAGCGTGAAGTGGCAATTATCGATCCTGCACCTGCTGTTGCGCGACGTGTCGAGCAGTTGCTTGACCAGTTCGAAATGCGCGCTGACGCAGAAAACGAGGCGCAATACTCATTCGTAACCTTTGCGTCAGATGATTATCTCAATCAACTGAAAAACAAAGCGCTTCAAATCATTTCGAGATAAATTTGAGGGGACACTTCGCAGATACATTTTTTTTTCGTATCTTCGTGGAGTAAATTGAATTATTATGCCCTTAAATAAAAGCAAAAATACCAAAACAAGCGCCACCTCTAATAAAAAAGGTGGACAAACTATGCGATGGATCGTAGGGTTTATATTACTCTTCGTTGGCATCTATCTGCTCATCGCCATTCTATTCTATCTGCTCAATTGGAAGGCCGATTGCAGCGCGCTGGCCGACTATGTGCGCTTCAAAGGCAACGCCGACCGACTGGCAATGATTACATTCGAGAATCTGTGCGGACGTAATGGTGCAATGCTCGCGAACTTGCTGGTTGGCAAATCGTTCGGTCTGTTTGGTGTAGTCATTCCGTTCTTGATGATGATCACCGGATTGCGCATCACTCGTCTGAGCAAGCTCCACTTCAACCGAATGACGAGCATCGGTGTGCTTGTCTTATTGCTTGGTACTCTGACACTTGGATTTATTTTCAAGGAGGATTGGGGAGTCTTCGGCAGCGGTTTGGGAGGTCGCTGGGGAATTGATGCCGCTACGATCATCACCCAATCGATCGGCCCGATCGGTACGATTTTGGTGATTCTTGCAGGCTGGATCCTGACGGGCGTATATATCAACCATAGCTTTATCAATAAGGTGAATAAGGCCGGCGAGGCCATTGCCGACGGAGGATTGAAGGTTGGCAAAGCGGCTATTGGGCTGGTTGCCAAGGGCGTAGAGAAGGTTCACAAGGCTCCTGCCGCACCCGAAACAACCGACGTAAAAGTCGCAGATGAGCAGCCGATAGTTGCATCCGAACCCGTCAAAGTCGAAATCGCGACTTCGCCCAATATCGAGGAGGAGCCCGAAGACGACATTGAAATCGTTACCATCGCAACCAACGGCGCGGTTGCCGCAGAACCCGAAGTGATCGCTCCGCAAGAGGAGATTGCACCTGAGGAAGATGATGACGGACTGACGATTACGACAATCACCAAAAGCGACGATTCAATTGACGAGGTTGCCCCCGAGGCCGTCAATGAGATTGACCCTGCGCCCGAAACTCCGACCGCCAATATTGAAGACGAAGAGGACGACGAACTGAAAATCGTAGTTTTCGAGCATCAGGATAAGGAGATGAGTGACAGCGAGATAGACCTCAAAGAGTATGATCCCGCGAAGGACTTGCCAAAGTATCAGCGTCCGCCCGTGACCCTGCTCGAAGACCACTCGAAAGATGTGGAGGTGTCGGACGAGGAGATCTATGAAAATAAGGAGCAGATCAAGACTACGCTGCTCAACTTCGGTATCGAAATCTCGAAAATCAAAGCAACCGTTGGTCCGACCGTGACGCTCTATGAGATCATTCCCGCACCCGGTATCAAGATCGCGCGAATCAAGGCTCTCGAAGAGGATATCGCTATGAGCCTCAAAGCATTGAGTATTCGTATCATCGCACCAATTCCCGGAAAGGGAACAGTGGGTATCGAGGTCCCGAACAAGGATCGCGACGTGGTTTCGATGCTTTCGGCCGTCAAATCGGCTCGATTCCAGCAGAGCAAACACGAGTTGCCCGTAGTGCTGGGTCGTACGATCCAGAACGAAAACTTCGTGATCGACCTGGCCAAGATGCCCCACTTGCTTGTTGCGGGTGCTACGGGTCAGGGTAAGTCTGTGGGACTCAACGCCATAATAACCTCGCTGCTGTACAAAAAGCACCCGTCGGAGTTGAAGTTCGTGATGATCGACCCGAAGCGTGTCGAGTTGTCGCTCTACGCTCCGCTCGAAAAGCATTTCTTGGCGAAAATGGAGAGCGAAGATGATGCGATCTTGACTGATCCTCAGAAAGTTATCTATACGCTCAACTCACTCGTTGTTGAGATGGAGCAGCGTTACGAACTGCTGCGTCAGGCATCGGTGAAGAAGATCACGGAGTACAATGATAAGTTCCGTAACCGTCGCCTGAATCCGCAAAAGGGACACCGATTTATGCCCTATCTGGTCGTTGTGGTTGATGAGTTCGCCGACTTGATTATGACCGCAGGACGTGAGATCGAAACCCCGATTGTGCGTCTTGCGCAGATGGGTCGTGCCGTGGGTCTGCACCTGATCATTGCAACTCAACGTCCTGAAGTAAAGGTCATTACGGGTCTTATCAAATCGAATTTCCCTGCACGTATCGCATTCCGCGTGATGTCGATGATGGACTCACGTACGATTATCGACACCACAGGTGCAAATCAGTTGATCGGCTGCGGAGATATGCTGATGAGCCTCAATTCGGAGCTGACACGAGTACAGTGTGCGTTTGTGGATACGCCTGAAATTGAGAATATTATATCGTTCATTTCGCGCCAGCAGGGCTACACTGCGCCTTACGCTCTGCCCGATTATGTACCCGAAAACAGCGAGGCTCCCTCGGCTATGAGTGGCGAGGCAACGCGTTATGACGCCAAATTTGCGGAGATTGCACGCTGGTTTGTGCAAAATGGTGGGCAGGCTTCGACATCGTCGATTCAGCGCAACTTCGAGGTCGGATTCAACCGCGCGGGTCGCATTATGAATCAGCTCGAACGTGCAGGCATCGTCGGTCGCCAGGAGGGCAGCAAACCTCGCGACTTGAAGGTCACCGACACCTACTCGCTCGAACGCATTTTACAGGATTTAGGGCTAAGTTAAACATTAAAGCAAAAGATAAAATGAAGAAGGTTATTGCATTTATATTCACGCTGTTGTGTGTCGCTAATGCGTGGGCACAAGATGGCGATGCAAAAGCATTGATCGGTCGTCTGTCGGAGCAAATGCGTTCGATGGAGAACTACGAAGTGTCTTTCGCTGTCAAGAGCGGCGACCAGAAAATCAAGGGCTATTACGCTGTTAGTGGCGAGAAATATTATATCAGTATCGGCGACGCAGAGGTCTTCTGTGACGGCGGTGCACGTTACGAGGTTAATGCTCAAAATAAGGAGGTTACGGTCGATGCAGTCGATACGAAATCGCACAACATTCTGACCAATCCCACTCGTGCTTTCGATTTTATCGACGGCGAGTTTAACTTCAGGACGATCGGTAGCGACAATGGCATTACGACCATTAAACTCACCTCGACAGCTGAAAATGCCGCTTTGGGGGTTATCTTTGTTGCACTTGACGCAACCACGGCTCAGCCTCGATCGCTCACATACGATGTCGATGGAGCGCAAATCATAATTGAAATTGCGTCGGTTGACGAGCTGACCGGAATGGTTGATATCTCGATGTTTACCTTCGACAAGAACAACTATCGCGGTTACGAGATCGTCGATTTCAGATAGTCAGCACAAATCTTCAAACAATAAAGCCGCACCTCCGTCGGGAGGGCGGCTTTTTCTGTATCGGTTAGGCCGTTCCGCTACTCTATCGGAATTTGAATCATCGAAAGCCACAACTCAGGATCTTCTTGATTCCACACACCGTCGATGTAAGACGTACGCAAAGGTCCAGCTATCTTGTACCCCTGCTCCTCCATATAAGCGAATGCTTCGGCAAATGATTCGTGGAAACGCTCATAAGGGCCATAGTGTTTCATACATAGCGCTTTGGGCACAGCATCAAGGTGCTTGAAGCGTATGATGGCGTTGTCTACGCCCATCTCTTCCACCTGTTCGCAATACTCTATATCAATATCGGTGGGGCGATACTCTTTGTTGTGCTCAATAGTAAAGCAATAACCCGGGGCCGGACATTTGCAACCAAGGCGGAGCATTTCAGGACCAATTTTCTCGACACACAGTGGACCGAGAGCAGCATAATTGGGAATTACTTCGCGATGGCTTGCCACGATAATCTCGGGCAAAGATTGAATAGTGAATTTTTCCATTGTTTTGATCTTGTTGCGAGAGTTCGTCCATTCGAGCAATTGATTACGACGGGCCACCAAAAGTTGCAGTTGTCGCTCCGTTTTCTCAATCTTCTCGTTCAGTTGTTCGGCACTCGGGACAGTGCTCCCCTCTTCGTACAATTCCTTGATTTCGTCAAGCGAGAATCCGAGACTTTGCAATTGGCGGATAGTGTTGAGTCGCTGCATCTGCTCGATACTATAATAGCGATATCCCGTCCACTCGTCCACTTCGTAAGGAAGCAACAGCCCTTTTTGCTCGTAGTGGCGCAGGGTCTTAACTGTCACTTGCATCATCTGGGAGAACTCTCCGATTTTTAACTTTGTTTTTTCTCTCATAATCGTGCGACTGATTTGCTAGCGAGTGCAAAGTTAATATATGCCCTTAGGGACGAGTCAAGAGGAAAGGCTATTTTTTTGACTCAAAATGCAGAATTTTATCTTCGCCAAATACAAAAAAACAATCCGAACCTACCATACGGCAAGTTCGGATCGTTTTGCGTTCGGTAACGCTCTACTAATTCTCCTCAGTTGCGGGAGCCTCAGCCTCAGCAGCCTCCTCTACGGGAAGATCAACCTGGTTGGGCATAGTTGCCTGAGTGCCCATCTTCTCCATAATAGCCTCGCTATCCTTCGAGATTGCATTGTTGCTTGCTGCAACGCGCTCGTCGTCCATAACCCATACGGTAGCCAAGCTCAAAACTGCAATTGCAATAGCAGTTACCCAAGTTACCTTTTCGAGGAAGTTGTTAGTCTCGCGAACACCTGCAACCTGATTTGCAGCGCCAAAGTTAGCGGCCATACCGCTCTTGGGGTTCTGCATCAATACAGCCAAGATGAGGAAAAGCGCGATGACTGCGATTACGATACAAATAAAAGTCATTGTGTATTAATGTTTAATTGTTTATATTTTTCTCTATCTTCGAAATAATCTCGGCAAAGTAAACACTTTTTTCGGAATTTTGCAAACTTAATTGACGATATATTGCAATTGCTTGCTCGTAAAGGCCCTGAGAAAGGTAGATTTCGGCCAAATCCTCGCTCACAAACTCATCATCGCCCTCCGAAACCTCCGCCAAAGCCACATCGGGAGCCGCATCTGCGTCGCCCTGCTCGGCAACAATTCGATAGTCGCCAACATTCAAAAAGCGCTCGATGATATCATCATCGGTCATAGCCGTCAGCGTTGCCGGATCAACCGCCGTCAGAGCCAGCGACGACACTCCGCGAGCGTGCAACGGCAACTCCAACGCCTCGTCCGCCTCTCCACTGACCAAACTACGGATAATGCGCGCCGCCGTAAACCATTCGTGGCGAGCTATCAGTGCGTCGAGTTCAGCCACAACGGCCTCGCGATCGCGCTTTGCCTGCTCGATCGTTGCGGCGTCACCACCCTGCTTTGTAAATTTATCTATCACGCCACTCATCTGCTTACCAATTAGATACGGCTGCATTAAAGATATCGTCAACCAATTTCTCGACGATCTCGGGAATCAACGAGCCCTCGACCTCCTGCAACAACTTGCTCGAATCGTAGTCGGCAAAAGCCGAGAATGTTCGGTTGTTGATATTATACTGCGGTTCGAGCGCATTCGTAAAGCGCACTCGAACGGTGATTGTCAATCGGTTAAGCACCGCATACTCCTGACTCGATACCGACGCCGTAGTCGAGGTATAGTTGACAATCTCGCCTTCAAAAGCCAAATCGCCACCATCGGGGACCTGCTGCAAGCGAGTCTGGCGCGCAAAGCGATCCTTCAACGCCTCGGTCAGGGTCGAGCTCAAAATCGGAGCCACCATCGCTGCATTGTTCGGGAAATAGGCGATGCTGACGGTCTTCGCGTTCGCCGGAATCGACGCACCCGAGAACGAATACTTCACCGTACAGCTCGGCAACAAAGTGAGCGACGCGGTCAAAAATGTAAGTGCGATATATTTCAGTTGTTTCATTTCGGTTGATTTAGCAATTAAAACTCATTAATACCCAGCTCCTTGATCTTGCGATAGAGCGTGCGCTCGGACATAAACAACTCACGTGCCGCATCGCGACGACGACCATTATTATTGCGCAGTGCTCGAACAATCTGCTCACGCTGCACATCGGCCTTGGTCTGCGCTACGGGCGACGTGGGTTCATTGGTAACCTCCTCGCTATCGGCATATTGCTCGACCTCTTCGTAATCCTTGTCGATAGTCGATGACGGCAACAGGGCCTTATATTCGCTGGCGGGCTGGTGGTAGCTCACATCGGGCGACTTGCGCAGTGCCTCGGCCAGCATACGCTTCAAATCGTTGATGTCGCTCTTCATATCAAACAGCACCTTATAGAGCAATTCGCGCTCGTCGCTCATATCGTGCATCGAACGACCGTGCGGGGTCGAGATCACCGATACCGACTTCACGCCGTCCTGATCGGGCAAATAGCGCGACAAAATCTGCGGTGTGATCACACGAGCCTCCTCAATGGCCGAAATCTGCTCGGCTACGTTTTTCAACTGGCGGATATTACCACGCCAATAGTACGACTCCAACATCTGGCGAGCCTCATCGCTCAAAGTGATCGACGGCATACGATATTGCAACGCAACGTCCGACGCAAACTTGCGGAACAGCAGATAGATATCGCTACGACGCTCACGCAGAGGCGGCACCTCGATGGGCACCGTATTCAGACGATAGTAGAGATCCTCGCGAAAACGACCATCGGCAATAGCCGACGGCAACGAGATGTTGGTTGCGGCAACTACACGGACATTGGTTTTGAGCACCTTCGACGAGCCGACACGCATAAATTCGCCTGTCTGCAACACACGCAGCAGACGCACCTGAGTCGAATGGGGCAATTCAGCCACCTCGTCCAAGAAGATCGTGCCACCATCAGCCACCTCGAAGTAACCCTTACGCGCCTCGGTTGCTCCGGTAAATGCACCCTTCTCGTGACCAAACAACTCCGAGTCGATAGTTCCTTCGGGAATTGCACCGCAGTTTACGGCAATATATTGTTGATGTTTGCGCGACGAATAGGCGTGGATCACTTGCGGAAAAAACTCCTTACCCACACCACTCTCACCGGTGACCAACACCGACAGATCGGTCGGAGCGACCTTAACCGCAATCTCCAATGCGCGATTCAAGGCCTCACTCGTTCCGATAATTCCGAAGCGCTGTTTGAGCGACTGTAAATCCATAAGTTACTCTTTTTCTCGTTACTACCCTTCTTGTTGTTCGACCTCATCGAGTTGCTCGACAGCCTCTTCGGTAGCTTCAACCTGCTCGATGTACTCCTCTTCGTAGCCGTAGATATCCTCCTGCTCGCGGCTCGACAACCAACCATATACGATCGCGCCGATAGCCAACAACGCAGCCACAATGGCCACAACCACAAACTTATCGACACCACGACCCGTGCTATGGCCCACATAGCGAATATCGTCCTTCGAGGGTCGCTGCGGCTTACCATAACGCAAGCCCTTCACATACGATTCGGGCTCCATCACCGAACGCTCGAACTTGGGCACGTCAACCGTAGGCTCCGACTGCTCGACGGGTTGCTCTACGACAGGTTGCTCAACCGGCTGTTCAACCACCGGCTCGGGCTCGCTCACGGGTTCCGGTTCGGGAATAACCTCAGGCTCGGGCTCGGCAATCGGCTCAACAACAGGTTCTTGCTGCGTAGCAGGTACGGCAATCTCGCGGCCCGCCTCGGGGTCATACTCAAAGCGATACAGACCGTCCTCGGCCAACGACAAACGACCAATACCATTGAGCGTAGCCGTACCGCCACTCTCAACCTTATGGCGGATCTCGAAGACAAAGCGGTCGATCATATTCATCGAATCGATCTCCGTGAGGCCATCAGCCATAAGCTGACGCATCAGCACTCCATCGTTCTGCTTCAACAGCTCAACGAAAATCAGATCGCCATTCGACGGATTGACAACAAACGCACCGAGGTTGGGCACAACCAATCGTTTGTTCAACAAGAGGTATCGGGTAATATATTCACAAATCATCGTTACTCAACTTTTAAATAAAGTGCTCAAAATTACAGCTTTTTTCGCAGAATTCGATGATTATGCGTCATTTTTTGCGCAAAAATCTGCCATTTTGTCAGTAAAAGAGAAAAACAGACTTTCGAAATGTGGATTTAGCAAACACCACCAGATACATTCCGACAAGCCATTTGCGCCCCAGGGTGCAGGCTTTTTTGAACATAATTATATCACAATGAGAACGCAAAACCAAGTGCCAAAAAGATTAGCTGTTCAAAAAGTCGAAAAGTATCATAAATTTTGAGAAAACTATTTGAAAACGTCAATTAAAAACGTATTTTTGTAGCGATTTTGGCGCGATATTGTAAGCCTCAATCAACCTGAGCGTAAATTTAGAAACTCACATATATTAATAATGAGCGCAATTTACACGTTTATTGTAATCGTCCTCGGCATTCTGGCCGTGGCAGGTCTTTTCGTCGGCGTGACCAATGACGCCGTTAATTTCCTTAACTCAGCAATCGGTTCGAAAGCAGCTCCCAAAAAGATTATTATGTTGGTAGCTTCGATCGGTATCATCATCGGTGCCGTAACGTCGAGCGGTATGATGGAGGTGGCTCGTAGCGGAATGTTCGACCCCTCGCTCTTCTCGTTCCACGAGGTGATGATGCTCTACCTGGGTGTAATGTTCGCCAACACCATTCTGCTCGACCTCTACAACACTTGGGGTCTGCCGACATCAACCACCGTATCGCTGATCTTCTGCTTGCTGGGTTCGGCAATGGCCGTTTCGATCTTCAAGATCGCCGGCTCGGACGCACTGGCATTCACCGACTTGGGCAACTTCATTAACACCGATCGTGCGATGGGTATCATCTCGGCAATTCTGCTGTCAGTGGTGCTGGCATTTACCTGCGGTATGATCGTAATGTACATCTCGCGTCTGCTCTTCACGTTCCGCTACCACAAGATTTTCCGTAATTGGGGTGCATTGTGGTGCGGCGTATCGTTGGCATCGATCGTCTATTTCGCTGTATTCAAGGGTTTGAAGGCTCCGTTGGCAGGCACTGCATTTATCGAGTATGTAAATGCAAATATGTCAATGGCTCTGCTTATTACGTGGGTAGTATGCAGCGCTATTCTGTGGATTTTGCAGCGAATGAACATCAACATTTTGAAAATCACCATCCTGGCAGGTACTTTCGCACTTGCTTTGGCCTTCGCAGGTAACGACCTCGTGAACTTCATCGGTGTACCCATCGCAGGTTACGATTCGTTCCAGATGGCTCGTGCAACGGGCGACATCAATATGATGATGAGCGGTTTGAATGAGTCGGTTCCCGCCAATTTCAGCATTCTGGTTGCAGCAGGTCTGATTATGGTAGTAACTCTCTGGACATCAAAGAAATCGATGAACGTCGTAGAGACCGAGTTGAAGCTCGCAAGCCAAAACGAAGAGGAGCAGAAATTTGGTTCGTCAGCATTTTCGCGTACGATTGTTCGCGCAGTATTGGGCGTTAATAACTGGTACGAGCGCACAATCCCGACCAAGATGAAAGATGGTATTGAGCACCGTTTTGCACCCCTTTCTGAGGAGGAGCGCGGCGATGTTCAGTACGACTTGATTCGCGCAACAGTGAACTTGACAACTGCTGCTGCTCTGATCTCGGTAGCGACTTCGTTGAAGTTACCCCTCTCGACTACCTACGTAACCTTTATGGTGGCAATGGGTTCGTCGTTGGCTGACCGTGCTTGGGGCCGCGAGAGCGCCGTATATCGTATCACGGGCGTAATGACCGTAGTTGCGGGTTGGTTCGTAACGGGTCTGGGCGCATTCCTCATCGCTTTGGTGGTTGGTCTGGCTCTGATCTATGGCGGCACCGTGGCTACAATCGCTATCTCGATTCTGTGTGCATATATGCTGGTTCACGGCAACATCAAGAGCAACAAGAAGGACGATAAGGCTACTACCGAGGTTAAAGAGGTTAAGGCTGACAACGTTCTGACTCAGTGCGTTGACGAGGTTTGTGGCACAATGGAGCGCATCACCAAGATCTACGACCGTACGTTGATCGCCGTATTCAAGGAGAATCGCAAGGTTCTGCGCGAAATGGTGAAGGAGTCGAACGATCTGTTCTATCTCTCGCGCGAGCGTAAATATCAGGTACTGCCCACGTTGCAGAAGCTGCACGATAGCGATATCGATACTGCACACTACTACGTACAGGTGGTTGACTACCTGAGCGAGGCAACTAAGGCTCTGGTACACATTACCCGTCCCTGCTTTGACCATATCGACAACAACCACGAGGGTATGACCAAGGAGCAGATCGAGGACCTGATGCACATCAACGACGAGGTGGAGTCGATCTACCGCCACATCAATAAGATGTTGAAGGATAACGATTTCAAGGATATCGATCAGGTATTGGAGCAGCGTGACCGACTCTTCGAGTCGATTGCCGAGGCGATCAAACGTCAGCTGAAACGTATCAAGAACAAGGAGACCAGCACCCGTTCGAGTATGCTCTATCTGAACATTCTGAACGAGACCAAGACCCTTGTCTTGCAGTCGCGTAACCTGCTCAAATCGCAGCGTTACTTCCTCGAACATCAGTCGACCGTCGAGTAATCGACTAGTCACAGTAAATAGAAACGGAGCACTCCAAAGGCGGGGTGCTCCGTTTTGTTTTGGGCAAGCAACAATGGCTTTACGATAGAATCAATTTAAAGGTTAGGCCACTTGCTATCCTTATCCGAGATGATCAGCTGCGACGGCTCAATGCCCCATCGCTCCAACTGCCAATCAATAGCTACCGTCGGATCATTCCACGCAATGCCGGCCTCGTCGTGCGGGGCATAGTAGCGACTACATTTATAACTCAGGCGAGTCGAGTCCTCCAACGCCAGAAAACCGTGCGCAAACCCCTCGGGAATGTACATTTGGCGGTGATTTTCGGCCGATAACAGCTCGGCGTGCCACTTGCCATAGGTAGCACTACCCTCGCGCAGATCGACCACAACATCAAGCAGCGCTCCACTTACCACACGCACCAATTTGGCTTGCGGCTCAGTACGTTGGAAATGCATACCACGCAGCACGCCACGAGCCGACATCGACTCATTCTCCTGCACAAAGTGAGTCGGGATACCCGCCTCGGCATAGTCGCTCTCGCGGAAACTCTCCATAAAGTAACCTCGTTCATCGCCAAACAATCGCGGCTCGACGACTACCAAACCCTCAATCGGGGGATATATAAATCGGAAATTCATCTATTCACAATTTTGCAATTATACAAAATTAGTAATTTTCGCCGAAGTTGCAAAAAAATACGGGACACACCTTCAATGCGTCCCGTATCTCGATTCAGTTCTCAGCCCACCGCCTACTTCTCGAAGCGACCGTGGCACTGCTTATACTTCTTACCCGATCCGCAGGGGCAGAGCTCGTTACGGCCCACCTTCTTCTCCACCTGAACGGGAGCCGGTTTGCTCTTGTCGCCTGCACCAGCCTGAGCCGCTGCCTGCATACGCGACGCCTGCAACTTATTCACGTCAACCTTCGGACGGTGCTGACGCTGAGGCTGCGGTGTTGCGCTATTGTCACGAACGGGAACAAACGCCTTATTCAGAATCGACAGAACCTCACGGTTGATCTTTGCCAACATCTTGCTAAACAGTTCGAACGACTCGAACTTGTAGATCATCAGAGGATCCTTCTGCTCATAGGTTGCATTCTGCACGCTCTGACGCAGGTCGTCCATTTCGCGCAGGTGCTCGCGCCAATTGTCGTCGATGGTCGTAAACATCACCATCTTGGTGAACATACGGAAGATCTCAGCGCAATTCGTATCCTTGCAACGCTGCACATTCACTGCCACATTATAGCCCAACGTGCCGTCGGTTACGGGAACATAGATCGACGAATCCATCATATCCTTGCGATCCTCATAAACACGTTCCATTACGGGCGAAACCAGATCAGCAATAGCCTTCACGCGACGCGAGTAAGCCTCCTGCAAATCCTTAACGACCAACTCAACCAACTCAGCAGGCTTAGCCGACTGATAGGTCTTCTCGTCGAACGACGGGCGAATTGCGACCTGACGAATCAACTCAACGCCAAAGTCCTCGAAATCAACGCCATTGTTCTCCTCAACAAACGCCTGAGCGAAATCAACCATAATATTATTCAGGTCGATATCGATACGCTCGCCATACAATGCGTGACGACGGCGGGTATAGATCACCTCACGCTGCGAGTTCATCACATCGTCATACTCCAACAGACGCTTACGGATACCGAAGTTATTCTCCTCGACCTTCTTCTGAGCGCGCTCGATAGCCTTCGACATCATCGAAGCCTGGATAACCTCGCCCTCCTGAACACCCATACGGTCCATCATCGACGCAATACGCTCCGAACCGAACAGACGCATCAGATCGTCCTCCAACGATACGAAGAACTGCGACGAACCCGGGTCACCCTGACGTCCTGCACGACCACGCAACTGACGGTCAACACGACGCGACTCGTGACGCTCGGTACCGATGATCGCCAAACCACCAGCCTCGATTACCTCCTTCGGCAGCTTGATATCGGTACCACGACCTGCCATATTGGTTGCAATCGTAACCTGACCTGCGCGACCTGCCTCCAAGACAACCTGCGCCTCCAACTGGTGCTGCTTAGCATTCAGCACATTGTGCTTGATACCGCGCAACTTCAACATTCGGCTCAACAACTCCGAAATCTCGACCGAAGTCGTACCGACCAACACCGGACGACCCGTCTTAACGGTTGCCGTAATCTCGTCAATCACAGCATTATACTTCTCACGCTTGGTCTTATAGATCAAATCATCGCGGTCGTCACGAATAATCGGGCGGTTGGGCGGAATAACCACAACGTCCAGACCGTAGATACTCCAAAACTCACTTGCCTCGGTCTCTGCCGTACCGGTCATACCCGACAGCTTGTGATACATACGGAAGTAGTTCTGCAACGTGATCGTAGCGAAGGTCTGCGTTGCAGCCTCAACCTTCACGTGCTCCTTAGCCTCGATTGCCTGATGCAGACCGTCCGAGTAGCGACGACCGTCCAGAATACGACCCGTCTGCTCATCGACGATCTTCACCTTATTCTCCATCACAACATACTCAACGTCCTTCTCGAACATTGCGTATGCCTTCAACAACTGCTGAACCGTATGAACACGCTCCGACTTGATTGCGTAATCGTTGATCACCTCGTCACGCTTTGCGGCCTTCTCCTCAGCCGTCAGCTCGGTCTTCTCCAACTCAGCAACAGCGTCACCAATATTGGGCAGTACGAAGAAATTATCCTCACCAACGCTCTTTGACAGAACCTCGTGACCCTTATCGGTCAACTCAACCGAGTGCAACTTCTCGTCGATCACAAAGAACAACTCGTCAGTGATCTCGGGCATACGGCGGTTGTTATCAGCCATATAGATGTTCTCGGTCTTCTGCATCAGCACCTTCACACCTGGTTCGCTCAGGTACTTGATCAGAGGCTTATACTTCGGCAGACCCTTGTGCGCACGATAGAGAATGATACCACCCTCCTCGTTCTTGCCCTCGCCAATCAGGCGACGAGCCTCAGCAACCAACTGCGTAACGAAGTTCTTCTGCAAGTTATAAAGACGCTCAACTACGGGGCAATACTGCTCAAACATCTGATCCTCGCCCTTAGGCACGGGGCCCGAGATAATCAACGGAGTACGAGCATCGTCGATCAAGATCGAGTCGGCCTCATCGACAATTGCATAGTGCAGGTTCTCGCGCTGTACCAGATCGGCAGGCGACGAAGCCATATTATCGCGCAGGTAGTCGAAACCAAACTCGTTATTAGTACCGAAGGTAATATCAGCCAAATAGGCACGCTTACGCTCGTCGGTATTGGGTTTGTGCATATCGATACAATCAACCGACAGACCGTGGAACTGATACATCGGGCCCATCCACTCGCAGTCACGGCGCGACAGATAGTCATTGACCGTAACTACGTGTACGCCCTTGCCAGCCAATGCGTTAAGGAATACGGGCAGTGTTGCAACCAGAGTCTTACCCTCACCCGTCGCCATCTCGGCAATACGACCGCGAAGTTTCTCGTCGTCCGAGTTCTTCAAACCCTCGACACGACCCAAGTGCAGTACGACACCACCAAACAGCTGGCTATCGTAGTGGACCATATTCCACTTCAACAGGTTACCACCTGCGATCCAGCTATTCTTATAAACGGCCTTGCCCTCCTCGTTGATCGAAACGAAGTCCTTGCGAGCCGCCAAGTCCTTATCGAACTGCGTTGCCGACACCACAATCTCCTCGCTCTCCGAGAAACGGCGTGCCGTCGATTTCATAATTGCAAATGCATCGGGCAGAATGTTGTAGAGCTTCTTCTCGATCTTCTCATTGACAACCTTTTTGAGTTCCTCAATGCGCTTGCTCTTGCTCTCCTTCTCGGCGAGCCACTTATTCTTGGCCTTCTCGCGCTCACGAATGTCTGCCTGATCGAATGCCGGCTCGGGCTGCTCCAACTCGCGCTTCAACGCTGCGATCTCATTCTCCTCGGGAGCGATGAACTCGGCTATCTCACGACGCAACGACGCACTACGCTCACGCAGCTCGTCATTGGTCAACTTATCGATTTCAACATATCGCTGTTTGATCTGCTCCACAAACGGCTCGATCAATCGGCGATCCTTATCCGATTTCGATCCGAGGAACAGTTTAATGGCTTTCTCTAAAAAACTCATCTGAATATCTAATTAGTTAATCATACAAAGGTAACGCTTTTTCACGACATTACACTATTTTATACTCTTTTTTATCACTCTTCGCCCCAATCTGCACTCGCAGCAGCGACCTGCGGCACAAAATTCATTGAAAAGTTGCAACAATGCCTGCGAATCGAACGCATTTTGCACCGGAACACCCTCGCCCAACCAACCGCGAATGTACTTATTGTTCTCGGCCGGAATACTCTCCAACAGCTCCACCGCGCGCTGGCGCAACTCCTCATTTCCCGTACGTGCAGCATAGAAAAACTGCATTGGCGCAACCAGATTAATACCGATCAAATGCGCCTTAGCGCGACCCAAGCGTTTGACCGCACTCGACGATTGACGCGCAGGAACATAGTGCGTAGTCCAATAATCCGACGCCTCGACCATAAACAATCGGCCCACGTCGTCAGCCGTGCGACACTCGATCACCTTCGAGAACAGCAACTCCTTATCGCACAATAGCTCAGCCATTTGCGACAGACGCAACACGGGATGATTGTTCGGATTGACTCCCGTCAGCGTCCATTCGTCAGCCGACATCGGCTCGATAGCATATTTATGTGAAAGATAGAAGAAATCGGCCTTCAAACGATTCAGATACTCATCGTCCTCATATTGTTCGAGCAGACCCGAGCCGCACAACAACATCGCCTCAGCCGATCGTTCGGCCGCACGTTCGCGCTGGATAATTCGATACGGAACACGACGAGCCAGCTTCATATAGGCCTCGCGATTGCGCACATCGCCCATCACGCGGAACAACATCACGTAGAGCGTTTGGTTCCAATCGCCTTTGCTCTCCTCGAAAATGCAGTCGATATCGCCATATTTACGCACAATACGGTCGAAAACCAGACCCGTAAACAGATCCACGCGGTGCAACGAATCCATTTCGCGCAGACGCTCGCCACAATAGAAATGGTCGGCACCACTACGCAGGCGGTTATACATTCGGCGCGCCGCATCGGGAATCGGCATCTGCACCACCGGAACCATCTCGCCCGCACCATTGAGCACCACTCGGCGATCGGTCGTAAATTGCGCCACCGCATCCACCACATCGCGCACATCGTCGCCCAACGCCACCGTGCCACTATACAGCGTGCCGTCGATTTCGATTCGCGCACCGACCGCAACCGATCGTTCGCGCACAACCTCACCGCCATCAACAACCCTCACTTCGCGTCCGTCGGTCGAGCGATAGCAACCCAACGGCCACTCCGCCACACTCCACAGCAGACGCAAAAGCGCGTTATCGTCAGCGTGTTTCATCAAATGTAAATTACGGAATTACAGCAGATTGAGTTCGAGCAAAGCCTCCTCGCTCATCATCGAGCGATCCCACGCAGGCTCGAACGTGAGAATCACATTCACCTTCTCGACACCATTGATCTTCGCCACCTGAGTATTGACGTCCTCGACCAGAATATCGGCCATCGGGCAATTAGGTGCGGTCAGCGTCATTCGGATCGTCGCAACGCCATCGGGCGTGAAATCAATCTCGTAGATCAAACCCAGATCATAGACATTGACGGGGATTTCGGGGTCGTATATATTTTTGAGCGTCAGAACGATATCTCGTTCCACTCGCAGTATATCTTCGGCGGTCATCATTGTTCTATAAGCATTATTCTATTTCTCGCGCGACTCGAACGCCAACGCATACATTCGCATCTGCTTAATCATCGCCAGCAGACCATTGCTTCGCGTGGGCGACAGATTCTCGCGCAGACCAATCTGATCGATAAAATAGAGATCCATTGCGAGCAACTCAGCGGGCGTGCGACCATTCATCACACGAATCAACAGCGCGATAATACCCTTGGTGATAATCGCGTCGCTATCGGCCGCAAAATAGACCTTACCATCGCGCAACTCAGCATCAACCCAAACGCGCGATTGGCAACCCTCGATCACATATTGATCGGTACGGTGCTCGGCAGCTATCTGCGGCACCTCCTCGCTCAGTCCGATCAAATAGTCGTACTTGTCCAACCAATCATCAAAAACCGAGAACTCCTCGATAATCTCCTCTTGAATCTGATCAATCATATCTATCTTCTAACTCTTTATTATTCAACACTATTTATCTGCGCCAATGATCTCGTCGAGCGGCAGAGCAGTCGAAGCAATCGGGCGACCGATATTCACTATACGAGCCAAAGTCGGCGCCACCGAGGTCATATCGACCGAACGATAGACCTTGCGAGCAGCGGGCACCTTCCAGCCCAGCCACAACATCGGCACGTGGGTATCATAGCCATACATAGAGCCCGAACGCGAACGAGCCTCATCATCTTCGCGCTCCTCGATCCAGCCGGCCATAAGGTTGATCGTCAAATCGCCCGAGCGACGCGGATAGAAACTATTTTGCATCATCTGAGCATACGACGCGCCGAAATAGCTGTTCTGCATCGCCGTCGAGGTCACAACGTGCGACACGCCACGGAACTGCAACGCAAAAGCCGCTACGCGATTCTGCACCTCCTCCAAATTGAGGTTCTTGCTATAAATCAGATTACGATTCAGATAGAGCTGGCGATCGACATAGTCCAACACCCACTCGCCTGCACCCCACTGCGCGATCATAAAGCTATTGAGAATCACCGCAAACTGGCGCGGATTGAATCGCTCGCGCGGCTCATCGCCCAAATCAAACGAGTCGCTCGATCCGTGATCCGATGTCAGCACCACAAGCACCTCCTCCGCACTATCAAACTGAGCAAAAACGAAACCCAAGAACTGCTCCAAATCGCTGTCCAGACGATAGAACATATCCTCAACCTCCATTGACTCAGGACCATACAGTTCGCCGATATATCTCGGAGCGTCCAGGCATACATTGAGCACATCGGTCACCTCGTCGGCACCCAAGCGCTCGTGCATAATCGCACGACGAGCAAACTCCAACACAATCGTGTTGCCACCGGGAGTCGACAGAATCTTATCGTAATCGCGCGAAATGGTCGGTTTGGTGAACATACGCGACAGAGCGCCACGTTTCTTAGTGGTCTGCTCCGACGCCTTCACCGGCTCCAAACGCGAGTAACGACGATTGACATAGACATCTTTGTCGTTGAGCAGAGTCCATTGATAATTCAAGAACGAAGCATTGTAACGTTCATCATTATAATCACTTACCCAACCCGGCAGCATAGGTTTGTAGGCTGTCGATGTTGCCCAGCAGCAACGCGAATCGTCGATCCAATAGACGTCCGACGTCTTACCGCCCATAACCACCGCCGACATCGGGTCGCAAGCCACCGTAACCACTCGGCTATTGGGCGAATAGTCCTTCAATGCGTCGGCAAACGTCGGAACAACCAGATTGTCATTCGAGTAGCAACCACGACCATCGTCGCAATCCAATCCGCGCACCGAGCGATCGTCAATCAATGCCACCTTGCGGTTGGTCGTATAGTCGATCCAATAGTCCGACGCAACACCGTGAATCGAGGGATTGGCTCCCGTCGTCAAGGTCGCCAACGATGCAGGCGTGGTGGTCTGCATAAAGTTGTAGTAGCTCTCTTCGTAGCTGGTTCCCTCACGCATAAAACGCTTGAAACCGCCCTCGCCAAAGCCATTCTCAAAGCGCGACAAGAAGTCGTAACGCATCTGACTCACAACGATATTGACAATCAGTCGGGGTTGCTTCGGCTGCTCGGTAGTTTGAGTTGCGGCCTGCGCACGCAACGCCCCGAAGGGAAGCAAAGCAAGTATTAAAAGTGCACGAAATTTCATCTTCTCAATTTTAAGCCGTAAAGATACTAATTTAATATGAGGTGGCGCGCTTTTTTGCTCGATTTATTTCTCACCAAACGCAAAAAATGGGCGCAACACAGCCCAGTTCGCATCGGGATATTGCGCCGAGAGGGTATCTATCCGCTCGTTCATCTTGCGGCAGAACTCGCGATGTGCCTCCGACTGCGGGTCGCTCGGACGATGCGAGGCTGCGCGCCACAGTCGCTCCGATTCGTGCATCACCGATCTTGCTGAGGGAGCAATCGCCCACTCGCACCAGCGCTCCCAGATGTAGTCGATCGCCACAGCCGCCGGATGGACCATATCTGCCTCATAGAAACGATAGTCGCGCAGATCGTCATTCATAATCTCGAACGAAGGGAAGTAATCGACCTGCTCAAATCGCGCCGCAACATTCGCAGCAACAACACGCAACACCGCCTTACTCAGCGAGTTATCCGCCAAGCCGTCGGCTATGTGACGCACAGGGCTCACGGTCAGCACAACGCGTTTATTGCACAAATATTTTTGGATTGTTTCGCCGAGCAACGCCACGATTTCATCGACGCTCATCATCTCACGCGAGAACATCTGCGACGGCAGTTTATGGCAATTTGCCACCACCGTCCCATCGAGTCGATAGACCCACGCCGTGCCCAACGTCAGCACCACAGTATCGGCCTCGCGCAGAGCCTTCGTACCCTGCTCGACCGCACGATTCATTCGCTCGACAGCCTCCTCGGCGTTGCGCGATGCGAAATCACCGTGAAAGTCGAACGACACCCATCGCTCGCCACTAAGCGTCAGATCATCAGTAGAATAGGAACGTACCGAAGCCAATCGTTCGATCGTCTGCGCTATTGACGCAGGGTTGAACATTATTCCAAACGGGTTGCTCACAACGTGAAAACCCGCACGCTGCATACGCTCGGCTATGTGCTCGGCAAAGCACGATCCGATCATCATCACACGGCGCGAATGGTCGAGCGTCAACGACGAGGGCAAGATATTGATCGATGTACGAAATTGCATAAAATATATCTGTCTGTTATGGGTACAAATGTAGCTAAAATTCGCTATATTTGCGATATGAAACTCAAAGCCAATTGCAAAATAAACCTCGGACTCGACATCCTGCGACGTCGCGAGGACGGTTTTCACGACCTCGAAACGGTTATGATTCCCGTAACCGAACTCTACGATGTGATCACCGTTGAGCGTGCCGATGAGGTCGAGTTTGTTCAAACGGGTATCGTGGTCGACTGCCCGCCCGAGAAAAATCTATGCCTGCGTGCCTACAACCTTGTGCGTTCGCGCTATGACGTGTCCCCCGTGCGCATTACACTCGATAAGCGCGTGCCTTTCGGCGCTGGTCTGGGAGGTGGATCGTCAGACGCTTCGACGGTGATACTCGCTCTTAATGAGGAATTTAACCTCGGTTTGAGCGTGCAAGAGATGGTCGATATGGCAGCTGCATTGGGTAGCGATACCGCCTTCTTTATCGAAAACCGAGTGCAGCTTTGCACGGGTCGTGGCGAGATTATGCACCCCATAGATCTCGACTTAAAGGGGCTATGGATGGTAGTTATCAAACCACCATTTGGCATTTCGACCGCCGAGGCATATTCGGGTGTACGACCCGCAGTACCCGCACGTACGTTGGTTGAGCGACTCTCGGACAACCGCTCAACGTGGCAGGAGCAGATCGTCAATGGCTTTGAGCCGCACATCTTCGCTGCACACCCGCGCTTGGCCGAGTTGAAGCAGACATTGCTCGACGGTGGCGCACTCTATGCCGCAATGTCGGGATCGGGATCGGCTCTCTTCGGTCTGTTCGAGAGTAAGCCAACTGTCGAATTTGCCGACGATATTTTCGTGCACACACAACAACTTTAATCCATATCAAGATAACAAAAACCACCCTCGGAATACTCCAAGGGTGGTTTTATTTTGCGTGGCAACGAGTTCTACTCCGTGCGACCAATGCGCTTTGTCCACGCAGTTTTAAACCACTCCGAACGGAAAAGCGGATAGCTGGCACTCGGGATATTCATCGTCAATCCGCAACTGTGCGACACGTCGAAAACACCACTGCCAAATGCCGAATAGACGGTAGGAGTACTGCCAGCATAAAGCACACAATCAGTCAGCGCATTGTGCATTGCTGCGTATGCTGAGCGATCCAAAGCTGCCAATTCGTAGAAGTGGTCGAGATCGAAGAATTGATTTTCGGGAAGCAGTTCAAACGACTGAACATCATAGCTATTCACCGCTTTCAAACCTCCGCGCTCAACCTCCGCTACCGCCTCAGCCAAAGCCTCCATCTGCGAACAATCGATGAGCGAAATTGTGCCCGACTTGCGACCAGGCGACAAATCCGAATAGTAGTGCATATACTCGCTACAATACTTCATCAGATTGCCTTCGACGCCACCCGTTGCAAACAGATATTTGAGCACCAGATCGTACGGCATACCGCGACCCATAATCTCCGCCGACGAAGCAATCACATACTCCGTAACATTTCGCAAATCGTACACCGCCTCGACCGACGCCATAAAACAAGCATCGAAAATCAACGTTCGGAACTTCGTGCCCGACAAAACAGCCGCCATATCCGTGATATTCATACCCGGATCAGAAATCATCGAGCCTTCGTACGAAACCTTTCCGTCCAGACCGAACGTACGGGTAATCTCATCACCATACTGTCGCCAAAAACTGCCATCGTTTGGCGATTGGAATGTGATCGACAGCGGTCGTTCGAGCGAGCCACGCGACATACACTCCTTTGTAAACCAACCCGTTGCGTGCGAGCCGAAAATCATCGTATACTCCTTAGCCGGTGCAACAACCTTGGCATCTGCCACCACCTTGCGCAACGTTTCGGGATCGCTCGCCGACATTTCGGCAGGGTAAGTACGGATCGTATCGCACTGCGTCGTAGCCAACTTCTTGTCGTAATAGACCTGCAACAACATCGGATCACTCACCGCAGGACGCGGACGATAGTAGATCACAATGCGGCCATTGTCGCTCGGTGTCGAGGCATCGACCGACGAGATCACGTCCTCGATATTAGCCTTCAAATAGGAGTCAAGATTGTTATTTCCAGCCAGATACATAATGACCGTATGGTCGGCCGTGCCCTGAGGTGGCTGCGGAATATATGGTTTGGGCTCGCAAGCCATCGCCAGCAGTCCCACCGCTATCATCGCAATATATCGCAAAAGTTTCATCGTTTCGTGGTTTTCGTCGAGCGCAACATCGCACTCCAACAACACAAAGTTACAAATTTTTTCAATCCACACCACACCCTCGCACTACAAACACAAAAAAACGACCGCCACTCTTTCGAGCGACGGTCGCATTGATATTTCGTCGAGTAACGATTAGTTACCCAGTGCGAAACGCTTGTAAGCAACTACGGTAGCCTCCTTATCAGCCTCCTTGATGTAGTCAGCGATAGTCTTCTTCTCGCCAACCAACAACTGATTCAGAAGAGTGTTCTCCTCGAAGAACTTACGCATCTTACCCTCAGCGATCTTCTCCAAGATTGCATCAGGCTTGTTAGCGTTCTTGGGATCCTGCTTCATCTGCTCCATAGCGATAGCCTTCTCCTTCTCAACGATCTCTGCGGGGCAGTCGTTCTCGTCGATCGAGATGGGAGCCATTGCAGTTGCCTGCATTGCTACGGTGTGAGCAACCTCAGCGGGAACCTCCTTGTTGAAACCAAGGATAGTACCGAGCTTCTTGTTGAAGTGAACGTAAGCGTTGCAGTAAGGAGCCTCGATGCGGCCATAGTATGCCAACTCAACCTTCTCACCGGTCTGACCCGACTTCTCGGTTACGATCTCCTCAACGGTGCGACCCTCGTCGTTCTTAACTGCCATCAGAGCCTGCTGGTCAGCTACGTCGTTAGCTACTGCCAACTCCAAGATCGACTCGGCCGATGCAGTGAACTCGCTGTTTGCAGCTACGAAGTCGGTCTCGCAAGCCAAGCACAAGAGATATGCCTTCTCGCCAACGATCTTCGATACTACAACACCCTCAGTAGCGGTACGGTCAGCACGCTTGCTAACTACCAGCTTACCCTTCTCGCGGATAATATCCTTTGCACGCTCAAAATCGCCCTCTGCCTCGATGAGTGCCTTCTTGCAGTCCATCATACCAGCACCGGTCATTTTACGGAGCGTCATTACATCTGCTGCTTTGATTTCCATAGTGGTAAAATCTTTTTGCGGTTAAAAACTTTCGTTTAATTACTCGGCAGCCTGCTCAGTTGCAGCCACTACCTCGGCAACCTCAGCCTCAACGTTCTCCTTTACGGCCTTCTTTACGCGGGGCTTTGCCTCTTTCTTGCCTTCGTTCTTAGCCTCTGCCTCAGCAGCCTCCTTCTCCTTCTCGAGTTTGCGCTCCTCAGCACCCTCAGCGATTGCTGCGCACATTGCATCAAGAACTACGGCGATCGACTTCATAGCGTCGTCATTTGCAGGGATAACGTAATCGATGTCGGTTGGATCACAACAAGTATCAACCATTGCAAATACGGGAATGTTCAGACGCTTAGCCTCCTTAACTGCGTTTGCCTCCTTCTGTACGTCAACTACGAACAGTGCTGCGGGCAGACGGGTCAGGTCAGCGATCGAACCGAGGTTCTTCTCCAACTTAGCACGCTGACGCGAAATCTGGAGCTTCTCGCGCTTCGAGAAGTTATCAAAAGTACCGTCATTAGTCATACGATCGATCGTCGACATCTTCTTAACGGCCTTACGTATAGTGGGGAAGTTTGTAAGCATGCCGCCCGGCCAGCGCTCGGTAACATAGGGCATACCGATTGCCTGAACCTTCTCAGCGACTACTTCTTTGGCTTGTTTCTTGGTAGCTACGAACAATACGCGGCGACCGCTCTTTGCGATCTGCTTCAACGCTGCTGCAGCCTCATCGATCTTCAATGCAGTTTTGTGCAAGTCGATGATGTGGATACCGTTCTTCTCCATAAAGATGTAGGGAGCCATTTTGGGGTTCCACTTTCTTTTGAGGTGACCGAAGTGCACTCCGGCATCCAATAAAGTATTGAAATCTGTTCTTGACATTGTTTCAAATGTTTGTTTTTCTGTTTTTGTTCTCTGTTCTTCAACCGGCGAGTAGTGCCGCCTGGGACAATCCCACCGATTTTCCGCGATCAGGCAATTTTGCGGTAATGCGCTCTATGCGGCAGTCTGCAAAATTTGAACCTCGATCGTGCTGCCAATTCGGACGCGAATATTAACGCTTGCTGAACTGGAACTTCGCGCGTGCACTCGGCTGACCGGGCTTCTTACGCTCAACTTCGCGAGGATCACGCGTCATGAAACCGTTCTTCTTCAAAACGGGACGCATCTCAGCGTCGATCTGGCACAATGCGCGTGCAATGCCCAAACGAGCTGCCTCAGCCTGACCCTTGATACCACCACCGTCGAGGTTGATCGTGATGTCGTAGCTCTCAGCGGTGTTGGTTACCAACAGCGGCTGCTTTACAACGAAACGAAGAATCTCCAACGGGAAGTAAGTCTCAAGCGACTTCTTGTTGATTGTGATGTTGCCCTGACCGGGTTTTACGTATACGCGAGCCACAGCGGCCTTACGGCGTCCTACGGTGTTTACAACTTCCATAATCTTTACTTAATCTCGTTTAATTTGATTGTTTTGGGGTTCTGTGCAGCGTGAGGATGCTCAGCACCTGCATAAACCTTCAAGTTCTTCAAGAGAGCCTCACCCAGACGGTTCTTGGGCAACATACCCTTAACTGCCTTCTCAACAACGAAGGTAGGCTTTCTCTTCAAATAATCTGCCGGAGTGGCAAAACGCTGACCACCGGGGTAACCCGTGTGGCGCACATAGACCTTGTCGGTCATCTTCTTGCCTGTGAGCTTCACCTTATCAGCATTGATAACGATAACGTTGTCACCGCAATCAACGTGAGGAGTAAAGCTAGGCTTGTTCTTGCCGCGCAGGATCTTCGCAATCTGCGATGCAAGACGTCCCAATACCTCGCCATTAGCGTCGATCAGCACCCACTCCTTGTTTGCTGTCGCTGCATTCACCGAGATAGTCTTGTAGCTTAATGAATCCACTTGTTTTACGTTTAAATTAATACTTGTTTAATTGATCCAAACCCATTATTATGGGCGTGCAAAGGTAGTGATTATTTTTTAATAAAAAAAATGCGCGCTATTTTTTTCACTTTTTCACCGATTTATGCCCGTTTTAGCCCCATTTTCGGCCATAAATCGACAAAAAAACGGCCGACACCCTGCGGTATCGACCGATTTACTATTAATTAATAAGGTATAGCTACCTTCTGTTTTGCTTACTCCTTGTCAGCAACGCAACGTACCGAATAAGCATCACCACGAGCTGCACCCGTATTTGCCGAGACATAGCAGTTACCTGCCATTGCAGGGCTAAAGAACATCACACCCAAAGTTGCCATCGGACTATCCTTCTGTGCCGCCAGATTGCTTACATATACAGAGTTGGTCCAATAACCACTTGCATGACCTGCCTTCGAGCCATAGAGAGCAGCATACCAACCGTCCCAGTTTGCGGCAGCGGGGAAGAAGGTCTTTGTCTGACCCGACAAAGTGAAGTAATAACCAAAATTGTAGTCATTCTTATCTACAACGCCGTCCTCGTTACGGTCTGCGATAGTAGTCTGAGCATAGCTAAATACAACGTGGCCTGACGAAGTCAAGTGCGAAGTAGCGTAGATGGGAGGTACGCGCCAACCTGCGGGGCAGGGGTCATACATCGACTTCTCGCCCAAATTCTGATACTTAACCGAGCCCTCTTCACGGAGATGACCCTCAGCGTTACCCCACAGGGTATCGTCCGAAGTCGAGCACCAATCCTGGTACATAGCGCCTGACGAAATGAAGGTTGCAGGATTTGCGATTGCATACTCTACCGACTGCTTAGTTGCAGACTTACCATAAGCGATCTGCTCGTTATTGATATCGTAGATAGGTGCATAGATAGTCTCAGTAGTACCGGTCAGCGTAGGCGAGCCGGTGAAAGGATCCTTACGACCCCACTGATAAACCAAGCCATAAGCATTCACGTCAGCAGCGGCTGCGGTAGTTGCACCGAGGTTCATATTCATAAAGTTGAAACCGGTAATTGCGGGCAGCGACTCAACATTCTGCTGGGGAACCCAGATGTGCCAGCTCCAAAGAATCTCCTCGTTGCCACCTGCACCGTATGCATAAACAACTGCGTTGCCATAAACGCCCTCAGCTACTACGAAGCGAACCTTGCCATCAACCAAACCTGCCTCGGTGATCAGGCCCGGAGTATCCTGCCACAGCAGAGCTACACCAGCAACACCCTCAACAGCCTCACCCGAGTTACCCTTGAAAGGAGCAAATGCGTAAGCACCAGCCTCTTCGATCAGGTAGCTGTTAGCAGCCAACTCGTCAGCGATAGTCTCCTGAGTCTTAGCAGTTACGCTAACCCAAGCAGCGGGAGCGTAGTCAGCGTCCGAAGTTGCGGGGCGAACCATAACGTGGTAAACACCCTCAGCCAGGCCGGTAAACTCCTTCTGCAAGCCATTAACTATCTCGATTGTCGACGAAGTAGCCAGAGCAACCTCATAGTACTCAGCACCCTCAGCAGCGTTCCACGATACAACGAACGACGATGCAGTCTGACCCGATACGGTCAACTCGATCTCACCCAGCTTAAATGCGGTGTTCAGAGTGAGGTTTACGGTGTTCCACTGCGAATCAGCATAAGCCTTCGACGAATCGACAGCCTTGATCTTCAAAGTGTTAGCCGAGCCATACTTCAAACCGTCGAACTTCACCGAAGTAGCGGTAGTGGTCTGCTCAGCAGCACCATTGAGCGAATAAACGTAACCGTCAGCGCCCTCAACAGCCTTCCAAGTTACATCGAACGACTCCGAACGGTAGATAACATCAACCTCGGGAGCGCCCAGACGCTTCGGTTCAGCTACCTCCTCCTCAGAGCAGGCAACCAACGACATTGTCGCAACAAATGCTACTGCGAGCATACTTGCAACGCGACGAAAAATGTTTTTCATAAGTCAAAGATTTTTTAATTAGTATTAAGTTTATTTGTTTTTCTACACTCAAAAAAGCCGCATAATTAATACGGACACATAATACAAAGTTAAGAAAAAACTTTTAAATCGCAATACTATTTTCAACTTTTTTAACACAACAGCCCATCAAGGGCTGACTCTCTGCACGTTGCAAAGGTTACAATTTGGTTTGGTTTTCACGCCACAAAGCGTTATATTTGTGCTCTGCAAAATAGGCCTGCGCAATGAAACCGATGACCCGCGAAATATGGCGACTGACGATTCCGAATATCGTGTCGAATGTGACCGTACCTCTGTTGGGTATGGCCGATATGGCCATTGCGGGGCGTCTGGGCGACTCGACCGCTACCATTGGTGCGTTAGCGATCGGAACTTCGATCTTCAACTTCATCTATTGGAACTGCTCGTTCCTGCGTATGGGCACAAGCGGACTGACGGCACAGGCTTTCGGTGCCCAGCGGCGCGAGGAGTGTGCTGATCTGCTGGTGCGAGGTGTGGTGATGGCGGCGGTGCTGGCTACCCTGCTTCTGCTGTTGCGCCGCCCCGTTGGCGATTTTGCTATTTGGCTGATGAATGGCGACGATCTGGTACGCCGCTACTTCTTTGCGCGTATTTGGGCGGTGCCTGCGGCGATCTCGCTCTTTGCGCTCAACGGCTGGTTTATCGGAATGCAGAACTCATCGACACCAATGCTGATCGCGCTGGCGCAAAATGTCGTAAATATCGGTTGCAGTATCTGGTTCGCCTTCGGATTCGAGATGGGCTTGGAGGGCGTTGCGTGGGGTACGGTCGTGGCTCAATATAGTGGTGTAGCGATGGCTTTGGTGGCGATTGCGTGGCGCTACCGCGATGTGGTGCGGCTGGCGAGCCTACGTCGCGCGATGAAATTGCAGGCTATGGGTCGTTTCTTTGCGGTCAATCGAGATATTTTCATTCGCTCGTTCTGTCTGTGTGTCGCCTACACATTCTTTACGGCAGCGGCGGCACGTATGGGCGACCCGACAATATTGGCGGTCAATTCGTTAATGATGCAGTTGTTCTCGCTGTTCTCGTATATGAGCGACGGTGTGGCATACGCTGCCGAGGCTCTGACGGGCCGTTTCGTGGGGGCACGCGACGCTGCCTCACTGCGCGATGCGGCGGGACGAATGTTCCGCATTAGTTTGGTGATTGCACTCGTCTATGTTGCGGCATACACCGTCGGCTGGGAGTGGCTGTTGGGGTTGTTTGTCGATGGCGACCCGACCGAAACGGCGGCAATTATGGCTACGGCAGCAAGGTATCGAGTGTGGATCATACTCGCACCGCTGGCGGGCTTTGCACCATTCCTGATGGACGGCATTATGATCGGAGCGACAATGACGCGCATACTGCGCAACTCGATGGTCTGCGCACTGGCACTCTACTTTGCGATCTTCTTCTCGCTGCGTGGCGTGTGGGGCAACGACGCTCTGTGGCTGGCGTTCCTGCTCTTTATGGTTGCCCGTGGTGTTCTTCAATACCTAATGGCGGGCGGTATCCGAGGCATTATCCCTCGTGCCGAAGAGCTATAATATATAGGTATTGCTCTTAAAAATCAAAAAAATTAATTTTTTTGTAAAAAAGAGAACAATGGTAGGAACTTTTACCTACCTTTGTGGTGTACGCGTACACAAAGTTCATTAACACATTAAAAAATTTTAGCTATGAAAAAGATTTTCACAATCTTCGTTTTCGTAGCTGCCACCTCTTTCTTCGCTTGTGATCAAGACTTGACAGGCTACGAAATTCCTAACCAGTCTGACAACGAAAGCCAAGAACTATCTTACGCCCAAGGCGTATCTTCTTCTCGACTTGTGTTTGCCACAAAAGCAAACATTGTTGCCCAACTAAACCAACTCAAAGAGAGTAAGCAATTAACATTGCCGAAATCCGCTACTACTCGCTCAGTCGATGGCGAGGAGGACACTACATTTGTATCTTTGCGCGAATCGCTCGCTGCGCAAGGCATCGTCGGATTATCCAACGAGGAATTGGCTGTAATTTCAGCCGAAGAACTCGAATACGAACCCGAAGATTCGATCGTTTGGGATCCGTATATGTGTGCTGTGCTCAATGCTAACCGCGAGGTGCAAGTTGCTGATAGTGTTTACCGTATTGTTGAGGACGGTTACATTATCTATGACGCTAATGAAGATGTTACGTATATCGAAAATGTCTTGGAAACGGTAGATACTACGGGTATGACCGTAAACTCAGAAACATTGCTTGCTGACGGTATTGTTTATGGTTATTTCCCCATTCGTACAATCTATCGTGATAACTTAGTACCTCTTCCGAATCCTAACCCCGAATTTGTCCTTCCACCAGCAACAGACGATGATGAGGGAGAGGGTGATGATACAAATATACCAGAAGAGGTATACTATGCGGATTATCCGCACCATATGGCAAAATCTGCTCTCACAACATCGGGATATTTAATCCTACGAGATCAAATAGGCATTCCAAAGAGTGATATTGTATCTTGTGTATATAAGGACAAATCACACGAAAGTTTCGGATTTCTATCTGATATGTTAGGCACAAGCACTGTCATTTCAAACTATTTCGATAATAAACATCGTATGCGTTTGCGAATGTATTCGCAGAACTACGGTATTTGGGTTTCAACTGGTATGACTGTTAGAATGCAGAAGAAAGTTGGTTTTGCTTGGTTTAGAAAGAAAGCTGATGAGTTCCGATATGGTTGGAGTGGCATAGAACTGATTGTAGACTATTCTAAGAAACCATACGCACAATATGGAGATATGCCATATTATATTAAGCAAGATTTTGACGTAGAAGACAAACCAATTGTGTTCTTCAAATTGAATAGCAATCAATTCGATTATACAAATGGGTACACTACCTTACTTTATAGTCGATATATAAACAACGAAGTTCAAACAAAAATTAGAAAGTGGAAAGCAGAAACGAGTAGCAGCGAGCAAAGTAAATATTTTGACGAGTATGGTATTGTAACTATAAATAAAGAGAAGGACAACCGATATCACTTCTTGTTACCACAAGGCGAAAGAGAAGCATTTGGTCAAGGACGCGAAGCGACTCATTTTAATTTCATTCCAATGCCTTATGGCATTGCGGTAGGACTATCTCTCGGCAATGGTTTGGGATTTATTGACTATAATGCAGTGCAGCCTGAAATTATTATTACAAAACTTAACCGTGGAATGGTATATGCCGCAGTAAAATATGAAGGAAAATGGAAAGGTGCATATATTACAACAGGTGAATAATAATTAAGTACATCAAATAAAATCTTAGTTACTATGAAAAGAATTATCATATTAATTGCTTCGTCATTGCTCATTGCAACTGCTACTGCAGCGGCACAGACAACTGCAAGTCAGCCTGTCAAAGATCTTGAAGGGGAGGTTAGCTTGGGATTCAATGCAGCAGGTCAGAAACTTGCAGGTAAAAATATAATAGGCGTAAATCTCGGTCTCGAAATGCGTCATAATTTCGAGAAACCATTTGACATCGGAGTGCGTTTTGATCAATCATTTGGAGGTCGTGTAATCACCGAAAAATTTGACGTACAAACACGCTCTACAACATTGCAAGTTTTTAGCGATTACAATTTCCGACGCGGTAGCAATTTTGCACCATTTGTGGGAATTGGGATTGGCTATATTGGTGCGAGCAATGTCTACGATTATAGTTTTGACTATGATAACACCCAAAATTTCCAAGACCAGAGAATGCATTCTGTAATCTGTACCCCGCGAGTTGGTATAGAATTTTACAACCGTTTTAGATTTACTATGTCATACGGAATTACCAAAGCTAACTACCAAAATTTCCGACTTTCATTAGGCATTTGCATAGGTGGCGGACGTCTTAACAAAAAATAAATAGAAATTATGAAGAGACTTATCACATTAGCCGTAATGCTAATGCTCGCAGCGAGCGCATCGGCACAGTCGAACAACGAAACTCAGCGAAAGCCCAAAGGCCCGTTCTCGTTTGGTATTGGTTATGACTACGCAATTTTTGCAGCCACAACTATCGAAAACGACATTATTGGCAAACAGAAAGTTAAAGACGCATACGTCGATATGCATATGCTGACCCTTAATTTTGACTATGCTGTTACCCCGCGTTGGACGGCAGGTTTAGTTACGGGTTATACAGGCTATGGCATTCCTTTGCTTTTTGAGGCAAAGCACTTTTGGAATAGCGACGTAAATAGCAGTCGTTGGCTCACTTACGCAAATATGGGTGTCAATTTCAGTGGCACTGACAAAATCAAAGCAGGTATGCAGGCCGGCATTGGCGGTGGTTACCGATTCCATATCGCACCGCGTTTCAAAATTGATCTCACGGTTGGTTATAACTTCCTACAAAAATATGGCGAGGTTATGGTTGCTAATAGCGATTACATTATCCAAACCGGCAAATATAACGGACACGCTTTTACCTTTGGCGTAGGGTTCGCGTTCTAAATCGGCTCGCGCGTACAAAGTTTGAGGGTCGCTCCAACTGCGGGGCGACCCTCGATTTTGTTATATTCTGTTTGCAACCGATAGGTTACTCATAAAGTCCCGATTTGAGCATTGCAACCTCCTGAGGTGTCAGGAAACGCCACTGACCACGCTTCAAGTTTTTCTTGGTCAAGCCCGCAAACAGCACGCGGTCGAGCTTGGTAACCGTGTAGCCCTGGTGCTCGAAAATACGACGAACGATACGGTTGCGACCCGAGTGGATCTCGATGCCGATCTCCTTCTTGCTCTCGTTCACGTAGCTAACCTCATCGGCCTGAATAAAGCCGTCTTCGAGCGTAATGCCCTCGACAATCTGCTCCATATCGGCCTTCGAAAGCGGCTTATCGAGAGTCACCTGATAGACCTTGCGCTTCTCATACGAGGGGTGGGTCAGAGTCTTGGTCAGATCACCATCGTTGGTCATCAGCAGAACGCCCAACGAGTTCTTATCCAAACGACCTACGGGGTAGATACGCTCGGCGCAAGCACCCTTGACGATATCCATTACAGTCTTTGCGGCGTGCTCGTCCTCGACAGTGGTAACATAGCCCTTCGGCTTGTTCATCAGGATATAGACCTTCTTCTCGCTCACCACGCGGCTCTCATTAACACAAACCTCGTCGGTGGGCTGAACCTTCGTACCCATCTCGGTCACAACAACGCCATTGACCGTAACCTTACCGTCTGCAATCAGTTCGTCAGCCTCACGACGCGAGCACAGACCCGACTGCGCAATATAGCGATTCAGGCGAATCTCACCCTCCTGCTGGGGTGCTGCGAAACGGGGATACGACTCGGGAATCTCGCCTTCGCTATATGCCGACTTGGTGCGGACAGGCTTACGCGTGGGGCGATCATCGCGCTGGCGGAAACCACCCGAACGCTCCGAACGATTGAACGAACGACCCTCACGATTAAACTCGCGGTTGTTGTCGCGGTTGAACGAGCGGTGCTCACCATCGCGGTTGAACGTGCGGCGCGGACGCTCCTCGCCCGACTCCGAACGGAACGAATTATAGGGACGACCCTCCGAGCGATTGAAATCGCGCTGAGAATCACGATTATAGTCATGATTGAACGAACGCTGCGGGCGCTCCTCTGAATTGAAACGACGCTCGCGGTTGAAGGTGCGCTGCTCGCCATCGCGATTGAAATCACGATTGTACTGTCGGCGCTCGCCATCACGATTAAAGTCACGATTATGGTCGCGGTTGAATGTGCGGCGCGGACGCTCCTCACCCGACTCCGACTGGAACATAGGGCGATTGTCGCGTGTGAAATTGGGGTTATACGATGCGCGAGGGCGATTCTCGTCCGAAGGACGCGAGCCTCGATCGTTATTATACGAGCGCTTGTAGCCACTGCGCTCATCACGGTTGAACGTACGACCCTCACGGTTGGTGTTCTCCGTATTATCTCGGCGCGAAACGGGCTCAACCTTCACGGCACTCGTGGTGCGAACTCGCTTGTCACGCGCAAATCTCCGGTAGGTGGGGGCGTCAGTCCCGACGTGCTGTCCACCCTTTTTCTCATCAAAATTACTCATCGAATGATAATATATCGTTTTCAGGGGTCAAAGATACACGTTTTTTTTATATATTTGTACGCTCAAAGGCTCTCAATGTGCAATTAATTGACAAAAAATGAAATATAACTTCGACTCTGTTCCTTGTCGTAAAGGAACTGCTTGTATCAAATTCGACGAAAACCTCAGCGTATTCGGTCGCGACGACATCATCTCGATGTGGATCGCTGATATGGATTTCGAGGTGATGCCCGAGATTACCGAGGCCGTGATTCGTCGCGCAAATCACAAAGTGTATGGCTACGGAATTCGCCCCGCAAGCTATTTCGACGCCATCGTCAGCTGGCAGCAGCGTCGCCACAATTGGGCGGTAAAGAGCGAGTGGCTCGGATTCTCGCCCGGTGTGGTTGCAGGCTTCGCTTTTGCAATCCGCGCACTGACCAACGAGGGCGATGGTGTGGTGATTCAACCGCCTGTATATCCGCCGTTTGCAGATATGATCAATCAGAATAACCGCCGACTGATCAACAACCCGATGAAGATCGTCAATGGTCGTTTCGAGATCGATTTCGAGGACCTCGATCGTAAGTTGGAGGGCGCAAAGGCGCTGCTCTTCTGCTCGCCCCACAACCCTACCGGTCGCGTCTTTTCGGAGGAGGAGTTGCTGCGCGTGGGCGAGTTGTGCCGCAAGCACAACGTGAAGATCATCTCGGACGAGATTCACGCCGACCTGATCATCGAGCCCAACGTATTCCGTAGCATCGCATCGCTCAACGACGATCTGGCTCACCGTACAATCACGCTGACCGCACCCAGCAAGACCTTCAACATCGCAGGTCTGGCTACGTCGGTTACGATCATTCCCGACGAGGAGCTGCGCGCGGCATTCAACGCTGAGTGCGACCGCACCCACGCAGGTGGTGGCAACATCTTCGGTACGGCAGCTCTCGAAGTGGCTTACAACGAGGGCGAGGAGTGGCTCAACGAGGTGATGGAGTACATCGCTGGCAACATCGACTATGTCGGCAAGTTCCTCGAAGAGAACTGCCCCAAAATTCGCCACTACGAGCAGCAGGGAACATTCCTGATGTGGCTCGATTGTCGCGAGCTCGGTTTGGAGCAGGAGGCTATGCTCGATTTCTGGACCAACAAGGCGCGCATTGGTGTGAACAACGGTGCAACTTTTGGCGAGGAGGGTCGCGGCTTCGTTCGTATGAACATCGGCACATCGCGCTCGGTAATCGAACAGGCAATGGCGCAACTGAAAGAGGCTTACGAAAAGTTGTAAATCAAAACAAAAAGCGTATCTTTGCGCTCCGAAATTAATCGTAATAGGATATGTTTGAAAACTTAACAGATAAACTCGAACGCTCGTTTAAGATCCTTAAAGGCGAGGGTCGCATTACCGAGATCAACGTGGCCGAAACGGTCAAGGAGATCCGTCGCGCGTTGATCGATGCCGACGTTAACTACAAGGTTGCCAAGGCGTTTACCGATCAGGTGAAGCAGAAAGCACTCGGTCAGGACGTGCTGAAATCGGTCAAGCCCGGTCAGATGATGACCAAGATCGTACGCGACGAATTGGCCGCTTTGATGGGTGGCACGGCAACCGATATCCGCCTCGAAGGCACGCCCGCAGTGATTCTGATTGCAGGTTTGCAGGGTTCGGGTAAGACAACCTTCTCGGGTAAGTTGGCGTCGATGTTGCGTACCAAGCGCAACCGTTCGGTGCTGCTCGTTGCAGGCGACGTCTATCGTCCTGCGGCTATCGACCAGTTGAAGATTCTCGGTCAGCAGGTTGGCGTCGAGGTCTATACCGAAGAGGGCAACAAGAATCCCGTCGAGATCGCTCAGAACGCTATTCGCTATGCGCGTAGCAAGACCATCAATACGGTGATTGTCGATACGGCAGGTCGTCTGGCTGTCGATGAGCAGATGATGCAGGAGATCGAGGCTGTGAAGGCCGCAACCAATCCGTGCGAGACGCTGTTCGTAGTCGATTCGATGACGGGTCAGGACGCTGTGAATACAGCTCGCGAGTTCAATGACCGTCTGGATTTCGACGGCGTTGTACTGACCAAGCTCGATGGTGATACGCGCGGTGGTGCCGCTATCTCGATTCGCTCGGTGGTGAACAAGCCTTTGAAGTTCATCTCGAACGGCGAGAAGATGGACGCTCTGCAAGTGTTCCACCCCGAACGTATGGCCGACCGTATCCTCGGTATGGGCGACGTGGTTTCGCTCGTTGAGCGCGCACAGGAGCAGTACGACGAAGAGGAGGCTCGCAAGTTGAAGAAGAAGCTGGTGAAGGATCAGTTCAACTTCAACGATTTCCTCACGCAGATCGACCAGATCAAGAAGATGGGTAACTTGAAGGACGTTGCCTCGATGATTCCCGGTATGGGCAAGGCGCTGAAAGATGTTGATATTCCGGACGATGCGTTCAAGCAGACCGAGGCTATCATCGGTTCGATGACCCCCGCCGAGCGCGAGAATCCGGCGATCATCAACGCCTCGCGTCGTGAGCGTATCGCAAAAGGTAGCGGTACGACTGTGGCCGAGGTAAACAAGCTGCTCAAACAGTTCGAGCAGACCCGCAAGATGATGAAGATGGTTGCGGGCGGTGGTTTACAGCAGAAGATGGCGCAAATGCGTCGCGGTGGCGGTTTCCGTCGATAGATTACTGGATAAGAATAGCTAAAAGGGGTTGTCCGACGTGTGCGGTCGCCCCTTTTATTCAACCGATAAAAAACTATGCACAAATCAGGTTTTGTAAATATTATTGGCAACCCGAACGTGGGTAAATCGACGCTGATGAATGCGCTCGTGGGTGAGCGTCTGTCGATCATCACATCAAAGGCGCAGACCACGCGCCACCGTATTATGGGTATTGTCAATGGCGATGATTTTCAGATCGTTTACTCGGATACGCCGGGTATTCTCAAACCCAACTACAAGCTCCAAGAGTCGATGATGCGTTTCGTGCGCGGAGCGTTGAAGGACGCCGATGTGCTGCTCTACGTTACCGACACGGTCGAGCACACCGATCGCTCGGCCGAGATCCTCGACAAGGTGGCGCAGAGCGACATTCCGACAATCGTCGTGATCAACAAAATCGACCTCACCACACCCGAGGCACTCGAAGCGTTGGTCGAGCAGTGGCACGAGCGTATGCCCTCGGCACGTATCGTTCCCGTTTCGGCCAAGGAGAATTTCAACGTGGGCGGTCTGTTCGACCTGATTCTCTCGATGTTGCCCGAGGGCGAGGCGTACTATCCGAAGGATACGCTGACCGACAAGACATTGCGTTTCTTCGCCTCGGAGATTATCCGCGAGAAGATCTTCCTCAACTACGACAAGGAGGTGCCTTACAGCGTCGAAATCGCTATCGAGGAGTACCGCGAGGAGCCGAAGATCGACCGCATCTCGGCGACAATCTACGTTACGCGCGACAGCCAGAAGGGTATCATCATCGGCCATAAGGGCGAGAAATTGAAGCGCGTAGGTATGCAGGCGCGTGAGGATTTGGAGCGTTTCCTCGACAAGAAGGTCTTTCTGCAACTCTTCGTCAAGGTCAATGACGATTGGCGCAACAACGACCGCCAGCTGCGACGTTTCGGCTACGATCAGGAGTAATATCCGAGTACACTATACGAGAAAACCCCACCTTTCGAGGTGGGGTTTATTTTTTAGAATAGCTCCATCTGGCCGTCGCGGTAGAGGTTGATCACCTCGCAGCCGAGCGAGCGGGCGCGAGAAACGGTATAGGCCGTACCGCCCGCGCGACCATCAAACCACGCCACAACCGTTGCCGAACGTTCGACCATATAGTCATTGCGGCGCAAAAAACATTCGCGCGAATACTCCTCCGCAAGCACCTCTACCCTATTTGCCGAGCGCAGAATCTGCTCATAATCGCGCTGAACAACCGCCGAAAACGAGCGTCCGTGCCCCCGAAATGGCACCGCCGCAACGAGCTGAACATCCGAATGTTGGCGTTGCAAGTCGAGCACCGCACGAGCCGCCAGCAGGTCGAAACCCTCGGCCATACCGCTATAAAAACAGCGCGCGCCACGTGCATACAATTCCCTCAACGTCGCGTCGAGGCGCTGACGCAGAGCCTCAGCCGAGTCGCCCTCAGCATAGTTCATCGCACGGTGACCCGTAAATGCCACACTATATTTTCGGTCGCAGATCATAGTACAAATGTACGAAATTTTTTCAGGCTATGGGTCGGTTATGGCTCTAAATTTGCAAGCTATGACCAACGAACCATAAAACAAAAAAACAGTTTACGATTATGAAAAATGCTGGAACTTGTATGTTAGTCTTTCTGGGTGGTGCGCTGGCCGGTGCTGCAACGGCTCTGATGCTCTCGCCCAAGTGTGGCGCAGATCTGCGCGAGTCGATCAAAGAGATGATCGACAAAGAGATGGGTGCTATCCGAGAGCGCTATCAAGACCTCAAAGAACACGTGCATTAATCGCTGCGAAATGGCTGCCGAGAACAACCCCAAAGCCAACGATCAACCTCTGGTCGAGCAGGTAACGGAGTATGTCCAACTGCAACTTGCCGCCACCAAACTTTCGGCAATCGAGCTACTCTCGCTGACGCTCAGTTATGGTTTCGGCATATTGCTCGCCATTGGAGCCGCGATGTTGGCTTTGATGTTCTGCATAGGCGCCTTAACGCTATGGATCGCTCAGGCGATCGGATCGCTCGAATGGGCAATGATCTTTTCGGCCGTGGTGTTCGTCATCGTGGGCTTTGCGGCCTACTTCTTGCGCGAACGAATAATCACCGACAGGCTGGTTCGTCGATTTGCACAGATGTTCTTTGCGAGCGACGAACAACAAAATAGCGATGCAGAAAATGATTGATCAGCAGGAGCTTGCGCAGATCAGCTCGATGAGTGAGCTGCATCGTTGCCGTCGCGAAATCGAGCAGAGTGCCGCACAATATCGCACACAACTCGATCGCCGACGAAAACAGCTGGTTGCACGGTTCTCGCCGGGCCATATCTTTGGGTATGTTGCTTCGCGCACCGAGTCGGTATTGGGATTATATGCCGTTGCCCGTCAGATCTACTCGATAGCTCGCTCGACCATTGCACGTATGAAGAAGGGCTGACCCACACGGGTCAGCCCTTCGCTGTTTTTGTCATATGGAGGTTAGAACACCAACGCTACACCCAACTGAATGGCACTTTGGCGACTTCTCCAATATTGATCATCACTTGACGTCGAATACATATATCCAAGCGAGAAATCCATTTTGAATTTATCGGCGATATACAAACGATAGCCACCACCAACGCCTGTCAGCAAACCAAATGCAGGCATACCGACATTAATATTTGTGCCCAAATCGCCCGAAACAAACCAACCACGTGTGCGATCATTGAAGAAATATTGAGCATTTGCATAAAGTGGCAACATCGCAACACCCAAATTGGTTTCATTCATACCCGTTGCCAGGCCGACCTCCCATTTAGGCGAAATTGCATAGTTAAAATCGAGCGAAACGAAATGATAGATAGGTCCCTCCGAGCTATGAGTCATATCATATTTATTACCCGTATCTATATTTTTGAGATCTGATGTTATCTCATAACCAACTTTATAACCTACCGAAAATGAGAATTTGCGCTCTTTTAGGGTCTGGGCCATTATTACACCACAGCATAATATCCCAATTATTGATAGAAAAATTTTTTTCACAACTATATTATTTAATTATTTTTCTCATAAATCAAGAAGCGACACCCTCTGACTTCACCATTGTATTCAACTGATCCTAGAATATCTGCTGCACCAATTGCTCCGTTCAGGGTTTCAAACACATCAAATTCCCAATCTTCATTAAAACCAACACCACCTCCTCTGTAAATTGTAAAACCAGCTTTTTTGGGAGTTTCTTCATAATTAGCATTAGGATATGTCATTACTCCCATAAAATAATTATGAGTCATTGCCTTTCCTCCCCAACAAACCATCGCTGTTCTCAGATCAGTTGAAGAAACTTGTTTATATAATGGCGCATATATTGTTTTACCTTCTAGTGATTTCATTACACTATAAACTTGTTTGGCCGGCACATCATATATCTTCAACCAATCTGCTGTTGAATTCAATTGCAGAGGGTGTATAGTACCGGCAATTATATCTGTGGTAGCTTTGAATGGTGTAAACAGAGCAACCTCATCTTGCATCAAACGGACAATATATTCCGCATTTGCACCATTTAAGACAGCCGGTATTTTATAATATTCTTCTCCGCCATAAGGAGTCCCAGTCTGTCCTTTCAGTTTATAATCGACATTAACATCCAAACGATTGATTGTTATCTCCATTCTATCAGGTACAGCTTTTACCCAATAATTTATTCCAAAAAAACTTTTAAGTTGCTGAAATTTGATTTTATAGCCTACACTTTTATAAAATTCATAATCTACACTATGTAATCTACATTTCACACGAAATTTACCATCCGAAAATTCATTGGTAACTGCTCCTTTTTTATTTTTCTCTTCGTATAATCCTTGATCAAGAGAATTAAGCGCAATTATAGGTGCTCGATATGCGTATGTTTTAATGTTATCACATTTGGCAAACTGCTCAGGGAAATAAATAGGGAAATCTTCCTCAGTATTGTCATCATCTTCACTATCATCAATTGGGTCATTTGGATCGGTAGGATCGGTAGGATCTGTTGGATCTTCGGGATCAGTAGGGATAATTGGATCAACAGGAACTAATGGATCAAAAAGCCCAGTATCTGGATTTGGAATAATCACTACATCGCGATATTGATAACGCCCCTCTCCTACATAAGTAAGATACTCAAATTCCCCATTAAGGATCATATCAGGATCATACATCTCGATAACGTCCTCCATAATGGTAATATTATCATACGACGCAAAGAAAACTCCATCAGTGGTGATTTGATAGACGGTATCGGCAACAACAATTCGCAAATCGCTATCAAGAACATAGGTGAGTTCTTCATCGACAAGAAGTTCATCTATAATATAGTCCCTAAACTCCTCCTCGGTCATTTCGGGGACAAATAGGCCATCGTTATAGTCAATAGGCTGACCAACCACAGGAGTTACTCGCGTTTCACGATCGGCACGAATGCGAGCGACAGAGTTAAAGATTCTATCAGAATTTGAGCGCGTAACATCGCCCTTGCCAACATATCTATCGACAATCGCGATTCCGTTAGTAGGATTTTGAATAATCTCATTCATACATTGGTCAAATGCAGATTGAGATTCAAATTTTAGAATTCCCTCCTTCGTAAGATTTACAGGAGTTTCACGTGAGATTTGAGGGTCTACACATTCAGTAAGATCCTTTTGACAACCGCAAATGAAAATGCTGATTGCCAGAACTGCTAATAGCTTTTTCATAATTTGAGATATTAAAAAGATTATTCACCCCAAAATTATAAAAATAAAACTAAATTTCAAAAGGAAAATAAAAAAATGATTGAAAATGAAAATAATTACAGCAAACCCGCCTCGTAGAGAGTTACGATCTGCTCCAACATACGATCCTCGTCCTCGCGATCGTACTCCGTTTTGAGATTCGCACCGAAAATCTTAGCTACACCCTGCCAAAAGCCCGCCGTGAAGCCACCACGAAATTCGCGCACGATCTCATACGACGAATACTCCGTCTCGCGCGCTATCAACTTCAACAGCACCGCTCCCTGCGAGCGAGTCATCTTCTTCAATACGGGCGTGTACTCCTCCTTGATCTGCTGCTCAACCTGCCTGGTGTAGGCCTTCTGAGCCTTACGCGTGGGCAACGTCAGCAGTTTCTCCTCCATCTCGGCCATACGCTGGCGCGCGATCTTAGCTATCGGGTAGGTCTTCTTGACCGCAATCACCATACGCTGATACTTGCGCAGGTCCGCCGGGCGACGGAAAACATAGACCGGCAACACCGCAATGTTCTGAACCGAATCGCCACGCTCAACCTCAACCCACGCACGGGTATAGCCACGAGCACGACGCTCCTGCAACGGAGTCTGCTTCTGCTCCGTAGGCTGAACTCGCTCCTGCGTTCGCCGTTGCACACGGGTTTGCGTGCGGGTTTGTGCCTCAACCGACAAAACCGTCAGCAGCAAAATGAGTATGGCGATTGACTTTTTCATAATTAAGTGTTACCTTTGCAAAGATAAACATAATTTTGACAACATTTTCAAACGTACCAATATTTATGGAAATCGGAGCTAAATCGACCTCGACTCTCGTCGTAACCGAACAACTGACTGCCGCCGTAATGGGATCGGGCGACCTGCCCGTGCTGGCAACGCCCGCAATGATCGCACTGATGGAAAACGCTGCTATGAAGGCTGTTGCATCGGCTCTGCCCGAAGATCAGACCACCGTCGGATCGCTGATGAATGCCTCGCACCTCAAACCGACCGCTGTGGGTGACACGGTCAGCGCAACCGCAACACTCGTAGCCGCAGAGGGTCGCAAACTGACCTTCCGCGTCGAGGCTCACGATAGCGAAGGCCTAATCGGCGAGGGCGACCACGTGCGCTACATCGTCGGCCGCGAGAAGTTCCTGGCGAAGTTGAAGAAATAATCGGTTACGACACAATTCAACCACGCGAAAACTCTGTTTTCGCTAAGTTCTGCGGCTCGCCCAAAGGGCGACCCCCGCAGCCGCAGAACTTAGATTGAATTGCATCAAATAAAAAAGGCCACGCCTTGCAGAGCGTGGCTTTTTTTGCATTTAGAATTTCGCTACAACTGTTTGAGCGACAAGCGGACTGCGTCCTCGACCGAGCACGATGGGTTCTGTTTGAGCACCGCTTTGAGCGCTTTGTCCGACGCCGTGCGGGTGAATCCCAACATCGTAAGTGCCGCCAGAGCCTCGTCGTAAATCTCGTTATTATCCTGCACCTTGCCGAGCAACTGACGCTCCTCGTATGGCGTGGTGGAGATCACCTTACCACTCAGTTCGACAATGATTTTCTGGGCCGTTTTCAAGCCCAAGCCCTTCACATTTTTAAGCAGCGTTGCGTTGCCCGTGGCGATGATATTGCGCAGTTCGTCAGGCGAATAGGTCGAAAGAATCATTCGCGCCGTATTGCCGCCAACACCCGAAACACTCAGCAGATGACGGAACAGCTCGCGCTCGAATTTCGACGCAAAACCGTAGAGCAGTTGAGCGTCCTCGCGGACAACATAGTGGGTGTAGATCTTAGCCTCGGTCAGGTGCTCGATCTCGGAGTAGGTTTGGAGCGAAATGGCGATGTCGTAGCCAACACCCGCTGCCTCGATCACTACACGTGCAGGCGACAGTTCGGCAATCTCGCCTTTGATATATTCGTACATAATTATGTTGCAATTTTTCGTTTAACGGATACAAATTTACAATTTTTTTGTATCTTTGTAATTCATTACGAAAATTAACAACTAAAAAATAGCAAAACATCTATGAAAAAAACACTTTTTGCAGCCGTTGTAGCAGCTCTCTTCGCTGTGGGTTGCACCAACAACGCTGCTCAGCCCGCTGAGGGTGCAGCAGAGCAGGCTACCATTACCGGCTCGGATATCGCTTACGTAAAGGCTGACTCGCTTTTGGCTTCGTCGGACATCTTCCTGACCGAGGGCGTGGCTTTGCAGAAGAAACTCGAAGCTGCTCAGCAGTCGTGGGCTAAGAAGGAGCAGGGCTTCCAGTATGAGGCTGCTCAGTTGCAGGAGAAGTATCAGAAGGGCCTGATCACCACCGTTGACTTCCAGCAGAAGGGCGAGGCTTTGGAGAAGCGCATTGCTAACTACCAGAGCACCACTCAGAAAGAGGCTGCTACGCTCGACGAGGAGAACTTCGTATTGCAGAACCGCATCAATATGCTCGTAGCTGAGGCTGTCGAGGAGATCAACAAGGACGGTAAGTACAAGCTGATCATCAACTCGACCGCTCTGCTCGATGGCGCACCCGAGCTCGACATCACCGGCGATCTGTTGAAGATCGTTAACGAGAAGTACGCTGCCGAGAAAGCTGCTGCTAAGGCTGAGTAATTGCGATCTGCGGGGCGGCCGATTGACCCCGATTGATCGAGAAGAACAGAACTGCACCCGAAAAAGGTGCAGTTCTTTTTTTTATTTGGTTGTTTGGTTGCGCTAAAATTGCTATATTTGTGGGTCGCGCGAGCGTGCGCGAAACAAGAGATTGAATGGTTTATTGAATATTTATAGACATAACCAACTATGAGTAAGTTTATTAGAGCGATCAACACCTTCTTGCGCAATTCCGTATCGCCGGTGTTTGTGCTGCTGCTTTTCGCATCGTTCGTGCTGTGGTACATCACCAAACTCGATTACAACTATACGACAAATATCCCCGTCAGAGTCAACCTCGACGGCTACAAATTCAAGGTAGAATGCACGGCCGAGGGTCGTGGCTCAGAGTTGGTTGCGCACCGATTCAATATGGTCGATAAAACCAAACTCACCTTCTCGCGCGTGCTGCACGCTCCAATGGCCAACGACAGTTGCGAGATTGTCCTCTCGCCGTCATCGCTGATGAACGCAATTGCTACGACATATCCCGACATTCGAATCATCTCGATAGGTATCGTGCCCAACATCAGAATCGACCAGCAGGAGGTGGTTGACGAGTGATCCGTGTAGGCATAACGGGCGGCATCGGTAGCGGCAAGAGCACCGTCTGCCGAATATTCGAGGAGTTGGGCGTGAGTTGCTACGACTGCGATAGCCGAGCTAAATGGCTGATGCAGAACGACGATGAGCTGCGAGCCGAGCTCATCGAGTTGTTTGGCACGGAGATGTATGATAGTGACGGAGTGCTCAATCGTGCACGTTTGGCTGCCGAGGTGTTTGGCAATAGCGAGCGTTTGGCCGCACTGAATGGCGCTGTGCACCCAGCCGTGGGTCGCGATTGGGAGCGTTGGTGCGCGGAACGTGAGAGCGAGGGAGTGGCATACACGATTATGGAGAGTGCGATCCTGTTCGATTGCGGATTTGACAGCAAGGTGGATCGCACGGTGACCGTTTCGGCGCCCGAGCAGGTGCGAATCGATCGTGCCGCGGCACGCGACAATGCCCCCGCGGAGGTTATTCGCCGCCGCATTGAGGCGCAGATGAGTGATGCGGAGCGCGAGGTACGTGCCGACCATACGATCACAAACACCGACCTCGATGCAGTGCAGAAACAGGTCGAAGAGTTGCACGCAAAATTTAGCAATGAAATTAAATAACAAGCATATAGACCTTAGCTCGCCGAGCGTGATGACCATCGTGAACGTCACGCCCGACTCGTTCTATGACGGTAGTCGCACCTTCACCGTGGAGGAGATCGAGCGACACGTCGAGAGGGCGATCGAGCAAGGGGCCACGATGCTTGATGTAGGCGGATACTCCTCGCGCCCGAATGCCGACGAGGTGTCGGTCGAAGAGGAGATTGCGCGCGTGGGTCGTGCGATGAGGGTGATTCGACGTGTGAGCCCCGATATGGTGGTTTCGATCGATACGTTTCGTGCCGAGGTGGTGCGCCGTACGGTGGCCGAATGGGGCGATTGCATAGTGAACGATATTTCGGCTGGCGAGATTGATCCTCAGATGATTACGACCGTGGCGCAGTTGGGTCTACCCTACGTGGCAATGCATATGCGCGGAACACCCGCAACGATGCAATCGATGACCGATTATGGCGACATTGTGGAGGAGGTACGCCAATATTTCGTACAGAAATTGGACACGCTGCGCAAGGCTGGGATCGAAGATGTGGTGATTGACCCCGGTTTCGGTTTTGCCAAGACACTCGAACAGAACTATCAGCTAATGAGCGGATTGCACCGACTGAACGATTTGGGAGCACCGATTCTGGTCGGCATTTCGCGCAAGTCGATGATATACCGACTGCTCGGCGGCACACCTGCCGAGGCACTGAACGGAACGACCGCACTCCACTTGGAGGCACTGCGTCAAGGTGCGAAGATTCTGCGTGTGCACGACACGCGCGAGGCCTTCGAGGTGGTCAAAATTTATAACCAACTGAACAAAAGCAACTAAAAACGATGATAGAGTGTAAAGATATACGCAAGAGCTACGGCTCGCTCGAAGTGTTGCGCGGAGTGTCGCTCAACGTAGCGAAAGGCGAAGTGGTGTCGATTGTCGGCGCAAGCGGTGCGGGTAAAACCACGCTGTTGCAGGTGATGGGCACGTTGTCGCGTCAGGATAGCGGCACGGTGCGAATCAATGGCGTCGATGTGAGTGCAATGCGCGATAGAGAGTTGTCGGATTTTCGCAATTCGCAGATTGGTTTCGTCTTTCAGTTTCACCACCTGCTGCCCGAATTTACCGCCTTCGAGAATATCTGCATTCCCGCTCTTATCGGTCACCGCGACCGCCACGAAACGGAGCGTCGTGCTACCGAGCTGATCAAAATGATGGGTCTCGACAATCGCCGCAACCATAAGCCCACAGCAATGTCGGGTGGTGAGCAGCAGCGAGTTGCGATTGCACGCGCGCTCATCAACTCACCTGCCGTTCTGCTCGCTGACGAGCCTTCGGGTAACCTCGACTCGTTCAACCGCGACGAGATTCACCGACTCTTCTTCCGTCTGCGTGACGAACTCGGACAGACTATCGTTATCGTCACCCACGACGAAGGTTTGGCTTCGATGGCCGACCGCAAAATCACAATGCGTGACGGTCAGATTGTCCAGAATTCACAATTATAGTTTGGCGACCAACGTGACCACTATGACCCACGAAGAATTGCGCGACCTGCTCGAACGCCTGCACGACAAATATAACCGCGCAGAGTTCATCGAAAACGACCCGATCAGTATTCCTCACCTCTTTTCGGGGCGCGAGGATATCGAGATCAGCGGTCTGCTGGCCGCTACTATCGCCTGGGGAAACCGCAAGGCAATCGTCAAAAGCGCACGTCGTATGGTCGAGTATATGGACTCGGCTCCATACGACTTCACGATGAATGCCTCGGAGAGCGAGCTCGATCAATTGACTACATACGTTCACCGCACGTTCAATGGGTCGGACTTCCGTTCGTTCGTGGTGGCGATGCGTCGAATGTATGCCGAGGAGGGCGGCATCGGAGGTTTCTTCGAACGTCGATATGCGGCGACGAACGATATGCGCGTGGTACTGTCGGAGTTTCGACGTGCGTTCTTCGCAGCACCTCACGACCCGCACTGCTGCAAACACCTCTCGTCGATCGACAAAGGGGCCGCCTGCAAACGCCTGAATATGTATCTGCGCTGGCTGGTGCGACGCGACGAACGAGGTGTTGATTTCGGACTTTGGGAGTCGATCCCGATGTCGGCGCTCTATCTGCCTTTGGACGTACATTCGGGCAATATGGGACGTGCGCTGGGGTTGCTCACGCGCAAGCAGAGCGATTGGAAAGCGGTCGAACAGATCACCGAGGCATTGCGCCAATTCGACCCGAACGACCCCGTGCGATTCGACTTCTCGCTGTTCGGGGCAGGTATTGACGGATTCCTCAAAGAGTAGCGGCAATGGCAAGCAAAGGATTCACATTCAAGCAGTTCGAGATCAACCACGAAGGTTGTGCGATGAAGGTCGGCACGGACGGCGTGCTGCTCGGCGCTTGGTGTGAGTGTGGCTCGGCGCAACGCATTGCCGACATCGGCACGGGAACGGGATTGATCGCGCTGATGTGCGCCCAACGTAACCCCTCGGCCACGATCGACGCCATCGAGATCGACCATTCGGCCGCAGAGTGCGCCCGCGAGAATGTGGCTCGCTCGGCGTGGGGCGACCGTATTCGAGTGATCGAAACTGCCATACAGGATTATACCACCGAGGAGCGTTATGACCTGATTGTCAGCAATCCGCCCTACTTTTCCGAAACGTTGCAGTCGCCCGACGCATCGCGTGCCGTTGCGCGACACAACTGCTCACTCCCCCACCGCGATCTGATTGACGCCGCAAAGCGACTACTGACCGACAAAGGACGTATGGCATTGATTCTGCCTTCGGACGAGGCGCGACGCTTTGCGATGCAGGCTGTGGTTGCGGGTTTGCACCTGCGCCGTCGTTGCGAGGTGGTCACCAAACGTGGCGCAACACCCAAACGCACGATGAGCGAGTGGTCACTTTCGGTGTGTGAAACCGAGCACCAGCAACTCATTCTTGCAGCAGACGATGGACAACGAAGTGAGGAATACAAACACCTGACCGAAGAATTTTATCTGCATTAGGGAAATTTTCGGTAGAGAAATAGATGATTTTCGACAAATAAAAGTAACTTTGCAGAAATAACATTCATAACACAATAACGAAACCTATGAAAACCATTAAAGCAATACTCGCAACGGTGGCTTGTGTCGCACTCACTGCAACAGCTTCAGCGCAAAATTTCACCGCCGCTAAGGTCGGTATCGTCGAAGAAAATGGCGTAACTACGCTCTCACACCCGCAGACAACACTGACGGTCAACGTGGTTGTCGAAAAACAGATTACCGTAGTTGGTCCCTATGCTCGATTCGCGCAGAAATATCTCGGCGCACGTGCCGCATTGACCGACAAGGTCAGCTACTCAATTATCGACGCCGCAATCTCGGCTGCCGACACCGCACCCGCTACCACGGCTCCCGAATTTACCGAAGGCAGCCAGATCGTTTCGTTGCGTGGCTCGGCTGAGGAGTTCCCCAAAGTGTTGCCCAACAAGCTCTCATCGACTGAGGTCCCCCTCGAAATGGCTGCACAAGAGGCCGCAAACACAATCTTCAAATTGCGTAAGGTGCGTATCGAACTCGTTTCGGGCGACGTGGGCGAGAATGTATATGGCGCAGGTCTGAAAGCAGCTCTCGACGAGATCGACCGCCTCGAACAGGAGTATCTCGAATTGTTCCTCGGCAAGCAGGTGGTGACCCGCATCGTAAAGACAATTTCGATCGTTCCCGAAACAGCTAAGACAAAATATATCATCTGCCGATTCAGCGAGCAGACAGGCATCGAGCCCGCCAACAATCTCTCGGCACAGCCCATCGTATTGGAGTTGATCCCCAGCGGCAAAATCCCGACCGAGGGCCTCACGTTGAAGAGCGAGCGCGACACCCGTTACGCCGTTCCGTTCCGCGTGGCTGATAACGTGGTTTGCCGTCTGTCGGATAGCCGCGGCACACTCACCGAGATCGAACTGCCTATCTTCCAATATGGTCAGGTGGTTGAGATCGTGAATACCCAAAAGAAATAATTCGCCGAAAACCGATGAACGCAACATCGAAAATGGTCGCCCTGCTCGGCGAACTGCGTCGTGAGATGAATGGCGCAGTGGTCGACTCGATGCGCGAAAAAGGGATCGAATATGCGCTGAGCTATGGCGTCAGTATCCCGACCGTACGTGCATTGGCACGCCAATATGCGCCCGATGACGAGTTGGCTCGATTGCTCTATCAACAGCAAGTGCGTGAATTGCAGCTCGCAGCACTCACAATCGCCTCGCCCGAAAGCGTAACGCGCGACGAGTTGCCATTCTGGGCTCAGGCCGTTACGACGGTCGAAATGGCCGAGAATGTGGCGACGGTGTTGATTGCTCGTACCGGCGTGGCTCGCGAAGCTGTCAGCGAGTGGCTGGCCTCTGACAACGCATTGTTGCGCTATGCCGCAATGTTGGTGGGCGGGCGCTGCAACGAATTAAATATAAAAGATATAAGCGACGAACTCAGCAAGGCGTTGGCGAACGTTCCGGCCGGTTTGGAGGTCGTAACGGCGCACGGAGCAGCGGTCGTGATCGGCGCTTGCGGATCGCGCTCGGAGGAGCAGAGAATCGCTGCGCGTGCATTTATCGACACTCTGCCCGCAGGCTCGTTGCGCGATCGAATCGAAGACGAGGCCGGCTGGCAATTAGAACAATATTAATCAACCTATGGCAAAGGTCAAGAAGGCATATTTCTGTCGCAACTGCGGCTACGAGGCCCCCAAATGGATAGGCCGCTGCCCCTCGTGTGGCGAATGGAATACGTTTGCCGAGGAGATTATCGCCAAAGCCACAACCGCATCTAGTGCCGTGGCTGCACATCTGCCCCAATCGCGCCCGCAGACCATTGCCCAGATCGAGGAACAGGTACACAAGCGTATCAATCTGGGTAACAGCGAGGTAAATCGCGTTCTGGGTGGCGGTTTGGTGCGCGGATCGCTCGTGTTGCTGGGTGGCGAGCCGGGTATCGGCAAATCGACACTCAGCCTGCAACTTGCTCTCGCACCCCACGGATTGAAGGTGCTCTATGTGTCGGGCGAAGAGTCGCCACAGCAGATCAAAATGCGTGCATCGCGCATCGGAACGGCAAATGACAACTGCCTGATCTACTCCGAAACTCTGCTCGAAAATATCGTTGCGCAGATCGATGATATTCAGCCCGACATCGTCATAATCGACTCGATACAAACGGTTTACACCGAGTTGATCGAATCGTCGGCGGGCAGTGTTTCGCAGATTCGCGAGTGCGCCGCCACGCTGCTTAAATATGCAAAAAGCACAGGAACTTCGATCTTCATAATCGGTCACATAACCAAAGACGGCACCATTGCAGGTCCCAAAATTTTGGAACATATTGTCGATGTGGTGCTCCAATTCGAGGGCGACGGCAACAACGTCTACCGAATCCTGCGTGGCATAAAGAACCGCTTCGGAGCTACGTTCGAGATCGGCGTTTTCGAGATGAGAAACGAGGGTTTGATCGAGGTTGACAATCCGTCGAAGATACTTTTGTCACACTATGATGAACCACTGAGTGGTATTGCAGTGGGCGCAGCAGTTGACGGCATACGCCCATATCTGATTGAAACACAATCGTTAGTATGCAACGCAGCATACGGCACGCCGCAGCGCTCGACAACGGGTTACGACTCGCGACGAATGAATATGTTGCTGGCTGTTTTGGAGAAGCGCGTTGGAATGAAGATGTTCTCGAAAGATGTCTTCCTGAATTTCGCGGGCGGATTCAAGATTGCCGACACGGGTATGGACCTGGCGATTGTGGCGGCCGTGATCTCCTCATATTTTGACAAACCGCTGATCGAGGGCGTCTGCTGTGCGGGCGAGATCGGTCTGTCGGGCGAGGTGCGCCCCGCACCGCGTAGCGAACAGCGCATTGCCGAGGCGGCCCGTCTGGGTTTCCGTCGAATCGTGGTTTCGGGATACCTGCGCAAGGATCTGCCCAAACCGCCAAAGGGTATCGAGGTACGCTATGTCAATCGAATCGACGAACTGCCCGCAGCGATCTTCCAGAGCGATTACGAAGAGTAACTGACTCTCAACAGAATAGTTCAAAACTGCACTCCACCCCGCACAAGGGTGGAGTTTTTTGTGGGTCGAGGCACAGTTTTTGGAATGAAACAGGAAAATCTTTCCGGAAATGAACGACTCAAAACGTATTCTCGTAATCGGCGGTGCGGGGCTGATCGGTTCGCACCTCTGCCGCTCATTGGTCGATCGCGACTACGATGTCTATTGTATGGATATTCGTAGCTGCGAATCGTCGCCGATCCTGCGCGAAATGATGACGCTCCACAACTTCAATTACATTCGCCACAATGTTGTCAATCAATTTGGTATCAATGTCGACGAGATCTACAACCTCGCCTCGCCTTCGACCCTGCGCTATGATCAGGCAATGGCAGTCGAAACCCACAAAGTCAATATCTTAGGCACGCTCAACTGCCTCGAAAGTGCCCGCATCAACCGCTCGCGGGTGTTGCTTGCTTCGTCGGGCGACGTCTATGGCGCGGTGCGAACTCAATCGATGCACGAGGAGCAACAATTTGGTCCGGCGCACTCGGCTTTGGCGGAGAGCAAACGGGCCGCCGAGAGTTTTATGCAGGCCTACAAAGATGAGTACCAGGTAGATGGCAAGATCGCCCGAATATTCAACACATACGGCTCGGGAGCCGACCTGAGCGATCAGCGTGTGGTGACCAAGATGATTGTCGATGCTCTGTCGGGGCGCAACCTGACTATCTATGGCAATGGCGAGCAGCTGCGTTCGTTCTGCTGGGTGGGCGATGTGATCGACGCGCTCATTCGATTGATGAACCTGCTGCCCGATGTGAAGGTGCCGACAATCAACATCGGAGCCAATCACGAAATTTCGATTCGGGCATTGGCCGAAAAGATTATCGACCTCACAGGCAGTCGCTCGAAAATCATTCATCGGAGCGCACTGCCCAACGACCCTCGACACAAAACTCCCGACATCTCGCGGGCCCGCAAAATGCTCGGATGGCAACCAACGACAACTCTCGACGAGGGGTTGCGTCGCGCCATAGCATACCTCGAAAACGAATTGACGCAGATGCGTAGCTGGGTCGAAATGCACTGAATATCAACCTAATAATAAACAATATGAATAGATTCAAAGAGATCACGGCCGGTACGACTCCCACGCTGGTCGATTTCTATGCCACGTGGTGCGGGCCTTGTCGCACGATGCACCCCATACTCGATCGGCTGGCTGCCACATTGGGCGAGCGCGTCACGATCCTGCGTTACGACATCGATGATCCCCAAAATGCGCAACTCGTAGCTGACCATAATGTGCGTTCGGTGCCCACCATTGTGATCTATCGCGCGGGGCGAGTGGTGTGGCGCGGCAGTGGCGTTGTGAGTGCCGACCACCTCGCCAACCTTATCGTCAAATTGGAGCGCGAGCCGATTACAAATGCTTAACTATATCAAAAAAAGAAGGCCACCCCGCATTGGAGTGGCCTTACTTATTGCGCGTGGAGCGTCATTACTCCATACACTTCTTAATGTAGTGGTGGTGCGAGCCGTAGCGCTCGAAGGTTGCCTTGTCCAGAGCCTCACGGTGATCGGGGTGTGCCACCGAGATCAACAGACGAGCACGCTCCTGCAAGCTCTTACCATAGAGATCAACTGCACCATACTCGGTTACAAACCAGTGCATATGCGAACGAGTGGTTACAACACCTGCACCCTCGGTCAGCACGGGAGCAATCTTGCTCACGCCCTTGTTGGTTACCGAAGGCATTGCGATGATCGACTTACCCTCCTTAGCCAACGATGCACCATAGATGAAGTCAACCTGACCACCTACACCCGAATAGAAACGAGTACCCAGCGAGTCAGCGCAAACCTGACCGGTCAGGTCGATCTGCAATGCCGAGTTGATAGCGGTCATACGGGGGTTCTTAGCAATTACGAAGGGATCGTTGGTGTAACCTACGTCCATCATTGCTACGCCCGGGTTGTCATCGATGAAGTCATAAACAGCCTGCGAACCCATCAAGAAGGTCGAAACCATCTTACCACGGTCGGTACCCTTGTTAGCACCGTTGATCACACCAGCCTCAACCAGCGGCAGAACGCCGTCAGCGAACATCTCGGTGTGGATACCCAGGTTCTTGTGGCCACCCAGCTGTGCCAAAACTGCATTAGGAATTGCACCAATACCCATCTGCAAGCAAGCACCGTCCTCGATCAGAGCAGCACAATGCTTACCGATCAGAGTCTCAACCTCGTTGGGAGCGGTGAAGTGAGCGGGTTCCAGCGGCTGGTCGTCCTGAACGAATACGTCGATCATCGACATCGGAATCAGAGCCTGACCGTGTGCACGGGGAACATACTTGTTAACTACTGCGATAACGGTCTTAGCCTGCTCGATTGCTGCCAAAGTTGCGTCAACCGAAGTACCCAACGACACGTAGCCGTGCTTGTCGGGAGGACAAACCTGAATCATTGCAACGTCGCAAGGCAGAGCACCGCAACGATACAACTTCTGGGTCTCGCTCAGGAATACGGGAATGTAGTCAGCATAACCGCTCTGGGTCACCTTACGTACGTTACCGCCCACAAAGAACGAATCAAGCTGGAAGATACCCTCGAACTCGGGAGCTGCATAGGGAGCAGGACCCTCGGTGTGAAGGTGATGAATGTGAACATTCTCAAACTCGTGGTTAGCACCGCGCTCAACCAAAGCCTTGATCAGGCACTGGGGGGCACTTGCTACCGAGCTCAGATGGACGTGATCGCCCGACTTAACAACTTTCACCGCCTCTTCGGGGGTGGTAAATTTGATCTGGTAGTTCATTTTATTTGTTTATGAATTAGTTATTGCCACATTTAGTTTGCGCTATCAACTTACAAAGTTAGAAACTTTTTCGTCGCTCACAAAATTTTCGGTCGAAATATTCTCAGTTGCCACAACTTAGAGGTTGGGAATATGCTCGTCGAGCCAAGCAAAACGACCCTCAACCCAATCTTTCAGGAACTGGATCTCCTTGTCGTAGGCCTTCAAAATCTGTTCGCGCGACGAACCAGCCTTGCAGAGTTTATGCCACTTCATATCGTTCAGCACGGCCGACTCACGCTGCTCGGCAGCAACCTCGTCGATATGTGCCAGAATATTATCCTTGTCGGCACGCATCGTAGCGTAGCGCTCTTTCAGCAATTTGAGGAACTCCTCGTCGTTGCGCAGCACCTTAACCCAAAGATCCGATCGGTCGGCATTGTAGATATAGAAGCCCTCGGGAGTGTGGTTATCCTCGCCCTCGGGGAATACGTCGTTACCGAATGCGATATCGAAGTCCCACAGCGGACCCATATAGAGTTTGCCGTCCTCGCCGATGTTCATATAGACACTCAGGAAGAAACAGGCGTCCATATTCATCGAGAACTCCTGGTTGAGATACCAATCAACGAAACTCTCCATATTCATATACGAACGGTACGATGCGACGTTGCCCTCTTTGAGATCCTTCTCGGCCTTGTTGATATAGTTCTTGGCGTAGTTATACTCCTCGCTACCCTTATCCGGTTCGGGATCTTTCAGCACGAAATTGAGCTGCGTCAGATCGCTCTTGAAGAAGATGTCGCCATTGGTCTCCTTGGCACGATAGTCGATTTCGAGCACATAGCCGTCGGGCACGCGATTCTTATCGACCTTGATCTGCTCGCAAAGGTAGTAGTGACCCAAATGCTCGCCATTGAGCACCAGCTCGACTGCCTCACCACGCTGTTTCCAACGGAATGTGGTGTATTGCTGAGCCATAAAGAAGGTCAATTCGGTACGCATCATCGCCTTATCGTTCCAGCTTGCCAGCAGTACCCAGCGCTTGTGCTTGGGCATACCGAGCACTTCGGCCTTCTCGCCGAGTTTGATAGCGTAAGGTTTCTTGGCGTAGTTCCACGTGGTGTTTCCGCGACCCTTGACCTCGGCATCAGCCTCAACAAAGAGAGCGCTGCCATTGCCGTCGTCGATCATCATTTTGGCGGGGATCCACGTATCCTTATCCTTAATGGGCTGATTCTTCTCGGTGTTGATCACAACAACGGGCAGACCCGAAAGGCCCTTGTAACCGATATCGAACTTGACCGTCACGGGGGTGGTTTTGCCATTCACCGTAATGCTATACACAACGGGCTGCGAGAGATTCACAGCGGTCTTGCCACTAATCTGGGTCTTCGACTGAGCCACTACGAAGCTACCGTCGGGCGCAGTGAAGGTCGGAATCAACGATGCGCGATCGACAAAATAGGGAACTTTGCAGCTAAACACGCCATCGCCATCAATCGTGAAGTTCAGGTCCTCGGTGAGTGCAGGGTTTTGCGCCTTCTTCAACGAGAACGAACGGAAGGTCACAACATCGGGCTCGGGAGGTGTCGGAGGTGTCGGATCAGGCTCCTTACAGCCAGCCACCAAAAGAACCGCACAAATACAAATTAGGTTTAAAAGTCTTTTCATAGTTTAATTGTGTGTATTAAATAATTTTTTTTGATTGATACAAAAATAGTCGAATTTCGCCAAATTACAACACTCAGCCACACGATTCATCGCGTTTTTGTTAAAAAAATCACAATAGACGAAATTAAATCCACGCAAAGGAGAACAATGTATCGAAACTTTACGTATATTTGTAAGAAAGTTTGTAACAAAAACAGCAACAATTCACTATCAAAAGTATCATAATTTAGGTGGAGTCGAGCCACTCGGCTCCCGTTAATTACAACAAACTACTTATGGACAAACAAAATGTTAAGGAGTTGAAGGACGTTGTAATCCGTTTCTCGGGCGACTCGGGCGACGGTATGCAGCTCACCGGAACACTCTTCTCCGACACCTCGGCACTGATGGGTAACGGAATCTCGACATTCCCCGACTACCCCGCCGAAATCCGCGCACCGCAGGGCACCGTAGCAGGTGTTTCGGGCTTCCAGCTTCATTTCGGTAGCGGTAACGTAACTAACCCGGGTGACTACTGCGACGTGCTCGTTGCAATGAACCCCGCGGCCCTCAAAGCTAACGCTAAGTGGTTGAAGCCCGACGCAACCGTAATCATCGACGGTGACACGCTGACCGAAAAGTCGGTGCAGAAGGCAGGCTTCGCAACCCTCGACCCCATCAAGGAGCTCGGCTTGGAGAATCACAACGTTGTAGTTCCCAACATCACCTCGATGACCAAAGAGGCATTGGCTGAAACCGGTTTGGACAACAAGAGCATCGTGAAGTGTAAGAATATGTTTGCACTCGGTATCTGCTTCTACATCTACAACCGTCCCTTCGACCACGCTAAGAAATATATCGACAGCAAGTTCCTTAAAAAGAACCCCGCTGTTGCCGAGGCTAACAAACTCGCAATGGACGCAGGTTACAACTATGCTGCTAATACTCACGCATTTGCTAACACCTATGACGTAGCTCCCTCGCCGCTGGAAAAGGGCGTTTATCGCTCGATCAGCGGTAACGTGGCAACTGCTTGGGGTCTGTTGGCTGCTTCGGAGAAGAGTGGTCGTCCGCTGTTCTGCGGTTCGTACCCCATCACTCCCGCAACCGTGATCCTCGAAGAGTTGGCTAAGCACAAGTCGCTGGGCGCTAAGACCGTTCAGGCTGAGGACGAGATCGCAGGTATCTGTACCTCGATCGGTGCTGCTTTCGCAGGTAACTTCGCTGTAACAACCACTTCGGGTCCCGGTCTGTCGTTGAAGAGCGAGGCTCTGGGTCTGGCTGTAATGGCTGAGCTGCCTCTGGTTGTTGTTGACGTACAGCGCGGCGGTCCCTCGACCGGTCTGCCGACCAAGACCGAGCAGAGTGACCTGGTTCAGGCTCTCTACGGCCGTAACGGTGAGTGCCCCGTTGTTGTTATCGCAGCAAGTACCCCGAGCGACTGCTTCCACTACGCATTCCAGGCAGGTAAGATCGCTATGGAGCATATGACGCCCGTAATCCTGCTGACCGACGGCTTTATCGCTAACGGTAGCCAGCCCTGGCGTATCCCCTCGATGAGCGACTACCCCGCTATCGTTCCTCCCGTTTGCACAGCATTGGACGAGGACGAGGCTCAGTATCTGCCCTACAAGCGTAACCCCGAAACTCTGGCTCGCCGCTGGGCATTCCCCGGTACCGAGGGCTTGGAGCACCGCATCGGTGGCTTGGAGAAGGACAAGATCAAGGGTAGCGTATCGCACGACCCCGCTAACCACCAGATTATGACCAACACCCGCGCCGAGAAGGTTGCTCGCGTGGTGAACGTAATTCCCGAGCAGACCGTTATGGGCGCTGACGAGGCTGACGTTCTGGTTATCGGTTGGGGCGGTACTCTCGGTCACTTGCAGACTGCTGTCGAGGAGTTGCAGGCTGAGGGTAAGAGCATCGCACTCTGCCACTTCAATTATATCAACCCGCTGCCCGCTAACGTACGCGACGTCTTGAAGCGTTACCGCCGTTTGGTTGTTTGCGAGTTGAACGCAGGTCAGTTCGCAGGTTATCTGCGCCAGAACTTCCAGGAGTTCAACTTCGAGCAGTTCAACAAGTGCGAGGGTCAGCCCTTCACCGTGGTTGAGTTGAAAGATAAGTTTAACGAATTATTAGCCAAATAGTTATGTGTACATATAAATATACTGCGGCAGATTTCAAGAGCGATCAGGAGGTAAAATGGTGTGCCGGTTGCGGTGACCACGCTATCCTCAACTCGGTGCTGAAAGCACTGCCCGAAGTAGCCGAAAAGCAGAACATTCCCCACCAGATGTTCACCGTAATCTCGGGTATCGGTTGCTCGTCGCGTTTCCCCTACTACGTGCGTAGCTACGGTATGCACACCATTCACGGTCGTGCTAACGCTATCGCTACCGGTGTTAAGACCGCTAACCCCAACCTGAGCGTTTGGGTAGCAACCGGTGACGGTGACTCGCTCGCAATCGGTGGTAACCACTTTATCCACGCTATCCGTCGTAACGTAAACCTCAATGTTGTTCTGTTCAACAACGAGATCTACGGTCTGACCAAGGGTCAGTACTCGCCCACCTCGAAGTTGGGTAAGATCACCAAGACCTCGCCCTACGGTACGGTTGAGAAGCCGTTCAACCCCGGTGAGCTGGTAATCGGTGCTAAGGGTACTTTCTTTGCTCGTTCGATCGACGCTGAGATGGAGCTGACCAAGAACTGCCTCGTAGAGGGTGCAGCGCACGAAGGTTTCTCGATCGTCGAGGTATTGCAGAACTGCGTGATCTTCAACGATAAGACCCACGCTCTGTTTGCAGGCGACAAGGCTACTCGTGCCGAGAATACCATCACCTTGAAGCACGGCGAGAAGATGTTGTTCGGCTCGCAGAAGAACAAGGGTCTGATGTTGGATGGTATGAAGTTGAAGGTCGTAACGGTTGGTGAGAATGGCGTGACCGAGGACGACATTCTGACTCACGACGCTCACGAGAAGGATACCACGCTGCACGTAATGTTGGCTGCAATGAAGTACCCCGAGTACCCCGTTGCTCTGGGTGTGATTCGTTCGGTAGAGGACGACGCAGTTTACGACAAGAAGGTAGCCGAGCAGGTTGAGCAGGTGAAGGCTGACAGCAAGATCAAGTGTATGGACGATCTGCTGCAAAGCGGTGCAACCTGGGAGATTAAGTAGTTCGACACTCCTTATAACGAAACAAACCCGAGTTCCGTGCGTGGAACTCGGGTTTGTTATTTTTAAGCAGTGCGGTCTATCGCTCCACCTCGCGGCGATTGATCAGCGCCTGAGTGATGGTCATCTCATCGACATACTCCAACTCATCGCCAAAGCCCAAACCGCGCGCAATGGTCGTGACCTTAACCGATGGATAGGCACGCAGGCGGTTCAAGATATAGAAGAGTGTCGTTTCGCCCTCGACCGAGGTATTGAGTGCGAGAATCACCTCGCGGATATCGCCTCGCGCAACATTTTCGAGCAGCAGATCGATCTTCAAATCCGACGGTGCGATGCCCTGCATAGGCGAGATCACACCACCCAACACGTGATAGATACCACGATATTGGCGAGTATTCTCGATCGACAGCACATCCGACACCTGCTCCACAACACACACCGTCGAGTGGTCGCGGCGTTCGTCGGCGCAGATCGGGCACACATCGGTGTCCGACAGATTGTTACACAGACGGCAGTGGCGAATCTGCGTACGGAAACGATCGATACTTGCAGTCATCTCCTGCACGCTCGATGTCTCCATTCGCAGCAGGTGCATAGCCAAGCGCAGTGCCGTGCGGCGACCAATACCGGGCAGTTTCGACAACTCGGCCGTTACATCTTCCAGAAATCGTGACATAGGCTTGTTCGTTAGTCGATCATTTCGATTGTGCGCTCTTCGAGCCAACCCTTATTTCCGTCGGCAATGGTCACCTCGATCCAACCCTCAACCAGATTGCCCACACGCACCTTCGTGCCTTCGTGCAGCACGAACATATCGGTTGCATTCTTCTCGGGGGCCGCTTTGACCGACACCGACGCTCGCATTACAATCGCCTCATTGGGCGAAGTTGCGTGGCGACGCTCGGTAACTGCAAATGCCGTCGTCACCACAAACAGCAATAGGCTGACAAGTGCCGCAAAGAATCCTATCTTGCGGAACAACAGATTGCTAACCAGCAGATAAGCCATCACCGCCACCAACATTATGGCAAAGAACACGAGCGACAGCACCGCCCACGCATTACCACTGATCATCTGGCGGACACCACGCACCCAGCGCGTGATGAACAGCTCGGGAACGACCTGAATACGATCCTTCGTATAGCTATTGGCCACATCGAGGTTGTAGCGGATATCCGCATCACCCGGAGCCAAACGCAGTGCCTTATTATAGTAGAGAATCGCGTGACCCATATCGTCCATTTTGAAATAGGCATTGCCCATATTGTAGTAGAGCTTCGCCGAAGCCAGGCCCTGCTCCTCAATGGTCTGATAGAGTTCGACTGCACGCGGATAGTTGGCATTGATGTAGGCCGTATTGGCATCGTCCCACACCTGCTCGTTATCGACCACTGAGGTCTGGGGTTGCTCTGCGGGCTGCTCCGTTGGTTGCTCTTGAGCCGCAACCACCAACGTCATCGACAAAGCCGCCAAAAGCATTATGATCTTATGTTTCATCTTTCGGGTCCTCCTATTTTTTGAGCGTTGATTCGAGTTTCGAGATAATATTGACACCCTCGGCATAGACCTCATTCATCTGAGCCGACGCCATAGGCGAATATTGAGCCTCGTCGCACGAAATGATAATGTCGATAAACTGCTGGATCGTCTCGGCCGAAATGTTACGCTTGCGCAACTCCTCACGAACATTCTCCTTGGTCAGATTGGCTACGGGGATATTCAGTTTGTCGCTCATATAACCCCACAGCGCTCGCAACATCTCCTCGTAGAAGCCGTGCTGGCTATTCATCTCCATAAACTTAGCTGCTGCACGGAATCGCTGCAACGCCACGCGGTTAGCTCGCTTGCCTCGAATCAGTGTCACGTTCTGCATCTCCTTGATACGCTTGCGCAGATAGAGCGACACGCCAACAAACAGCGCCAACATCAGCACCAGAATGGTCCAATAGCCAGCACTGCCGACAAATACCGAACGAACGGGACGCAAGCCCGCCGAATCGAGCTTAATAAAACGGATATCCTGACCAAGCAGTTTGACCTCCTCCTTCGACACGCCGCCAATAACGGGCGCACCCGACAGACCTCCCGACGTATCGGGATCGATCGTCAGTGCCAACTCGCGCGACGAGAGGGTCACATATTTCAGCTGCGAAGGGTCGAAATAGGTGAACTCCACCGCAGGAATATCGTAATCACCCTCGGCACGAGCAATGAACGGATACTCGAACTGGCGATAGCCGCTAATGCCCTGCAACGAATTTTTCAGGCTCTCGGTCGTCTTGACATCGTACAACTCGAACGACGACGGAAGTGACAAGGTCGGTGCCTGCACAAATGGCAGGTTGCCCGTACCCGAGATCTTCACCGTGTAGGTCGCTGCCGAATTGGCCGTGAAGTTAGACGCAGGGGGCGTTGCCTCCATCGTGAATCGACCCACAGCACCCGAGAACGACGCCGGAGCACCCGCAGGCAACTCCTTCACATTGATCTCGACCGGCGATGTGGTCAATTTGCGGCGTACCTCCATTACATCGGGCTGATCGAAGAAGGGATCGAATCCGCGCGAGCTGCCTGGCACAACGATCTGCGCCACAACGGTCATCTCGGCAGGATCGATACGCAGTTTGCCCGTCTGCTGGGGATAGAGCAAATACTCGCGAACTACCAGCGTTTCGTAGATGCGGCCATCGTAGGTCTCGCGCTGCCACATATTATTCTCCGAGTCCAACTCCTGAGTCCAGAAACCATTGAACGACGGGAATTTAGCACCATCACTACCCAACAACGACACGCGCTTATACAATTTGAGCGACGCCACAACCGGTTCACCCTTGAACACATCGGTCTTATTGACCGTCATTCGCATCAACAGATCATTCGCACCAATAGCCTTATCAGCCGAATGAGCCCCCGACGCCGCTGCGCCACCCTGATGTGATTGCTGCTGCGAGTCACTCTCATCAACCACCTCGATCGTAACGGGTTGGGTGCGATAGCTCTTGCCTTCGACAGCAATAGCCGCCGAGCCGATCGTATATTTACCCTTGGCCGTACCCTGCAAAACGTAGGTAAAGGTGTGATACTCCGATCGTTCCATCGTACCATTGACGATATACATATTGCTTCCGCGCGACGTTACTGGGCCCGCAATAAGCTGGAAACCCTCGAAGGTCGGAGCCTCGAAACTATTGCGTTCGGGCTCAGCATTGACCGTGAACTCGATGCGGAAATTCTCGCCCGCCGCAACCAACAACGGTGCCGATGCCTCGAACGACACGGGCGACGACGCCCACGACACGATAGCTGACAGCAGCGCAACAATCAACAACGACAATCTCTTAATCATATAACTTTATACTATATTTCTCTTCATAACGTGCCACACCGTTAAATATTATGTGCAGCACCCATTTTTTGTCGCTCCTCGCAACAAAATCTACCACCCCTCAAAACACGATCACTCCGACGGATAGCCTGCGAATGAGGCCTCCGTCGGAGATTCGTGTCGGTTGTAAAGGTTGGTCGAGAAGAGCCGCACTCCCCTCTTTCAAACGGAGTGCGCTCTCGCTCGCTTATAGTTTCTGTAAGAATGGGTATGACAGTGGGATTTCAAGGCTTGCGAAGGGGATTAAACCGCAGCATACTTGACGTATGTGAGGATTTAATCCACGAGCGTAACGCAGAAATCACCTGTCAGACACGTTCTTAGTGCTTGAAGTCAGCAAAGAAGTCGTTGCCCTTGTCGTCCACAATGATGAATGCGGGGAAGTCCTCAACATAGATCTTGCGAACTGCCTCCATACCCAACTCGGGGAAGTCAACAACCTCAACACTCTTAATGCTGTTCTTAGCCAAGATAGCTGCCGGACCACCAATCGAACCCAGGTAGAAACCACCGTGCTTCTGGCACGCGTCGGTCACTGCCTGCGAACGGTTACCCTTAGCCACCATAACCATCGAGCCACCGTGATCCTGGAACAGATCTACGTAGGGATCCATACGACCTGCGGTGGTGGGACCAAAGCTACCCGACGCCATACCTGCGGGAGTCTTTGCGGGACCTGCGTAGTAAACGGGGTGCTTCTTGAAGTAATCGGGCATAGGCTGACCCTCGTCCAACATCTGCTTGATGCGTGCGTGTGCGATATCGCGTGCTACGATCAACGTACCCTTAATGTTCAAGCGGGTCTTGATGGGATACTTGGTCAGAGTCTCGCGTACCTTGTCCATACCCTCGTCCAAGTCGATCTCGACTGCGGGCGACATTGCGGGAGCCTCCTTCGGCAAGAAACGTGCGGGATTCTTCTCCAACTGCTCGATGAAGATACCGTCCTCGGTGATCTTAGCCTTGATGTTACGGTCAGCCGAGCAGCTAACGCCCAAACCTACGGGGCACGATGCAGCGTGGCGAGGACCACGAATAACGCGAACGTCGTGTACCAGATACTTACCACCGAACTGAGCACCTACGCCGCTCTTCTGGCAGATGTCGAGTACCTTCTGCTCCCACTCCAAATCGCGGAAGTAGCGGCCACCCTCGTTACCCGAAGTGGGCAGGTGATCCAGATAACCAGCCGAAGCCTTCTTAACGGTTGCGAGGTTGGTCTCAGCCGAAGTGCCACCGATGCAGAGAGCCAAGTGGTAGGGAGGACAAGCCGAAGTACCCAGATCCTTGATGTGCTCCTCAACGAACTTGGTCAGGTTCTCCTCGGTCAGCAACGCCTTGGTCTGCTGATAGAGGAAGGTCTTGTTAGCCGAGCCACCACCCTTGGTGATGAACAGGAACTTATACTCGTTGCCCTGAGTTGCATAGAGGTCGATCTGTGCGGGCAGGTTGGTGCCGCTGTTCTTCTCGTTGAGCATATCGAAGGGAACAACCTGCGAGTAACGGAGGTTGCGCTCCTTGTAGGTCTCGTAAACACCGCGAGTGATGCACTCAGCGTCGTCAGCGCCCGTGTAAACGTCCTCACCCTTCTTACCGATGCAGATTGCGGTACCGGTATCCTGGCAGGTGGGCAGCTCACCCTCGGCAGCTACACACTGGTTGAGCAACATCGTGTAGGCAACGAACTTATCGTTGTCGGTTGCTTCGGGATCTTCGAGAATGTTAGCCAACTTCTGCAAGTGCGATGCACGCAGATAGAACGAAACGTCGTTGTAAGCCTCTTTTGCCAACAGCTCCAAGCCCTTGGGATCAACTTTCAGAATACGACGACCGTCGCACTCAACAACTTTCACATAGTCTTTGGTAAGGAGACGATATTCCGTAGTATCGTTTTCGATAGGGAACGGCTCCTGATAGATGAAATCAGCCATAGCGTTTAAATGAATTTTGTATTTGTTTAACTTGTTTAAATTTCGGTTTACTGCTCGATCTGCCGCACTTCACGGCAAATCTAACTGCAAATATACAAAAAACATTGTGAAACGACTAACATCGAGCGGGATATTTTGCGTGTTATTGAACATTTTTCGCCACACGATTCATTTTCGAGATAATCTTTCGTTTTTTGTGATTTAATTTGCTATTTTTGTAGAATCTTAAATACGCAATAAGATGAAAAGATTAGCAATACTACTATTGATCTGTTTCGGTGTTTCTTGTACCGAATACGATCTACCAAAACCCGACATTGACGAATCAATCAATATTGAGCAGACATTTGCAAACACATATTGGCAGCGCATTGATGAAACATCATATCAATATTCATATGGCAGACCAAAAGTGAATCTTGATATGAACGACGGTAGCCCCGTGTACCATTCAAAAATAGCTCAATACAAACATATTGGAAATGATATCAATACTTGTGTGAATTATTTAGAGGCCTACAACAAATCAATCGAGCAATATGCTACATTTGAGAAAATTGGCGATTTAAGATTCGACATTAAAAACCGTCGTGCATATGGCTGGACACATCGCATTTCGTTTAGCGAAGATATGCACTACGAAATTGTAAAGTTATCAGCTGACACAATAGCTATTTTTGATGCTATTGAGTGCATTAAGAAATATAAATATTGCAGAAGATATTACACCGTTTGGGTTCGCTTTACCCCTGATCAAGAGTTGCAACAGAGAATGGATAATGCTACGGAATACTCTCAACAAGAATTTCAAGAATTTGACCAACAGCGATAACCTCTAACCCTAATAGATAGACAAACAGCCACTCCAAATGCGGGGTGGTTGTTTTTTGTTAAGGCTGGGGGCACAATAAAGTGGTAAAAAATGTGTTTTTATTGCATTAATTTCGGTCGGAAAGTATGGTGGTATTCAAAAATTTAGTATTTTTGCAAAGATTTTAATAACTTGCATCGTCGAATGTGCTGCAACAACCAACGCACACACGCGATAAGCAACATATTAAACCATTGAAATTCAAGTTATAACTTAATACAACATTTAACACAACTATGGTATCTTACAAAGATCTCGGCTTGGTGAACACCCGTGAGATGTTCGCTGACGCTATCAAGGGCGGTTACGCTATCCCCGCTTTCAACTTTAACAATATGGAGCAGATGCAGGCTATCATCTCGGCTTGCGTTGAATGCTCGTCGCCCGTAATCTTGCAGGTTTCGTCGGGTGCACGTAAGTACGCTAACCAGACTCTGCTTCGCTATATGGCTCAGGGCGCTGTTGAGTACGCTAAGGAGTTGGGTAAGAACATTCCTATCGTTCTGCACCTCGACCACGGCAACTCGTTCGAGCTCTGCAAGGATTGCATCGATATGGGTTTCTCGTCGGTGATGATCGACGGTAGCCACCTCCCCTATGACGAGAACGTTGCGCTGACCAAGAAGGTGGTTGAGTACGCTCACCAGCACGATGTAACCGTAGAGGGCGAGCTCGGCGTTTTGGCAGGTGTAGAGGACGAGGTTTCGTCGGAGGTTGCTCACTACACTCGTCCCGAGGAGGTTGTTGACTTCGTAACCAAGACCGGTTGCGACTCGTTGGCTATCTCGATCGGTACTTCGCACGGCGCTAACAAGTTCAAGCCCGAGCAGTGCACCCGCAACGAGGACGGTATCCTGGTTCCCCCCGAACTGCGTTTCGACATCTTGGAGGAGATCGAGAAGCAGCTCCCCGGCTTCCCCATCGTTCTGCACGGTTCGTCGTCGGTTCCCCAGGAGTACGTGAAGATCATCAACACCCACGGTGGTGCTTTGAAGGACGCAGTAGGTATTCCCGAGGAGCAGTTGCGCAAGGCTGCTAAGAGCGCTGTTTGCAAGATCAACATCGACTCGGACGGCCGTCTGGCTATGACCGCTGCTGTACGTAAGATCTTCGTTGACAACCCGGCTGAGTTCGACCCCCGCAAGTACTTGGGTCCCGCTCGTGACGAGTTGAAGAAGCTCTATATGCACAAGTGCGAGAACGTTCTGGGTTCGGCTGGTAAGGTTGAGTAATTCAGAGCGAGAAAGCTTTAAACAAAAATCCCGATCTCGGTTGCGAGATCGGGATTTTTTTATTTGGTGGTGCACGGCTCTACCACTTGCAAAACGGATTGCGGGCAAGGTGCGAATTGTAGTAGCGCGGATCACCCGTAACCTCCTCGCCCAGCCACTCGGGGCGGGCAAACGCCTCATCGACCGACGAGAGTTCGACCTCGGCTACGGTCAGTCCTTCGTTGTCGCCATAGAATTCATCGACTTCGAAGGTATGTCCCTCAAACGGAACAAGATAGCGGCACTTGTCGATCACCCCACTGCGACACAGCGTAAGCATTTCGAGAGCCTCGCGGGCAGGCACCTCATACTCCCACTCGCTGCGGCTGATACCGTCGGCACTTGGGCCTTTGATGGTCAGATAACCGCGCTCACCACGCACACGAACACGAACGGTACAGCCTCCGCCCGACGTCAAATAGCCCTGTGCGATACGCTCGCACGAGGTGGCCGACGACTTATAGTCGCCCGCAACCAAGAATTTACGTTCGATCTCCAATGCCATAATCAAGATTGTTCTTTCGGACAAAGATAGCGATTTTTCGAAGATCCACAACCACCCGCACAAAATGATTGTGATTTAAATTTTAAGCTCGAATTGTGCTAAACTTCCGAAATATTTGTATATTTGCCCCGAAATTAATCTAATTAAAGCTATGAAAAACATTCTTAAATTGAGCCTTTGTATCTTTGCAATGCTGCTGTCGTTCAGTTCGTTTGCGCAGACCGCAGCCGACAAAATCATCGGCGTTTACCAAGTTGAAGAGGAGGGTCGCCAGTCGAAAGTGCGCTTCACCAAGTGCGCCGACGGCTCGTACCAGGGTCAGATCATCTGGCTTTCGGAGCCTAACAACGCCGACGGTTCGCGTAAGTTGGACGTAAAAAACCCCAATCCCGAACTGCGCAAAGTGCCCGCTGATCAGGTAGTTATCGTCTATGGCATTCGCTACGACGAGAAGAAGCAGGCTTGGAGTGGCGGTAAAGTTTACAAGCCCATCAATGGCAAGATTTACAAGGTTGAGTGCTCGTTCGACGACGCCAAGACCCTCCGCGTGAAGGGTTCGTTGGGTCCCATCTCGCTCTCGCGTTACTGGAAAAAGATCGAGTAAGAGAACTCCACAACAAACTACATCGAAAACGGACAGCCCCGCGCGGGTTGTCCGTTTTTCGGTTTTAATACGGTCATAGTGCGGAAAGAGGGCGCAAAATTTGTAGTTTTGAGAGCAAATTGTTATCTTTGTAGATTACAACGAGCATTTAAATGGAAGAAAGAGATAAGATAATTGCCGACCTCGGCAACGAATACAAATACGGATTCACCACCGACATCGAGACCGAAACAATTCCGAGCGGTCTGAACGAAGATGTCGTGCGACTCATCTCGCAGAAAAAGGGTGAACCTGAGTGGCTTACGGCTTATCGCCTCAAAGCCTATAACCATTGGCTCACGATGACTATGCCGACGTGGGCTCACCTCGATATCCCCGAAATCGACTACCAAGACATAATCTATTACGCCGCTCCGCGCACCAAACCCAAACTCAATTCGATGGACGAAGTCGATCCCGAATTGCGTCGCACGTTCGACAAGCTGGGTATTCCGCTCGAAGAGCAAATGGCGCTGTCGGGCGTGGCAGTCGATGCCGTGATGGACTCGGTCTCGGTCAAGACAACATTCAAGGAGGTACTGGCCGAGAAGGGAATCATTTTCTGCTCGATCAGCGAGGCCGTGCGTGACTACCCCGAATTGGTGCGTAAGTATCTGGGTAGCGTGGTGCCCTATGCCGACAACTTCTTCACGGCGCTGAATGCGGCAGTATTCTCGGACGGTTCGTTCTGCTATATCCCGAAGGGCGTGCGCTGCCCGATGGAGCTGAGCACCTACTTCCGTATCAATGCGGCAGGAACGGGTCAGTTCGAGCGTACGCTGATTGTGGCTGACGAGGGCTCGTATGTGAGCTACCTCGAAGGTTGCACCGCCCCGCAACGTGATGAAAATCAGCTGCACGCAGCCGTCGTTGAGATCGTCGTACTGAAAGATGCCGAAGTGAAATATTCGACCGTACAGAATTGGTACCCGGGCGATAAGGAGGGCAAGGGCGGTATTTACAACTTCGTGACCAAGCGTGGTATCTGCAAGGGCGACAACGCTCGTCTGTCGTGGACGCAGGTCGAGACCGGCTCGGCAATCACGTGGAAATATCCGAGCTGTATCCTCGCCGGCGACAACAGCGTGGCGGAGTTCTACTCGGTGGCGATGACCAACAATTTCCAGCAGGCTGATACGGGCACCAAGATGATCCACATCGGTCGCAACACCCGTTCGCGCATCGTATCGAAGGGCATCTCGGCAGGTCGCAGCCAGAACAGCTATCGCGGCTTGGTGCGTGTGGCAAAGGGCGCCGAGAACGCTCGCAACTACTCGCAATGCGACTCGTTGCTCATTGGTGACAAGTGTGGCGCTCACACATTCCCATATATGGACGTGCAGAATCCGTCGGCTGTGGTCGAGCACGAGGCTACGACCTCGAAGATCTCCGAGGAGCAACTCTTCTACTGCAACCAGCGAGGCCTGTCGACCGAAGATGCCGTAGGTCTGATTGTCAATGGTTATGCAAAAGAGGTGCTGAGCAAATTGCCGATGGAGTTTGCCGTGGAGGCGCAAAAGTTGTTGGCTATCAGCCTCGAAGGTAGTGTTGGATAAAAAAATAGATACAATATATGTTAAGCGTTAAGAATTTGCACGCCAACGTCGGCGGCAAGGAGATATTGAGAGGTATCAACCTCGAAGTTCGTGCAGGCGAAGTGCACGCAATTATGGGTCCCAACGGCTCGGGCAAGAGTACGTTAGCATCGGTGCTGGCAGGTAACGAGAAGTTCGAAGTGACCGAAGGCGAAGTGACCTTCTGCGGACAGAACCTCTTGGAGATGTCGATCGAAGAGCGTGCCCGCGAGGGTCTGTTCCTCGGATTCCAATATCCGGTCGAGATCCCCGGTGTCACGATGTCGAACTTTATGAAAATGGCCGTGAATGAGCAGCGCAAACATCGTGGTCAGGAGCCACTTACAGCAGGCGAGTTCCTCAAATTGATGCGCGAGAAGAGTGCCGTCGTTGAACTCAGTTCGAAGCTCACAAGTCGCTCGGTGAACGAGGGTTTCTCGGGCGGTGAGAAGAAGAAGAACGAGATCTTCCAGATGGCTATGCTCGATCCGAAATTGGCCATTCTGGACGAGACCGACTCGGGTCTGGATATCGACGCACTGCGTATCGTGGCTACGGGCGTCACCAAGCTCCACACCCCCGAAAACGCTACCGTCGTGATCACCCACTACCAGCGTCTGTTGGATTACATCGTACCCGATTTTGTGCACGTTTTGTACAAGGGCCGAATCATTCATACGGGCGATAAGTCGCTGGCTTTGAAGCTCGAAGCCGAGGGTTACGACTGGCTCATTAACGATTACCAATAAGTTGCGAGGTTATGCCTACCAAACAGAATTTGTTAGATAGCTATCTGTCGAATATCGACATCATCGGCGAGGGTCTGCCCGTGTGGTTCAATGCCCGACGTAGTGATGCCGCAGCCTCGCTCAACCTGCACGGACTGCCAACAGCCAAGCAGGAGCAATATCTGCATAGCAACATCGAGCGACTCGTGGAGGGCGAGTGGGAGCAATATTTCGTTGCACGACGCCACCCCGATCCCGCTCCACTGCTGCCTGAGGCTGAGGCCTATCGCATTGAGTTGCGTAATGGGCGTGTGGCAACCGAGGGCTTGCGTGTGAGTGCCGAGGGAGCGGTCTATGGCTCGTTGCGTGCGGCAGCGTGCTCGGCAGAATATGGCGCGATGGTCGAGAAGTGGCTAGACTCGGTGGCTGATATGGGTGACGCACCAACCGCTTTGACCCGAATGTTTGTTCAAGACGGAGCCTTCGTCTATCTGCCTGCGGGCGTGGAGGTGCAGACTCCGATCGTTGTCGATTGCGCATATCACGCTGAGGCAGAGGCGGAAATGTGTTTTGCACAAGCATTGGTTGTGGCTGATGAGGGTGCTCGTGGCGAGGTGATCGTGACTCACCGCTCGGCAGGAACGGGACGCGTGATGGCAGGTTTCACACGCGAGGCTATCGTTGGTCGTGCGGCTGACGTTCATTTCACCGAACTCTATGATTTAGAGTCGAATTGCTCGATCGTAAATAATAATTATATCGTTCAGATGGGCGAAAGTCACTGCTCAACAATGTGCAGTAAGACGGGTGAGGGATATGTACGTGCAGCGTACAACACTTCACTCACCGAGCCTGAGGCCGTTAGCGACGTTTGGGCGCTGTATCTGTGCAGTGGCGAGGAGCATTGCGACATCAATATGGCAGTGCGTCACCTTGCACCCGATTGCCGCAGCTACTCGCTCGTCAAGGGCGTTGCAGCAGGTACAGCAGTTGGCTCATTTGCGGGTATGGTCTATGTCGCGCAAGACGCTCAACACACTGACGCTCAGCAGCAAAGCCGCAACCTGCTACTCAATGACACGGCGCGAATCTACACCCAGCCGCAGTTGGAGATCTATGCCGACGACGTGAAGTGTACGCACGGAGCAACGGTCGGTCTGCTGGACGACGAGGCGATCTACTATATGCGTCAGCGCGGATTGAGCGAACAACAGGCGCGACGTTTGCAGATCGAGGGATTCGCTTTCGACGTGGTGCAGCATTGCGGTTGTCCGAATATGTGCCGCCACATCAGCGAACTGACAGCAGCCAAATTGGAAAGAATGTAATATGTTCGACATCAATAAAATACGAGAAGAGTTTCCGATCCTCACGCGTGAGGTGCACGGCCGTCCGCTGGTCTATTTGGACAGCGGCGCTACGGCACAAAAACCTGCGTGTGTGATCGACGAAATCGATCGTCTGCACCGCGAACTCAATGCCAACATTCATCGTGGCGTTCACTACCTTTCGGAGCAGTGCACCGACCTCTATGAGCAGGCGCGCGAGCGTGTTCGGGCGTTTATTGGTGCCGAGTCGCGCACCGAGATCGTCTTTACGGCGGGTGCGACAGCTTCGATCAACCTCGTGGCACAGAGCTGGTGCGAGAAATTCCTCGGCGATGGCGACAACATCGTCGTCAGCGAGATGGAGCACCACTCGAACATCGTACCGTGGCAGCTGGCCGCCGCACGACGTGGTGCTCAGTTGCGTGTGTTGCCCTTTAACGAACGAGGAGAGGTGTGTTACGATAAGCTCGGCGAATTGCTCGATGAACATACTAAGGTCGTCGCTATCACTCAGGCTTCGAACACGTTAGGAACTATGCCCGACCTACGTATTGTGATTGACGCAGCTCACGCCGTTGGGGCGGTGGTGATGGTCGATGGCTGTCAGGGCGTGGTGCACGGAGGGGTCGATGTGAAGGCGCTGGATTGCGACTTCTATGCCTTTTCGGGACACAAACTCTATGGTCCGACAGGTATCGGCGTGCTCTACGGAAAGGAGGCACTGCTCGATGCTATGCCCCCATATATGAGCGGTGGCGATATGGTCGATCGCGTCTCGTTCGAGCGCACGACATTCGCTCCCCTGCCCCTCAAATTCGAGGCAGGAACAGCCAACTTTATCGGAGCTATTGGTTTGGGGTGCGCTATCGAGTGGTTGCAAGCGCTTGACGCCGAGGCTATTGCCTCGCACGAACGCAATCTGCTCGACTATGCAACCAAATCGCTGAACGAGATCGACGGTTTGCGAATCTATGGCGAGGCTGCGGAGAAATGCGCCATCTGCTCGTTCAACCTCGACGGAGCGCATCACTACGACGTGGGTATGATCCTCGACAAGTTGGGCATTGCAATTCGTACGGGTCAGCATTGTGCCGAGCCCGTGATGACGCACTTCAGCGTAACGGGTATGTGTCGCGCGTCGTTTGCATTGTACAACACCCGCGAGGAGATCGACCGCCTGGTAGAAGGTGTGCGTCGTGCAGCAAGAATGTTGCGATAGAGAATCTCGTTTTACAAATAAAAAAGGCGTAACGCTCAGTGCGTTACGCCTTTTTATTATGCGATAACCGTCGGATTACTCGAACAGGTCCTCAGTGGGCAGCGAGCGGAAATCCCACAACTCATCACCCAAGATGATCTGAGCGGTATCAAGGCTGGTACCGTTGAAGCTATCGTACGTACGCGAGTTGTTCACCAACGCAATGTGGTGACCATCACCGCCACGGATCATCAACGATGCAGTACCTGCGATGTTACCCGTATGGTACATACAGCCGGGCAGCAACGACGAGTGGTTCATACGCCAACCCAGACCATAGCGCTTATACGACGCCGACGGAGTAAACATACGATCCAAAGTCGACTGCGGGAAGATCTCGGGATAGCCGTCAAGACCGTCGATAGCCGAGCACATACGCACCAAGTCGTCGGTCGATGCAATCAGACCACCGCACGAATCCAAACGACGCATATTCTTACCATAAGCGTTGTAACCGCTCGGAGCATAGAATACGCACTCCTTCGGCTTGCGATTAGCCTTGGTATCCGAACCTACCTGAACCGTATAGCAACCTGCCTTCTCGGCAACCTCCTGCTGCATATAGTCCTCGTACTCCATACCGGTGATCTTCTCGATCACACGACCCAAAATACAGTAACCCAAGTTCGAGTAGTTGTATTCTACACCCGGCTCTTTGCTAAATCCATAGCGCTTCAAAGCGTACTCGATGGTCTCCTCCGAGGTCATACCATTGGTAGCCGACGAGAACATCGGATCATAGGGATCAGCATTGTCGTTCCAACCATTCTGGTGCTCCAACAGGTTGCGAATCGTAATCTTCTCATTACCAGCCTTAATCTCGGGGAAGTCCTCAGCCAGAATACCACCCTCAGCGAACGGTTTGTCGGTCAGCGAGAGCTTACCCTCGTCGATCAGACGCTGAATAGCCATCGAGCAGAAGGTCTTCGATACACTTGCCAAACGCAACATATGACCACGATCCATACGCTCACGGTTCTCCTTGTCGGCATAACCATAACCACGCGAGTAAACCAGCTTACCCTTATCGGCTACCGATACCGACATACCCGGCAGGTTGTAGTTGCGCATAAAGGTCAGCACCTTCTTGTCGAATGCGTCCACACCATTGCGAACATCGACATAGAAGAGTTTCTTCTGGCCATTTTCAGCAGTTACGGTCAGGTAGAACAACTTCGAAGCGTTGATCTTAGTCTCGCCCGAGATAACCTCATTAGAGGTTGCGCCAAGCGTAACCTTTGCACCATCCGACACCTTGATGTCGAATACCATTTCGCCAATGTTATAGTCCATAGGCACGATCAGGTTGTAGGTGTCAAACAGCAGGAAACCCGTACATACCGACTTCAAACCTGCATTCTTGGCGGGTACCAACGTCATCGAGGTGATCTCCTTGCCCGTTTTGGGGGTTGACGGTGTGTCGGGACCGGGTTCGGGTGTCGGCTTGTCGTCGCACGATACCAACACGCACGATGCCAGCATAATAGCTGACAAGTAGAGTAAAAATTTCTTCATTCTTGATTATTATTAATTAATTATTAAAATTCAACCGTCGGAGCCTTCTCTGCACCCTCGTCAGCCGAGAACGCAGCCTTGCGATCGAAACCAAACAGCGACGCCAACAGATTCGTCGGGAAACGACGAACAGCGACATTGTAGGCCTGCACCGCATTGTTAAACTCCTTGCGCGACACCGAAATGCGATTCTCGGTGCCCTCCAACTGAACCTGCAAATCGCGGAAGTTCTCGTTAGCCTTCAAATCGGGATAGCTCTCAGCAACTGCAATCAAGCGACCCAATGCCGACGACACCTCGCTCTGCGCCTGCTGGTAAGCCTTCAAGTTCTCCTCGGTCAGCTCATCAACATTCATCTGCACCGAAGTGGCCTTCGTGCGAGCCTCGGTCACGCCCTGCAACGTCGAGCTCTCGTGCTCGGCATAGCCCTTAACCGTCGCTACAAGATTGGGGATCAGGTCGGCACGGCGCTGATAATCAGCCTCAACAGCCGCCCATTTGTTGGCTACCGCCTCGTCCTTCACGACCAGACCATTGTAGCCCGAATATGCCCAGATGGCCAGCACAGCCACCACGACAATTCCAATAATTCCTTTTTTCATAGTCCTTGTTATAGTTATTTTCTGTTTACATCCTAAAAACGTGAGCCTGCGCCACCGCCTCCCGAGAAACCGCCGCCAAAGCCTCCACCAAAGCCGCCGCCACCTCGGAATCCACCGAAGCCACCGCCAATGCCGCCACCACCGATACCACCCGGACCCGGATTGCGAAGTCGACGCGATGTGCGCACCTGCGTGGTGCCACACTTGCGGCAGGTATAGACATTTTCGACTATCTCGAAATCGACCGTGCGCTCCACAACCCGCGAGCTGATCAAGCGCAACTTACGCTTGCCACACACTCTACATTTGGGCTGTGCAAGGTAGACCACCAACATAATCAGCAATCCGAAAATGCCCATCGAGGAGACGATCGCAATGGCGTCTGCCAGCGTAAACACCTCTTCCTCAGCACCAAAATACAACTCAGTACCTCGCAACAGTTCGCACACCACAGCCACACCCGTGACCATACCCGAATCCCAATCCTCCTCGCGGAACGCGGGGACCATATAGTGTTCCTGAATGCGACGGCACAGCGCGTCAGGCAGCACGCCCTCGACACCATAACCCGTAATGAATCGAATCTCGCGCTGATCCAGCACGAGGAACATCAGCAGACCATTGTTGCGCTCCTTCTCGCCGATACCCCACTTCTGAAACAGCGAGTGCGAAAATTCGAATACGTCCTCTGAGCCAATCGACCCAACAGCCACAACCGCTACCTCGGCCGTACGATCCTCACGCAACGAGTAGAGCATACGGTCGATGCTATCAACCGCCTCAGCCGACAATATTCCATCGGGATTACTCGTAAAACGACGCGCGTCGGCGACATTCACATTCGGAATATCGTCGAGCGCGCGCGGAGTGTATGCCTCGGCAACCAACGCAGTCGCCAAGAGTGCCAAAAGGCTAAGGATCAGCTTCTTCAATCAGTACAGAGTATTAGTCCATAATTGCGCCTGCCACCAAGTTGGCAACAGCCGAACGCAGACGACCCGTACGACCGCTATCGCTGGGGTGAACTGCATTGGTCAGCAGGATCATCGCTACATCATTCTCGGGATCGAGAACTACCGACGTACCCGTATAACCCGTGTGGCAAACAGCCTTCGACGAGAACAGATCGCCCTTGTTGCCAGCATAAGACGAGTAGCTATCCCAACCCAGAGTGCGACCCAGGTGCTTAACATTCTCAGGTACCGAGAACATCTTATCTACGGTCAGGCGACCCATAATGCGATGGCCATTGATCTCGCCACCATTGAGCAGTGCAGCGTACAAAATCGCCAAATCCTCAGCGGTCGAGAATACACCTGCATTACCCGAGTTGCCGTGGTTGAGAACGCGAGCCAGAGGATCGTGAACGCTACCCAACAGGATCGTACCATCGGGCTGCTTCTCGGTCGGAGCTACACGGTTCAACTTCTTCTTATCGACGATCGGACCATACGAAGTGTCCTTCATACCCAATACATCGAATACGTTCTGCTGTGCAAACTCCGAAATGGTCTGACCAGTAACTGCCTCCAAAATGTGCTGCAACGAAATGAAATTCAAGCAGCTATAACGGAAACGGCTCTTCGGAGCAAACGAACGCGGGCAGGTCTTGATATAATCCAACAGAGCCTGCGGGTTAGCGCCACCCTGCTCAACAACCGTTGCAACGGGAGCATACGCAGGCAGACCCGACGAGTGAGTCAGCAGGTCGGCAATGCGGATATCGATCGTATCGCCCTTCTCGGTAGCATAACCCTTGAAACCGGGCAGATAGTCCTTCACCTTATCGGTCAGGCGAATCTTGCCGCGCTCAACCAGAATCATCAAGCAGACAGCCGTCGAAGTGGGCTTGCTGACCGACGCCAAATCGAAGATGGTGTTCTTCTTCATCGGAGCCTTCTCGGGCAACCACTGCTTATCGCCAAATGCTTCCAAATGAACGAGTTTACCGTGGCGAACAACTGCGAACACTGCACCCGGAAAGTCCTTCTTGGCAGCAGCCTCAGCGATCAGGCGATCGGCCTCTTCGAGCATTTTGGGATTCATTCCAACTGATTCGGGCTTCGCCTTTTCGAGCGACTGCGCCGAAACTACGGTCGCCATCAGCACGGCAACCAACAAAGTTACGATACGTTTCATTTTCTATTTACATTTTTCGGTTAGTTTCGATATAATCGTGTAAAGATACAAACTTTCTTACTCTTCTCCAAAAATTCCGTAATTATATTGCACATCTTCGAGCACCCAATCCTTCATCAGCTCCCGATACTCCTCGCGCCACGGGTATACAACGTCAGTATAAGGTTTTAACCCTTTGAATGTCGAATTCAACATTAATCGGCTTGGTCGCTGATCGACAGCCTTATCACCTCTTTCAAGCGACAAACATACGTGAAATTTTTCTGCCATCTGGGGGTTAGACTCCTCCATTTCGGGTGGCATATAGAACAAGCGTACGATGGCAAGTCGTTCGCTCCCTCCAAGACGCAACATTACGCTAACTATCGGAAGATCATATATATTCAAGAACTCACCAACAGTACGATTCTTAAATTGATTGGGCGATCTAAGTCCCCAATTATGAGTCAGATATGCAATGGTATCTTGCTCGCACTCGGCAAGAGAACGGTAATTTTTAGGCACAAAATTTTGAGCACTTAGAGTACCTGAAAATGCAATAAAAAATATGAATAACAGCAATCCTCGTTTCATCGTGTTCAATTCGTGTAACTACTCACAAAAATACAAATATTCGCAAAAATCACAAATACCGCACTCGAAAAAACGCTCTCTGCTACATATAAATCCCGTCAACCTCGTCAGCAAAATGGCAAGAGAAGGTTTATTCTTATATTTTATGGCGTTTGGTGCGGATATTCGAAATAAAAAGAGTATATTTGCACGTTAAATCGATGTTTAATTATTTCACAAATATTCACAATCAACGTAGAATGAAATCTTTCAAGTTATTGGTAGTCGCAGCCACTGTGCTGTTGGCATCGTGTGGTACGCAGAAAAAGAGCATTCTCTATCTGCAAGATGCAGTAGCAGATCAAACCGAAGCTATCGTCAATCAGTACGAGTTGAAAATCAAACCGTCGGACATTCTCGGTGTTACGGTCAACAGCCGTTATGCAGAATTGGCCGCACCGTTTAACCTCAACTCAACCTCGTTCCAGGGCGCTACGACGGGTAAAGTCGGCGGTGGTCAGGCACAGGGTCAGGTGGTTGATGACGCAGGTTTCATCTCGATGCCCGTTCTCGGTAAGATCAAAGCCGCAGGTATGACCCGCTCGGAGCTGGCTGCCGACATCGAGCAGCGACTGATCACCGGCGGTCACATCAAGGATCCCGTAGTGAATATTCAGTTCTTGAACTTCAAAATCAACGTGCTGGGCGAGGTAGGTCGTCCCGGTGAGTTCGCAATCAACTCAGATCGCGTAACGCTGTTCGACGCACTCTCAATGGCCGGCGACATCACCGACTACGGCGTTAAAGAGCGTATCACCGTGATTCGCGAGCAGAATGGTCAGCGCACCATCGCTTACCTCGATGCCACTTCGACCAAAGTGTTCGAGTCGCCATACTACTATTTGCAGCAGAACGATATCATTATCGTTGATCCCGATGATATTAAGCAGGCTAATGCAAATGTCAATCAGAAGGGTCGCAACACGTTGTCGAACGTTACCTCGATTCTGTCGATTCTCGTAACTGTAACATCACTGACGTTGACCTTGATTAATTTGAAATAAAAAGAAAAATATATGGAAGAGCAGAAGAAATTTATAAGTGAAGAGACATCCATAGGATCAGTCGTCAGTTTCTCGCTGATGGATTTTATCCATCTCGTAATTAATAATTGGTATTGGTTCGTGCTCTCGGTAACGATCTGTATGGCTGCTGCCGTATTCCACATCAAGAAGACACCGAAAACTTACTCGCGTACCGCAACAATTCTGGTAAAAGACTCGCGTAAGGGTGGCAACTCGGACCTTATGGCATTTAACGATTTGGCCGGTGTCAATACCCGCAAGAGCGTTGATAATGAGTTGATTATCCTTAGCTCGAACAAGTTGCGCCACGATGTTGCTCGTCGTCTGCGTCTTGATATCAGCTACTCGGATAAGGTCGGTCTGCGTCCGCGTAACTTGTACGGAATCAGTCCCGTTGCGATGGCAATCGTTAACGACAACGAGACCGACAGCTTTGCTTTCACGCTGACCATTGGTGCCGATAGCACTGTCTCGCTGACCGATTTTGCAGGTATGGGCGTGAATGAGAGCGCTGCATCGAGCACCGTCAAAGCTCATCTGGGCGATACGATCAACACCCCCATCGGTGGTATCATCATCAACCCTACTCTCTATTATAACAAGAACGAGGAGGGTCACGTAATTCGCATCAGCAAGAGCAGTATCGCTGCCGCATCTGGTTTGGCAACGGTGAGCGTCGCATTGGCAGACAAGAACTCATCAATCATCGCAATCAGCAAAATGGATAGCAACCCGCGTCGCGCTGAGGACATTATCAATATGCTGATTACTTGCTATGAGGACGACACCAAGGCTGATAAAAAACGTGTATCGGAGGCAACTGCGGAATTCATCAGCGATCGTTTGGCATTGATTTCAAGCGAGCTGGGCGACGTAGATGAAGATGTAGCATCGTTCAAGCAGTCGCACCAGATGGTCAGCCTCGAATCGGAGGCCGCTCGTAATATGTCGGAGAGCGACCGCTTCCGTATGGAGGGCTTGCAGCTCGAAAATCAGATTCGTATGTCGAACTTCATCAAGGATTATCTGCTCGATCCGACCCATACGAACGACCTGATTCCTGCTGCTGTTGCTGTTTCGGACCCTGCTACAAACGCAAACATCGCAAACTACAACGAGACATTGATTCGTCGCGACAAACTGCTCGCAAACTCGTCGACAAGCAACCCGATGATCCAGGAGATCGACAGCCAGCTCTCGGCTATTCGTCGCTCGATTATCGCTTCGATCGACAACCAAATCGCAACGCTCAACATTCAGTTGGATAATATTCGCACACAGCAAAACCGCGCAGCAAGTCGCGTTTCTGCTATTCCGCGTCAGGAGAAGCAGATCCAGAGCATCACGCGTCAGCAGAAGATCAAGGAGGAGCTGTACCTCTATCTGTTGAACAAACGCGAGGAGAACGAAATTGCGCTGAACGTTGTCGAGGGTAACGCACGCATTATTGACCCCGCTTACGGCTCGGGCGCTCCCGTAGCTCCGATTGTTTCGTCGATTTTGTTGGCAGCGCTGTTGTTGGGTTTGGCTGTACCTCTGGCTATTCTCTACGTGATCGAGATTCTGAACACCACTATTCGTGGCCGTAAAGACCTCGAAGAGCATCTCTCGGTGCCGTTCCTCGGTGAGGTACCCCTCTTCAAGGGTACAATGGATCACGGTATCGTTGTGCGTGACCATAGTACTGACGCTGTTTCGGAGGCAATGCGTATCATTCGCTCGAATATGACATTTATGAAGGCTAAGAGCGAGCGTTTGCAGACGATTATGATCACCTCGTCGAATCCTCACGCAGGTAAGACCTTTATCTCGTCGAACTTGTCTATGTCGCTGGCCCTGACTAACAAACGTGTCATTCTGATCGACTTCGACCTGCGTCGTCGTACACTCTCGAAGGAGTTTGGTCAGCGTCACAACCGCAAGGGTTTGAGCTCGTATCTGGCAGGCACGTTCACCGAACTGAACGACATCATATTCAACAGCAATATGAACGCTAACCTCGACATCATCTATGCAGGTCCTCAGCCCCCCAACCCGGCCGAAATGTTGATGAGCGAGAAGCTCGACAAGATGATGGAGGAGTTGAAGACGCGTTACGACTATGTGATTCTCGATGCTGTTCCGTCGATGATGATTGCCGATGCACAGATTATCAACCGTCTGGCCGACCTGACCATCTACGTTGTTCGCGAGGGTCTGCTTGACCGCCGTCAGTTGCCCGATATCGAGCGTCTGTACACCAGTGGCAAGTTCAACAATATGAGTATCATTCTCAATGGCTCTTCGTCGAATAATGGCTACGGTTATCGTCACGGCTATGGTTACCAGTATGGCTATGGCTACCAATACGGTCATTCGGAAGATGGCGAGCAGAAGAGCAAAAAGAAGTCGGTACTTAATCGATTTAAGAAAAAGTAAATAGACAATGGTTATTGCACTCGATTTTGACGGCACAGTCGTTACGCACGAATATCCTTACATCGGTGAGGATATCGGAGCGGTGCCCGTTTTGAAGGAGCTGACAGCCGCAGGTCATCAGTTGATTCTGTTCACGATGCGTAGCGGCAAACTTCTCGATGAGGCTCTGGCGTGGTTCGCTAAGAACGGCATCGAACTCTATGCCGTGAACGAGAACCCCGACCAGAAGTCGTGGACCTCGTCGGTCAAAGTACACGCCAATATGTATATTGACGATTGCGCGCTGGGTTGCCCCATTCGATTCGAAGATGGCGTTCGCCGACCCTTTGTCGATTGGCAAAAAGTTCGCGAAATATTGGCATACAATCGAGTGATTGCCGAATAAGGCAGTTCGCAAAGCAAAGATAGTTGGATCACGGGATCGCACATTACAGGTGGCGGTCCCGTGATTTTTTTAGGCACGCACGTGCGAGCACGCCCACAAACAAAATTCGCCCGTCGCAGAACGCAACGGACGAATTTCCAGAGAATATTAGTGAGTAAAAGGGAGATCTAAATATTCTGCTCGCGAATCGGATAAACCAGCTGTTCGGAACAATTTTACAGTACAAAAGTACATTTTGTTTTTGTATTATCCAAATATTTTCAAGAAAAATGTTCGTTATTTCGTAATTTTTGGCACATATTACCATAATTGTTCTATGGGTCGGGAAACCAATAAGTATAAGTACCAATCCAAATTTGGCCAAAACTGCACAAAAAAAGATCGCCCCTCGAAAGGGACGATCTTAACCACTAAAATCTTAACGATTCGGATTACTTGTGCATCTCGCTCAGCTTAACGAAGAGCTCCTCGAAACGAGTACCGATCTCCTGACGCAATGCTACGTACTGACGCTTAACCAACACCGAGCTGCAATCGCACTTGCGGGGCATCTTGCCCAACTTGCCTGCTGCCTCACGGGGTTTCTTGCCGAAAGGATTGTTAACCTTGCTGAACAACTCGTTGCGCAGATCAACACCCTCCTTCATCAGATCGAAGATCTCCTTCTCCTTCTCAGGCTGGTAGTAGAATGCCATATCGCAATCGAATACCAACTCTTCGAGTACGTAATCGATATCCTTCTTAAGACGACGTAAGTTTGCCATAATTATGAAATGTTTAATTAGATTTTCACAAATATAGCAATTTTTTCGACGCCCCCGACGTTTTGGGCGAAAAAAATCTCACTTTTATCGCATCATAGGGCTATTCGTCGGAATTCCGACCTCGATTAGCTCCGTATCTATCTGCTCCGTAACCACTCCTTCGATCATTTGCAGCAGTCGGTCATCGACCTCGATAATCATACCGGTCCCATTGCAAACGCAGTTGTCGCCACACGCGCAATTGGCCAATCCGCACTCGGCACAGCGACTACTACGCGGCACCACAACCTCCTCAACAACCGTCTCCTCCAACACAGGCTCGATCAATGTGCGCTCCTCGACAATGGTTCCCTGAGCATAGTTGATCACGATATCGACACGACGCAGACGCGGCAGGATATCGGTACGCATAAAGTTCCAGGTATCGGTCATCTTTTTGAGTTGTTGCTCCTTAGTGTCGTTAGAGGCCGCCGAATTGATGATTCGCATCACCGAATCCTTATGCGGAATCGTGAGCGACGACTCGATCATCGCACGGCAGTTCTCCCAATCCTCCGCAACGCCACTCGTAGTCACCGCGTAACGCGCCGAGAAATTGTACTTCGAATCGACATAATGCTTAAAGTCCTGCGCTCGCTGTTTTGCAAGGCGCTCGTTCAACGCATATGGGCCATCGGGCGAGGCATAGCCCGTAATCGTGACCGTCGAAATGCGGGCTGCCGTATCGGCCATAGTACGCTCGATGAAGCTCGACAAAGCCCTCAGCGCCTCGCTATTGTCGTCTAAATTGGGCTGCAAGTGCGCCACATTGATCGAATAGCGCACCGAGTAGTCGGACATACGATCATCGGGCACATTGACCATATAGCGTTTGACCAGGTAGTCGTCCTCCTGATAGGTTGCCAGCACAACCGTATCGTACTGACGCTGATCGACCGAATTGGCATTATTGTGCGCCGCCGCTGCCGACACACCACCCACTGCCATTGCAAATGTGAGAATTGTTGTAATTGTTTTCACTGTTGGTTGATTTAAAGTTATCTACCGAATCTCTTCGCAACTTTCACGCCAAACACAACCAACCGCTCAACTTCTATAATTATATATAGGTATAACGAAAAACGAGCCCACCCCGAAGGATGAGCTCGCTCTATCAGTCGTATGACCGCAGGATTACTGCTGGTTCATCTCCTTGTAAACAGCGTTGATCTGATCGTACTTAGCCTTCATAGCCTCGTCATCGTAGCTCAGACGATAGTAGATCGACTTCAACAGCTCGATAGTGGTCATATTGGTGCCATTCAGCGAGTAAGCCTTCTCCAACGAGGGCAGCGATGCTGCGTAGATCTCGTTAACAGCTGCCTGAGCCTTGTTGCTCTCCTCGTAGCTGGTGAAGGTCTGCTTGGTCAGCTCGTCCTGAGCAGCGTCACCCTTCAAGCAGTAGGTGTAACCCAAACGCAACTGGTTAATCTCGTTCTCGGGCTGCAACTCAACAGCCTTGGTATAGGTCTCGATAGCCTCGTCCCAACGCTCCGACTTCAGATATACGTTGCCAAGACCTGCCCACAAATCTACGTTCTGGGGATCAGCGTCGATAGCAGCCTTGATCAGACCGAATACCTCCTCGGGATCCTCGGTGCTACCCTCGCGCGAGTAGAACATAGTCATCGACTCGATCAGGTTGTTGTTCTGGGGATACTTCGAAACACCCTCCAACAGAGTCTCCTTCGACTTAACCATATCACCGGTGTTGTTCTTGAAGTAGCAGTGGAACAACAGGTAGTACAGAGTACCATCAGCCTCGTAGTTGTTAGCCTTCGACTTCTCCAAGTGGCCCAGAGCCGAGTCGAAATCGCCGTCCAATACGTAGCAGTAGCCAATGTTGAATGCCAACGACTGATCGGGAGTACCGAGCTTCTCCAACAGACCCTCTGCGATTGCGTAACCCTCAGCTGCTGCCTTGTAGCTACCCAACTTATACATATTGTCTGCGGTCTGCAGGTAGTAGTCCTTCAAGTTGGTCAAACCTGCGTTTGCCTTCTCTGCTGCCTTGGGATCCATATCCTTTGCCTTCTGGAACGACTCAACTGCTACTGCTGCACCGTTCTCAACAATCGGATTGGTCACTACCCAGCTTGCTACGGTAGCGCTTGCGGGATCTACATAAATAGTTACATAGGGATAAGCCATCTCGGTGAACTCACCATAGCCCTTCTTAACGCCCTCGGTGGTCGACATAGGCTTGCCTGCCATAGTCACCTCCAACATATTAACCGGCATACCGATGTAGAGGCTTGCCTCGGGAGCATCAACAGCTGCCAAATAAGCCTGACCGCGAGCAATCCAAGTCGAGCTCTTGACATTCTTCTTTGCATTAGCAGCATCAGCGTCAGCCTTTGCAACCTTTGCCTTCAAACCTTCCGCATTTACCTTCTGAGCATTTGCGGCGGGTGCAGCTACCAACAACGCTGCTGCAACCATCATAAGAATTCTTTTCATAAGATAAGATTGTTTAGAGTATTAATTTTTCAGTTAAATTTCGTTTATTCGTTCTGGGGCTGCTCAGCAGGCTGTACCTCCGCAGGCTGCTCCGGTGTTACACCCTCAGCTGTTGCGCCTTCGACTGTTGCGCCTTCGGTCGGAACGCTCTCCTCAGCGTCCTCGCTCTTGGGCACTGCCATCACCGACGCAATCGAGTCACCCTCGCGCAGGTTGATGACCTTAACGCCCTGAGTTGCACGACCCGCCATACGGATACCATCGACTGCCGTACGGATCGTGATACCGCTACGGTTGATGATCATCAGGTCGTTCTCGTCGGTCACTGCCTGAATCGACACCAGCTTACCGGTCTTATCGGTCACGTTGATCGTCTTGACGCCCTTACCGCCACGATTGGTAATTCGGTACTCGTCCAGATCGGTACGCTTACCGTAACCATTCTCGCTCAGTACCAGCACATCCTGCTTGCTCTCGGGCTCAACGCAGATCATACCTACAACCTCGTCACCCTCGTCGAGCGTGATACCGCGAACACCCGCACCTACACGGCCAATCGGACGAACGGTATTCTCGTTGAAACGGATAGCCTTACCCTCACGAGCTGCGATCATAATCTCTGCCTCGCCACTCGTCAGCTTAGCCTCGATCAGCTGATCGTCCTCGCGGATAACGATTGCATTCACACCATTCTGGCGCGGACGCGAGTAAGCCTCCAACTTGGTCTTCTTGATCGTACCGTCCTTGGTACACATCACGATGTAGTTGTTGTTGACAAACTCCTCGTCGTCCAAACGGCGAACATTGATATATGCACGAACCTTATCGTCGGGCTCGATCTGGATAACATTCTGGATTGCGCGACCCTTCGACGAACGCGAACCCTCGGGAATGTTATAAACCTTCAACCAATAGCAACGACCCTTCTCGGTGAAGAACAACATCGTGTTGTGCATCGTCGCTACATAGATATGCTCGATGAAGTCCTCATCGCGCGTTGCGCTACCCTTCACACCAATACCGCCACGGTTCTGGGCGCGATACTCGGTCAGCGGCGTACGCTTGATATAACCCATATGCGAAATGGTGATAACCATATCATCATCAGCATAGAAATCCTCGGGGTTGAACTCCTCGGCCGAGAAGACGATCTCGGTACGGCGCTCATCGCCATACTTCTCCTTCATCTCCTGCAACTCGTCCTTGATGATCTGCATCTGCATACCCTCGTCAGCCAGCACTGCGGTGTAGTAGTCGATACGCTTCTGCAACTCATCGCGCTCGGCAGTCAGCTTGCCGTGCTCCAAACCGGTCAAAGCTCGCAGACGCATCTCCATAATAGCTGCTGCCTGCAACTCCGACAATCCGAACTTCTCCATCAGCGCCTGACGACCCGATTCGGGGTCCTTCGCTGCACGGATCGTATGGATCACCTCGTCGATATTGTCCTGAGCAATCAACAGACCCTGTACAATGTGCAGACGCTCCGACGCCTTCTTCAAATCGAACTGCGTGCGGCGTACCACAACCTTATGACGGTGGTTGACAAACTGTGCAATCAGATCCTTCAAGTTGAGCAACATCGGACGGCCATCAACCAGCGCAATGTTGTTCACCGCAAACGAGGTCTGCAACTGAGTATTCTTATAGAGCGTATTGAGCACCACGCTCGCTACTGCGTCCTGCTTCAAGATGATCACCACGCGAACACCGTTGCGGTCGCTCTCGTCGTTGACATATGCGATACCCTCCAACTTCTTCTCGTTGACCATAGCGGCGATCTTCTTGATCATCTCGGCCTTATTGACCATATAGGGGATCTCGGTGATCACGATGCACTCGCGACCCGATGCCGTATGCTCGATCTCGGTCTTGGCACGCATCACCACGCGACCACGACCCGTTTCGAGAGCCTCGCGAACACCCTCGTAACCATAGATGATACCACCCGTCGGGAAGTCGGGACCCTTGACATATTTAGCCAGCTCCGAAACCTCGATCTCCTTGTTATCAACGTAGGCGCAGCAAGCATCGCAAACCTCACCCAGATTGTGAGGAGCCATATTCGTTGCCATACCTACCGCAATACCGCTCGCACCATTGACCAGCAACAGCGGAATCTTCGTGGGCAGCACCGTAGGTTCGGGCGTCGTATCATCGAAGTTGAGCGTGAAGTCGATCGTATCCTTCTCAATGTCGGCCATAACCTCATCAGCGATCTTGCGCATACGAGCCTCAGTATAACGCATTGCAGCAGCCGAATCGCCGTCCATCGAACCAAAGTTACCCTGACCATCGACCAACGGATAACGCATCGACCACTCCTGAGCCATACGTACCATCGCGTCGTAAACCGACGAGTCGCCGTGCGGGTGGAACTTACCGAGCACATCACCCACGATACGAGCCGACTTACGATGCGGCTTGTCCGAGTAAAGATTCAGCTCGTTGCTCATATCGTAAAGAATACGACGATGAACGGGTTTGAGGCCGTCGCGTACATCGGGCAAGGCACGCGAAACGATTACCGACATCGAATAGTCGATGTAGGCAGATTTCATTTCCTCCTCGATGTTGATCGTAATGATCTTACCACCTTTCTTCTCTTCCAATTCTTCTGACATAATTTATTCTTAGTTGGTTAGGGGTCAGCGTTTTACGGCGCTACACAACGTAATTCGGCCCTCAATAAACATACGGCCTCCTCCGACTGCGTGCACCCAGCTTGGCTACCCCATTCAGCTTCTTCTATTTTAACGTGTAAAAGTACGATTTATTTTGCATATAACCAACATTTTATGCGCTTTTTTCTTCGCGCAACAGCGTAATTTAATTTTTTACGAAATTTTCTCGCTTCTGAGGCCATTTTTAGCCTATTTCACGCACTTTAATTTTTCATCCGACAAGGGGTCGAGGTTCGAGATTCACAATTCACAATTCACAATTCACAATTCAAGATTCAAAGTTCACAATGTAATTGGCGATTTCTATGAAACCGTCACACGCGGTGGCGCCCGCGACTTTTAGTCGCGCCGCCCCACGCCACCGCGTGCGAAAAATTCTCAATGACACATCATCGAAAAACAAAAAAAGTCGCACCCCGCGATGGAGTGCGACCTTTTCTAAAAATGTATGATTCGATCGGATTAACCGAAGAATGCCAACAGGATACCTGCTGCAACTGCCGAACCTACAACACCTGCAACATTGGGACCCATAGCGTGCATCAGCAGGAAGTTCGAAGGATCGTACTTGCGACCCTCGTCCTGCGATACGCGTGCTGCCATAGGAACTGCCGATACACCAGCCGAACCGATCAGCGGGTTGATCTTCTTGTTGGGATCCTTGATGAACAAGTTCATCAGCTTAGCCAACAGAACACCACCAGCTGTACCGCAAGCAAATGCTACGATACCCATCACCAAGATACCCAGAGTCTGCCAGTTGATGAACGACTGAGCAGTTGCGGTTGCACCTACGGTGATACCCAAGAAGATAACTACGATGTTCATCAACTCGTTCTGAACGGTCTTGCTCAGACGCTCTACAACACCGCACTCCTTCATCAAGTTACCGAACATCAAGCAACCTACCAGAGGTGCTGCGCTGGGCAACAACAACGAGATGATAACGGTAATAACGATCGGGAAGATGATCTTCTCCTTCTTCGATACGGGACGCAACTGAGTCATACGAATCTTACGCTCGCTCTCGGTGGTCAGCAGTCGCATAATGGGAGGCTGGATCACGGGAACCAACGCCATATACGAGTATGCAGCAACTGCGATCGGGCCGAGCAACTCGGGAGCCAACTTCGAGGTCAGGTAGATAGCGGTCGGGCCGTCAGCACCACCGATAATACCAATCGAAGCCGACTGAGCCTCAGTAAAGCCCAGAGCCGAAGCACCGATGAAGGTCATAAAAATACCCAGCTGAGCTGCTGCACCGAGCAGGAAGCTCTTGGGGTTAGCGATCAGCGGACCGAAATCGGTCATAGCACCTACGCCGAGGAAGATCAAGCAGGGATAGATACCCAGCTTAACACCCAAATAGAGGTAGTCCAACAGGCCGGCGTTGTTCACGAAGATATCCCAATGAACGTGGCCGCCTGCGAACAGCTCCGAGTGGAACATATTCGCACCCGGAAGGTTGGTGAGCAGCATACCGAATGCGATGGTCAACATCAACATCGGCTCATACTTCTTCACGATCGCCAAGTACATCAGCAGGAACGAGACACCAATCATTACATAGTTGCCCCAGTAGCCTACCGTGAAACCCATCTGACCGACGAAGTCCACCAAGCTGTCCAAAATGTTAGCTGAAAGGAAATTAATCATCACTTAACCTCCTTACTCAATTACCATTAATACATCACCCTCCATAACGGTCGAGCCTGCCTGAGCCAGAATCTGCTTAACAACACCGCCCTTACCTGCGTCGATGTTGTTCTCCATCTTCATAGCCTCCAAGATAGCTACCGTCTGGCCTGCGCTTACGGTGTCACCCTCCTTAACTTTCAGAGCGATAACAGTACCGGGCAGCGGGCAAGTAACCTTGTAACCTGCACCACCAACAGCTGCTGCCGTGCGAGCAGGTGCCGAAGCGGGTGCATTGGTCGGAGTTACCGACAGACCCAATGCCTTAGGAGCCGATACTACCTGGGGCTTCTTTGCAGCCGCAGCAGTACCGCCAACGATCTCTACATCGTAATTTACACCGTTTACAACGACTTTTGCCTCGGTCGACGCATCATTAACGGCGTTGATCGTTACGTTGTATTCGTGTCCGTTTATTTTCAGTTTGTAATCTTTCATTGTTGTTTTAAAAGTTTATTTTCTGTAATCGGGCAATTGAGTCAAGCCGTGGATCTTAGAGTTCCAAGGCGAGTATGCACGTTTGATTTTGAGAATGGTGATAACTTCCGACTCCTTGTCGTGACGCGAGCTCTTGTAGAGTTTCAGAGCCGTCGCAATTGCGGCGATCTCCTCCTCACGCAACTCGTGCTTCTCGACCGGCTGGGTCTTCTTGTGCGATACGAATGCTGCACCCATAGCCTTCATAATGAAGACCAAGAGTACCAACATCACTACCACAAGCAGAAAACCTACCAGCGAGAATGACAAGATGCTCGGCCAATCTACTGCTAAAAACATCATAATACGTCAGTTTTTTACAAAGGAATGTTCGAGTGTTTCTTAGCGGGGTTCTGCAAACGCTTGGTTGCAAGCGACTGCAACGCGCGAATGATGCGGAAGCGAGTGTTGCGCGGCTCGATAACATCGTCGATGTAACCGTAGCGAGCTGCGTTGTAGGGGTTCGAGAACTTGTCGTTGTACTCCTTCTCCTTCTCTGCAACGAATGCTGCGCGCTCCTCGGGTTTGTCAGCCAGCTCCTTCAAGCCCTTAGCCTGCAATACCTCAACTGCACCACTTGCACCCATTACTGCGATCTCAGCGGTAGGCCAAGCGTAGTTGATATCACCGCGGATGTGCTTCGACGACATTACGATGTATGCACCACCGTATGCCTTACGCAGAGTAACGGTAACCTTGGGAACAGTAGCCTCGCAGTATGCGAACAACAGCTTCGCACCGTGCGAAATAACGCCACCGTACTCCTGAGTAGTACCCGGCAAGAAGCCCGGAACGTCAACCAAAGTAACCAGAGGAATATTGAACGCGTCGCAGAAACGAACGAAACGTGCTGCCTTGCGGCTTGCGTTGATGTCCAATACACCTGCCATAAACTTAGGCTGGTTAGCGATGATACCTACACTCTGACCGTTGAAACGAGCGAAGCAGGTGATGATATTACGTGCATACAACTCCTGCGACTCCAAGAAGTCACCGTTATCAACGATAGCGCGGATAACCTCGTACATATCGTAGGGCTTGTTGGGGTTGTCGGGAATGATCTCGTTGAGCGAGTCCTCCAAACGGGTGATGCTGTCGGTGCAAACCTGCAACGGAGTATCCTCCATATTGTTCTGAGGCATATACGAGAGCAACTTGCGGATAATTGCGATACCCTCCTCCTCGGTGTCAACTGCGAAGTGAGCTACACCCGACTTCGATGCGTGCATCATTGCACCACCCAGCTGCTCCTGAGTTACGTCCTCACCGGTAACGGTCTTAACAACCTTCGGACCGGTCAAGAACATATTCGAGGTCTCCTTCTTCATAATGATGAAGTCGGTCAGTGCGGGCGAATAAACTGCACCACCTGCGCAAGGACCAAAGATAGCCGAAATCTGAGGAATAACACCCGATGCCATTACGTTACGCTGGAAAATGTTAGCGTAACCTGCCAGAGCGTTGATACCCTCCTGGATACGTGCACCACCCGAGTCGTTCAGACCGATACAGGGTGCGCCGTTACGCATTGCCATATCCATCACCTTGCAGATCTTGTCTGCCAGCGAGATCGACAACGAACCTGCCGTTACGGTGAAGTCCTGTGCAAATACATATACCAGACGGCCGTCAACGGTACCGTAACCGGTTACAACACCATCACCAAAGGTGTGGCTCTTGTCCATACCGAAGTCATAGCAACGGTGAGTTACGAACATATCAAACTCCTCGAAGCTACCCTCGTCCAAGAACATTGCAATACGCTCACGTGCAGTGTACTTGCCCTTAGCGTGCTGAGCCTCGATGCGCTTTTCGCCACCGCCGAGTTTTGCGGTCTCGCGATTCTCAACCAGCTGCTGAATTTTCTTTTGAATTTCGCTCATAGTTATTTCTAAGTGATTGTTTTCGTTAGTTTAAGACTACTTGTTCTTATCCTCGCAAAGCTCGGTCAATACACCCATAGTCGACTTCGGGTGCAGGAATGCGATGCTCAGACCCTCTGCGCCCTTGCGAGGTGCCTTGTCGATCAGCTGAACGCCCTTCTCGGTTGCGTCTGCCAATGCATCCTCGATACCCTCAACTGCGAATGCAACGTGATGAACACCCATACCGCGCTTCTCGATATACTTAGCGATGGTGCTCTCCTCCGAGGTGGGCTCCAAAAGCTCGATCTTGGTCTGACCTACCATAAAGAATGCGGTCTTAACCTTCTGATCTGCTACCTCCTCGATGTTGTAACACTTCAGACCCAATACGTTCTCCCAGTAGGGAATTGCCTCTTCCAGACTCTTGACAGCAATGCCAAGATGCTCAATGTGAGATACTTTCATAGCTTGTAAATTTAATTATAGAGTTAATTATGTTTTGGTTTGCGATTTTTTGGGCAAAATACCATACAAAGCTACGCTAAATATTTGACAAAAGCCAATCTTTTGGTGCTTTTCTCGCGCATTTTTTCACATCTTTTTTGCTCGCCGCGGTGCTTTTTGTGTCGTCGGCAGGAATTTTGCTCTGCGTTTTGCTGCAAACCATATAACTTATCGCCTTATGAAAACACGTTTTTGGATAGTTTTGATCGTTATCGCCGTGGCTCTATCGGCCATCTCGCTATGGGTCGATGCACAGCAGCAGGACTCCCGACAGCAACGCCGCGAACAGCGTCAGCAGATGACTGCCGAGCGCCGTGCCGAACGAATCAAAAAAAGAGAGGAGCGCACCGCAGCCTACATTCGCCACATCGACTCGATTGTCCTCGCGCGCAACTTCATCTTCAACCCCACATCGATGCAGCGACAGCCTGCGGGGCAGTTCATTTCGATCAACAATCCTTCGTTCGAGGTAGCATATTACACGGACTATATCGACATTCACATTCCGTTCATCAAGGGTGTCGTGCCGCCCTATTACCCCGTTGTGCTCAACGCCATTCTGCCCTCGGTAAGCAACTACACCACGATCCAGAACACGGGCGGCTGGACCGTCACATTCTCGTCGTGGCTCTATGGCGGTTCGGACTACATCTTCACTCTCGACATCTACTCAGCCTCGGGTTCGGCCATACTGACTATCAAATCGTTAGCCGACAATACGGTCACCTACAGCGGATACATCTCGCAGGTCTATTGACGCACAAAAAAAGGCCGCAACCCTTCGCTGGGCGCGGCCTTTCGAACTCTCTATTTCAGTTGAGATTAGTTTGCCTGCAAAATGCGGTTCTCGCCATTGTAGGTCATCGTTGCGCTAACCTTACCGCAATCGCCACTACCAACGAAGCTAACCATCACCTGAGCCGAAGGAATCTTCTCGGTGTCGTAGTTGCCAACCATCCACGCCTGCTCCTCGCCAGCCGAACGGTAAACATTGCCATTCGACATCGAGCACGCCGGCTTATAGACGTTGTCCGAAGTGGTGTAGAAACGGATCGAGCTCTGATTAACGCCATCTACTGCTGCAAAAGTGGGGCCCTGGATTGCAATCGACATATTGAAGGTCGACTTGCGAGCCGTAGCCATCGACAGAGGAGCGGTAGTCTGCGGAGTGATAGCATACTGGCCGGTCCAGTTCGAGGTATAGACACCAACGTGTGACTTGCACTTGTAGCCCTTAACTGCAACAAGATACTGAGTCAGGCCACCCTCGCCCGGCATTGCGGTAATGGTGTACTCGTCGATACCCTCGCACGAAATCTGCTCCGACGTCGAAGCCTGATAGCTCAGGGGGCTATTGTTGTCAGCCTCGATAACCCACATATCGTTGTCGGTAAGCTCGGTGAGCAGTTTACCGCCCGTCGAGATGACCACTGCACCACCACGCATACGGTCCGACTGACCCTTATCCGAGTTCATCTCGAACGCAATGCGATAGTCGCCTGCAACACCGTTATAGTTCTCCTCGATGCGAGTCAACTCGCCGAACAAGAACTTCTTTTCGAGAGCATCAGCCTCGGTCTTAACATCGTTCAGGTTCTCAACACCCTGCAACTGCTTGTCGGTCAGCAGGCAGTTCAGACGGAATGCAATCGCTGCGGGATCGAGTGCATAGGTCGACTGGATCACAGTCGTATTGTAGATCCACAGACCAACAGCCATCGGATCGTCCTGACCCTGATTGGGAGCCTCCCAGCACGACGTCAGCAACAAAGGCAGCACAGCAGCTACCAAAAGATTCTTCAACTTTCTCATTTTCATTGTATTAATTGTTAATATTTATTTTTCAAGCGTATAAATTCGTGCGCCAAAGATACGAATTTTTAGTTGCTCTCACAATATATAGACGTTCGAGAAGGGCGAAATGTTGCACGAGTGATAAAAAAAATTTACTTTTGTACGATATTTTTTATGTGCCACTCGGTGGCTACCGCTTTTAATGAGATGAAAATGAAACACTTAGCAATATTAGCTCTTGCGGCAATTTCTTTCAATTTTTCTGTCGCAGCGCAACCCTCGCAAATCAGCCACGGCGCCGCTCCCGCACGCTCTGAGATTATGAGTTTCGACACCCGTCGCAACGCCAACGACGACAACCGCACAAACGTACAACACTATGTTCCGTTTGCGCCGATTGCCCTCACCCGCACCGCAACCGTGCAGAGCGTCGGTCAGGTGCTCGAAGTTCCCCAAATCTGGAACAACCGCGATATGTATCTGCATATCGAGAATCCGCACGGAGCCTATTCGGTCTATGTAAACGACTCGCTCGTAGGTCGTTCGACCGATACCCGCACGCCGATGGAGTTCTACATCTCGCCCTTTGTCAATCACGGACAGAATGGCATTGTGATCGAGGTCGAGACCTCGGGCGAGCCTCTGCTCTCGTCGTCGCTCAATGCCAACACCCGCGCTCAGTTCGAGAACAGCTACATCTACTCGCAACCCAAATTGCGAATCTACGACTATGACGTGCGTTTCGAGCCCGACTCAACCCGCACATTCGGCTGGCTCGAATTGAATATCATCGCTGGTAACTCGCACAACTACACCGAGTTGATGGAGGTAGGTTACGACCTCACCGATCCCGCAGGCAAACTCCAAGACTACAATATGCGCGAGTGCTCGATCGAGGGTCGCAGTGTCGATACGGTGCGTTTCCGTATGCCGATCTACAAGACAAATCAGTGGTTGTGGTCGCAGAAAACGCCTCACCTCTACAAGCTCACAATGTACAGCAAACTCGGCCAGATGATGACCGACTACATACCCATTAAGCTCTGTTTTGGCGACACACGTTTCGATGGCGAACGTCTGCTACGCAACGGCAAAGAGTTCAAAATCAAGGGCGCACGCTACAACGCCGAGAAGAGCCGAGCACAGACGCTCAAAGACTTGCGAGCATTGAAAGCACGTGGCGTGAACACCATCTATGTCGACTATCCGCAGGCATATTGGTTCTACAACCAATGCGAGCAGGTAGGTCTGTTTGTGGTCGATCAGGCCAACCTCAACGTCGAGCGAGGTCGCAACGAGCGCACCATTGGCGGCACACCGACCAATGACCCCACGCTGGTTGATGAGTATGTCGATCGCGTACGCCGTATGTATCTGCGCAACCGCAACCGTAGCTGCATCATCGCCTGGTCGCTCGGTGGCAATTCGGGCAACGGATACAATATGTACAAGGCTTATCAATGGCTTAAAGCGCAGGGCGACGAGCGTCCGATCGTCTATCGCGATGCCGACGGCGAGTGGAACAGCGATTGGCAGCTGCCGACCGAAATTCAATAGCACACTATGAACGTCGAATTGATTGTTGTCGGCAAGACCGACTCACCTCAGGTGGCTGCGCTGGTCGAGATGTACCAAAAGCGCATTTCGAACTACGTGCGTTTCGGAATCACCATCGTGCCCGATGTGCGTAACACCCGCAGTCTGAGCTTTGCACAGCAGAAAAAGGCTGAGGGCGAGGCAATTATGCGACTACTCACCGAGAGTGACTACGTTGTGCTGATGGACGAGCGTGGCAAGCAGATGCGCTCGGTCGACTTCGCTTTCTGGATGCAAAAACGAATGAATAGCGGACTGAAACGACTCTGTTTTGTGATTGGTGGTCCGTATGGTTTTTCGGAGGAGATGTATGCGCGTGGCAACTTCTCGCTCTCACTCTCCGAAATGACCTTCTCGCACCAGATCGTGCGTGCGATTTTTGCCGAGCAGATCTACCGCGCCTTCACGATCCTCAACAACGAACCCTATCACCACGAGTAGAGAGATTCAAAATTTCATTTACAAGTTTGATATGAAGCAATAAAAAATCCGCCCCTCAACGTGAGGAGCGGATTTTTCATTATCGGACCGACGTAACCGACTATGCGTTAGTCTGAACCGTGCCCTTGAACGAAGTCTCGAACTCGCCAAACTTCAACGACAGGTCGATCGACGTTGCGGTGATCGTGCCCTTCAAAGCCGTTACGATATAATTCGGGAACTCGCCACCCATACAGAGGGGAATAATGCCCTCAGCAACCAAATTGATCGCACCATCGGTAACCGTGAAATTGACCGTCGGGATCGTAATATCCAGCGCGGGCATTGCGGGAACGAACTTAATCTTCTTGAATACAATGCTGAACGACTTGCCGTCCTGCGAGGGAACAATCTCAATCAGGCTATCGGGAGTCGGCACGGTCTGACCGCCAACAACCACCGAAACAGTACCAACATAGGCTGTCGGAGCGTTCATATCAACCACCTCCTCGGGAGTGTCGCCATTGTCGCAAGCAACCATACCGAACATCATCGCTGCGAGTGCAAAAATTTTAAAAATCTTCATAGTTTATTAGGTTTTAAATGGTTAAAAATCAAACGATAATTTAACTCCAAACTGACGCGGGCGGCCACTCTGCATAAAGGTGTTGCCCACCGACACGAAATAGAACGTGTCGTACTCCTCGCCCGTCAGATTGCGACCCCACAACTCCACCGTCCAGCGATTGAAATCGAGCGCAACCGACGCACCCAACAGCCCATAGAACGGCTGGCTGAGCGTATTGGCCTCGTTCCAATGGATGCGTCCCACACCGCGCCAATCGGCGTGCAGGCGTATGCGTTGCAGCGTGCGGTTGACGTGCCACGTATAGTCGCCACTGAGCGAGAGCGTATGTTGCGGAGCGTAAGGCACATAGCGACCTCGATAGTCGTAATTGCCGTCGTTATACTTCAAAAAACGGGCATTGGTATAGCCGTAGGCTGCGCGCAGATCGAGGTTCTTCACCGGCCACCAATCAATCGTAGCCTCAACACCGTAACTGCGTGTGCGTCCGGCATTTGTCATCATACGACCCGTCGATTTACCCGCCGGGAAAACGGTCAACTGCTGATCGCGGCAGTCAATATAGAAAATAGACGCCTCGGCCACAAATTTCGGGGTCGGCGTATAGCTCGCACCCACCTCATAGTTCCAGCTATGCTCGGGTTTGTAGCCCGTCGCTTCGGCCGTATCGTAGCTCGGACCCGTCTGATCGAGATAGACACCCAGATCCTCCATCATATCGGTCATCATACGATTTTGGAGGATATCCGAGAAGATCTGTGTATTGAATCCGCCAGCCTTATAACCCTTTGACACCGTGGCGTATGCGTTGAATCGAGGCGCATTGTAGTTCACCGCCACGCGTGGCAGCACCTCGAAGAACGACTTACGATTGCGACCCTTGAACACCGATTCGAGCGGCTTGAACTTGGGCATTGTCATCGTGAAGCGGTAATGGATAGTCGCGCGGCTATCGTAGCGGAGTGTCGTATGCTCGTAGTCGAAACGCACGCCCGCACCTACCGACCAGCGCCCCAACTTCACCTCCGAGGTGTGGAACAGCGCCGCACCCCACGTCGGATTGCGGAAGTCGCTCGTGATATCGAACTCCTTCTCCTCGATCTCGATGCCGTGGTCGGGGAACATCATCTGGATACCCTTATTGGCATTGGCGAGTATCAACTCGTCGATTCCGTCACGCTTGAAGCGCACGGGTGCTGCCATATTGAGGTGCTTGTAGAATCCGAACGCACCAAAACGTGCCGAGTAGCGTTGCGTGGGATCGTACTTCACGATCACCTCCTCGGTCAGCGTGTGCTCCCGCTGAGCCTGCTGCAACGTGAACATCGAACGCGAGGTGAAATCCTGGTCGAGAGTCATACAATCGTCCAGATAGTTCCACGATGTGACGCTCGTAAGTGTATAATTTTCACCCACATACGCCAATCGAACAGCATCGCTCAGCGACAGACGGGTGTAGTTGCTCGGATCGTTATAGTTGGTCGGCAGTTTCTCGCCACTCTCCTTGTCAATCAAACGATAGGGCCAGCCTCCCTGATTGACTGCATCGACCGAGAACGTATTGCTCAACGACAGCTCTCCACGGCGCCACTCAACCTTCGCTCGACCACCTCCGCCGTGCTCCCAATCGAGTCGCTCGCCATCGAATTCATTGGTAAATTGACCATCGGTATGGCGGAAATAACCACCAACCGACACGCCAAGATTCTCATTTATAAGCGCATAGTGCGACGCGCGCAACTTCGTTGCATTGGCTGTGCCATACTCGGCTGCAAGACGCGTACCCGTATAGAAAAATGGCGACAGAGTGTGCACATCCATCACGCCTGCCATCGTATTGCGACCATAGAGCGTGCTCTGAGGTCCTCGCAAAAGCTTGATACTACGCAGATCCAACACATCGAAATCGAACGCATTCTTGTTCAACATCGGCGCATCATCGACATAGAGTCCGACTGCGGGCTGGTCGATTCGCGCACCCATACCGCGCATATAGATCGACGAGGTCATACGCGATCCGTAATCGGGAACATAGAAATTGGGAGCATAGCTCGATATCGAGCGCATATCATCAATCGCCTCGCGATCAGCGTCATACATATTGACAACCGTCTTTGCAACCGAATGATCCACCAGACCCTGCTGCTTGATTTGCGCCGTGACCGACACCTCGGGCACATCGTACACCGCCAGCGTATCGACGCTTTGCGCCGACGCCACCGAAAAGAGCAATAATGAGATTATCGAGAGTGCTATACGCATTGAAAAATGGTTCTATTCAATCACACAAAGGTACGCAACTCTACATCAAAAAGATAGGACGATAGTTGTTATTGGTGGGATTTTTTCATCATCTCGCGGAAATCAACGGGCGAAATGCCCACCTGCTTACGAAAAAAACGCGAGAAATAACTTGGATCGAGCACCCCGACACGTGCCCCGATCTCATTGACCGACAAGTCGGTATGGCTCAACAGAGCCTTAGCCTCCGAAACCACCGCCTCGTCGATCCACGCCAGCGGTGTTTTGCCCGTCGAACGCTTGACCGCGCGATACAATGTTGCCACGCTAACACCCAGTCGCTCAGCATATTCGCCAATGCTTGCGCGACGATCCGACGCCTCGAATACCATCGCCACAAAACGATCGCTCAGCAGATCGCCCTCAGTCGTTGCTCTCGTTGCTCGGCGGTCCATCTCCGCCAAAAATGCCGACAGATAGGCCCTCACAATCTCGATATTGCGTTCCGACTCGCACTCGGTCATCAAGCGCTCCAAAATCGTTGCAACAAATCGCGCCTCACCTTCGGCAAAACTTGCGCGCACAATCTTCCAACCACGCAGCGACTCCGAACGACGCATTACATTTCCCGCCTGACCATCGCTCAGTAGGTCCGCCCCGAAACCGCCCATATAGCCAACGCAATTGTGATAGTAGAGCACCGCAAACGCCTGACCCACAGGAATCAGCACACACTCACCTGCGTGCAGCAACATTCGGTCCTCGCCCACCGCAATCATCGCTTCGCCACGCTCCAAGCACAAGAACGTATGGATCGGAGCTCGCATCAGTGGCGACGGCGACTCAATACGCGAATCGGGGGCATCGAGCCTTCGCAATCGCAACGGAAACCCGCCCGACATCGCCAAACGCGACGCCATAGCCGACGGTGCGCCCTTCACTTCGTGCGGGTGCGACGAGTGCGACGAGTGCGGGCAACCATTTGGGTGGTGGGGTTTCATTGATCTGCTGTTTATTATTAAATAGGTACCGACCCGCGCACGAATCGGTACCTACATCACTCATATTTAGCTGCCGAGCCTATCGACCCAACATCTCCTTAACCTCGTTGTAAACGGTCTCGCCCGAGAAACCAAACTTCTCGTCAAGCACCTTGAACGGAGCCGAGTAACCGAAGTGATCCAAACCGTGAATCTTGCCCGTCAAACCTACCAAAGCCTGCAACGTCATAGGCAGACCCGAAGTCAAACCATAACGAACAATACCCTCGGGCAGAATCTCGTTACGGTACTCCGCCGACTGATCGAAGAACAGAGCCTCGCTCGGTACCGAAACCACGCGGGTCTTGATACCCTCCTCGCGCAACTTAGCCGAACCTGCAATCAGAGTCGAAACCTCCGAGCCGCTCGCTACCATCACTACATCGGGTGTACCCTCGCAATCAGCCACTACGTAACCGCCGTGCTTGATCTCGGCCATAGCCTCCTCAAAGCGGCTCTCGCCCTTAGCCGGGACATCGTCAACATTCTGGCGCGAGAAGATCAGACCCACAGGACGCTCCTCCTCCAATGCAACCTTCCACGACGCAATTGCCTCAGCCGAGTCAGCAGGACGCAAAACAACCATCGAACGCTCGCCACGGTGGTTGTGCAGGTGCTCCAACAGACGGATCTGCATCTCGTGCTCAACAGGCTGGTGGGTAGGACCGTCCTCGCCCACGCGGAACGAGTCGTGTGTCCATACGAACACAACGTGCAGACGCATCAATGCCGACATACGGATTGCGGGTTTCATATAGTCCGAGAAGACGAAGAAGGTACCACCTACGGGAATCACACCACCGTGCAGTGCCATACCGTTCATCACGCAAGCCATCGTCAACTCGCTCACACCCATATGCAGGAAACGACCCGTAAAGTCGCCCTTGACGATCGGGTGGGTATGCTTCAAGAAACCATCGGTACGATCCGAGTTGCTCAAATCGGCCGACATAACGATCATATTCTCAACCTTCTCCGAATACTCGCCCAGCACAGCTGCCGATGCAACACGCGTTGCTACACCCTCGCCAACCTTGATGGTCGAATAGTCGATCTCGGGCAGTTTGTTCGCGAAGAACGACTCCAACTTAGCAGCCTCCTCGGGATTCTCCTTGCTCCAAGCCTCGCCTACGGCCTTGTGCTCTGCTGCCCACGCGCGCAACTCCTCGCGACGCTTAGCATACAACTCCTCAACCTCGGGGAAGATCTTGAACGGATCCTCGGGATCACCACCCAGGCCCTTAATCGTTGCTGCAACATCAACACCGGCCTTGCTCAGCGGCTGACCGTGAGTCGAAACCAAATTCTCGCGGCTCGAACCATCAGCACCAACTGCACCCTTACCCATAATGGTCTTACCAACGATCAGAGTCGGACGCTCCTTCTCCTCGTTCGCAGCCTTCAATGCTGCACGGATCTCATCTTCCGAGTGGCCATCGATGCTCATTACACGCCAGCCCCAAGCCTCATATTTAGCTACAATATCCTCAGTATCAACCTCCTCAACCGTGGTCGAGAGCTGAACATTGTTGGCATCGTAGTACATAATCAAATTGTTCAAGCCCAAGTGACCAGCCAAACGACCTACACCCTGCGATACCTCCTCCTGGATACCACCGTCCGAGATATATGCATAGGTCTTGTGAGCTGCCCACTCACCAAAACGGGTTGCGATAAAGCGCTCGGCGATAGCCGCACCGATTGCCATAGCGTGACCCTGACCCAGCGGGCCCGACGAGTTCTCAACACAACGAGCTACATTCAACTCGGGATGACCGGGGGTTACGCTACCCCACTGACGGAACTCGCGCAGTTCGTCCATCGAGAAATGACCCGCCAATGCCAGCACGCCATACAACATAGGTGACATATGACCGGGATCGAGGAAAAAGCGATCACGGAACGGATAGGCCGTATTATCGGGATCGTAACGCAAAAACTCCGAATAGAGCACATTGACAAAATCAGCACCACCCATTGCACCGCCCGGGTGACCCGATTTGGCTTTTTCGACCATTGCGGCAGTCAATATACGAATGTTATCGGCTGCTGCTTTCATTTGATTTCTTCCCATTGATATATATTTTTTAGTTATTATTCGGCTTTTTTGCGTTTGTAGCACGTTCTAACGGCGTTTTTGCGCCTTTTAGTACGGTATTTCCACTTTACCGCTCGCAAATATAATAAAAAAACGTAAGTCCCAAAGAACTTACGTTAATCATTTATCGACAAATTTTCAACTATCCCACTTGTCGCAGGGCAGTTTGTGCCGCCGTACGCTCAATCTTATCGCGAGCATAGTCCAACGTAATGGTGAACTCCTTGCAACTCTTGTCCGACGGAATCTCGAACATCGTGTCCATCATCACCGCCTCGCAAATCGAACGCAAGCCTCGCGCACCAAGCTTATACTCGACCGCCTTATCGACAATATAATCGAGTGCCTCGTCCTCGAAATCCAAACGTACCTCGTCCAATTCGAACAGACGCTTATATTGGCGGATAATCGCATTCTTGGGCTCGGTAAGTATCTGACGCAGAGCATCTCGATCGAGAGGTTCCATATAGGTCAGCACGGGCATACGACCCACCAACTCGGGGATCAGACCGAACGATTTCAAGTCCTGCGGCATAACATACTGCATCAAATTGTTGCGATCGATCTGCGCGCCCTGCACTCGACCATAGCCCATTGCGCGGGTATTCAATCGTTGAGCGATCTTCTTCTCGATACCATCGAATGCACCACCGCAGATGAACAGGATATTTGCCGTATTGACCTGAATAAACTTCTGGTCGGGGTGCTTGCGACCACCCTGAGGCGGAACATTGACTGTCGTACCCTCCAAAATCTTCAACAGCGCCTGCTGCACACCCTCACCCGACACATCGCGCGTGATCGACGGGTTGTCGCTCTTGCGGGCAATCTTATCGACCTCGTCAATAAACACGATACCGCGCTCGGCCTTCTCGACATTGTAGTCGGCCACCTGCAACAATCGCGTCAAGATACCCTCAACGTCCTCACCCACATAGCCAGCCTCGGTCAGTACCGTAGCATCGACAATCGTGAAGGGCACATCGAGCAACTTGGCTATCGTGCGGGCCATCAGCGTTTTACCCGTACCCGTAGGACCTACCAAGATGATGTTCGACTTGTCGATCTCGACATCGCTCGTCTTGTCCGCCGCAGCCACCAGACGCTTGTAGTGGTTATAAACCGCCACCGACATATAGCGCTTAGCCGCGTGCTGGCCAATCACATACTGATCCAGAAAGGCCTTGATCTCGGCCGGTTTCAGCAACTCCTTCATCTCGGGCGCATCAACCTTCTTGCCGCCACGTTTCACGTCGTCATTCTCGTGCAGAATCACGTGACCCTGCTCGATACACTTATTACATATATTCGCGCCCGCGCGACCCGAAAACAGCAACTCTACCTCCGAACGCGGCGCACCGCAGAACGAACAGCAATCCTCGCCATTGTACGATCTATTGTTCTTTCCCATCTCGTCTTATCTCTTATCGCGTTTCGAAAGCACCTCATCGATCAGACCATAAGCCTTCGCCTCCTCCGACGAGAGCCAATAGTCACGATCGGCATCGCGCTCGATCTTCTTCACAGTCTGACCCGTATGCAACGACAGAATATCATACAACTCGCGCTTGGTACGCAAAATCTCGCGCGCCGTGATCTCGATATCCGACGCCTGACCCTGCGTGCCACCCAGCGGCTGATGAATCATCACGCGCGAATGAGGCAATGCCGAACGCTTGCCCGCAGCACCCGCCGCCAGCAACACTGCTCCCATCGACGCCGCCATACCCGTACAGATTGTCGCAACATCGGGCGCAACCAGCTGCATCGTATCGTAGATACCCAAACCCGCCGAAACCGAACCACCGGGCGAATTGACGTAGATCTGGATATCCTTCTCGGGATCAACCGATTCCAAAAACAGCAACTGCGCCTGAATAATATTGGCTGCATCGTCGTAGATCGGCGCACCAAGGAAGATAATGCGGTCCATCATCAAACGCGAAAAGACGTCCATCGTTGCCACATTCAACTGTCGCTCCTCGATGATCGTGGGCGACACGTATCCCTGAGCTACCGACTGGAAATTGTGCAGTCTGAGGCTCGAAATACCCAAATGACCCGTTGCATATTTCTCAAATTCGTTCTTCATAATCCTCTTGTTATATTCTGAATGTTATAAACCAAAGACTCCATAAGCACCGATCTTTGAAGCAAAAATCAATCCTTACGGAGTCTTCAAGCGATTTATCCGACACCTTCGACCCTTTTGGCCAAAGCTACGGACCCTATTGTCGTTTAGGCGTTCAGCTTCTCAACGATCTTGCCGAACTCCTCAGTCGAAACCTTCTTCTCCGATACCTTCACCTGAGCACGCAATGCCTCAACGATCTTCGACTCGAACAACTTGTCGTAGATCTTCGATGCCTCCTGCTTGTTCTCCAAGATCGAACGGCCATAGTTGGTCAGCATATCATCGGGTGCCGATGCCATACCGTACTGAGCAAACTGCATAGCTGCCAGAGCCTTAGCCTCCTGCAAAGCCTCCTCCTCGCTAACCTTCAAGTCGAGAGCTACGGCGTAGTGCTTCTGTACCAAGCTCCACTCGTACATCTTCAAGAAACCAGCGAAATCCTTCTCGATATCCTCCATCGAGAACTTGCCCTCGTTGATCACGAACAACCAATGCTTCAAGAATGCCTCGGGAAGCTTCATATCAGCCTTCTTAACCAACATCTCGCGCATATGCTGTACGAACAGGTAGTCGCTATCGCGCTTCAAGTCAGCACCAATCTGTGCGTCGATGAACTCGTCCAGACCCTTCTCGTCCTTAACATTACCCTCGGGGAATGCCATCTTGAAGAACTCCTCGTTCAACTCGGGCTCAGCGAAACGACGGATCTTGGTGATCTCCAACTCGAACTCGGGCTTGATCTCAGCCAACTCCTCAGCCTTAACGCCCAGAATTGCTGCACGCTGCGACTCGCTCTTGAACAACTCGTTTACGTTTACCGACATCTTGTCGCCAACCTTCTTGCCGATGAAGGGCTTACGCTCCTCGTCGCTCATCGAGATCAGACCTACGTAAGCGTCCTCAACGCGCATCTCGCCATTGTCCAGAGTACCCGACAGTGCCTCGTCAGCCTCAACAGCCTCAACCTCTACCAAACGGCCGAAACGGCGCAGGTAGTTGCTGCGGAAATTGTCGTGCATCTCCTTCGAGATCTCGATATTATAATAGGTGAGCTTATCCTTCTCCGAAAGCTTGATGTCGATTGCGGGAGCCTCGCCGATCTGGAATACAAACTCGAACTCGGTCTGGTTGTCGAAATCGAACTCCTTCTGCTCGTCGCTGGGCAGTACGTCACCCAAGAAGTCGATCTTCTCCTTCTCCAAGTACTCGAAGCAAGCATTCGAAGCCAACTTATACGACTGCTCTGCAACTACACCCTTGCGATACATCTTGTTGATGATACCCATAGGAACCATACCGGGACGGAAACCCGGAACGTTAGCCTTACGCTTATACTCGCGGAGGGTCTTCTCGACAGCCTCTGCATAATCAGACTGGCTCACCGTTACGCGAATAAGCGAGGTGAGATCTTCGTGATGTTCTCTTACGATGTTCATAGTGAAATAGTTATATTTATTTTATTAATTTTTATGCATAATTCGGACTGCAAATGTACTCTTTTTTTATGAAATATCTTGCAACCAACCGAAAAAAAGCAAAATATATAATTTTTCTGTTCGAAACCGACACCAAAGGTCCGCCCTGCACGCTCGCCAACCAGCACAAAAAAAGGTGGCTCCCCGCGGGGAGCGACCGAACCGAACATCTCATAAGGTAATCTTTATCTAACTGAGATGTTAGGCGTGAAAAGGTTTGATGAACTTACCAATTTTCGCTGAACTGCGAAACATACAAACCAGTGTAGTTGTTGTTATCGTTAGCGATACGGCAACCACGGAAGATATGCAGAATGTATGCACCAGTTGTAGTAGTCCAATAGTCCGAATAACGCGACTCAGTGCTACCCTCACCCTTGAAGGTGTACATCAGCCAATTCTCGTCCTCCACACCATTTACCACCTTCTTAGCACGGTAAACAATACGGCAAGTACCACTACCAACAGTTTTGCCGGTACGGTTGTCAGCATCGTTACGGTTTGATCCGTAGCTCGAAACCGAAGTACTAGTACCCGGTGCATAGCGGTTGATAAGAATCTTTGCCCAATCAGTGCACTCACCAAAGCCAACGGGCTCGCCAACCGGCAACCACTCAGCAGTGTTGTAAGGATTGTTGTAGTAGTACTGAATCTTATAATCACAAGGCTCACCAAGCTTCTCATAAACAAGGTTCATGAAACGCAACATCTGGAACGACGAAGCATTGCTGGGGTGCTCGGGATCAGTGCTGTGAGTTACGTCAGCCGAACCACCATCAACGAAGTAATCGCGCTTAGTACGCTTCTCGTGCATCAAAGGCTCCTTCGAGTAGTCATAGATGATAGCGTTCATTGCCTGACCAGCCTCCAAAGTCACATTAGCCTCATATGCCAAAATGTGCTCATTATTGCGATAGAAGTAACCCTTAATATTATGGGTACCCGGAGTTACAGTGTAGTAGTAGCCCTCACCAGGGATAATGCCACGAACACCGAGCGCAGTGTAGTTATCGCCCCATACATCCTTATCGTCGATCGTAACCTTCCACCAACGGTTATCGCCAGCAGCAGTGGTAATCGCACCTTCGGGAACCATACGAGTGATCTGGAGCTTCGCCATATTAGGATCAGCAACAGTCTGTGCTACAAACTCCTGATCCTGACGCTCGCAAGCCGTAAACAGCGATACAGCAGCAATAGCGTATGCAAAATATTTCAGAATTTTCATAGTTCTTAATTGTTTTAATTGATGGTTAAATACTAACGCTCGAGCGTGTTATCAACATCGGGATAAGTCTCGGGATAGCCGCTGGGATAGCAGAACCAAGGAATCGAGCACTGATAGTACGGAGTCATACCCGAGATGGGCTTCAACTGACGCAGTGCGGGCTTGTTCCACATATACTCCGAGTTGAAACGAGGAGGAACACGGAAACAAGGAGCACCTTCGAGGTTCCAAGTAGCCGAATAGCTCGACTTGTAACCCTCAACACGTGCAGGATAGAGGTAGAAACCGTGATAAACCTTGGTAGGATCATTGTCGGTCTTGTAATCAACCTGAGTACGGTTCCAACCATTGCCGTTATAAGGATACTCACCAGTGTAGGTCACATCGTAGAACACCTTACGCTGGTCAACCCAAGTCTCGTTTGCACCCCAAGGGAACAGAGCAACAAACTTCTGCATCATAATGTGCGACAGAGTCAGGTCAGCCTCAGTAACACCCTCAACGAACGGACCTGCCAAGTACTCAGCAGCAGCCTGGTTGAAGACGCTCTTCGAGATCTTATCACCGCCCGAAACCGAGTTAGCATTCTCAGCAGCCTTACCGGTATGGATATACTTAGCGGTGAACGTCATATCGTCAGCGATAGCAGCCTTCCACCAAGTCAACGCATTGGTCTTGTCGCCCATACGGAAGTAAGCCTCAGCGATACAGAACTTAACCTCAGCCGAAGTCATAATAATGTAAGGAGCATCCTCACGATAGATCCAACGGCCAATACCGTCCAGAATCGACGAGTTGGTAGTAACCTCACGACCGTAGAAGTAGGGAGCATTGATACCTGCAACGTCCGAGCCGCGACCGGTCAAACCACCACCATAGTACTCGTGGCGCTTGATAACGTTCAGATCCTCTGTGTTCTCGAACAGTGCATCGCTAGTCGTAGCAAGTTTCACTGCTACACGGGGATCGTAGTGACCCTCAGCCATTACGTTGGTATCGGTAATGATCTGCTTCTCCGACAGGACATACTTGTAACGAGGATCGTGAACCTCAGCATCGTAGCCATCAACGATAATCTTGTTACCGTTCTCATCGTATGCGGGAACAGTACCGGTCATAACCTGTACGATATACTTGTGCTGCCAGTAGCTGCTCGACAAGTTGCCACGACGGGGGCTCCAGAAGTTGTTATATGCGCTGTAAGGAGCGTCCTGGCCACCACCCTCGATCGACAGAGTAGCGTCGTCTGCGGGCGACTGGAAGGTCTTATCAGCGTAGCTAACCAACTCAGGAGCAATCTCGCTTGCGAAGTTGGGCTTCTGAACCAACGACGAGAGCTGACGAATCTTAACAGCGTAGCAGAACTTCAACCACTTAGCCTTGTCGCCACCATAAATCCAATCGTTGAGCGACAACTTTGCACCGTACGGATAGGGATCCTCCTTAGTCAGATACTCGATAGCGGTGTCTGCCCACTCCTGAACCTTCGAGTAGATATACTCCTGGTTGTCATAGTCGTGCTCCAACAGACCTGCAACAAATGCATCGTCCAAAGGAAGTTCACCGTGATACTTGGTCAAAGCGTCCCAAGCGAAAGCCTTCATAGCGTAGCCGATACCAGCCAAAGTCCACTGCTCAGCCTCTACCGACTGGTTGATGAAGTTTTCGAGGTTCATACCCATATTCCAATATACCATACGCCACTGCTCACCACCTGCATCGTTACCAGTAGTATAACGATGTGCTGCGAAAGTAGTGTAGCTCGAAGTACCCATATACTGGGTCATCGGGCCGGTAGCGCGGATGTCCCAATAGAGACCCTGCATCGACTGCTGAATACCCGACAGATAGAGAGTAGCCTCTACGTAGTCAGGGGTATCAATATTTTCATTGACGTCAAGCCACTTCTCGCAACCAGTGAAGGCTACTGCGGCCAACATCATAATACCTGCAAATATCTTTTTCATATTAATATATGTATTATTTGTTCGTTATAATGTCGCTTAGAAAGTGAGGCTTACACCGAACGAGAAGGTACGAGGTGCAGGTACGCCCCACAGGTCGTAACCCTCACCACCGGTACCACCGGCAGCAGCCGACATAGTGTTACCAACGGGATCAACACCCATATAGTTGGTCCAAGTGCAGAGGTCATTTGCCGATACGAATACCTGACCACGCGAAATGAAGTTCTTAGTTGCCTTCTTCAACCAGTCCGAAGGAATGTTGTAAGTCAGACGAACCTCGCTCAAACGCAAGAAATTCACATCCTTCTGGATCCAGTCCTCATCACCGCCTGAGTAAACCGAACCACCCATCGAAGTGGGGAATGCTACCGTATTCCAAGTAGGAGTATCAGTATTCTCCATACCGTCCTTAACGACGCCCTTGAATACAAAGTAGTCACCGCTCTCACGGAAACGAACCGATTCCCAGCTCTGACCGCTTGACCACATAGCACGCATAGTACCATTTACGATCGTTGCACCAATCTTACCCGATGCCATAGCCGAAAGACGGAAACCCTTGTACGACAATGCAGTCGAAAGACCGTAGTTCAAATCAGGGTTACGATCGCCGATTACCGACCACGAAGCATCAACCTGAGGAATGCCGGCAGTCGAAACCAAAACGTCACCATTCTTATTACGCTGGTATGCACGACCGGTTACGGTGGTGATGGGGTGGCCCTTCATAATACCGTTACGGGTATTACCCGAGTTCCAAGTGTAAGCGTTGTAGTACTCGGTCAAGTTCTCAGGCAGCTCGGTAACCAACGAACCAGTGTGCGAGAGGTTTACACCCAAGTTCCAACGGAAGCCATTCTCAGCGCGAATAATATCACCATCGATGTGACCTTCCCAACCCCAAGTCTTGAACGAACCTACGTTCATATTGTTGAGTACGAAACCGGTTGCATACGACATACGGAAACCGTTTACAATCTGATCCTGGCAATAGGTCCAGAAGTAAGTGAAGTCAAGGTTGATACGATCGTTAGCCAAGCGCGACTCCAAACCTACCTCATACGAAGTATTCATCTCAGGAACGAGGTTCGGGTTAGGACCGGTGTAGCCATATTTGAAGCCACCACCCGACAGACCAGTACCCTCCAATGCGGGGTCGATAGCCAACGGCTTAGCGTCCTTACCTACCTGAGCAAATGCACCACGTACCTTCAAGTAGTTCAACCACTTCAAGTCCTTCATGCCCTTAATCTCGGTAAATACGAACGAACCCTCAACTGCGGGATAGAAGTACGAGTTGTTATTCTTCGGCAGAGTCGACGACCAGTCGTTACGTGCACGCAGAGTTACGAACGCCATATTGTTGTAACCGAACTCAGCCTGTGCCGAAATAGCCTGCAAGCGACGCTTGGTATTGGTCTTCTTCGAGGTAATAGTCTCGGGCGAGCAGTTATTGATCGAGTGGAAGTTAATCACAAGGAAGTTGTCGCCATAAGTTGCCAAGCTCTTAGTAGCATTCTGCAACTGGTGGTAACCAACCTGTGCACCGAAAGTGAACTTACCATCAAACCAGCTATTGTTATAACCAGCCAGAACGTCCAAGTTGTAGTTCGACAGGTTGTGGTTTGCAACGTTGTAAGTACCCGAGTTATCGTAGTCCTTCGAAGTCAAGTTATAAGTACGATAGTAGGGGTGCTTGCTATTTTCGTAGATCGAAGCCGAGTAGTCGATACCAGCCTGAGCACGAACGAAGGTATTCTTAATAGGAGTGATGTTGATCGAACCACGAGCCATAAAACGGTCGGTCTCATCACGCAAGATGTTATTATACATACCGAACAAGGGGTTAACCTGGTCGTCGTCCATATAATAGTTAGGCATACGCATATGAACACCGTCCTCCGCGTAGATGTTGCGCATATCATCCATCGAAGGCCAACGGTAAGCATAATAGATCGGACCAGAAGTACCCTTATTTACCTTATTATTAGTCTGACGAACATACTGCATCGAGCCCTCGAAGGTCAGCCACTTCTTAACACTTGCCTTACCAGCCAAGCTGAAATTCAGACGATCCAGATCGGTAGTCTTTACGACACCCTTCTGGCCAGTGTACGAAGCCGAACCACGAACCGACATCTTATCGGTACCAGCCTCAACCGAAACATTGTGCTTTTGCATAAAACCGGTCTGCAATACAGCTGCAACGTTGTCATAAGTAGGCATATCCTCGGGAATCAACGAACCCCAACGACCGTTGTAGTAATAGTTGGTCGAACCATTGGTACCGTGACCATACTTGTTCTGAACCTCAGGCCAACCATAAGCCTTCGACCACGAGAACTGGTTGTTGTACGATACGCGACCCTTACCATCGGTGTTCGAACCCTTCTTGGTGGTGATGATAATTGCACCGTTCGAAGCATCCGAACCATAAAGTGCAGCAGCGGCAGCACCTTTCAGTACAGTAATCGACGCAACATCCTCCATATTGAAGTCATTACCACGCGATGCATAGTCCAGTGTACGAGTTGTCTCTGACTCAGCAACTGCTAAACCCTGAGAAGGATCAAAAGTCGAGTTATCCATAGGAATACCATCGACTACGTACAGAGGCTCATTGCTACCCGACAACGAGGTGATGTTACGCAAAACCACGGTCGACGAAGCACCAGGCATACCCGAAGTCGAAGTAACGGTCATACCCGATACACGACCCTGCAATGCCGACATAAGGTCAGTACGACCCGACTCGATGATGTCCTGAGCCTTCACGTTCTGAACCGACGAACCCATTGCACGGGCTACACGCTTCATACCGAACTCAGCGGTTACCACCACGTCCTCAATCTTGTTCAGATCCTCAGCCAAAGTAACGACCATACCCGGGGTCGCCTTAACCTCCTGAGGCTGATAACCAATGTACGTAACCACGAGGGTTGCGCCTTCGGGCACTGTCAATTCGAACGAACCACCGATACCGGTTGCGGTAGCGTTGCTCGAACCCTTCTGCAGAACGGTTGCGCCGATAACACCTTCGCCAGCAGCGTCCTTTACAGCACCTGAAATCTTGACTGACTTCTGAATCTCGGTGCTCTCGCTCCAAGCCTCAGCTGCCATCAAATTCGTTGTGCACACTGCCAACGCCAGCGTGAACAACAAACCAATAGTCAATTTTCTTTTCATAGAGTAAATTTAATTAGTTAGTGA
>JAZOPR010000003.1:0-43282 GCA_045655685.1 Alistipes sp.
CCGCTTGGCCTCCGACTTTCCCATGGGCTTCAAGCATACCGGGCTTTTTCCCGAGCAGGCGGCCAACTGGGATTGGTTCTCCAAATTGATTCAACGTGCCAATCGCCCAATTAAGGTGCTCAATCTGTTTGCATATACGGGTGGCGCAACCCTCGCAGCCCGAAGTGCGGGTGCCGATGTGACACACGTTGATTCGGTTAAACAAGTAGTGTCGTGGTCGTGCGAAAATATGGAACTGAGCGGCCTAAGTGATGTTCGCTGGATTGTGGATGATGCGCTGAAATTTGTGCGTCGCGAGGTCAAGCGAGGTCGCCAATACGACGGCATAATCCTCGATCCTCCCGCCTACGGACGTGGCCCCGATGGCGAGAAGTGGGTTTTGGAGCAGAACATCTCGGAGATGTTGGAGTGCTGTGCTCGACTGCTTGCACCCAATGGTTTTGTGGTGCTCAACCTCTACTCGATGGGCTTGTCGGCAATGTTGGCTCGATCGGCTGTGCGTCAGGCATTTGGTGCGGCAGCGGAGGAACAGTTCGGTGAGCTCTACTTCGAGGATCGTGCGGGTAAGCAACTGCCCCTCGGTGTCTACTATCGAATGAAACGTTAAAACAATTTATAGATTATGGGAGTATTACTTTTGATCTTTGGTTTGCTGACCGGTACGGCACTTTGTGCTTTGGTTGGTATTTTGGGTAGCCGTCGCCGTTTGGGCTTTGGCTGGACCTTTGTTATTAGTTTGATTTTCACTCCGCTGATTGGTTTGTTGGCGGCTTTGATTTCGGATCCTCTGCCTCAGGGCGAGAAGCGTTGGGGCTGTTTGGCGTCAATCATCGTTGTGCTGACGCTGGCATTGATGGCATTCTTTGGTATTCTGATTTTCGGAGCTGGCGCAGCGATCTTTGCATTGTAAATCTTGAACTCTGATCCAAACTGATATGCTCAAAAAACTATTCGGTTTTGATCCATCGCAGACTACCATTCGCACGGAGATAGTTGCTGGTATCACTACCTTCCTTACGATGTCTTACATTCTTGCGGTGAATCCGACTATGTTCGGCCTGCTCGAAGGTATGCCCGTCGGTGCGGTCTTCACATCGACAGCTTTGGCCGCAATCATCGGTTGCCTTGCTATGGCCATTGTTGGTAAGTTGCCGTTTGGTCTTGCTCCCGGAATGGGCTTGAATGCCTTTTTCGTTTATAGCGTATGTCTTGGTCTGGGCTACTCGTGGCAGTTTGCTCTGACGGCAGTATTGATCGAGGGTTTGATCTTCATTATCCTCACCTTGACCAATGTGCGTGAGGCGATTGTGAATGCAATCCCGATGAGTCTTCGCAATGCCATTGGTGCGGGTATCGGTCTCTTCATTGCATTCATCGGACTGCAAAGTTCGGGCGTTGTGGTCAACGACTCGGCGACTATCGTTACGCTCGGCGAGATCACGTCAGGTGCACCTCTGTTGGCGCTGATAGGCTTGATCATCACGGGCTTTATGTATGCGCGCAAGGTGCCTGGTGCAATTCTTTTGGGTATCATCATCACGATGTTGATCGGTATTCCGATGGGTGTGACCGAGTTTAAGGGCGTCGTTTCGATCCCCGAATCTGTGGCTCCGATCTTCTGCCAATTCCAATGGGATCATATCTTCACGTTGGATATGCTGGTTGTGGTGTTTACCTTCCTGTTTATCGATATGTTCGACACGGTCGGTACCCTTGTGGGAGTCTGCACCAAGGCGGGTCTGGTCGATCAGGATGGCAATATCTACCGCATCAAGCAAGCATTTATGGCAGATTCGATCGCAACAACGGCTGGTGCAATGCTTGGCACGTCGACCACCACAACCTATGTTGAGAGTGCAGCAGGTGTAGCGCAGGGTGGTCGCTCGGGCCTTACGGCTCTTGTCGTGGCGTGTGGTTTCGCTGTGGCATTGCTCTTTTCGCCTCTGTTCTTGTCGATTCCGTCGGCGGCAACGGCTCCCGCACTGATTATTGTGGGTCTGCTGATGCTCGAACCGGTTAAGGATATTAATTTTGACGATTTCTCGGAGTCGATCCCCGCATTCGTATGCCTCATTATGATGCCAATGACCTACTCGATCTCGAATGGTATTATGCTCGGTATGATTACCTATGTGCTGATGAACGTAATCTGTGGTAAGTTCAGCAAATTGACGAACTCGATGTACATCTTGGCGGTGCTGTTTATCTTAAAATTTATCTTCATCTAATCTCAGCATTCGACGCTAAACACAACAGCCTGCCCACAAAAAGATGGGCAGGCTGTTGTGTTTGTTGCTGATTGTCGCTTACCAACACTCAATTCCGTCGGTCGGAATTTTATCCTTGACCGTTTCGAGTCGGAATACGGGATCCTTGCCCGCGCGACGCTGACGTATATAGTCATCCAAAAGCACAATCACGCGACGACCCAGCAGTACGATTGCTATCAGGTTGCAGATGGTCATCAGGGCCATTGTCAGGTCGGCCAGGCTCCATACGGTTTGCAGCGTGGTCACCGCACCAAACATCACCATTGCACCGACCGCAAGTCGATACGAGGTCATTACCCAACGTCGTTTAGAGATGTAGGCGATGTTTGCTTCGCCATAGTAGTAGTTGCCGATGATCGAGCTGAATGCGAAGAAGAAGATCGCCACAGCCACAAAGACTCGTCCGGCGTGACCAATTTCGACCGACAGAGCCTCCTGCGTCAGTAACACACCGTCCAACGAGCCATCGAGAGGCATACCGCTAACCAAAATGATGAATGCCGTACACGAGCAGATAACCAGCGTATCGGTGAAGACTCCAAGCATCTGAATCAGACCCTGCTTGACGGGGTGCGACACGTCGGCCGTAGCTGCGGCATTGGGAGCCGAACCCTCACCGGCCTCGTTGCTGAACAGACCGCGCTTGATACCCTGCGTCATAGCCACGCCGACCATACCGCCAAATGCCTGCTCGAAGCCGAATGCACTCTTGAATATCGTTGCGATTACGTCGGGAATCACCGTGATGTTTGCACCCACAACATAGAGTGCCAACGCCAGATAACCCAACGCCATAAACGGAACAATCAGCGAGCTTACCTTCGCAATGCGCTGAATACCACCGAAGATGATTATGAGGGTTGCGATTGTCAGACCCACGCCCATATAGACGTGATTGATACCGAACGCATTCTCGGCAGCCGCACAAAGCGTATTGCTCTGCACCGTATTGTATGCAAAACCGAAGGTCAGCACCGTCAGCACGCAGAACAGCACGGCCATCGGGCGGCATTTCAATCCGCGTGTCATATAGTATGCCGGACCACCCACGAAACTATCCTTGTCGCGGGTCTTGTAGAGCTGAGCCAACGTATTCTCGATGAATGAGTTAGCTGCGCCGAGTAGAGCTATCACCCACATCCAGAACACTGCACCCGGACCACCGATCGACACCGCCGACGCTACGCCAGCCAGGTTACCCACGCCGACGTGACTTGCCAGCGAAACGGCAAAGGCCTGAAATGACGAAATACGTTTTTTGCCCTTTGACTCCTCTGACGAACGGCCCGAAGCGAATAGCTGGCGGAACATATCGCCAATCAGTCGGAACTGTGCGAATCGTGTGCGAATGGTGAAATAGAGTGCGCACGCAATCAGCGCATAAATCATCACGTAGCTCCAAAGGACATTGTTGATCGAGTTGATCGTTTGCTGAAAAAGATCCATATCGTGTTGTGTTTCTTGTTTATCGACTTAGTTCTTTGCGCCATTCGTCGGGCACGGGAACGGCCTGCTGCGCCACGAAATCGAAAGCCACCATCACCGAACGGCTCTCGGTTTTGATTGTCGGGTTCGTGCCCTCGCGGCGGTCGTAGATGCGTTGTAGGAGCGTAAAACTCTTGTTACCAATCTTTTCGCACTCGGTGGTTACGTATGTGTCGTCGTCGAATTGCACCTGAGCCAGATACGATGTGTTGGTTGCGACGGTCACCACGCGCATACGATCGACCTTGGCATCACCCTGCAATGTTGCAGCCAAAAATTCGCTCTTAGCCACATCGAAATACATCTGCTGACAGACGTTGTTGATGTGTTGAAAGCAATCCATATCGTTGAATCGCTTTTGGATCGGGGTTTCGGTACGGAATTTCATTGGTTTAGCGAATGATTTTGAACAGTCCCGATTGGTCGATAGCGATGATCGACGATGGTTGGCGTGTGGGTTTGCCCTCGAAACGTGGATCGATCACCATATCCACACCTGCACGAATCTCCTCCGAAATGGCTGCAAAGTCCATCGGTGCAGGTTCACCCGAAATGTTTGCCGAGGTCGAAACCAGCGGGCGACCAAAGCGGTGCAACAGTTGACGACAAAACTCGTGGTCGGGCACACGCACGCCGAGAGTCCCCTCGTCGGGCACGAGGTTTTCGGCCACGTTTGCTGCTCCCGAGAGAATCAGCGTCAGGGGCGAAGTTGCTGTTTCGAACAGATCCCACGCCACCGCGGGCGCACCATTGACGTAGCGGCCGACCGAATCGATGTCGCCTACGAGTACGATCATACTCTTCTTATTTACAGAGCGTTTGAGCTTGTATATCTTATCGACAGCCTCGGCATTTGTGGCGTCGCAACCGATTCCCCAAACGGTGTCGGTGGGGTAGAGAATGAGTCCTCCACTACGGAGAATCTGCACTGCGCGAGCGATTTGGTCTTTCATTTTGGGTGTTAAAGTGAAATTCGTTGCTAATATGTTGCGCAAAGTTAGAAAATTTTATAATTTTGCCCTCACTTTTCCTGCTAATTCAGAATAAAATAATAAAGATAAAACATCACAGACTATGGGACGTGCATTTGAGTATCGCAAAGCGCGAAAGATGAAACGTTGGGGCAATATGGCCCGTGTATTTACCAAGATTGGTAAGGAGATCGAAATCGCAGTTAAGGCTGGTGGTCCCGATCCTACCGCAAATACCCGCCTGCGCGTGCTGATCCAGAACGCTAAGGCTGAGAATATGCCTAAGGAGAACGTTGAGCGTGCTATCAAGCGTGCTATTTCGAAGGATACGGCTGATTATAAGGAGATGGTTTACGAGGGTTACGGCCCCCACGGTATCGCTTTCTTGGTTGAGACCGCAACCGATAATACCACCCGTACCGTTGCAAACGTTCGTGCTTGCTTCAATAAGTGTGGCGGCTCGCTGGGCACCAGCGGTAGCGTAGCATTTATGTTCGAGCATAAGTGTACTTTCAAGTTCGCTAACTCGAAGGGTGTTGATCCCGAGGAGTTGGAGTTGGAGATGATCGACCTGGGGGTTGATGCACTCGACGTTGACGAGGAGAACAACATCACCGTTGAGGCTCCGTTCGATGCTTACGGTCAGGTGCAGAAGTTCTTGGAGGACAACGGTTTCGAGATCATCAGCGGTGAGTTCGTACGTATCCCGACCGACACTAAGGAGGTTACTGCCGAGCAGCGCGAGAGCCTCGAAAAGTTGATCGAGAAGCTCGAAGAGGACGACGACGTAACCAACGTTTACACTACGATGGCCGAGGGTGGTGAGGAATAATCCACTCTGAGTCCGAAAATGAATACCGCCCGAAACCTCAGCAGTTTCGGGCGGTATTATTATATATAAATAGGTGTGCGTTACTTCTCGTTGCTGCCGAAACGCAGACCAACCTGCACACCGACATTGAGGATCGGATCGACGTGCTTGTAGCCGTAGGGGTTATACGAGCCTTGGTTGATGGGCGTTGCGTCAATCTTACCCATACGCAGGAAGTCGAATACACCCACCAGAGCCACGTTCAGATAGAGCTTGTTAGCCACGCGCATATCGACACCGAACTTAGGATTGATCGAAACGGTGTGCTGAGGCCACGCTGCCTTGTCGTAGATCTCCCAGGTCGAGCCGCTGACGTTGCGCTCGAAATGGCGCCAGCCGAAGCTGTAAGCCAAGCTACCGCCAACGAAGAAGAACGAACGGCTGTTGCGCAGATAGAATCGCTGTTCGATCGAGGGGCCGAGCATCAGGTTGTGCTGCTTGACATTGACATAGGGGGTGATGTTGTCGTAGCGCACCTCGCCACCCAGGTACAGACGCGGGCGAAGCGCATAGTGCATACTACCCGAGATGAACCACGCCATACCGCGTTTTGTGTTGCGCAATTCGGTCTCGCCTATGGCCTGCTTGTTGCGGAAGTTACCGGTGGTTACGCCGCCACCAATGCCATAGATAAATTTATGTACGGGCATCGGAACGGTAGCCTTCTCCTTGATCGCTTTGAGCGTGCCCCAATCGTCGTAGGCCAGACGCTCGCCCGCGCGAATGATGTAATCGACAGCGCTGATGGGCATAAAGCGGTGGAGCACCTCGCCGTCAGAGGGGTACTCTTCGTAGAAAATTCGTTCCGCATCGCGGGTATTGGTAATTCGGCAAGCGATCTCGCGACCATCTTTTGTGTAGATGCGATCCTGCTGAGCAAATGTGCTCACGGCAAAGAGCGCCATCAAAACGGTAAGTAGAAGTCTTTTCATAGTGTTATGGTTTAATGATGTTTTTAATAACTTCTACAAAGATAATATAAAATTCCCCCCCCCAAAAAAAAGCCGAGAAAAAGAACATTTTTCTCGGCTTTTTACATTTTAGTGCGCTCTGACGCGTCTATTTGACCATATAGGGACTGCTCTTTGCCCAAGCGATCATCAGCTGGTTGCGGTCCGAATTCCACGCCTCCTGATAGAGCTTACGCACCACTTCGAGCCATTTGTGGTTACGATTCTGGTCGTTGTCGCCAACGTCTTCCGTTCCGCCTGCTGCGTAGTAGTGGTCGCGGCTGGTGCTGCAAATGCGGGCATAGCGACCTGTGTTGGGCTTAATGTTGTCGTTGGTCAGACGCAGATAGAACTCCAACTGCTCGTCGGTGCAATGCTTGTCGGCAGGCATCATACCCTCGGTCGATACATATACCGTTACGCCATCTTTGAATACGTAAGGCTCATAGAATTTCGGAGTGTACATATCCTCATAGACCACACCTGCAACGGCAAACTGAGCACCCGACTGCCACTTGATGAAGTCACGAATGCAGTGCAGATAGGTGGTATCGACGCTCTGCTTAACCTCCCAGCAGGTCGTTGCGATCCACGTTGCCAGCTTCTCGGGCGAGGGCATCAGCAGATAGACCAGACCACGTTTTTTGACATTCTTCTTCACATCGACGCCCGTGTAGTACTCCCACAATTCGACGGGGTAGCCCTCCCAATTGGGGACATCGTAACGGGTATCGAGTTTGGTCTGAGCCATATAGGCTGCTTTCAAAACATCTTTGCACTCCTCGACCAGCTGCGGAAAACCGTTGGCGCGGAAATCTGCGGGCAGGTCCTGGAATGTGGTTTGTGCCTTCGCGGGCTGCAATGCAAACAGCGCCACGAGCGAAGCAATCAATAAGTAGTTTTTCATAGGTTTATAGTTTAGTTTTACGTTATGTGTCTTAGTATTTGCCCTTCCACAGCGTGCGAATGCGCTCGGCAATCTTCGCTTCGGTCGGGTTCTGCTCGTTGGGGGTGTAGAATCGTGTCCCCTCCAAGCCCTCGGGCTGAAACTCCTGCTCGACGAACGAACCTGCATAGTCGTGGGCATATTTGTAGTCGCGACCATAGTCGAGGCTCTTCATCAACTTTGTCGGTGCGTTGCGGATATGCAACGGCACGGGGCGATTCGTAGTGTCGTGCTCGACCTGCGCCAATGCAGCATTGATAGCGGCGTATGCAGAGTTGCTTTTGGGGCTTGTCGCGAGGTAGATTGTCGTTTCGGCAAGTGTGATACGCGCCTCGGGCATACCGATCTTGTGAACCGTGTCGAAGCAGGCATTAGCCAACAACAGCGCATTGGGGTTGGCCAGGCCGATATCCTCCGAAGCCAAAATCACCAATCGGCGAGCAATGAATCGTGGCTCCTCACCACCAGCCAACATACGCGCCAGATAGTAGATCGCAGCATTGGGGTCGCTACCTCGCACCGACTTGATGAAGGCCGAGATCACGTCGTAGTGCTGCTCGCCATTCTTGTCGTAGAGGGCGATGTTCTGTTGCAGACAGTCGGTTACGGTCTGGTCGTTGATCACGATCGGATCTTCCAGCGCTCCCGTAATGATGTCCAAGATATTGAGCAACTTACGAGCATCGCCACCTGAGAAACGGAATAGGGCGGTCGTCTGCTCAACGCGAATATCGCGCTCGCGCAGTTCGATATCCTGCGTCAGTGCACGGTCGAGCAACGTCTGCAATTCGCTCTCCTCCATCGCCTTCAAGACATAGACCTGACAGCGCGACAGCAGTGGCGAGATCACCTCGAACGAGGGGTTCTCGGTCGTGGCACCTATGAGCGTTACGATGCCCTGCTCGACAGCTCCCAGCAACGAATCCTGCTGACTCTTGTTGAAACGGTGGATCTCGTCGATGAACAGGAAGGGCGATGCCGAGTTGAAGAATTGCTGACGGCGTGCCGAATCGATCACCTCGCGCACATCTTTCACGCCCGAATTGATCGCCGACAGTGTGAAGAATGGTCGTTCGAGCGATGCTGCAACCAACTTTGCCAACGAGGTCTTGCCAACACCCGGAGGTCCCCACAGAATGAACGACGGCACGTTGCCCGACTCCAAGAAGCGTCGGAACACACCGTTCTCACCGACCAGATGACTCTGGCCGATATATTCATCGAGCGAGCGAGGTCGCAATCTTTCGGCAAGCGGAGCAGACATTGTTCTACTGTTTCTTCATTTTGCGCAGGTTGCGAATCGTGTAGATTATCGCCACTACAACCAATAGCGGGGTGCTCCACACTTCGAACCACGACGCTGCGGGGTTGAGAGTGTCGGTTGCGTATCGGTAGATGATGAATGATCCCCACAACATCAGGAAGATCACCAAACAGATCAGTACCGAAACGTAGATATGGCGCTCCTGTTCCTTCTTCATAGTGCAGTTATTTTTATTAATATAGTAAAGCCGAGAATGGTCCCGCTCTCATCGAGGGCCACTCTCGGCTTCAAATATTGCTTAATTAGTTCTTGGGCTCAACCAACTGCAAGAACAACTCGTCGAGCTGTGCGGGATCGATAGCCGAAGGACCGTCGAGCATTACGTCGCGACCTGCGTTGTTCTTCGGGAATGCGATGTAGTCGCGGATCGACGAGTCGCCACCGAACAACGAACACAGACGGTCGAAACCGAATGCCAAACCACCGTGAGGAGGCGCACCGAACTTGAATGCGTTCATCAAGAAGCCAAACTGCTCCTCAGCAGCCTCGGGTGTGAAGCCCAGCGTGTCGAAGATCTGAGCCTGCAACTTGGGCGAGTGGATACGGATCGAACCGCCACCAATCTCCGTACCGTTGCAAACGAAGTCGTAAGCATTGGCACGTACACGACCGGGATCGCTCACCAGGAACTCCTCATCCTCAGGCTTGGGCGAGGTGAAGGGGTGGTGCATAGCGTAGAAACGCTGAGTCTCGTCGTCCCACTCGAACATCGGGAAATCGACAACCCACAGCGGAGCGAACTTCTTGGGATCGCGCAGACCCAGACGCTCGGCAACCTCCAAACGCAGGGCGCACAGCTGAGTCAGTGCCTTGAACTTAGCACCGCACAGAATCAATACCAGGTCGCCAGCCTCGGCACCAGCCTTGTCGGCCATTGCCTTAACCTCCTCGGGCGAGTAGAACTTATCCACCGACGACTTAACGCCATCAGCCTCGACGCGAATCCAAACCAGACCCTTAGCACCCACCTGAGGACGCTTAACGAAATCGGTCAGCGAGTCGATCTGCTTGCGAGTGTATGCCGCGCAACCCTTAGCTGCGAAACCTACAACATACTCAGCATCATCAAACACCGAGAAGCCGTGACCCTTAGCCAAATCGCTCAGGTCAGCGAACTCCATACCGAAACGCAGGTCGGGCTTATCCGAACCGTAACGCTCCATAGCCTCGATCCAAGGCATACGCTGGAACGGCTCCGTGAACTCGATGTCGAGCACCTCCTTGAACATAAACTTAGCCCAGCGCTCGAAGATCTCCAATACGTCCTCCTGCTCAACGAACGACATCTCGCAGTCGATCTGGGTGAACTCGGGCTGACGGTCGGCACGCAGGTCCTCGTCGCGGAAGCAACGCACGATCTGGAAGTAGCGGTCGTAACCTGCCACCATCAACAACTGCTTCAAGGTCTGGGGCGACTGGGGCAGAGCGTAGAACTGATTGGGGTTCATACGGCTCGGCACCACGAAGTCGCGTGCGCCTTCGGGAGTCGATTTGATCAGATATGGAGTCTCGATTTCGAGGAAACCCTCCTTGTCGAGGAATGTGCGAACAGCCTGAGCCATACGGTGGCGCAGGATCATTGCGCGCTGCAGGGGCGGACGACGCAGGTCGAGGTAGCGGTAGCGCATACGCAGGTCGTCGCCACCGTCCGAGTTCTCCTCGATGGTGAACGGGGGAGTCTGTGCAGCGTTGAGGATAGTCACCTTCTCGGCAGCCACCTCGATGTCGCCTGTTGCCATTTTGGGGTTCTTGGCCTGGCGCTCGATGACGCGACCCGTTACCTGAATTACATATTCGCGACCCAGCTGGGCTGCTGCCTCGCGGGTTTCGGCAGGCGAGTTCTCCTCGACTACGATCTGGGTAATGCCGTAACGGTCACGCAGGTCGATAAATGTCATTGCGCCGAGGTTGCGTACCTTCTGCACCCAACCAGCCAAAGTTACTGTTTCATTGACGTTGCAGCTTCTCAGACAGCCGCAAGTGTGAGTTCTGTACATAGTGTTTTGTATCTGTATTTGTTTTACTTTCGTTTTTTGCGAGTCAGTCTACGACTGATCAACTGACAAAATTACAAAATAATTCCTAACTACTCGCTATTCCGCCCCAAAAAATAGCTATCCGTGATCAAATAATCTTGAATCTTGAATTTTGAATCTTGAAAATGTCTATCTTTGTATGAGAATTTAACGATCAAAATCGACCAAAAGATGAATACCGAGGGACTGAAACCGACCGTTGCCGAAGATGAAAAGTTTATGCGTCAGGCAATAAATGAGGCTCATTTAGCGTTAGCTAAAGAGGAGATACCTATTGGTGCAGTCGTGGTGTGTGGCGGGCGAGTGATTGGCCGCGGTCACAACCTGAGCGAAACGCTTGGTGACGCAACGGCTCACGCCGAGATGCAGGCATTGACGGCAGCCGCCTCGTCGCTCGGTGGTAAGTATCTGCCCGAGTGTACGTTGTATGTCACGGTTGAGCCGTGCGTGATGTGTGCCGGAGCCTCGGCGTGGTGCCAAATAGGTAGGGTAGTCTGGGGCGCAGACGATCCCAAACGCGGGTCGAGTCGCTATGCTCCGTCGCTCTTTCACCCCCGAACAAAGGTGACGAGCGGAGTGCTGAAAGAGGAGTGCGAGAGTTTGATGACCGATTTTTTCAGAAAACTTCGCCGCTGATTTTGGAATATATGGAGTTTTTATTACTTTTGTCGAGATAAAGCCGGCGCTAATGTGGCGTCGAACAGAGAAATTACGATCAAAAATTATTAATAACACAACAAAAAACAAAAAACGATGAAGAAAGTATTTTTAGCAGTTGTTGCTTTGTTTGCAATCGGTACGCTTTCGGCTCAGACCGCTGATGACGTAACCGCAAAGTTCAATGAGGCTGCTGGCCTGATGAACGCTAAGGATTTCGCTGGTGCAGTTGCTGCACTGAACGAGGTTGTTGCAATGAGTGCTGATGTAGAGGGTACCGAGGCTACCGCACAGCAGGCACAGGGTTACATTCCCACTTGCTATTTCCAGGCAGGTTTGAAGCAGGCTCAGACTCAGAAGTTGGACGAGGCATTGGTTAGCTTCCAGAACGCAGCTGAGACCGCAGAGCTCTATTCGAATCCTAAGGTTATGCGTAACGCAAAGACTATGATTGCTCGCGTTTACACTATGAAGGGTGGTTCGGCTTTCAATAGCGGTGACTATGCAGCTGCTGCTGAGGTATTCGCTAAGGGTTTCGAGGCTGACCCCAACAACACCAAGTTGGGTCTGAACCTTGCAAAGAGCTACTATGAGTTGGGTAAGTTCGACGAGGCTGTTGCAGTTCACAAGTCGATTTTGGCTCAGACTCTGCCCCGTTTCGAGGCTGACAAGGCTCAGGCTAAGACCGATATGACCTACTACTTCACCAAGAACATCGCTGAGATGCAGCAGGCTGAGGAGGTTGACAACGCTGCTATTCTGGCATTGGTTGAGAAGTGGGTAGCTGCTGACGCTAATGACGCAACCGCTAACAAGATGCTCGTTTCGCAGCACTTGGCAATGAAGGATTACGACAAGGTAATCGAGTTGGCTGAGGCTGTTGCAGCATTGCAGGTTGAGGAGGCTGACAAGTCGGACGTTTACTACTCGCTGGGTATGGCTCACAACGCTAAGGAGCAGAAGGCTGAGGCTATCGCAGCATTGAAGAAGGTTACCGCTGGTAACGCTGCTGCTGCCGCTAAGGCTGCTGTTGCTGAGTTGAGCAAGTAATTCACCGATTATAATATCAATTCGGATAATGTCCGATCCCAATCGCGGGGTCGGACATTTTTTTATGCCCGCAACCACTCGACGTTCATTATTCCAGCCTTTTGTGCATAGCGTAGAATTTAATTGTGTATAGGTGTGTGGCGATTTCCGAGAAATCTACATACACTCCAGCCTCGCCATTTAGGCGACCGTCCTAGCCCGCGAGGGAGCGCCAGCCATATGGGTGGGTTTTGTGGTTCTCGGTGGCGGAGGATTGTAAGCGCATAGCAAAACTCTTAGCCATTTCACATACCTTGCCTTACCAATCTGAATAACAAAAAAAAGCCGCGCCCGAACGAATCGAGCGCGGCCAAAATCGCTTAAAACTTTTAACGGATTACTCCTCAGGGTTCATAACAACCAAAGCCGAGTTGCCGCTATTGATGATCTTCGAGGCCAGAGCCTTGATCTGCTCTGCGTTCATACCCTCGACGATCTGCTGATAGCCCGAGAACAGATCCACGCCATCAACGTGCAGATTGTTCAGCGTGCCACTCCAAGCCGAGTTATTCTTGATGTTATCCAGGTGCTGCTTAACCATATACTCCTTGATCATATTGATCTCGTCAGCAGTGGGACCCTCTTCGGCCATCTTCTTCAACTCGTCCTTAACAACGCCGATCAGCTCCTCAGCCAGATCCTTGTTGGTGTCGAACTGAACGATGAAACGAACAGCCTCAACGGGGCGACGCATAAAGCCGCCGCCGCAGCCTACGCTATAAGTGCCACCGCGCTCCTCGCGGATTGAAGTGGTGTAGCGCTGACGCATAATCTGCTGCAAGAAGCTGAATGTGAGCTGATTGTCGAGCGATGCGGGAACGTCTGCATTGAACGTGAGCGAAATGGTAGTCTTGGGCATCGACATCTTGGTTGCGAAGGTGTTGTTCACCTCGCCCTTCCACCAACGTACGCCGTCGTCTTTCCAACTCTTGCGATCCTTCTTCTTCGACGATGCGGGCAGCGAGCCGATATACTTCTCAACCAGCGGCTTCAAAGTTGCGGGGTCGATGTTACCTACGAAGGTGAAGGTAAAGTCGGCAGCGTTGCCATAAACGGTCTTGAACAGTTCGGGCATCTTAGCGAAATCAACCTTCTCCAGCTCTGCCATACCCATCATACCACGACGCGGATTGTCGTTGTAGAGGGTCTTGTTGTACTCCTTCTGGAAGGTGTACATCGGGTTGCTCTCGACGTTCTTGAGCTGCGTTGCGAGCATATCCTTCAATACGTTGAAGTCCTCCTCGCTCCAACGGGGTGCGTTGAAGTAGAGCCACATCAACTGCAGCTGAGTCTCGATATCCTTAGGCGAGCAGTAACCCGAGCCGGTAGCGGTGTAGTCGTCCATCGAGAACGAGAAACCAACATCTTTGCCTGCCAACTGCTTCTGCAGGTCGGTAGCCTTGAACTTACCGATACCCGACTGCTCGATGGTCATATCAACCAACGAGGCGGTGTAGATATCCTCATTTGCCACGAGCGAAGCACCACCGAGGGCCTTAGCCGAGATGCGCAACTCGTCGGCCTTGAAATCGGTAGGCTTAACCACTACCTTAATGCCGTTCTTCAAAGTCCAAACAGTCGAACCGAACTTGTCGGTCGAGGTCTTTGCTACGGGCGAGCCCTTCAATACGGTGCCTTCGGGAATCAGCGGTTCCTTCACAACGTTGTCCTCGTAGGGCTTCAACTCTGCGCCACGTACCTTATTCATAATAGCAAGCATCGCCTCGTTGGTCGGAACGGGTGCGTCAGCCTTCTCGGGAGCGGTTACGATCACTACGTTATCCTTCTGCTTGAAAAGCTCCTTTGCCATAGCGTTGAGCGAGTTCAGGTCGAGCATAGGCACGATCTGCTTAACAAGCTCATACTCGGTCTCAGCCGACGGAATGGGCGAATTGGTGCGGAAAGCGTTCAGATACTTCCAAACCAGCTCACCATTGCGGCGGTCGTTGCGGTTGTCGTAACCCTTCTCATTCGAGCGCAGTACCTCAGCACGCTCGCGCTCCAACTCCGACATCGTGAAGCCGAAACGCTGTGCCTTCTCAACCTCAGCATAGAGAGCCTCGAAAGCCTTTGCTGCCTCGCCGTCGCGAGCAATAGCGATAGCCTGCATAACGTCCTGATAGTCGGTCAGTGCGCCATAACCCGAACCAGCTGCGATGAACGGAGCATTGGGCTGCTGCGAAATGTCGGTCAGACGGTTGCTGAGCATCGAGCCGATCATCTCGATCGCCAGATTAGCCACGAATGCCTGAACCGTGTTGTTCATCTCCTTCGGTACGGGATCGTGCTTGATGAGCATCGTAATGCGGGTCGAGGTCATCTCGGGATCGGTCGCAACGCAAACCATCGGCTCGTCGTTACCTGCGATCTTGATCACCTGCTTGGGCTCGGGATTCTCCACTGCGGGAATGTCCGACATCACCTTCTTGATCTTCTCGACCATCCAGTCAGCATCGAAATCGCCAACTACGACTACGGCCTGCAAATCGGGACGATACCAGCGGTTGTAGAAGTCCTTGATATCCTGATAGGTAAACGACTTCAAACCATCGATCGAACCGATGATGTTGCGCTCGCCATACTTCGAGTAGTTCACCATCACGGGGCGGGTCTTCTCGTTCAGACGCCAGTTAGCGTCGTTGCGCGTACGCAACTCCTCGATGATCACACCACGCTCGTTGTCGATCTCTTCGTGTTCGAGCGAAATGAAGTGCGACCAATCGTGCAGAATCAACAGACAGGTGTCGATGATACCCTCGCGATTCAGGGGCACGCTCGACATATTGTAGCAGGTCTGCTCCTGAGCAGTAAATGCGTTGAGGTTGGCGCCGAATTTCACACCCACCTTCTCCAAGTAGTTGATCAACATCTTGTCGGGCAGGTTCTTAGTGCCGTTGAAAGCCATATGCTCCAAGAAGTGGGCCAGACCCTGCTGGTTGTCCTCCTCCTGAATAGCACCTACGTGGTGCAGAATGTAGAACTCGGCCTGCTTTGCCGGCTTGGCATTGCTGCGGACGTAGTAGGTCATACCGTTGTCCAGCTTGCCGGTTCTCACTGCGGTATCGGCCGGAATGACCTGACCCACAGCAGTCGCTACGAACGCAACGATCGCAGCGGCGGTTAAGAACAGTCTTTTCATTGTTTTTCTGTTGTTAATTGGTTATTGTTTAAGTTATTTGTTTATTCATTTTCGGGCTCGTCGGCGCGATACTCAATGATATCTCCGGGCTGACAATCCAGCTCTCGGCAGATAGCTTCGAGTGTTGTGAAACGAATCGCACGGGCCTTCCCGTTCTTCAAAATCGATAGGTTTGCCTGCGTGATATCGACGCGCTCCGAAAGCTCTCCGAGCGACATTTTTCGCTTGGCCATCATTACGTCCAAGTTGATAATCAGCGACATAGTGTCCCCCCCCCTTGGGTTTTACAGTTTGATATGTTCATAATCGAAATATGTAGTTTTCAATGTTTAATGTGCAAATATAAACAATTAGATGCGATAATCAAAATAAATTTATCGAGAATCGATATTGATTTATTTGTTTCAATAGAATTTTTAGACGAGCCATACACAAACAAAAAAAGCGACCTGCAATTCTGCAAGTCGCTTTCTCTATGTGGTGCCACCAGGAATCGAACCGGGGACACAAGGATTTTCAGTCCTTTGCTCTACCAACTGAGCTATGGCACCATCATTTTGCAAGGAGGTTTCCCTCTCATTGCGGGTGCAAAGGTAAGCAAAATTTCTGAATACGCAAATTTTTATCTCATTTTTTATCGTTTTTTATTTGCCCAAATAGCTATTCGTTTATGACTCAAAATGATATAACATTGCAACTTTCTGTTTTTTTATATGCCTAATTCGATATTTCCGGTTTATTTTATTAAATTTGCGATAGATATTCGTTGTTAATAATCAAAAATGGATAAAACTATGAGAAATTTTGTGATTTTATTTCTGGCTGTGCTGGCGATTTCGTGCAGCGGCGCGGCTGACAAAACTGCAAATGTTGAGGCGGCGCCTGCCCCTGCAACGGCGGTGATTTATGGCGATACGATCGTTTTGACCCAGCCCGATCTTGCGGCGGGCAAGACAATCAACGAGGCTTTGGCGGAGCGTGCGTCGTCGCGTGAGTACTCGGCTGAGCCGCTGTCGCTCGAAGAGTTGAGCGGTGTGATGTGGGCTGCTGCGGGTGTCAATCGCTCGAATGGTCACCTGACTGCACCGTCGGCGTTGGCTCTCTATCCCGTTACGGTCTACGCGTTTACGGCTGAGGGCGTGTTCCGTTACAACTCGGAGCTACACGTGCTGGTGCGCGAGGTTGAGGGCGATTATCGTGAGCTGAGTGCAGCGCAGGATTTCGCTTATACGGCACCGCTGAATCTGGTCTATGCGGCTGATTTGAGTAAGTTTGACGCGTCGGGTATCGATCGCACGAAGGCCGAGTTCCTGGCTGGTCAGGACGCTGCGGGCTATGCCGAGAATGTCAATCTGTACGCTGCGGGCAATGGTTTGAAGGCTATCACACGCGGCAGTTTGAAGAGTGCCGAGGTGTTGAACCTGCTCTCGCTCGATCCGAAGCAGTACACCATCGTGTTGGCGCAGACGGTCGGCAAGTAACCGCTTCCGCTCCGAAAACAGACCGAGCCGATCTCGCACAGCAGGTCGGCTCGGTTTATTATATATGTAGGTCAATTAGTATATGCCTTGTGAGAAGGTAAATTCTTTGGTAATTGAGGGGCGGTCAGCAAAATTGAGAGTCAATTTTAGCTTTTTGTCTTTGAGCGGAGAATTTGCATAATCTGCCACTGAGAGATAGAAGAGGAGATTATTTTCGACAGCTCCGTTTCCGATCATTACCAAATCGTCCGATGTGATTTCGTTCAGGGGCTTAATGATCTCATCGTAGCAAAAGCACGGTAGCAGTCCTTCCATATATTTATATTCTCCCGTTTGGTCGAAGTCAATGTTGTAGCCTGTCTGAATGAACAGCAATGGACTATATGTCGTAAAGATTACAAGATCACTAACCGAACTACCTTCGGGATATTGATTGTCAATTTCTTCGGCGCATATCAAGTCGATAGACTCAATGTTATGTACAGCCATTGGGTTTTCCAAGAAGGCTGTGGGGCTATTGCTCGATACGGTCAAGTAATAATGTGTGTCGTTGTACTTGGTCGATAACTCATTGAAAAGGGCTTTATCCTCCTCGCTTTCCGAATCTTCACGACAGATGTTGCCGATCTCGGGACAGACCAAAATGTCATTGTTTGAATTGACGTTAATCTGTACATCGTCATAGGTGTAGTATCCCATAACGTAGGATTTAATGTGTCGCGTGTACTTGGTTAAATCCTCACAACTCCAAGCAGTAATGGCAATGATTGCCACAATAATTAACTTTTTCATAGATGTGAATATTTGATGGTGAGACTTTTGATTTTATAACGAGGTGGCCCGAAAGAATATTATAGATTGAGAAAAAAATATTTAATCTCTTTCGAAAACGAACTTTCGGGCGGACAAAGTGAGTGTTTCGTAGCATATTCCCCGAATTTTGGCTATTTTTGTGCCTTGATTTAAACGCAAAGCAATGCTCGAAAAACTGATTCTGCGACCGACCCAAGAGTGCGATATGCCCGATGTGATGCGAATTATCGCCGATGCACAGGCCGATTTTCGTGCGCGCGGGATTGATCAGTGGCAGAATGGATACCCCAACGAGCAGGTGATTCGTGGTGATATGGCGCGTGGCGAGAGCTATGTGGTGATGCGTGGTGGGCAGATTGTGGCAACGGCGATGATCACCTTTGCGCCCGACCCGAATTATGCAACAATCTACGATGGCGAGTGGCTGCTCGCTGCACCGAAAAGCTATGCTACGATCCACCGCATTGCGGTTGATCTGGGTGAGCGCGGGCAGGGTATAGCCGAGTGGATTGTGGGACAGACGGAGCGAATGTGCCGCAAGCTGGGTGCAGATAGTCTGCGCATTGATACCCACCGCGACAATCGTTCGATGCAGCGTGTAGCCGAGAAAAATGGAATGACGCTCTGCGGTATTATTCATCTTGCTGACGGGGCGGAGCGTTTGGCCTATGAGAAGATTATGAACAACAGACCCAATATTCGTGCTGTCTTTTTCGATATCGACGGCACACTTGTAAGTTTCAATACCCACCGCGTGAGTGACGCGACGGTGGAGGCGTTGGCCGAGTTGCGCCGACGCGGTGTGAAGGTGATTTTGGCAACGGGCCGCCTCTTCAACCAGACCGAGGTGGTGAGCCGAATCAAGTTCGATGCCTACATCACGCTCAATGGTTGTTGCTGTTTGGCCGAGGATGGCAAGACGGTGATCAGCCAGGCGACCATACCTCAGAGCGACTTGGAGGCGATTGTCGATTTCCTCGAAGAGAACAACCACCCCTTCCCGTGTTCGTTTATGGACGAGGTGGGCAGCACGATCAACTATGTCGACGATCGCGTGCAGACGGTATGGGATAATATTGCCCTGCCTGCGCCCCGTGTCGAGGATCCTCGCCAGACGATCAAACGCGATATCTATCAGGCCAATATCTATGTCGATGAGGTTGACGAGGGACCGATTGTCGAGCGTTATCTGCAACATTGCGAATCGACGCGCTGGCATCCGCTGTTTGCCGATGTCAATCTGCGTGGTGTGAGCAAGCAGCAGGGTGTCGATACGATGCTTGACTATTTCGGAATCTCGCGCGAGGAGGCTATGGCGTTTGGTGATGGCGGCAACGATGTGAGTATGCTTGGCCACGTAGGTTGGGGTGTTGCAATGGGCAATGCTGTCGATACGGCTAAGCAGGCGGCGGTCTATGTCACCGACACGGTCGATGACGAGGGAATCTGCAAGGCCCTGCACCACTTCGGATTGATCGACTAACCGTAACCACACCGAAAATTTATGACCACTCAATGAGTGGTCATTTTTTATTTTGCCCGAAAATATTCCGAAAAAATTGGATGAGAATTTGGAAGTTTAGAATTAATCGCTACCTTTGCAGTGTATTAATACACTAATACACTAAGCGCACCAAACAAAACCAAACTCAAAAACCGAAAAACTATGATCGAAATTCGTGATTTAAAATTTAGTTACGCCACCCTTAAATCTCGCACGGAGGTTTTCGATTCGCTGTCGATGATGATTCCGTCGGGAGAGATTGTCGGGTTGTTGGGTCGCAATGGTACGGGCAAGAGCACGTTGCTCAATCTGATGGCGGGTCTGCTCGATCCCAATGCGGGGACAATCGCAGTCGAGGGTGTCGATGTTGCGCAGCGTGGCACGGCACTCTATACATCGTTGATGATTGTGCCCGAGGAGTTCTGCCTTCCTCAGCTGACTCTTGATCGCTTTGTGAAGGTTACTTCACCGTTCTATCCCAATTATGACGAGGCGCGTTTTGCCGATTGCTGCTCGCGTTTCGAGGTCAATCGCGCAGTGCGTCTTGACCGTATGTCGATGGGACAGCGCAAGAAGGCATACTTGGCCTTTGCGCTTGCGTGCAATACTCCTGTGTTGTTGCTCGATGAGCCGACCAACGGTTTGGATATTCCCGCGCGACAGGCTCTGCGTCAGATGCTTGCCGAGCAGGTAAATGATGAGCGCACGATCATCATCTCGACCCACGCGGCACGCGATATCGAGAATCTGGTCGATCGTCTGGTGATTCTTGAACCGCACCGAATGGTTCTCAACGAGAGCATTGCAACGCTTTCGACGCTGTTCGGCGTGGGCGTTGTTCCTGCGGGTGTGAAGCCTCTCTATTCCGAGCCGAGTGTGGCGGGAGTGCGCGGAGTATGGGTTGCCGAGGGCGACGAGGAGAGCCGTATGGATATGGAGATGATGTTCAATGCAGCAACCCGATCGCCGCGCGAGGTTGCAGCCGTAATTGCTAACCATTCAAAACTTTAAGCCGTTATGACAACATTTAGTCTGCGCCGTGTGGCGCAATACACCGCAAAACACTATGCCGAGTATGGTCGCTCGTATGCAATGCTTTTCGGATCGGTCATTGCCATTTTGTCAGTGATGGCGTTGATGATAGTGTCTAAGAAGGAGCTTTTTAATGAAATTCTTCCCGTTGAACTTATTTATGAGGGAGCATTGACAATATTGCCTGCTATGGTACTGGGTGTAGCGGCTCTGTCGGTACGTTCGCTCGACCGAACGACCAACCGCGCCACATTCGAGCTGACGTTGCCCCTGTCAGATGCCGAGCAATACACATTTGTTTTCCTCAATACGCTGATTGTTGGCGTGTTGGTGCCGTTCGTAATTTTCTGCATATTCAATCACGGGATCTATCACAAAGTTTCAGTAATAGTCGGGCTCTTCTTTTTGGTTCACCCCTACGTGCTGGTTGCCTACTGCTGGGCGCGTCGTCACAAATATGCGATTTTGGGATTGACGCTGTTGTGGGCCCTAACGATGTTCTCGTTGGCGAGTGTTTCGTCGACGATTGGTATGCCGGCCTTTGGCAATTATCTCCATTTCAGCCTGCCCGAGAGTTATGTGTTTTTCAAGGCTGGACCAATGATGTACGGTAGCGGTATTGAGTTCGACTATCCGATGTGGGTCGAGTGGTTGTTTACCGTAGTAATGTGGGCGTTAGCCTACGTCATCGCCTATTTCAAACTGCGCGAGCGTCGCCTTGCATAAATCCGACAAGCTATGCAATTCGATAACACACAGCCCATTTGGGCGCAGATCTACGAACTGCTGCTGACCCACATTGCCGATGGCGAGTGGTGCGAGGAGGAGCGCGTAGCCTCGGTGCGAGAGTTGGGTGCTACGTTGGCGGTCAATCCCAATACCGTAATGCGAGCCTACGAACGCGCCACCGACGAGCAACTGATCTACAATCGTCGCGGCATTGGTTACTTTGTGAGCGTAGGTGCGCGTGAGCGTGCAGCGACACTTCTCCGCGAGCGTTTCGAGTGCGAGCAGTTGCCGAGCATATTCCGCTCGATGCAGCGCGTTGGTATCACAGCCGAAGAATTTGTTTCACTCTACAAAAATTATCAGGAAAATGAAAACAAGCAATAAACTTTTGATTCTTTTCGTCGCCATCTTAGCCGTCATTTGGAGCACGGAGTGGTGGATTGGTTATAGCAACATAGCTCCGTTCCATAAGTTGCTCGGCAGTGAGCAGATGGAGGCGGTGCGGGTTTATAAAATGCCACATAACACCTTGGCCTCACTCGCAGATACGACGGGCTATCTCAAACACAAGGTTTTTGAAATTGATCGCTCGATGAGCATCGATGATCTGAGGATCGAGGGCGATACACTGATCTTCGACTTCGAGTTGAAGTCAATGCCCATAGGTGAAACGTCGCTGACGTTGGTTCTGGCCGATACGACGTTCGTATATTCTGGTCGTTTCACCGAAATCCGATAGCCTCAAACGAAAAAGCCGCCCTCGTCGGGGCGGCTATCGTTTTTCTAAACGCTTACCACACAATCGGTTCTTTGCCGTGGGCGACGAGGTAGTTGTTGGCTTGCGAGAAGTGGCGGCAACCGAAGAATCCTCGATAGGCCGACAGTGGCGATGGGTGCACCGCCTTCAAAATGCAGTTGCGCGCGGGGTCGGCAATCGCGCCCTTGCGTTGCGCATAGCTGCCCCAAAGCATATAGACCACACCCTCACGTCGTGCTGCGATCTCGCGCACCACGGCGTCGGTGAATCTCTCCCAGCCACGACCGGCGTGCGAGGCGGCCTCGTGAGCGCGCACAGTCAGCACCGAGTTGAGCAGCAGAACACCCTGCTCGGCCCAACGATCGAGGTTGCCACTTGTGGGTACGGGCGCACCCGTGTCGCTCTCGACCTCTTGAAAAATGTTGCGTAACGAGGGCGGAAACTGCACTCCGTCATTGACCGAGAAGCATAATCCATTCGCCTGACCCTCACCGTGATAGGGGTCCTGACCGATGATCACCACTTTCAGTTTGTCGAATGGGCACTTGTCGAAGGCGCGAAAGATGTTCGTTCCGCGCGGAAATATCTGGCGCGAGCTGTATTCATCGCGTACAAAACCGACCAATTCGGCAAAATATGGCTGTTCGAATTCGTCGGCAAGCAGAGCCTTCCAATCCTCGGCAATCTTTACATTCATCTCTATTTCAGTTGTTTGATTCGTTCGATATTTCGTCGCAGGCTCTCGCGCCAATCGGGCTGTACCAAACCAAAGCGGCTGCAAATCTTCGAGCAGTCGAGCACCGAGTATCGGGGTCGTCGAGCGGCGGTGGGGTAGTCGTCAGTCGAAATTACCACAGCGCGACAATCGCACTCGGCTGCGCTAAAAATCTCCTCGGCAAATTCGCACCACGTAGCCTCGCCCTTTGAGGCGTAGTGGAACACCTCACCTCGCAACGTGCTGTCGGCAACCACTTCGGGCACGATCTTCACAATCGCCGCCGCCAAGTCGTCAGCCGCTGTCGGGCAACCTCGTTGGTCAGCCACCACGCGCACCTCGCGCTGCTGCTCGGCAAGGCGTAACATCGTCTTTACGAAGTTCTTACCGTCAGCCGAATAGAGCCACTGCGTGCGAATGATTACACCACGACAGCCACTCTCAGCGATCGTCTGCTCACCTCGCCACTTGCCCTCGCCATAGTGATTGATCGGGGCGGTTGGGTCGCTTTCGCGATAGGGCGTGCAGCTTGTGCCGTCAAATACATAGTCGGTCGAGATGTGCACCAATGCAACATCTGCCGCTTTTGCCACGCGGGCCAAATTCTCGACTGCGAGCCAATTCACTGCGTCAGCCTTTTCTCGCTCACTCTCAGCACGATCGACAGCTGTATATGCGGCGCAATTAACCACAGCGTCGGGCTTTACCTCCGCAATCAAACGGGCCACGGCCGAGTGGTCGGTGATGTCGCAATCGGCCGAATTAACGGCCACAACACTCCACCCTGAGGGCACTGCACGTTGCAATTCGCGCCCGAGTTGTCCGTTGGCTCCTGTGATTAAAATTTTCATTCGTGGCTGTTAATTTTCCGTAAAAGTAGCAAATTTTTCCTTTTTTCGTACTAATTTTGTGTGACTAAATCAACTTTTTCAATGAAACGTACCATTTTGTTTATTTTGGCGCTCGCTGTGGCAATGGTTGCTGCACCGACTGAGGCCAATGCCCGTAAGAAAAAATCGGAAGTTCGTAACGTAATTATGCTCATTGGCGACGGTATGGGTGTAGCTCATATCTCGGCACTGATGCTCGAAGAGAAATATCAACCCATCAATATGGAGCGCGCTCAGGCGGCTGCACTCATCAAGACCCACTCGGCCAATAACCGCGTGACCGACTCGGCAGCTGCGGGTACGGCTTTGGCTACGGGAACCAAGACCGGCAACCACTATATCGGTGTGACGATCGAGGGCGATACGCTTTCGTCGCTCATTACGCGTGCCGAGCGTCGCGGTATGCAGACAGCCGAGGTCGTAACCTGCTATCTGACCCACGCAACGCCCGCTGCGTTCTATGCTCACGTGCCCAACCGTAATCAGTACGAAGATATTGCAGTTGAGTTTGTTACGTCGGGTATTGATGTGGCTATTGGTGGTGGTACTCGCTACTTTGCCAAGCGTAAGGACGGCCGTAACTTAATCCCCGAACTCGAAGCGCAGGGATATAAGGTTGCCTACTCGCTCGACGAGATTAAGGATATGACTGAGGGTCGTGTGGTGGCTTTGTGTGCCGACCAGAATCTGCCTATGGCACATCAGAATCGTGGTGATTTTCTGCCCGATGCAACGGCTAAGGCTCTCGAAATCCTGACGGCTAACTGCAAGAAGCAGAAGAAGGGTTTCTTTATGATGATCGAAGGTTCGCAGATCGATTATGCGGCTCATAATACCGACGCTCAGCAGATCTATGCCGAGATGAAGGACTTCGACAAGACTGTGGGCGTGGCGTTCGACTATGCCGATAAGCACGAAGGAACGCTGGTTGTGGTTTGTGCCGATCACGAAACGGGCGGTCTGTCGTTGCCGTCGTCAAAGACCGATTTCACGCTCTCGGAGAGTGGTGTTGAGTATCGTTATGGCACTACGAGCCACTCGGGTTCGATGATTGGTGCGCTCTTCTATGGCGCTGGTGCAAATGAGTTTGCGGGCATTATGGACAATACCGAACTCAGTCGCCGCATTGCCGAGTTGCTCGGTTTGTAGGCGAGTTGAGATCCCCTAAAAAAAACGAATCACGCTGTTCGGCTCGGTAGGAGTTAGACAGCGTGATCTGTTTTGTGGCAAACTTTTGGTGCAATAAATGTTGTTTTTCGAACTGATTTAGGTTCGTTATTTTGGGGTGCGAGGCGTTGCCGATCCTCGCGGTGAGCAGTGCGACTCTAAGCCTTAACTGCTCAAATGTTCATTCGGACAATGTTTCATAGGCAATATTTCATTTTTTTCTTAGTTCTCTTCCAAAATATCCCACGCTTCGATTACGCCGTAGGGATAGCTCTCGCCATACTTCGTGCGAGCCTCGTCGGCCGTGAGCGAAATTACTCTTACGGCACGATCCACTGCATCGAGATTTTGCCTGAGGCTGACCCAGCGACCGTCAAGTAACAGAGCTGGACAGCGAGAATCGGGCTTCAAAGTGACCGCCCATACACCTTGTCGAGCCTCTTCGCCAAAGCGTGCTGCGGCCTCATCACCTGTATAGACGTTCATCGACTCGGTGAGGAACGTGGGGCGATTGCGGAACTGATCGGCACTCACGCGCTGCCCGTCGATATAGTAAAGCGGTCGATCCAAGTGGCGATAGCTACGTGACGACACCTTGCGCTCGAATCCCAACACACTCGAAACGTAGATCTGGTTGCCCTCTACACGATAGGTGCGGCGCGGGTTGCGAGGCAGGTAATAGATGCCTCCGCGACCCTCGGCTATGCCAACCGACACCACATTAGACGAGGGAATAACCGATTCGTTGGTAATGTTTTGCGCTGGGTGGATAATTTTACCTCTCACCTCGCGGCGACTCAGTCCGCAGACGGCCGTCATTGCCAATGTAGCGACCACGACAATCGCCATTCGCCACCACCCGCCACTATATTGACGAGGTGCGACCATCATCTCGAAACGGCGTCGCGTGAGCGAGTAGAATCCGTTCTGCACGTCGGGCGCATAGCCAAAAATCTGGCGGAATATCAATGCTCGGTAGAGCGCCATATCGTAGCCCGCATCGAGCACATCGCGGTCGGCCTCAAACTCCTGCACCTCAGCTAACCAACGGTCGGCCAGCCAGATGAAGGGATTGAACCACACAACCGTGCGAATTGCCCCCATATAGAGCTTTTCGAACGAGTGTCGGTGCGCAATGTGGCTGCGTTCGTGGGCGATAATCAACTCGCGCTCCTGTTCGGGAGTGTCGGGCGAGAGGTAGATCGTACCCCAAAACGAGTAGGGGGCTTTGATCTGCTCGCTGGTAGCGATGTCGTAACCCTCGTGGTGAGTGACCTTCGCACGAAATTTCAGGTCACGCAGGTCGAGCACTCCTTGCCGAGTCAGCAATCCGATGATGACGGCCAGCGCGGCGTAGGTGCAGGCAATCAATGCGTTGCGCCCGTTGCGACGAGCAATGTCGCGCGAGGTGGGTTGCACATCGTTGTAATCGACCGTAATGGTCTTGAATTCCAGGCGTTGCACCTGCTCAATGGTTGTGCTTTGCTCCTTCTCAGGCGGCAGTAGCGGCAACTCGATGAGCGGAATCAACAGCGCGAGTGTCACCGTTACGAGCAGATAGCGACGACACGTACGGAACGAATACCGATCGGCGATAAGGGTGCGATAGAGGAGTGCAAAAACTCCGCTACACGCCACCATTTCGAGTGCATATCGCAAGATCGGATTCATCGCTCGTCAGTGTTGTTACTTGTTGTTCTGCAACATTTTAAGGATCTCGTCGGCCTCAGTGAGCGAGATTTTCTCGTTGCGCGTAAAGAACGAGATCATTCTACTCACCGAACCTTCGAAAAAGTTGTTCAACACGCCATTCATATAGCCGTTGGTGTACTCCTCACGCTCGATCAGAGGGTAGTACTCGTGGGTCTTGCCATAGGCTTTGTGACCCACGTAGCCCTTCTTTTCGAGGATACGCACAACGGTCGAAACGGTGTTGTAGGCAGGTTTGGGCTCAGTCATTTCGGACAGAATGTCGTGAACCAGAACCTTCTCCTTGTCCCAAATCACCTGCATAATCTCCAATTCGGCGCGGGTGAGTTCGGGCTGGCGGTCTTTAACGATCTTTGCCATAACTTTTCAGTGTTTTAAAACTTTTCAGTCTATTTTGCTTTAATCTACTATGTGCTTTGTCGTTGGGGTAGTCGAGTGTGCCACTCGCCCCAATGTTTAATGCAAATATATAACTATTTGCTTAGTTATGCAACTAATGTAACAAATAAATTGGAAATTTTATCGAGAAAAGTTCTTGTGACAGCGGGGTAGTGTTGCGAAATCGGCGAAATTAGATTACTTTTGTACCAATCGAAACATATTAATTGACATACTATTATGAAGATTTTTAACTTTTTGGCGGCTGCGCTCTTCGTAGCGACCGCTTGTTGCTCGTGTGGCAACACCGCACCCAAGGCTGAGGAGGAGAACGCTCCGTCGAAGGTGTATATGACAACCGACATCTCGCCCGAGGGTCTGATTAAGGTTTATGAGGCGCTGGGCCGCGAGGCTGAGGGTCGTGTGGCTGTGAAGATCAGCACCGGCGAGCCGGGTGGCAAGAACTACCTCAAACCCGAGCTGATTGGTGCTCTGGTGCAGAAGGTCAATGGTACGATCGTAGAGTGCAACACCGCTTACGAGGGTCCTCGCTTTACGACCGAGGCTCACTTGCAGGTGGCTAAGGATCACGGTTTCTGCGACATCGCGCCCATTGATATTATGGACGCTGAGGGCGAGTTGCAGCTGCCCGTGAAGGACACTTCGCGCTTGAAGTATAACATCGTTGGTTCGCACGTGGCTAACTACGACTTTATGATCAACCTCGCGCACTTCAAGGGCCACACGATGGGTGGTTTCGGTGGTGTGTTGAAGAACCAGTCGATTGGCGTTGCTTCGACCATCGGTAAGGTATATATCCACTCGGCAGGTCGCACGACCGACATCGAGAAGTTCTGGGACTACACCGACGATCAGATCGGTTTCTTGGAGTCGATGGCAGTTGCTGCGGAGTCGGTTCACGCCTACTTTGGCGAGGGTGAGCGTATCCTCTACATCAACGTGATGAACAATATGTCGGTTGATTGCGATTGCAGCTCGCACCCTGCTGATCCCGTTGTGAAGGATATGGGTATCGTAGCATCGCTCGATCCCGTAGCTTTGGATCAGGCTTGCGTTGATATGGTTATGAATATGACTCCCGAGGAGGGCAACGACAATGGTCCGCTGGTTGAGCGTATCAAGACTCGCCACGGCACTCACATTATCGACTTTGCCGAGAAGTTGGGTATGGGTTCGAAGACCTACGAACTGATCTCGATTGACGAGGAGTAATATCACGTATTTCAAAATCAAAGCCGCGCCTTTCGCCAAGGTGCGGCTTTTTTTGTTGATTGACTCGGTGGGGCTATAACCAAAATACGACCAACAGCCTCCGCTCCTCAGTCACCTATTAGTAAGTTGCCTAAACCACCGCTTGTCTATTGCCAACCAATACTCGCGGCCCTCGGGCGTTGCTGACCAGTCGAAGGCGTGACCGAAGATGAACTCCGCATCGCCAGCCTCCCACAACGCTTCATCAAGAAGGGTGAAGCCGTTGTGGTCGTAAAAGGCTCGGTCGAATGCCGCCTCGCACTCCTCTCGTCGCAAAAAGTCGCGAAATAGTTGGTAACTACCCATTACTATCTGTTGTCGGCCAAGTAGTTCTCGATGAATGCCAAAGCCTCGGTGTGCTTCTCCACGCAGCGTGTGTGCCCGCCCTCCTTGCCACGAGCGAGGTTGTGGCGCAGGTCGTTGATTTTGACATTGATAGCAGCCTGGTTGTCCGACTTGCAGATACGCTCGATATACTCCATATATGGTGTTTGTTTGTCGTGCGTGAGCAGACGGAGAGTTGCGATAACCTCCCCCGAAAAGCCCTCTGCCTCCAAGTCCTCGAAGCTATACTTCGTATCCTCCACTACATCGTGCAGAAAACCTACGATTCGCTCGGTGTCGGTCGTGCCCATCATACCCACAGCCAACGGGTGCAGAATTGTCGGGTTGCCGTCGAGGTCGTAGTCGGCAGCGTGAGCCTTCGATGCAAACTCTATTGCCTTGTCGATGTCCGAACGAGAGTCGTAGTCGTCATTCTTAACTGCACGAGGCAGGAAGATCGCCTTGTTCCGACCGACAAAGTCGCGCCACATAAGTTCGAGTTTTACGGCGTCCTCCTTATCGAGCATCTGCCCCGAATGCCCCTTCTGCCAATCGAGGTGCGGCAGTTCGTGCTGCAACTCCTCGGTCGAGATAATCGCGGTGCGCTCCGGGTGGAACACCGCCTCGAACTCCATACGCATATAGTAAACTTCGCGCCCCTTGCCCGACCAATCATCGCTCTTGTAAGGCTCCGATGTGAAGCGTCCTGCGGCAAATACACCCGTATTTCCCTCGCCAACACGCACCATAAAGAAACGGTCTCCCTTGTGTGCCTTCTGCCACTCGTAGACGCTCCAATCGAAGTCGTCTTCCCACCAATCGTTTGCCCACTCATTCATATCGTAGTCGAGACGCTCCATTGTGTACGACGAAATCGCCGGATTCCACTTCAAAATGAAGGTGTTGTGTTGCGCCTCCTGTCGTTTATTGATCGAAAGTGTTATGTCTAAATTCATTGCTCTATGCCTTTATTTGTTAAACGCCTCATTGGCCTCCTTCAAGAATACCACTACGCACACTTGCTTCTCGGGGTGCTGGTCGGGCAATAATCTCTGCACCCGAACATCGAAGATGTTGGCGTAACCCAAATCGAGAAGTTGGCTAATCACCTCATTCTTGCCGCGGGGAATGAATCCGAGCTTGAAGTTCTTGAAATATATGGCAACTGCGTATGGGTCAAACTTATTGTCGTTCTCACGCACCAGCCTTAGTGCGGTGCCGATTCTCAATTGTCCAAATACTCTGCACCCCTCCCAATAGGTAAAACCTGCAATCTCAAAATTGCCAAAATGTCTGTTGATCGTCTTGTTACACATATCTCTCTCATTTAGTTTATGCCGCAAAGGTATTGGGGCGTTTTGACAATTACTGTCAATCGAAATTTTGAGCAGAAATATTCGAACAAAAAAGAGCCCCGCAATCCGTTGTGGTTGCGGGGGTAAAGGTATTGGCTCCAATCGACAATCTCTGTCAATGAGAATTATTCGTTGGAGCTATAGTGGCAATTCATACGATCGACAATCGATCTGATATACTCGTCAAACTCGGGTGTGAGAATCTTGATATCCTCCGACAGCCCCATCACAAAGCGACCGATACCAACATAGTCGCAGACCATCGTGTCAAGCAACCAATGCGAGTCGTCAATCTGCCTAAGATCGCGTGTCGAAAGCGGATACTCCTCGACCAGGAGATTGTGCGCCATCACTCCAAGTTCCAACTGCACTCGTTTCTGTTCAAATCCCGTAATGCGGAAGATGTCGATATATCCCTCGTGGTGCTCCTGCGCAAACTGCCAATCGGTGCCGAGAACCTCTACCGTACTAATACGGGCGGTGTTGAAGAGCTTGTTGAGCCCCGATTCCGGCTCGTAGCACCACACCTGCACATAGTTGGTCGTGAATCCGAACGGCTCCACCAGGCGGTCGCGCACAACACCCGTATGCGACGAGGCATAATTCTTCAAAACAACCTGCTTCCCGTTCAAGATAGCCTCAATCAGGCGATTGACATTGATGGCATTCTTGCCCTCCACGACGCTATCCGCCAATGAGGTGCAGTTGTAAACCGAGGTGAGTTTTTTGCGGAGGTTTTGTTTGAGCATATTGGTGTTATCCAACCCCTCGATAAGTTGATTGACGATGTGCGCCTCCTCGTCAGTAAAATGGATCAACTGCGAAATCTCCTTGAAGTATCGGCTCTCCTTGCCGAGCTTATATACACCGCCCTCCTTGCGCTGCACGACGAATCCGGAGCTTTTGAAGGTTTCGATATAACGATATACCGAACGATAGGATATGCCAAGTCGCTCGGCCATTTCTTCTATGGTGTAGTTGTTGTTGCCCGTCATCATCTTCATCAGACGCAGCACTCGCTCAATTTTCGGTTGTTCCATATCAATTTACACTTGCAAGAAACTGTCTATGCCCTACAAAGTTATGAATTTTATAATATTGCGAAGCCTAAAACCTCGAAAAATTATATGTCGTCAATGAAAAAACTTGGCTTCTTGACTGTTCTGACAGACGTTTGTCAATGATCGGTGCCGATTAAGACATAAAAACAAAAAAAAGCGAGAAACTTTCGTTTCTCGCTTTCTGTACCCCTTGATGTTCTGTTTTCGAACGAACTGCTTACGGATTTGGCTCGTATTTGGGCTCTTAGATATATTATCGAAGACCCTGAGATTGTTGAGTGCAAGCATTTCATAAGAATGGCTTGACTTCGTATCCCTATTACCTTATAATGTTAGTAGGAATACCCCTAACTGCGCCGATGGTGTCGGCGTGGTTCTTAAATAATACTTATATAAATATAATTTGAAATGTCTAAAAGTAAAGACAATGAAAAAAAGAGTTTTGTAATGTATGCATCTTTTTTGGAGGCGATGAAGTACCTAAATGATGCAGAGTATAGAGAGTGTATGACAATGATTAGCGAGTACGCTTTAAATGGAATTGAAGAGAAGAGTAGTAGTCCTTCGGTGAACATCATTCTTGAGATGGCGAAGCCAAATCTTGAAGCAGCAAGTCGGCGATATGATGCGTGCGTTGAAAATGGTAAGAAAGGTGCAGAGTATGGCAAGTTGGGTGGTGCTCCTAAAGGCAATCAAAACGCCCGCAAAAAACAACCCCTAAAACAACCCCTAAAACAACCCCTTGATGTAGATGTAGAGGAAAATGTATATGTAAAAGTAGATGAAAATGAAGAAGTAAATAAGAATAGTTATGACAATGAGAATGCCCGATTAGGGTCAATGAGTTCTCAATCTTCTTTTTCTTCTTCTGAGTCTTCAATAATTGATGCTATAACATTGGATGATGCTGACTTAGATGGTGATTTATCACATTCCAAGAGTAGAAGTGGTATGACTACGAGCAGTGGCAAATTTGAAACACCATCATATTCCAAGAGTAATAGTGACCATAATACCGGCAGCCCTTGTATTGCAAAGACGGGAAGTTCCGCTGCCCGCCGCCAACAGAATAAAGACGAGGGGATGGATATTGGTGAGTATTTGGAGATGTGCTTTAATCATTATGTAAGGCAGGTTGTTGATATGCGCTTAGGCATTATCCCAACAGATGATAATGTGTTTTGGAAGGCTGTGGATTTATACAAAGACCTACACTATGGCATTGATAACAAGCAAGCAGCCACTGAGGTTTCAAAGATTGTCAAGGAATGCCTAAATCAAGATAGTTAGTGTATTCAACCTTCGGGTGTATTCAGAAAAATGGGTAATCACTATTTGGTGACTACCCATTTCTGTATGCTGATTATTCAAAGATTTATTTGCTTTATACCACCCATATTTTGTGTTTACCAAATAATGGTGTTATCATTTAAGATTCGCATCTCGCAGTTGAGTAAGCAACTTACCGAGTAGGTTTTTACCTTTCCACGCCTTCCCCTCATAAGCAGCAGAAACAGATAACCCAATACCCCAATTCACATCTCTTGGACTTGCTTCAACAAATGTTAAGCCCCTGTACTCCTCCGACATCAAGACACTTCTAAACTCCTCGTCCACCTCAAATTTGGCAGACAGAGCTGTGTACATCCACTGCTCTCGATTCGCGAAGAACACAAATTTGTTAAACTTACACTTCTTGCCTAGGCTCTTAGCTTTGGCAAATCGTTGTCTATCGGTCAGTTTGGCATTGTCATCTAAAGCAAGTATCTCGTTTGCCACTTTGCCGTCTCCTAAGCCTTTTGCTTTCAAGTACATATACAACGCCTCAGATGATGCAAAGTCGTGACCATCATATGGAATACGAGGATTTGAAGCCCACCAATTACTTAATGGGGTATTTTGATAAAAATAAACGAACTCATCTGTGCAACGGATGGTTGAATTCGCTCGTAAAGCCTTCGGTTGTTTCGTTTTTGCCCTTGCCTTCTTTGGAGTCTGTTCCACAACTTCAACTGCTTCAGTAGTAGCCTCAGTTACTGAGTTGGCTACAGCCTCTCGTCTCGCCAAATACTCACGAATGAACTCCACAGACAGTTTGTCGAGGTATGCCATATGCCTTTTCGTTGCTAATTCTTCGGCTTTGTTGGGGTCTTTTGATGGTTGAATTTCACCTGTTCCGTGAGCAGCCAACCAATATCGGCGTATAGTGTTTATGCCGTGCCCCGTTGCTTTGGAAAGTTCCGCCCTCGTACAATTCGGGTGCTCTGTGATATATGCTTTCAACCCCTCCAATACCTTCATTTTACCCTCATAACGACGGTCAATGCTTCGTGTGCGTATGTAGTATCGGATGGCATCCTCCGTAACACCGCACTTCAAGGCGTTCTCTTTTACACTTAGCGATGGGTCGTATGTAATTCTACTCTCTCTTGGCATATTGCTAAATTTAACATCAAATATTCGCGTTTACCAATTATGGATTGCTATTAAATATAACGACAACCCATAATTGAATCAATGCACAACATTTACTTTGCCTTCTATCTCTACAACTTCTCCACTCTCAATCATCTTATAATAAATTTTCCTAAGTGTTCTTATAATCGTTTCACCCGTACGCTTATAACCCAATTCTCGTGCTGTTACAATAAATAAATCGTCGGGGGTAATTCCAAAACTATTCTGAGCGATAACTTTCATTGCCAATGTCAATTCGCTGTTACAGATTTCGGAAATCGGACGAATATAATCGTCATCAGGGTCAGGTATTCTAACTTTAAGGTCATTAAATCCCTTAAGATAGACATAATAATCCTCGCTCTCTACTATGCCTTTTAGACTCCTTCGCAATATTCGATTAACTTCATCTCGAACTACAGATGTTACTTTTTGCCTTCCGTATGCGGGGGCTATTCGCCTACATAGCTCATCAAAGTAGATAGGTTGTTCCAATGAGACAATATCCAATATAATGTCTTCTGCATCTCTTAGTTTTCCATTTTCGTTATATAATTTTTCTTGCTGAAACCTTTTGTATGGTTCGAAATTATATGCTGATTCTGATAATTCTGATGCTTCAACCTTTTCTTCAATTTCAACCAGAGGAATTGATATATTCGCATCGCTACCACCATCTTCATCTGAATCAATGATTTCAGATTCGATAACAGCTCTACCAAGAGCCTTCTCAACGGCGTCAATAAGTTTTGTTTCCTCTGTTTTCGGGTCCTTAATCCAATCAGTAGACCATATTCGATAAATAGTCCAACCCATATCTTCAAGCACAGCCTGACGCAATCGGTCTCGTTCACGAGCTGTACGAGAGCTATGATAAGCCGCTCCATCGCACTCGATACCGATGGCAAATTTGCCACTTTGAGTCGGATGTTTAACAGCCATATCGATACGGAATCCCGAACAACCAACCTGAGTTACCACATTGTAACCCTTTGATTGTAGGAAGTCATATACTGCCTCTTCAAATGGCGAATCAAAATCTAAATCATAGTTGAAAGTTAGCTCTTTTTCCAATGCCACGATTCCCTGTTGAGCAAACTCTATGTATGAACGCAACATCTTTACGCCCTCTGAGGATACTTTCTCCAAATCAATGTCGGTAGGTACAATAGAGCCGACTAACTTTACATTGTGCTTGGCTCGTGTGATAGCCACATTGAGGCGACGATAGCCACCCTCACGGCTCAAAGGACCAAAGTTCATATACATTATACCCTTACTATCCTTTGCATATCCAATACTGAAGATAATCGTATCTCGCTCATCACCCTGTACATTCTCAAGGTTCTTAATAAAGAACGGCTCTTCCTTGTCCTCGATAAAGAATTTATCAAAGTTAGGATTCTGTAATCTCTTTTGTCGGATGGCTGCATCAACGGCATTTTGCTGAGCTTCGCTAAATGTTACAACACCGAGCGAACGATTAGGATGCTTCCTAAAATGCTCAAATACCAAATCAGCAACTTTTCTCGCTTCAGCAATATTATTCTTCTTGCCTCCTCTATCATATACACCATCCTTTACATATACATACTCTACTCCACAATCTGAACCATTTTCAACCGATGACGGAAAAGTGATAAGTTGGCTGTTGTATATTTTAATGTTAGAAAACGCTATAAGATGTTCGTGGCGACTTCGATAGTGCCATCTCAAACTTCTCTCAGGCAAAACTGATACCGCCTCATCCAAAATGGATTCATACGCTCCCGCCTCATTATCTTCCACAGCATCTTCCGAATCTACATCATAATCTTCTTCATTAAGGGATGTTGAGAAGAAACTTGTTGGAGGCAACTGCTTGGTATCGCCAACAATAATTACTTGCTTACCTCGCATAATTGCACCAATAGCATCTTCTGTATGTACCTGTGAAGCCTCATCAAATATCACCAAATCAAAATCATAACTTTGAGCCTCAAGGAATACGCTCACTGATAATGGCGACATCATAAAACAAGGACGCAATGATGTTACAAGATTAGGTATAGCCATAAAGAGTTTTCGCAGAGGCATCAGTCGTCTCTGCTTATTAAGTTCTCGTTTTAATATGGCTATTTCGTCTCTTGCTCCATTTATGGCATTAAAATCAGGAATCCTACTTATGGCACGCTCACGAACTCTCGCCTGAGCAATCTTAAATTGACTTTTGTCGAGTTCGCAGAACTCATTGATAGTTTGATTCTGTATTCTGCTTCTAAAATTCTGCACTGCAGGGAAGTTCGGTAGTATAGCATCTAACCATAAGCGATAGAATCGTTTTAGATAAGCATCTACAATATAATTAGAATCAATACCATCCTCTTCAATCTTACTTACATACTCTGCAAGCCCATTCTTATTACACTTATCCTTATTAGAGCAGTAATCAACCCATTCCTCCAATAGATGTTTATTATCCTTGCACATCTCCATTTTAGCGGCTAAATCAAGGATGTTGCACTGATAAAACTCATTTCCATTATTGAATAGAGCAGCAAACCACTTAACACCACCCTGTAGTGATTGCTTGCATTTTTCAATATTTAGGTACGATGTATTGCAATATGAGATATAACTTGCATCTTCACAAACACCTTTTATAAATGTCTGTGGTAGATTGAATTTAGATATAATGGTTTTTAACTCTGTTGCATATTTAAGAGCATCTATGAGCTTATCCCAATTAGTATCAACCCCATTATAGTATTGTTTATACAAACTGCATATCTCTTCCCTATGTTTAGATAACTCATTCTCTAAAATATTCAATGATATAATTGATTCTAAATCAGACATAAGAGTAGCATAGTCACAAGAATAATTGCGAATACTCATCAATGCCTGATATTTACTTACAAACTCTTTCGCAATGGATATGGTTTTATTCGTATATATCTTTATATCATCCCATTTAGTGGTTGTGTCAAAACTATGTTTCAATGTTGATATTAACACATCGCAGATATTACCAATATCTGAAGATGAGCAAAGAGTATTAAATTGCGCAATATCAGATACGGGGAGTTTCCTGTTAATGATAATATCTTTCAGTTGAGGGGTCATAGTATGCATCTGATTTAATGTATTTCTAAATACATCCATCTTAGCAAAAACCTCTTCCCAATTAGTTTCGACTCCAACATAATATTGTCCATAATCTTCGCTATATGACGCAATATTATTCTCTATCTCTGCCTGATTATCGTGAAAAACCTTTAATGAGTTTAGGGTATCTAATGCCTCATTATATGACAACTTTCCACCTTGAGTTAGGAATGAATTTAGTTGTTTTATATCCTTCCTATAACCTCTTTTTAAGGTTCTCAAAAACGAGTTGTATTCCCCTCTAAATCTCTGTAGTACAGGGTAAAAATCCCATCTTAGTATTTCGCTATCAAATCGAGATAAAATCTTGTTTCTTGTTGTAAGTAGATTGTTATGGATAGCCACACGAGAAGAAGAGGTCGCTTTTATTGATGGAATTTCTCCTATATCAAACCACTTTTGTGTTGGATGAATCTCCTGAATGTTGGGCAATACAGCTATAGTCTTAGCAAAAAGCAATAGCTGACTCATAGTGTTAGGGGCTGTTATGCCAAGATTGGTAGCCAAACATCCTGCAGTCTCGAATAATGTACTTATATCTCTATGGTATAACTCCAAATCCTCACAAGTTTTCTTTGCCACGAGTGCTAAAGATTCGTTACTATCAGAGTGTAGTCTCATTTGGAGTTGATGCATCAATGAAGATATATCCTCTTTGCATTTTGGCGCATCAATATCAACTACTCGCTCTCCATACTTTGTATTTAAGTCATCCTTTACTCTAATTATATCACAAACTAAATCCTTATATCGACGAGCTTTCTCTACCAATACATCAATATTTTGGTCATTAACCCATTCAGATGGAATGCTTGGTGATTTAGCCGCAATAGACAATATATTGGCAAGCGTTTCTGTACCCTCCAATGATGGAGTGATATCCAAGTTTAATTCCGTACATACCGAAGTGTGCAGGTGCTCATATTCGGTCATTAAAGGAATCAACTTTGATATATTGGAGTCAATATCGTGCCTTAATGCATTTGATAGAAAACCAATTTTTGCTCCACGCCATACATTGTCAGCATAGTCCTCACTTCGTTTACCGATGGTCTTCGATAGTTCACTAAGTAGATAAATTCTTTCGTTAAGAATTGATGCTGAGATTGTATCAGTATCTGATATGGCGAAAATAACATCAGGCACATTTCCCAATTTTGCTAATTTACCATTTACTGAGTATATGGAAATATTCAAGCCCGATGTGGCGGTATGTAATTCTTCTTGATACTTATTTAGTTCGTTCCTTTTTCTCTCCAACACATCAAGTTGTGCTAAAGCCTCTTCCCTAACACGAGTGCGGTCAATATTTATGGAGTTGGCAAGGTCTCGCAATATCTCTTTCTTCTTAGCCTTGTGGCTATGAAGTGTAAAGCAGAAATCTGCTAAACCTACACTTGATAAGCGGTTATACACAACCTGCAAAGCCGCCATCTTCTCAGATACAAACAAAACTTTCTTGCCGTCAGCAATAGCCTCGGCAATGATGTTTGTAATTGTTTGGCTCTTACCTGTTCCCGGAGGACCTTGCAAAACAAAACTTGCACCTTTCTTTGATAGCAATACCGCATCCTGCTGACTTGAGTCAGCATCTACTACTTGGAATGTATCAATAGGTCGAATCTGCTTGTCGTGGTCGAAATTGTTAAGCTCTTCCGATATTCTAATTGGCGCTTGCTCTCCAACAAGAGCGGCAATTACAGGGTTAGTATTTATCTTTTCTTCATTCCTCTCTAAATCTTTATACATATTGATTTTAAGGAATGATAAATTGGTAAGATGTGTCGCCCTCTCCACATTCCAACCCTTATTATGTACCTTGCGCAACAATTTATCTATGTACTCAGCAGGAGAGTCGTGAGAAGAATCAAATTCAGGCATAACAATGCCGAAATCATTAACCAACTTATGGGATAATGTTGGATTGATAACGATTTCGTCTTCGTGTAATACTAAACGATATGGGGATGTTATAGATTCTATAAGAAGTCGCACGGGAACTAAAATCACAGGAGATAAAAATATCTGCTCTGAATCATCGTGTTCCTTCCATTTTAGCATACCGAATGTAAGGTAGAGTGTATTTATACCCTGCTCCTCAATTGATGTATTGGCTTTCTGACGAAGTGCTTTTAATGTCTTTTGGAGGTCTCCAATAGGCTTGCTTGTTTCAATATCGCCTTTAATGACAGCTTCATATATTTCTTCTCCGTCATCATCAACCTGAACCTTTTTAGCGTATGGAAATACCACTTCACGCTCATTGACTACAACAAGTTCCCATAGTTTATCGAATGAAGGCGTTGTAATCTTCACATTATTACGCTTCCCTTCAAGAAAGTTTATTAGTCTATTTCGCTTGCCAAAATCGAGGAGTAGTTTCTTCCAAATTTCTATGCGGTTATGTAGTTTCTGTCCCATACGATAGTTCGGATTTTCGTTTATAATGAAGGTCACCTGTACGAATAAAGATTACACTTATCTATTAGACCTTAAAAAGTCCTCTATTTCCTCTCGGCTATTGAATGTGTACATTTCGCCTTTATGGAAGATACAACCACGCATCTCGTTGTTAGATGTCTGTGTGTCGTCTCCCTTGAATAGGTCACGCACCGATAATCCGAGCGTATTAGCAATAGTCTTGAGAGTTGAGTATTGTGGGTTGCGCTGTAGAGCACGAGTGAGTGACTCAGGGGCAATGCCCATCGTCTCGGCTAATTCGTACATTTTAATTCCTCGCTCCCTGAGAATCTCTTTTACTCGCAACTCTTCGATGCCTGTTTTCTCGGCCATATATAATCTGATTTTAGTAGTCAATATACAAAATTAGTAAAAAAAATCGAAAGATGTTAAGAATGCCGAGAAAAATAAAGAAAAATTGATTTTTGCGGTCAATTTCTGTGGATTTTATTTGGCTATTATTGATATATGTTGTATATTTGTATCAGAAACAAAGATGATAATTGACATTGAAATATCAATATGATATGAAAGCACAAGTAGGACAATACAAGTTTGGTCGCCATCGCAATCTGTGGGGCATTTGGCAGTATGACTATGTAAGTGAAACAGGCTCATCTGCAAGATTTGTTAAGGATGTTTTCTCTTACGAAGAGGCAGTTAGAGAGGTGTACCGCCTGAATGGTTGGGGTCAGCCAAAATACATTAAGAGAGTATTTTAATTAACAACAATAAAACATACAACTATGAACGCATTGATTATCACAGACACAACGGCAGTTAGAATGAATGTTATCGCTCAGCGCACTCAGAACCTTTTGGTGGCGGGTGCAAAGGCAATGATGATTGAGTCTTTGAAAGAGAAACTTCGCAATGGTGTAGCTCACTTTATTTTCCAAAAACGCAATGGTGAATATCGAGAAATTTACGCTACTACCAACCCATCTTTGGTAAAACGCCATATAAATGGTCGAGGCGTAAGTAGGGAACTATTCGCAACAACAGCTGTTTTTGATTGTGAACTTGGCGAGTGGCGTTCATTCCGATGGGAGTCTATTGTTAAGGTGTTCTAAGTCTATGGCAGAGTATATTATGGCGATTCTTCGCACTCAGTTAATGGTAGTGTTTTCGTGGGGTTTTCATCGCCCCACGGCACTGCCCGACAATAGGGGATTAGCGTTTGAAGTTGATGGATTCCTCTACAAGGGTCGTGTTGAGGTCATATATAACGATGCGCTCGATTTATTCGAGGTGCACTTGTCAGACGGAAGGACTGAAGATATGATATACTGCGACAACCTTGTTGCCGTTATTGATGGCTTGGTCGAGCGATGTGACCAATACAAAGACAGAGTCAAGGAGGAGTATGCCATCAAGTAGCGATTTATTTATAGTAGTAACAAAATATGGATATGATGAAGACCGCAATAATATATGCTCGCGTGAGCAGTTCCGGAGCCCTTGAGAGCCGACAGAATACAGATAGACAAGTTTCAGATTTGGTAGATTACTCCACCAAAAATGGATTGCTTGTGACACAAGTTTTTGAGGAGCATATCAGCGGAGCCAAAAAGAATGGAGAGCGTGCAGTGCTTTCTGAGTGTATAAGCTATGCGATTTCCAATCGTATAGATGTAGTATTATTCTCGGAACTGAGCCGTTGCGGTCGTGCCGTTTGGGAGGTGTTGGAAACCATTAAAAGACTTAAAGACAACAATATAAATGCCTATTTCCAAAAAGAAGGATTGTCTTTGTTTGGTGTAGATGGTAAGGAAAATCCATACCTCGCAGTAATGGTCTCTGTGCTTGGTGTTTGTGCGCAATTAGAGCGTGAAAACATATACTACCGCCTCTTTTCGGGCAGAAAATTGGCGATTGAAAAGGGGGTGAAAATGGGGCGCAAGGTCGGCTCGGTAAAGAGTAAGGAGCGTAAACAAGAGGAGTATGGGAAGGTCATTCGCGCGTTGAAAGCGGGCAAGAGTATTCGTGATACAGCGGCGATTTGTGGTGTCAGCATAAGCACCGTACAGCGAGTCAAGAAGGAATTTGCCATATAGGGTCTATTTTGAAACCCAAAAATTTCCGGAAAAATTTTTAGACAGCACTATATGGCGTGTATGTATATAGTGTACGCAAAAAATCTCTAAGGGGGATAACTGATGTAAAAAAACACCTTACTCCCTCACCCTATACCCCACATAAGATGCGGTGAATTAGTTTGTTACATATCCTTGAGAGAATGCTGAAAACTTGGATTTAACTAGGGCGTAGTTATTAGAAAATCAGTCATAGACTTTTAGAAGGATTTGTTTTTTCAAAATTCTGTTTGTATAATTGCACAAAGGGTACTAATAAGTACCAATTCATTACTTAACAATCCAAATAATATAAGGCTATGACTTAATAATAGGATAACTGCGCCCTGCGCGCAAGGGCTGCTGTGTGCCCTGCCGAACAGAAGATTCAACCAATTAACAGCGTTGAGAGGCAAAGAGCAGTATAACCCCTATATGGGGATATAATACTCATTACTAAAATGTTAAGTATTGAGAGATGCAAGCAGATACTAAAAGAAGAGGGTATGAAACTCGATGATGAGCAAATAAAAGAGGTGAGAGAGTTTCTATACACCATCGCAAACCTAGAATATAAAATCAAGAACCTGAACGAAAAAGAATATGGAGATTAAGAATACAATTCTGTACTGCCGTGTATCAACGGCAGAGCAAGAGAAAGGTAGTTCTCTCGATTGGCAGGAGGACTATCTTCGCCGATATTGCGAGATGAAGCGCTACAATGTCGTTGCTGTTTATAAAGAGGATAAATCAGCAAAGTCAGGATTTAAGAAACGCACCGAGTTTCAAGCGCTAATGAAATATTGCAAAGAACATAGGCACGAAGTAGATTATGTATTAGTATATCGTTGGGATAGATATTCGCGCAATCTAAAGGAGGCTTTAATCAATCTTGATTACTTCGAGAAGTTGGAGATTGAAGTGAATAGTGTGGAGCAACATATCGACTTTAATGCAGCTGACTATATTACAATGTTGTCGCTATACATATCTATGGCTCAATCCGAAGACACGAAGATTTCCCGCCGCACACGAGAGGGCATACACGCATCATTAGAAAAGGGTAAATGCACCTGTAAGGCACCACGAGGCTATATCAATAAGCAGATAGATGATAGCAACAAGTATGTAGTTATTGATGAGACTAAGGCACCTGTAATCCGGGAGATGTTTAGGGAGGTTGCAAAGGGTGTATATACGCCCTGTTATATTCAGAAGGTGTTTGCTCGAAAAGGATATTACATTCATAAGAACTCATTTTTGAAGATGCTCCGCAATAGGTTTTATGTTGGCGAGGTATTCGTACCGGAGTATAAGGATGATAAGATTGGTACTATCCCGGCTCACTATGTTAAGGGTTTACACGAACCCCTTATTGACAAAGATACATTCGAGAGAGTCCAAGCTGTTGTCAATAAAAAGCATCGCCCAAAATTAACTAAACGCGCACATCCTGATGTATTTCTTCGTCAATATCTGAAGTGTCCACAATGCGGTGCGACAATGACCGGAAGCGCAAGTAGGGGCAATGGCGGCAAATACTATTACTACCATTGTAGCCGCGACTCAAAGCATCTTAGATGTAGAGCAGATAAGGCGAACGACCTATTCGCACGCTATATTGCAACATTAAAACCTAATTATGCCATTCTAAGGCTTTATGGAGAGATTATGAAGGAGATTAGCAATGATGGTCAGGTAGCAACTCTGAGTCAAATAGCAAAGGTTGAAGAGGAGATAATGGCTCACGAGGCTCGATTGGCTGCTGCAACCAACAAATTTCTCGATGGGGAAATAGATGCGACCCTCTACGCAGAGTTAAAACAGCGAGTAGAATTGGAGAAGAGGGCTTGCCTTAGTAAGCTCGATATGCTCAAAACCCCTAAGTGTGCTGATATTGAACCACAACTTAAATATGCTATGTCTCTGATAAACAATATGGAACACCATATAAGAGAGGGGCGTTTGGAGGTCAAGAGAGAGTTGATTGGTGTGATGTTCCCTGAGAAATTTGAATTTGATGGTGAAACATATCGAACCAACTCATATAACAAGGTACTCGATGTAATATACCTACAAACCAATGAGTTACGAGGGGAAAAGAAAAGAGACTCTTCAGATTTTTCTGAAAAGTCTCTTCAAGTACCCCCTCAGGGGCTCGAACCCTGGACCCCAACATTAAGAGTGTCGTGCTCTACCAACTGAGCTAAAGAGGCA
>JAZOPR010000004.1:0-14101 GCA_045655685.1 Alistipes sp.
CCCCCGCCCACCCCCACCCCCCACAACAAAAAAAAAAACCAAGGGGCGGTGCCCCCGGGGGCCCCCTTCGTTTTTGTATGATTGAGCGTCGTTCGATTAGAAGAACTTAACGCGCAAATCCTCAATCTTCGAACCCTCGTAGAGAGCCTGATTCATACGCTGTGCAGCCTGAGCCTCAGCCATAGCCTGCTGGCGTACGCGCTCAGCGTCAGCGGTCTGGTTCTCAGCCTCGACAACCTGATCAACTACGATGATGTAAGCACCGGTCAGGTCGTTGATGGGCTGCGAGAGCTCGCCCTCAGCGCTCTTAGCGATAGCACCGATAGTGCGGGGAGCGATGCCGATACCGTCGATATAGAAACCGTTAGCGGTTACGTTCTCGAACTGACCAACCTCTACGCCCAGCTCTGCGGCAGCCTCCTCGATCGACTTGCCTGCCAACTGCGAACGCAATACCTCGAACTTCTTCTCGTTGAGAACCATCGGGTAGATCTCGCTGTAAACCTGGTTGATAGTAGCGAACTCCTCGTCGCGCTGCTCGGTTACGATAGCAACAACGTAGTCGCGATCAACGGTGTAGATCTCCGAAACCTCGCCAACCTCAGCGTCGAATGCCCAACGAACGATCGAACGCGAGTCGTCGCCCATACCTGCCATCTGGCGGTCGGTGTTCATAATGCGAGCCACGCGAGGAACAACAGCGTACTCCGAAGCTGCGGCGTTGAACTTATCAACCGAGCCCTGAGCTGCAACGCTGAACTGGTTTGCAACCGAGTGGATCTCCTTCTCGGTCGCGGGGCTTGCCATAATGGGGTAGGTGATCGTAGCCACCTGAGTCTTCATCACGGGAGCGTCCTTGCGATCAACGCGAACAACGTAAACTACCTGACCCATATCAACCTTGAAGAACGAACCCTTCGAAGCCTTGTCGATCTCAGCGCGGAACTGCTCGGGATAAGCCGAGTAGGGCATTACACCCAGCTCGCCACCCATCTCAGCGGTAGCGCGATCCTCCGAGAACTCCAATGCCATAGCAGCGAAGTTTGCACCGCCCTTAGCAGCAGCCATCAAGCTGTCAGCCTTAGCAGCGTTCTGCGCCAAAACGATGTAGCTTACGCCAACCGAGTCGGGCATCGAACGCACGTCGGTAACGCGCGAGATGTGATATACGTCGTTCTCCAATACGGGACCATAAACCTGCGAGCGATCCTTGCCGAAAGCGATAGCGGCCATCTCAGCCGACAGAGCCTCACGCGAGTAGTAAGCCTCATCAACGGTCTCGCGGCTCTTGCTCTTAGCGTAGATCATAGGCTCATCGGTTGCAGCGAACTCAGCAGCCATCTTCTCTACCTCGTTAGCGGCAGCCAGACGGTCGTCGTCGGTAGGCTCAACCTCGAATACTACGTACGATACCGAGCGCGAAGGCATCTGCTTGAACATATTCTTGTGCTCGTTGTAGTACTTCTCAACGTCAGCCTTCTCGACCTTTACCAGCGAGTCAGCCACCTGCATATAGTTCTGACCAACCCAACGGCCCGAGAATGCCTTGTTAGCAGCGGTTACGCCTGCTGCAACCTCCAAGTCATTCACGAATACGCCCTTCGATACCAGACCTACGTACTTCTCCATTGCGCGCTGCACCTGAGCGTCGTTCACCAGCATCTCGTAGCGCTGCATCATCAGCGGGCCATACTGCTGGTCAGCAGCGGCTGCGTTCAGGTAGTTCACAACCTCCTCGGGCGAGAACATACCGGTCTGCGGGTTGGTGAATGCCGAAACGATGATGGGCGATACGTACTGACCCGAGATCAGCTCGATGCGCTCCTCGTTGGTAACATTGATACCCATCTTGTTGAAGCCGGGCTGAATAGCGTACTGGTTGAGCAGCTGCTGCCAAGCCATATTGTGAACAGCCTCCTGCGCCTCGCTCGACGAGTAGTCCTGACCGCTCATTGCGCTCAGGTTGTTCTGCGTAGCGTCGAAGATGTCCTGATAGTGGGTGTAGGTGATTTTCTCACCGTTGATTTCAGCGACTTTGGGATCCTGGCTACCCATCATACCGCCGTTCTCGAATGCCAACGAAACGATGAACATCAGCAGTGCGCCACCGATGAAGATCGTCAAAAACAGACCACCTTTGGTCCTAAGTGTGTTTAATCCTGCCATAATAGCTTTTCTATTTTTATATTATTTTTGTTTCGATTCGTCTTCGTTAGGTTACGAAAAAGCCCCCAAAGATAGTAAAAATCTGTGAGTTCTCACAATTTTTCGCCCCTCAAACACTATATTTTATATCCGATCAGCCGTTTTTTTCGCTCTCGGCCGAGTTTTTAGTGCAATTTATGGGTTTTGGATCTTGATCTTCACCAGCTCGATACGCGACTGCGATGTGCGTAAAACCTTGATCTGCTTGCCCGCAATCATCACTGTCTCGCCTGCCGAGGGGATACCTTCGTGGTGGTAGATCACATATCCCGCCAACGTATCATACTCCTTGCTCTCCTCGATTCCGAGGTCATATTTTTCGTTCAGGTACTCCACTTCGAGGCGTGCCGAAAGCACAAATTCGTTCTCCGAAATGCGCTTTTCGACCATATCCTGATGGTCGTGCTCGTCCTCGATCTCGCCGAAAATCTCCTCCAACATATCCTCCAACGAGATGATACCTGCCGTGCCGCCAAACTCGTCGATGACCACTGCGATGTAGCTGCGACGCTTGATGAAGTCGGTCAGCAGGCGCTGCAATGGCATCGTTTCGGGCACATAGTTGACCTTCATCATCACCTCCTGCAACGTCTTGGGGTTGTTGAACAGACTCTTCGAATTCACATAACCGATGATATTGTCGATCGTATCCTCATAGACGAAGATGCGCGAGTATTGGCTCTCGGCAAAGTGCGCCGTAAGCTCCTCGATCGGGCAGTCGGCCTCGACCGCCTCGACATCGACACGCGGCACCATACAGTCGCGTACGGCCAGGTCGGGAAATTCCAGCACGTTCTGGAACAGCTTGATTTCGTTCTCCTCGTGCTCGGCGTCGGTCGTATCTTCGAGCAGCATTGCCAGGTCCTCGCGGTCGAATTGTTCGGTCTCGCGACGGTCCTTCACCTTCTGTCCCAACAATCTGAGAATCAGATACGAAATGCCCGTAGTCAGCTTGGCAATGGGGTAGAGCAGAATGTAGAACAGATAGATCGGAATAGCGAACGTACGGAAGTAAAAGTTGGGGTTGAGTTTGAACATCGACTTGGGGATAAACTCGCCCACGAAGATGACAATCAGTGTCGAGAGTGCGGTTTCGAGCAGTACCGATCCGTTGGCGACGCTCTCCCAACCGAGTTTCGAGCCGATCACTTGGATCAACGTCGACATATAGAGTGAGTAGATGACCAGCGCGATGTTGTTACCGACCAGAATCGAGGTGATATATTGGCTCGAATTGCGCATAAAAATATCCGCAATGAAGTCGAATGTTCGGCTCTGTTTACGGTCGATTTCGGTTTTGAGTCGGTTGGCGCTGACGAAGGCGATCTCCATACCGGAGAAGAACGCCGACAGCGTCAGCATTATCAAAACCACTATTATCGAACTTACGATCATCTCTTCCTTTTGAATTTATAAATAACTATGCGCTAACTAGTTGCGCTCGGTGGCTGTTTGCCACATTTTGAGGTTCGTTGTTTGAGTAGTCGAACCGCCTACTAACTTTGTGTTGAGTGTCTATTGCTTTCGGCCAAATCGGGCTTACGGCTCCATTACGGTCAGTTGTTGCTTTTCGACCGCGCGCTTGGGCTCCTCGCGACGCTTTTTGCTGGGCGTCGGTGTGGGCGAGTTGTAGTTCGGACGTCGCTCGGTCGGGGTGTTGACCGGCTCCAAATGCGAACGGGTGTGGTTGCCTCCAATCGTGTTGGGGTTCACTTTGCGCGAATCTGTCGGGGTTGTGATTGTGCGATCCATCGAGGTCGAATCCTCGGCGCGGTTGGGGTCGGCATCGACCCACATACGGCCGCGATAGCGACGGAAGTGCCAATCGTTCATCTCCTCGTCCGATTCGAATCCCTCGCCAAACCAATAGTCGTCGCCCATCAGCACCTTGCAATCGACATTCGAATAGATTCGTTTTGACTTCTGATCCCAGAACAATTGCTGGGTGTAAAGTGTCTGACCTTCACTATTTTTCGCCACTACGTTGCCCTTCACCTCCCACAGCTTTCGCTCTTCGTAGCAGATGGCGTAGTTGGCCGTCAGGTGCGACTCGACCTCGGTCGTATCGCCCTCACCTTTGTAAGTTGTGATGTCAATACCCTCGCGGAACTCCATATAGGGGTCCTTCGCGAGTTTGTATCCCTCCATCAGCGGGGTTTGGAATCGGTATGCCTTAGCTCCGTTTTCGGTGGTGATCATCGTCAGATTGATGCTATGTTCGGTCATAATAGTCTCCTCCGACTGCTCCTCGACCGCTTGTTCGCCACCACAGGCAGTAAGCAAGATAGCACTCCCCACGATGGAGAGTGCTACCAATGCATATTTACTATATTCCAAACCTCTCATTCGGAACTTGAAACGATGTTTCTGATTACTTGAAACGAACGGTGGTCGAAGTACCGGCAGCCAAACCGCACTTAACGGTGTAGCCCTGACCAGCCTTCAAGTCGTTGAAGAAGCCGTCCTCAGCAGTGGGGAAACCACCACGGTAAGCGCCCATCATCTTGTTAGCAACCTCGACGATGTTCTGCATCTCGGTATCAGCCTCCATCAACTTGCTTGCCTGCGACATCAGGTCGTATGCTGCCCAATATACTGCGTTCTTGTCGATACCCTGGCAGCCACCGGTAGTTGCAGCGTAAGCCTGAGCCAAGAAGAAGTATGCCAAACCGTTCTCGGGGTTGTGCTCGCGAGCGGTCTTAGCAGCCTTAGCAGCCTCCGAGTAGTTGTTCTGAGCGATCTCCAAACCTGCGATACGCGAGTAGAGCTTCGACAACTCGATAGGATCGGTAGTGTTGCCCAATACATCGTTGATGTACTTCAACGCCTTCTGGTTGTCGCCACGGTTCTGGAATACGTTAGCCAGGAAGTCAGCGGTTGCAGCCGAAGGCTTCACAGCGTGTTGCTTCTCAGCAACCTCGATATAGAACTCGTTCTCACCGCAATCCTTAGCGCGCGACATCAGACCGAATGCACGCTCCAACAGTGCCTGATCCTCGGGAGCAGCCTCCAACTTCGAGCGGAACAACTTCTCCAAGTTCTCGCACTTAGCAGCACCACTCTGGCCGAACAATGCCTCCAAGTCGCCCTTAGCCTTCTCGTCAGCAGCAACCATAGGCTCGTACTTCTCGTATGCATCCAGAATTACGTCAGCCTCAACCTCCATAAAGGTCTTGTAGTCCTCAACCAACTCCGAGAATACCAATACTACGAACTCGGGATCAGCCTCTGCGCCGCAAGCCTCAACAGCCTTAGCCATAATGTCGCGTACGCCTGCGCGGTCGTCATACTTGTAAGTCAGATACTCACGAGCCTTGAGGGGGTAGGTGGTCTTAACGCCGAACTTAGCGTGATCACCGAAGTACTCCATACGCTGATCGTAAACGTGCAGCAGCGAGTCTACCAACTCAGCCTTCTTTGCAGCGTCCTTCTCAGCAGCGATACGACCCTTGTAAGCGGTTGCACCGTAGATGTAGATGTTTACACTTGCCTTGGGGCACTTTGCAACTACCTCGGGATACATACGGGTTGCCTCAGCCCAGTTACGGTTAACGTAAGCGTCCTTGTAGAAGTTGTAAAGAGTAATGTTCTCCTTACGCTCCTCGGGAGTGTCGCCGTACTTTGCAAATGCGGGGCTGCTGAAATCCTGTGCGGAAACAGCCATTGCAGCGATCGAGAACGCTGCTACGAGCAGTGATTTCAAATTTTTCATCTCTCTGATTAGGTTAAATTTTGATTATCTTTTGATTTTTTAAGTTTGCGTTATTGCGTTGCTTTACAGCGGTTTGTGCCTATTAGTCAATCTTGTATCGTGCGAACCAGTAGTCCTCGCCGAACATCGACATACCGATCGAAATCTTGAAGTAGTTGTCGCGAATCATACCATTGTTCAACGTGCCTCGGCGAGCATACTCCAAGCCCACGTCGATCGACGATGTTCCGAACAGTTTGATCGGGATACCCACACCGAACGTCAAGGCCATCTCGGGGAGTTTGTTGCCGTGGAAGGTCATATATGACTGACCGTAGCGGGCACCAAAACGGTACGACCAGCGGTTCAGCGGGCGGCGCACATCGCCTCGGTTGGGGGTGTACTGCACACCTGCTTTATAGGTATGGGTGTTGGTGTAGCCCACCTGATTCACCTCGTCGTATTCGTTTTTGCTCTCCCAGTCCTGGTAGACGTAGTCGAAACCTGCAACCCACTTAGTGCTATGGAAGTAGATACCTGCGCTGATTGAGCGGGGTAGAGCTATGGGGCTGACGCCCTGAGTCAGTTTGACGGTATCGCCGTAGATATTGTTCGACGAAACGAAGTGTTTCGACTTAGCCTTCAACTCGCCACCGAAATCATATACGGCACCCACGGTCAATGCTGCCTTAGGTTTCATAATGATGTGGTACTGAGCACCCACGTTACCCATCACGCGCGCAGTGCTGAGGTTATCCAGAGCTGCGGCCGACGAGTATGCACCCTGACCTGCGGTGATAGCGGTGATACGGGTCGTGTACGAACGGTCGAGATCGCCCACATAGAAGAGTGCCGATGCGCCGATAAAGAATCGCTTGAACGGTTCCCAGCCCATTGCCATCTTAGCCTCGGTGATCGAACCTTCGCCAACGTGGTAGTAATCAACGTAACCGATATCGGCAATAACATCGGGATTTTTCTCCTCGGTCAAAATTCGGTAACCAACACTGCTATACGGTGTTACGCTGATGCTCATACCCAATCGTTTGGCAATCGGGAACTGAATTGCGATGTCGCGTACGTTGAACGTATTGAAGCTTGTTTTGGTGTCGCCCTGCTTCGAGTAGATGTTCTGGCCTTCTGTTGCGAAGTTGAAGATGAACGACTGCTGCATTGTGTTACCCAACGCTGCGGGGTTCAGCGGGTTATAAACCAGGTTGCTCTGCATTGCTACACCCACGCCGCCCATCGAGCGTTGTGCCACCGTACCGGGTGTATGGAGTTCACCTACGCCATAGAGTGAGTAGGGCGAAAAAGCGTTCAGGCTGTTCTCCTGAGCGCGGAGCACCGAGGGAACAACTGCAAAAGCCGCCGTAGCGAGCAGGAAAAATATGTTTCTAAAAAAGCGCATTAGTTTCAAATATTCAAACAGATATGGATAAAATCTCCAATCGTAACTGCAAATATCGTGTTTTTAATTTGTATTGCAAAATTTTACGGTAAAAAATCAATTTTTGGCCCCATTGTTCTCTGTTTTTGCCGTTTCGGAGCGCAGTGAGAGCAGTGTTTGCCAAGCAGATTCGATGCTATTTATAGCTCTAACGGTCATAGCGAGTCTATTATTGTTTTGACGCAGCACAAATTTTTGCGGTCGGGCCGTGACGGCGCGCAAAAGGTTCATAAATGTGTCGCTTTTGAAGTAGGGAGAGTGCTGATTTGCCACGAAATGGACGATCATCAGGCCGTTCTTGACCTTCACGCGCTCCAAACCGAGGGCAATCGCCTCGCGACGCAACCTTACTACGTTCATCAGCTCCTGAGCCTCGTGCGGCAGCGGACCGAATCGGTCGATCAATCGCTGCTCGAACGATTGCAGATCCTCCTCGCGGGTCAGGTTGTCCAGCTCGCGATAGAGTCGCAATTTTTCGGCCGCCTGACCGATATACGAGTCGGGCAGCAGAGCCTGCACGTCGGTATCGATCGTGGTGTCATCGACGTAGCGCACCTCGCTGTCGCCCTTCGCAAATTGTTCTGCATCAGGCAGATCGTGCATATCGACGCCCTCGCTGCGCAACTCGGCCATCGCCTCGGCCAGAATCTTCTGATAGGTTTCGAAACCGATGTCGGCGATGTAACCGCTCTGTTCGGCACCGAGCAGGTTGCCCGCGCCACGAATATCGAGGTCCTGCATCGCGATGTTGAATCCCGAGCCCAGGTCCGAGAACTCCTCGATGGCTCGCAGACGGCGACGTGCATCGTCCGTGAGTAACTCTTCGGGGGGCGAGAGCAGGTAGCAATAGGCCTTCTTGTCCGAACGGCCCACGCGACCGCGCATCTGGTGTAACTCGCTGAGTCCGAACTTATGAGCACCGTCGATGATGATCGTATTGGCGTTCGGAATGTCGATTCCGTTCTCGACGATCGAGGTGGCGATCAGCACATCGAACTCGCCATAGATGAAGTCCATAATGAGCTTCTCCATATCCTGTGCGTTCATACGTCCGTGGCCGATTGCCGTGCGCGCTTTGGGGCAGATGCGGGCGATCATACCCTGAATCGTGAGCAGATCGTCAATGCGGTTGTGCACGAAATAGACCTGGCCACCACGAGCCAGCTCCGCCTCGATAGCCTCGCGAATAATCTCCTCGCCAAACAGATGTGACTCAGTGACAATAGGTTGGCGGTTGGGCGGTGGTGTCGAAATGACCGACAGGTCGCGCGAGCCCATCAGCGAGAACTGCAACGTACGCGGAATGGGCGTCGCGGTCAGCGTCAGCGTATCGACATTGACGCTCATCTGGCGCAACTTCTCCTTTGCCCCCACGCCGAATTTCTGCTCCTCGTCGATGATCAGCAGTCCCAAGTCCTTGAACTTGACGTTCTTGCCCAATATTTTGTGTGTTCCGATCAGAATATCGATTTTGCCTGCCTCCAAGTCGGCGAGGGTAGTGGTGACGTCGCGCGTCGATTTTGTGCGGCTCAGGTGCTCGATACGCACGGGGAACTCGCGCAGACGGTGCGAGAAGGTGCGGTAGTGCTGCAACGAGAGGATCGTCGTAGGTACCAAAACGGCCACCTGCTTGCCGTCGGTCACAGCCTTAAATGCCGCACGTACAGCCACTTCGGTCTTGCCGAAGCCCACGTCGCCACACACCAGACGGTCCATCGGGCGGGTCGATTCCATATCCTGCTTGATGGCCTCGACCGCCTTCTGCTGGTCGGGCGTATCTTCGTACTCGAACGAGGCCTCCAACTCGTGTTGCAGGTATCCGTCAGCCGAAAAAGCAAAACCCGGGGTCGCCTTGCGCTTGGCGTAGAGGGCGATCAGTTCGCGAGCTATGTCCTTGACTGCCTTCTTGGTAGCGTTCTTCAACTTCTGCCAAGCGCCCGTTCCGAGCTTGTAGATCTTCGGGGGCTCGCTGTCGCCCGCCTTGTAGCGCGCGATGCGGTGCAACGAGTGGACATTGACCAGCAGTACGTCGCCATCGCGATAGACCAGCTTGATCGACTCGAACTGCTTGCCATTCTCGACCGTCTTGACCAGACCGCCGAAACGTCCCACGCCGTGATCGACGTGAACAACATAGTCGCCCACCTTCAATGCGTTCAGTTCGGCCACCGTAAGGCTCTCATCGCGAGCGATTTCGCCACGCAGACGATAGCGGTGATAGCGGTCGAAAATCTGGTGATCGGTGTAGCAACACATCTTCAATCGCGGCCACACGAAGCCTTCGTGCAGCGTCAGCGACAGGGGGGCGAAACGCACCGAGGCACGTCCCGATTGGCGGAAAACGTTTGTCAGGCGCTCGATCTGCGCCTTGTTTTCCGAGAGGATATACGACGTAAAACCCTGCATTGCGCGTGCCGTCAGGTCGTCGGCCAGCAGTGCAAAGTTCTTATTGAAAGCGGGTTGGGGCGAGGTTGCGAAGTCGATCGTGCACTCAGCCACGCGACCAATGCCCTCGCTGCGGTGCATCAGCATCACCGCCTTGCGGCTGTCGGCCATAAACAGATTGCCCGATACCACACGTTCGTCGACCTCCGACTGCTCGCGTCCGTCGCTGAGCAGGCGTTTGCGAATGTCGTTCATTCGGCGTGCGGCGTGCAGCGGGTCATCGATCCAATAACATACCTTCGCACCTGCAAATTCGGCCACCGAAACACGTGCCTGCTCCACCTCGCGCAGGTTAGGAATGATCTCGATACGGTTCAGACGCTCCTTCGACAGCTGTGACGAGATCTCGAACGAGCGGATCGAATCGACCTCATCGCCAAAGAAATCGACACGGAACGGGCGGCTCTCCGAGTACGAAAACAGATCGACGATGCCTCCTCGACGCGAGTACTGACCCGGCTCATAGACAAAATCGACGCGCTCGAATCCCGCCTCCTCCAATAGCTCGACCAAAGTTTCGTGCGACAGATGTTCGCCAACACTGACCGTGATCGTGCGGTTGTTCATCTCGCGCTCGGCCACCACCGTCTCGGCCAATGCCTCGGGGTAGGTACATACCGCCAAGTAACCGCCGTGGAAGTTGCGAATGGCGTTGAGTGCCGCTGTGCGTTGCACCGATCCGCCTGCGTCCTCCTGCCCGAATTGAATCGAACGCTTGTAAGAGGTCGGCAGGAACATAACTCGCTCAGCGTCAAGCAGTGCGTAGAGATCGGCCGCAGCGTAGGCTGCCGCATCGCGGTCGTCAGCCACCAGAATGTGTACACCTCCGCGCTTGCGAATCGTTGCTGCGGCCGCTACGGTGTATGCCGATCCGGCCAGCGACTCCAAACGAATCGACATAGTGCCTCGATCGAGTCGGTCGTTCAACTCGATGAATGCTTCGTCTCGATTGACGGTCGTGAGCAGTTGTTCGCGGGGTGTCATACGCTGTTTTCTACCTAATTATATATATTGAGGGGCGGCACATCGACCGCCCCACGTTGTTTAGTCCACCAAATTGCGGCCCTTTCGATCGAGATAGCGTGTCTCGACGATACCCACCGATTGGTCCTCCGTAATTGCGATGCGGCAGCGGTAGCGCAAGCACCAGCGCAGACGCAACGACCACAGGCCTCGCTTCAAGAACGAAGCTACGTAGGGGCTGACTCTCAGGCGGATATACTTGATGCCCTTGTCGCCTGCCAGATACGAAATCTGGTTTTCGATCTTGCGGTCGAGCAGGATCGTAGGCTCGATCTTACCCGTTCCGTAGCAGGTCGGGCAGACGTCCTTAACGTCCGAAATGGCCTCGGGGCGCACTCTGTGGCGCGTGATCTGCATCAAACCGAACTTCGACAGCGGCAGAATCGTGTGCTTTGCACGATCTTCGGCCATCAGTTTGGTCATATGCTCGTGCAACAGCTGGCGGTTTTGCGCCTTGTGCATATCGATGAAATCGACCACGATGATACCACCCATATCGCGCAGACGCAACTGACGCGCGATCTCGGCTGCCGCAGCCATATTGACCTCCATCGCCGTAACCTCCTGATCGTCCTCCTTTTTGGTTCGGTTGCCGCTATTGACGTCGATAACGTGCATAGCCTCAGTGTGTTCGATGATCAGGTATGCGCCGCGCTTCAACGAAACGTACTTGGCAAACAGCGACTTGATCTGCTTCGAGATGTCGAAGTTGTCGAAAATGGGCACCGAACCCTTGTACAGACGCACGATCTTCTCCTTGTCGGGCGCAATCACCTTGATGTAGTCGCGGATCTGCTCGAACATCGCCTGATCGTCAACCGTAATCGACGAGAACGAACTGTTCAGCAGGTCACGAATAATCGTATTCGCGCGGTTCAACTCGCTGAGCAACAGCGAGGGGGGCACTTGATGACGCACATTGCCTAACGCGGTGTGCCACTTATCGACGAGCGAACGAATATCGTGCTCGACATCGGCATCGCTTGCGCCCTGTGCCGCCGTGCGGATAATCACACCGAAATTGCGCGGCAGAACAGCCTGAGCAATACGTTTCAGACGTTTCTTCTCCTCGTTCGAACGGATCTTCTGCGAGATAAAGACCTTGTTCGAGAAGGGTACGAGCACCACATTGCGACCTGCCAACGAGATGTCGGCGGTCAGTCGTGGACCCTTAGTCGAGATCGCCTCCTTGGCAATCTGCACCATAACGCTCTGTCCCACTTGAAGGTACGAGCTGATCTTGCCGCCCTTTTCGATAGCGGGCTCCAATTGCAAACCTTCAAGACGCATCGGGCGGCGACCACCGTTCTGACCTGCAATGAGTTTCGAGAGCGAGGCGAACTGCGAGCCGAGATCCAGGTAATGAATAAATGCGTCTTTTTCGTGGCCAATATTTACAAAAGCGGCATTCAGACCGGGCATAATCTTACGAATCTTGCCCAGATAGATGTCGCCGACGGCAAAACCCGTCTTGCATTGTTCCTTATTGAGTTCGACCAAAACCTTGTCTTCGACCAGAGCAATCGTGATTTCAGTCGGTGTAACGTTGATAACTAATTCTCTGTTCATATATCGTGAGTTCCGCTTTGACTTTGCCCTGCTTGGGGCGGCACGGGCGGAAACGACGACCGTACCTTATCTGTTAGTTTGATTTAGAGCGCATCGAAGTGGCTTGACTTGTGCTGCTTGACACGCTAAACTGTATGTTTTTTTCACGCTCGGCGCTGTTGTGTTCTTTGAATTGGGGTGGCGCGAGGTGTATGTGACGGAGGGTTGGTTGTCGGTCGCGGAGTTGTTGTTCTTTGAAGTGTTCTTTGAATTGGTGTACCGACCTGCTGTTCCGTCGAGTGTAGTTGTGTGGTTGATTCTTTCGAATCGGTGTTGTTTGATAACAAATAAAGCCAAAAACCGCAGTTGCGGCTTTTAGCTTTATTTATCGTGCTCACGCATACGAGAGCTACCTACTTCTTCTTCTTGTGACGATTCTTGCGCAGACGCTTCTTACGCTTGTGGGTAGCCATCTTATGCCCTTTTCTTTTCTTACCGCTTGGCATAATTGTGTAATTTTAAGAGTGAGTTAAAAAAATTGCCTAAATTATTTTACCTTAGCAACAAAGCTCTTAGCGGGCTTGAATGCGGGGATGTTGTGCTCGGGAATGGTGATGGTAGTATTCTTCGAGATGTTACGAGCCACCTTGGTAGCGCGCTTCTTGATGATGAAGCTACCGAAACCACGCAGATAAACGTTGTTGTTCTCAGCCAACGAGTCCTTTACGCTCTCCATAAAAGCCTCTACAATCTGCTGTACCTGAACCTTCTCAACACCGGTACTCTTGGCAATTTCGTTTACGATATCAGCCTTTGTCATAGTTGTATGTTTTTTTAAGTTAATTGTTCGTTCGAGAGTGCAAATATACGATAATATTTAATTAATAACCAAATAGAAACGATTTTTTATTTAAAATTTTTGCATTGTGCCCGATTCTTGCGCAATCGGGTTGTGCCGGGCTTCGTACCGCAAAAATCGGCCCAAATCTCAGTCAATCAGCTAAATAGATATTACCACGCCTGAAAATCAAGCAATTACGGCAGACTGTTCGGTGGTTTGGTAATTTTTTGTTCTTTCGTGCCACAAAATCACCCGCCCACACAATAAATTGCCCTGCTTTTGCATTATACAACTATAATAAGTACCTTTGTAGTGGTTGTCGAGGGCGTTTTTGCGCCTCAGCAAAGCGGGCAACCGTACTTAAAAACAGACCGAACATTTTATGGTAAAGATTTTATGGGTTGATGACGAGGTCGAACTGTTGAAACCTCACATTCTCTTCCTCAAAGCCAAAGGTTATGAGGTCGATACCTGCAATAATGGATATGACGCAATCGATATGGCTGCGGCCGAGAGTTACGACCTGATCATTCTCGACGAGATGATGCCCGGCATTACCGGACTCGAAACTCTGCCCCGCATCAAGGAGATTCGCCCAACCACGCCTGTGATTATGGTCACCAAGAGCGAGGAGGAGAATATTATGGATAAGGCCGTCGGATCGAAGATTGCCGACTACCTGATCAAGCCCGTAAACCCGAGTCAGATACTGCTCACCCTCAAAAAGAACATTCACAAGAGGGACATCATCACCGAAACGACAAACACCAACTACCAGCAAAATATGGGGCGAATAGCCATGCAGATCAACGATGCAGCAACTGCAGAGGACTGGGTAGAGGTGTATAAGAATCTCGTGTATTGGGAATTGGAGTTGGAGCATGCCGACAACAACATG
>JAZOPR010000005.1:0-74086 GCA_045655685.1 Alistipes sp.
GTTGAGATCATCGGTTTGGGTGAGAAGACTTTGACTTCTACTTGTACAGGTGTTGAGATGTTCCGCAAGTTGCTCGATGAGGGTGAGGCTGGTGATAACGTAGGTTTGTTGATGCGTGGTATCGATAAGAAGGAGGTTAAGCGTGGTATGGTTGTCGCTAAGCCCGGTTCTATCAAGCCCCACACTAAGTTCACTGCCGAGGTTTATATCTTGAAGAAGGAAGAGGGTGGTCGTCACACTCCGTTCCACAACAAGTATCGTCCCCAGTTCTATCTGCGTACTATGGACGTTACCGGTGAGATCCAGCTGCCCGAGGGCGTAGATATGGTAATGCCTGGTGACCACATCACCATTACCGTAGAGCTGATCTACCCCGTAGCTCTGAACGAGGGTCTGCGTTTCGCTATCCGTGAGGGTGGTCGTACCGTAGGTGCAGGTCAGATCATCTCGATCGTTGAGTAATTAATTTGACTCACAAATAGAGTAGCGCGACCTCGCGCCGCGCTACTCAACTTAGGGGCATAGTTTAAGGGTAGAATCACGGTCTCCAAAACCGTTGGTGGGAGTTCGAATCTCTCTGCCCCTGCAAGAAAAGAAGAAAAAGTAAGGCTATGAGAATAGTAAATTATATTAAAGCGTCCTATAAGGAACTTGTAGAGAAAGTTTCTTGGCCGAAGTTTCCTGAACTGCAAAGCTCAACGATAGTTGTTATGATTGCTTCCCTTCTATTTGCGATTGTTGTGCTGGCGATGGATATGTCGTTCGAGAACATTATGGAGTTCATTTACTCTCAGTTGGGTCGATAAAACTTAACCGAAAATGAGTGAAATTCAGAAAAACTGGTATGTGATACGTGCCGTAGGTGGCAAGGAGCATAAGGTCAAAGAGTATATCGAGGCTGAGGTGCGCCAGGACCACTTGGAGGATTACGTGTCGCAAGTTCTCATTCCTACCGAGAAGGTCTTCACCATTCGCAATGGTAAGAAGGTATCGAAGGAGAGAGTATCGTACCCAGGTTATGTTCTCGTTGAGGCAGCTTTGGTAGGACAAATTCCGATCATGCTTCGCAATACCCCGAATGTGCTTGGATTCCTCGGCGACTCGAAAGAGGAGAGCGCCAAAATGATTGCTACGCCTCTACGTCCACAGGAGGTAAGCCGTATTTTGGGCCGCGTCGATGAGATGAGCGCAAGCGAGGAGGAGGTTGAAGTTCCGTTCTTTGTTGGCGAAACCGTTAAGGTTACCGATGGTCCGTTCTCGAGCTTCGAGGGCACGATCGAGGCAGTCGACAATGAGCGTAAGAAGTTGACCGTTTCTGTGAAGATTTTCGGACGCAAGACTCCGATGGAGTTGAGCTTTATGCAAGTTGAAAAAGAATAATTAACCAAAGGAAAGTTATGGCAAAAGAGGTTGCTGCATTTATTAAATTGCAGATTAAAGGTGGTGCCGCAAATCCTTCGCCCCCGGTAGGTCCCGCATTGGGTTCTAAGGGTGTGAACATCATGGACTTCTGTAAGCAGTTCAATGCTCGCACTCAGGAGAAGGCAGGTAAGGTTTTGCCCGTTATCATCACCGTTTACAGCGACAAGTCATTCGATTTCATCGTTAAGCAGCCCCCCGTAGCAGTACAGCTGAAGGAGGCCGCTGGTGTTAAGACTGCATCGGCTGAGCCTAACCGTAAGAAGGTTGGTCAGGTAACTTGGGAGCAGGTTAAAACCATCGCTCAGGACAAGATGCCCGACTTGAACTGCTTCACGTTGGAGTCGGCAATGCGTATGGTGGCTGGTACTGCTCGCAGTATGGGTCTCAATGTCGTAGGTGAATTTCCCGAACTGTAATTAAAAGATTACGAAAATGAGTAAGCTGACCAAAAATCAAAAAATAGCCTACGCAAAGGTTGAGCCCGGTAAGGCATACAAGCTCGCTGAGGCGGCAGCTCTTCTAAAGGAAATTACCTTTACGAAATTTGATGCTTCCGTTGATATCGACGTGCGTCTGGGCGTTGACCCCCGTAAGGCGAATCAGATGGTACGTGGCGTGGTAACGTTGCCCCACGGTACCGGTAAACAGGTTCGAGTTCTTGTACTCTGTACTCCCGACAAGGAGACCGAGGCAAAGGAGGCTGGCGCAGATTATGTAGGTCTGGACGAGTATATCGAAAAGATCAAGGGCGGTTGGACCGACGTAGACGTTATCATCACTTCGCCCAATGTAATGGGTAAGGTAGGTGCTCTGGGTCGTATCCTGGGTCCCCGTGGTTTGATGCCCAACCCCAAGACTGGTACCGTTACGATGGAGATCGGTAAGGCCGTTAAGGAGGTGAAGGCCGGTAAGATCGACTTTAAGGTCGACAAGTTCGGTATCGTTCACACTTCGGTAGGTAAGATCTCGTTCACTCCCGAGCAGATCGTAGACAACGCTAAGGAGTTTATGGGTATGATTCTGAAGTTGAAGCCCGCAGCAGCAAAGGGTTCGTATGTAAAGAGCATCTATCTCTCGACCACGATGAGCCCCGGTGTGCAGGTTGATCCCAAATCAGTAGAAACCAAATAAGAGGAGGATAGACGATGACTAAAAACGAAAAGAAGGTTGTAATCGAGACCTTAACAGCGAAACTCACCGAGTATCCTCACTTCTACCTGACCGACATCGCAAACTTGAACGCTGAGCAGACCGCAGCATTGCGTCGCAAGTGCTTCGAGAGCAATGTAACTCTGATGGTCGTTAAGAACACTCTTCTCCGCAAGGCGTTGGAGAATGTTGAGAAGGCTGACGAGGAGTTGGTAAAGGTATTGGAGGGTTCGACTTCGGTAATGTTCACCGAGACCGGCAAGACCCCCGCAGTCCTGATCAAGGAGTTCCGCAAGAAGAGCGAGAAGCCCGTATTGAAGGCTGCATACGTTGAGGGTTGCGTATACGTAGGTGACGACCAGCTCGAGAGCCTGTGCAACATCAAGAGCCGTGAAGAGCTTATTGGCGATATCGTTGCTCTGTTGCAGTCGCCCGCTAAGAACGTTATCTCGGCACTCCAGTCGAACGCTGGACAGAAGATCGCGGGTATCGTAAAGACACTCGAAGAAAGAAACAACTAATCAAGAACAAAACAAGTAAAACAAATTTAATAAAATCTATACCATTATGGCAGATGTAAAAGTATTGGCAGAAGAATTGGTAAATTTGACTGTTAAGGAAGTAAATGAGTTGGCAGCTATCCTGAAAGAGGAGTACGGCATTGAGCCCGCTGCTGCTGCTGTTGCAGTTGCTGCTGCTCCCGCCGCTGCTGGCGAGGCTGCTGCTGCTGAGAAGACCTCGTTCGACGTAATCTTGAAGACCGCAGGTCAGGCTAAGTTGCAGGTTGTAAAGGCAGTTAAGGAGATCACCGGTCTGGGTCTGAAAGAGGCTAAGGACATCGTTGATGGCGCTCCCAAGGCTGTTAAGGAAGGCGTATCGAAGGAGGAGGCTGAGTCGATCAAGGCTGCTCTCGAGGAGGCTGGTGCTGAAGTTGAGGTTAAGTAATTCGTTACTTATAGTTTCAGGACATATTGGGTGTAGAGCTAATGTAAAAATTAGCTCTATGCCTTTTCTCGTCTAACAAAGTGAAGGTTCGGGTGACGATCCGAACCATAACTTTGAAACAAGTTTTGCCCAAGGCGTAATGTGTTGTCGCCGAGGGCATTAGTGGGTTATCTGAAAGCTATTTTAGATGATTCTTATTCGACAGATGTCTCACACTTCAACTTTAAAAGGATCAAAAATGTCCGCACAAGCAAACAACCAACGTATAAGCTTCTCTTCGGTTAAGAACAGGTTGCCTTACCCTGACTTCCTCGAAGTGCAGCTCAAATCATTTCAAGACTTTTTCCAGTTAGACACCACGGCCGAAAATCGTAAAAACGAAGGCCTCTACAAGGTGTTCTCGGAGAATTTCCCCATTACAGATACCAGAAACAATTTCGTTCTGGAATTTATCGATTACTATATTGACCCGCCCCGCTACTCGATCGAAGAGTGTTTGGAGCGCGGTTTGACGTATAGTGTCCCCCTCAAAGCTAAACTTAAACTCTATTGCACGGACTCGGATCACGAGGATTTCGATACGGTCGTTCAGGACGTTTACTTCGGTACGATCCCCTATATGACCCCTCGCGGTACGTTCATCATCAACGGCGCCGAGCGTGTAATCGTTTCACAGTTGCACCGTTCGCCCGGTGTATTCTTCGGTCAGAGTATGCACACCAACGGTACGAAGCTCTATTCGGCTCGTATCATTCCGTTCAAGGGCTCGTGGATTGAGTTCGCAACGGACATCAACAACGTGATGTATGCCTACATCGACCGTAAGAAGAAGTTGCCCGTAACCACTCTGTTGCGTGCCATCTGCTTCGAGACCGATCAGCAGATTCTCGAAATCTTCGATCTGGCCGACGAGGTGAAGGTAACCAAGACCAACTTGAAGAAGGCTATCGGCCGTAAGTTGGCAGCACGCGTACTGACTACGTGGGTGGAGGACTTTGTTGACGAAGATACCGGTGAGGTAGTTTCGATCGAGCGTAACCAGGTAATCGTCGATCGCGAAACCGAACTTACCGAGGAGAATATCGAAGATATTATCGAGAGCGGTGCCAAGACCATTCTTCTGCACAAGGAGAACCAGTCGGGTATCGACTATTCGATCATTTACAACACATTGCAGAAGGACCCCTGTAACTCTGAGAAGGAGGCTGTGGTTTACATCTACCGCCAGCTGCGCAACTCGGAGCCGCCCGATGAGGCTACCGCTCGCGACGCAATCGAGAAGTTGTTCTTCTCGGACAAGCGTTACGACTTGGGTGATGTGGGTCGCTACCGTATCAACAAAAAACTCGAATTGGATATCGATCCCGCAGTCAGAATCCTGACTAAGGAGGATATGATAGCCATCATCAAATATCTGATCCAGCTGATCAACTCGAAGGCTGACGTGGACGATATCGACCACCTCTCGAACCGTCGTGTACGCACGGTGGGCGAGCAGTTGTCGAATCAGTTCTCGGTTGGCTTTGTGCGTATGGCCCGCACCATTCGTGAGCGAATGAATGTTCGTGATAACGAGGTGTTTACCCCGATCGACCTGATCAATGCAAAGACCCTGTCGAGCGTTATCAACTCGTTCTTCGGTACCAACCAGCTGTCGCAGTTTATGGATCAGACCAACCCGCTGGCCGAGATGACTCACAAGCGTCGTCTGTCGGCTCTGGGTCCCGGCGGTCTGTCGCGTGAGCGTGCAGGTTTCGAGGTTCGAGACGTACACTACACTCACTATGGCCGTCTGTGTCCGATCGAGACCCCTGAGGGTCCCAACATCGGTCTGATTTCGTCGCTTTGCGTGTTCGCAAAGATCAGCGATATGGGCTTCATCGAGACCCCCTATCGTAAGGTCGAGAACGGCAAGGTGAATATGAATAACAACGAGGTCGTATATATGAGCGCCGAGGAGGAGGAGGGCAAGATCATTGCTCAGTCGAACTCGCCGCTGGACGATGAGGGTAACTTCCTGCGTCCCGACCGCATTAAGACCCGTTGCGAGGCAGACTTCCCGCAGGTATCGTCGGATCGCGTCGACCTGATGGACGTTGCCCCCAACCAGATCGCTTCGATCGCAGCAAGTTTGATCCCCTTCTTGGAGCACGACGATGCTAACCGTGCGTTGATGGGTTCGAACATGATGCGCCAGGCAGTGCCTCTGATCACGTGCGAGTCGCCGATCGTAGGTACCGGTCTGGAAAAGGAGATGATCACCGACAGCCGTATCCAGATCGTTGCCGAGAAGGATGGTGAGGTCGTATTTGCTGATGCAACTCAGATTCAGATTCGCTACGAGCGTACCGAGGACGAGATTCTGGTTAGCTTCGAGCCGGAGATCACAACCTATATGTTGCCCCGTTTCCGCAAGACCAACCAGAACACTTCGATCACCTTGAAGCCCGTCGTACTGACCGGCGAGAAGGTTAAGAAGGGTCAGATCCTCACGGAGGGTTACTCGACTCAGGGCGGTGAGTTGGCTATCGGCCGTAACTTGAAGGTGGCATTTATGCCCTGGAAGGGTTACAACTTCGAGGACGCAATCGTGATCTCAGAGCGTATCCAGCGTGAGGATATGTTTACTTCGGTACACGTTGACGAGTATATTATGGAGGTTCGCGATACCAAGCGCGGTGTCGAAGAGCTTACATCGGATATTCCCAACGTCAGCGAGGACGCAACCAAGGATCTGGACGAGAACGGTATCATTCGCGTAGGTGCGAACGTTAAGCCGGGCGACATCCTGATCGGTAAGATCACCCCGAAGGGTGAGAGCGATCCTTCGCCCGAGGAGAAACTGTTGCGCGCAATCTTCGGTGACAAGGCAGGTGACGTTAAGGACGCATCGTTGAAGGCTCAGCCCTCGCTGTTCGGTACGATCATCAAGACTCAGCTGTTCAGCCGTGCCAACAAGGACGGTCGCAAGGGCAAGAACGCCGAGAAGGCTCAGTTGGAGCAGATCGATCAGCGTTTCGCAGCTCAGACCTCGGAGTTGAAGCAGCGCCTGGTGGCTAAGTTGTGGCAGTTGCTCGAAGGCAAGACTACGCAGGGTATCAAGGATTACTTCGGCGCCGAGCTCTATGCTAAGGGTACGAAGTTCTCGAAGCGTATGTTGGAGGATATCGACTATATGAACCTGTCGACCGATAAGTGGGTCGGCGACGCTCACGTCGATATGCTCATCGAGCGTACTATTAATAATTATATTATCGAGTGGAAGAAGTATGACGCCGAGGTTAAGCGTGAGAAGTACAATATCACCAACGGTGATGAGCTTCCCGCAGGCGTGATCCAGCTTGCTAAGGTCTACATCGCCAAGAAGCGTAAGTTGAAGGTGGGTGATAAGATGGCAGGTCGTCACGGTAACAAGGGTATCGTAGCGAAGGTCGTTCGCGACGAGGATATGCCCTTCCTCGAAGATGGTACGATCGTGGATATCGTACTGAACCCTCTGGGTGTGCCTTCGCGAATGAACCTTGGTCAGATCTACGAGACCGTTCTGGGCTGGGCAGGCCGCGAGTTGGGTGTCAAGTTCGCAACTCCGATCTTCGACGGTGCAACGCTCGACCAGATCAACAAGTACACCGATGAGGCAGGCGTACCTCGCAGCGGCCGTACCTATCTTTACGATGGTGGCACGGGTGAGCGCTTCGACCAGCCGGCAACCGTTGGTGTGATCTATATGTTGAAGCTGGGTCATATGATCGACGACAAGATGCACGCCCGTTCGATCGGTCCCTACTCGCTCATTACGCAGCAGCCTCTGGGTGGTAAGGCTCAGTTCGGTGGTCAGCGATTCGGTGAGATGGAGGTTTGGGCATTGGAGGCATTCGGTGCAGCCAACATCTTGCAGGAGATCTTGACGATCAAGTCGGACGACGTTATGGGTCGTGCGAAGGCCTACGAGGCAATCGTTAAGGGCGACAACCTGCCCGCAGCAGGTATCCCCGAATCGCTCAACGTACTGTTGCACGAGTTGCGCGGTCTGGCTATCAGCGTCAAGCTCGACTAATCGGATCGAGAGGAGAACACAAACGATAATAAGTTAAAGAAGAACAAGTATATGTCATTCAATAAAGACAATAAGAGTACGAGCTTCAACCGAATTACCATCGGCTTGGCATCGCCCGAGGAGATTTTGGAGAATTCGAGTGGTGAGGTGCTTAAACCCGAAACCATCAACTATCGTACCTACAAGCCCGAGCGCGACGGTCTGTTCTGCGAGCGCATCTTCGGTCCCGTAAAGGACTACGAGTGCCACTGCGGTAAGTACAAGCGTATCCGTTACAAGGGTATCGTCTGCGACCGATGCGGTGTTGAGGTAACCGAGAAGAAGGTACGTCGTGAGCGTATGGGTCACATCTCGTTGGTAGTGCCCGTGGTTCACATCTGGTACTTCAAGTCGCTGCCCTCGAAGATCGGTTACCTGCTGGGTATCCCCTCGAAGAAGTTGGAGGCGATTATCTACTACGAGCGTTACGTGGTTATTCAGGCTGGTGCCGCTGCCGAGCAGGGTATCGAGAAGTTGCAGACTCTGGCCGAGAAGGAGTATCTGGACGTAGTGGCTGCACTGCCTAAGGGCAACCAGCAGCTGGACGACAGCGATCCTAACAAGTTTATCGCACAGATGGGTGCTGAGGCAATCTACACCCTTTTGCAGCAGGTAGATTTGGACTCGATGTCGTATGCACTGCGCCACAAGGCCAGCACCGAGACCTCGCAGCAGCGTAAGAGCGAGGCTTTGAAGTGCCTGAACGTTATCGAGGCGTTCCGCGCATCGAACGGCGTGAACAAACCCGAGTGGATGGTCTTGAAGGTTATCCCCGTGATCCCGCCCGAGTTGCGTCCGTTGGTTCCGCTGGATGGTGGTCGATTCGCAACGTCGGACTTGAACGATCTGTATCGTCGCGTGATCATTCGTAACAACCGTTTGAAGCGCCTGATCGAGATCAAGGCTCCCGAGGTGATCCTGCGCAACGAGAAGCGTATGTTGCAGGAGGCTGTTGACTCGCTGTTCGATAACTCGCGCAAGAGCAATGCGGTTAAGACCGATAGCAACCGCCCGTTGAAGTCGCTGAGCGACTCGTTGAAGGGTAAGCAGGGTCGTTTCCGTCAGAACTTGCTCGGTAAGCGTGTTGACTACTCGGCACGTTCGGTAATCGTCGTAGGTCCCGAGTTGAAGATGCACGAGATGGGTATTCCGAAGGATATGGCGGCCGAGCTCTACAAGCCGTTCATTATCCGTAAGCTCATCGAGCGCGGCGTAGTTAAGACTGTAAAATCAGCTAAGAAGATCATTGATAGAAAGGATCCCGTAATCTGGGATATCTTGGAGAACGTTATCAAGGGTCACCCCGTATTGATGAACCGTGCTCCGACCCTTCACCGTTTGGGTATCCAGGCATTCCAGCCCAAACTGATCGAGGGTAAGGCAATGCAGTTGCACCCGCTGTCGTGTACCGCATTCAACGCGGACTTCGACGGTGACCAGATGGCAGTCCACCTGCCGCTGGGTAATGCAGCAATCTTGGAGGCTCAGATGCTGATGCTGGGTTCGCACAACGTCCTCAATCCCGCTAACGGTGCGCCTATTACCGTACCTTCGCAGGACATGGTCCTCGGTCTGTACTATATCACCAAGCCCCGTGCAGGTGCAAAGGGTGAGGGTCTGGTATTCTACGGTCCCGAGGAGGCAATCATCGCTTACAACGAGGGTCGTGCCGAGTTGCACGCCAAGGTTCGTTGCGTAGTTGATGATATCGACGCTGAGGGCAACCCGATCCGCGAGTTGAAGGAGACCACCATCGGTCGAATCCTGTTCAATCAGGTTGTGCCTAAGGAGGTTGGCTATATCAATGAGCTGCTGACCAAGCGTTCGTTGCGCGATATCATTGCAGTGGTGATGAAGAAGGCAGGTGCCGACAAGGTGGCAAACTTCCTGGACGACATCAAGGCAATGGGTTACCGTATGGCATTCAAGGGCGGTCTGTCGTTTAACCTCGACGCGGTGATTATCCCCGAGGAGAAGGCAGCGCTGGTACAGAAGGGTTACGAGATGGCCGACGATATCGCCGAGAGCTACAATATGGGTCTTATCACCAACAACGAGCGATACAACCAGGTTATCGACGTTTGGACCAAGATCAACAACGAGCTTACGAAGGCCGTGACCAAGACCCTGACCGAGGATATGAACGGTTTCAACCCCGTTTATATGATGCTGGATTCGGGAGCTCGTGGTTCGAAGGAGCAGATTCGTCAGTTGAGCGGTATGCGTGGTCTGATGGCTAAGCCTCAGAAGAGCGGCTCGGAGGGCGGTCAGGTTATTGAGAACCCGATTTTGTCGAACTTTAAGGAGGGTCTGTCGGTGTTGGAGTACTTCATTTCGACCCACGGTGCTCGTAAGGGTTTGGCGGATACCGCGTTGAAGACCGCAGACGCAGGTTACCTGACTCGTCGATTGGTAGACGTAGCTCAGGACGTGATCATCAATGAGGAGGATTGCGGTACGCTGCGTGGTCTGGTAGCAACGACTATCAAGAAGAATGAGGACGTAGTCCAGACGCTCTATGAGCGCATCTTGGGTCGCGTAGCTCTGAACGATGTATATCACCCCATCACGGGCGAGTTGATGGTTGCAGCTGGCGAGGAGATCACCGAGTCGATCGCCGAGGCAATCGAGAAGTCGCCGCTGGAACAGGTCGAGATCCGTTCGGTACTCACCTGCGAGGCACGTCACGGTGTCTGCGCGAAGTGCTACGGCCGCAACCTGGCTACGGCACGTATGGTCCAGAAGGGTGAGGTTGTCGGCGTCATCGCTGCACAGTCGATCGGTGAGCCCGGTACTCAGCTGACACTGCGTACGTTCCACGTCGGTGGTGTTGCAGGCGGTACTACGGTCGAGACCAACGTTGTTTCGAAGTATGAGGGTCGCTTGGAGATCGATGAGTTGCGTACGGTGAAGACCAAGAACGATAAGGGCGAGGAGGTAAATGTGGTAATCAGCCGCCAGTCGGAGTTCCGCATTGTCAATCCCGCAACCGATATTACACTCTATACCCACGCACTGCCCTATGGTGCTACGCTGTTTATGCAGGACGGCGCCGAGGTTAAGAAGGGTGATCTGATCTGCGAGTGGGATCCCTACAACGCAGTTATCATCTCGGAGTACGAGGGTAAGGTTGCATTCGAGAACGTTATCGAGGGTGTTACCTACCGCGATGAGTCGGATGAGCAGACCGGTCTGCGCGAGAAGGTTGTAATCGAGTCGAAGGACAAGAACAAGAACCCGATCATCAAGATCGTTGATAAGAGCGGTGTTGAGCAGAAGCAGTACAACTTGCCCGTTTCGGCGCACATCGTGGTTAAGGAGAATGCCAAGATCAAGGCAGGCGATATCCTGATCAAGATTCCGCGTGTTGTTGGTAAGGCAGGCGATATCACCGGTGGTCTGCCGCGTGTAACCGAGCTGTTCGAGGCACGTAACCCGTCGAACCCCGCAATCGTATCGGAGATCGATGGTGAGGTATCGTTCGGCAAGATCAAGCGCGGTAACCGCGAGATCGTTGTAACGTCGAAGGCAGGTGAGCTACGTAAGTATCTGGTACCGCTGTCGCGTCAGATCCTGGTTCAGGAGAACGACTATGTGAAGGCAGGTATGGCACTGTCGGACGGTGCGATCACCCCGAGCGACATTCTGCGTATCCTCGGTCCTACGAAGGTTCAGGAGTACATCGTGAACGAGGTTCAGGACGTTTACCGTATGCAGGGTGTAAAGATCAACGACAAGCACTTCGAGGTTATCGTTAGCCAGATGATGAACAAGGTTCAGATCGAGGATCCGGGTGATACTCGCTTCTTCGAGAACCAGATCGTCGACAAGTGGGAGTTTATTGAGGTCAACGACGAGCTCTATGACAAGGTAGTTGTAACCGATGCAGGTGACTGCGAGGAGGTTCAGCCCGGTCAGATCATCACCGTTCGTCGTCTGCGCGACCTGAACTCGGTACTCAAACGTAAGGACTTGAAGGCAGTTGAGGTACGTGATATCGTTCCCGCAACGTCGAGCCAGGTCTTGCAGGGTATCACCCGCGCGGCATTGCAGACTTCGAGCTTTATGTCGGCTGCATCGTTCCAGGAGACCACGAAGGTTCTGAACGAGGCTGCGATTATGGCCAAGAGCGATCCTCTGGCAAACTTGAAGGAGAACGTAATCTGCGGTCACTTGATCCCCGCCGGTACAGGTATGCGTGACTACGACACGATGGTTGTCGGCTCGCGCGAGGAGTACGAGCAGATGGCTGCCGCAAAGTAAGCTGACGGCCTAACTATATGAAAAAGACCGCGTTCCCGAAAGGGAGCGCGGTTTTTTTAATTAAAGATTATCAATATAGAGCTGTCAAAATCTTTGATTTTGATACACACTCGCGGGCTCGCCCTTCGGGCGACCCCCGCAGCCCGCGAGTGTGCGTATGCCAAAGGGCGATCCGCAAGAAATGGCGGGCGTTATTTGTTAATTATAAAAATAAAAAGCCACGCCTGAAAGCGTGGCTTAATTTTGAATTTTGAATCCTGAATTTTGAATTCAAACCTCGATTACAGACGCTCTTTAATTGCCTTGCTCTCAGCCTCGTAGCCGGGTTTGTCGAGCAGCGCAAACATATTCTTCTTGTAGGCCTCGACACCGGGCTGGTTGAAGGGATTGACACCCAAAATGTAACCACTGATACCGCACGCACGCTCGAAGAAGTAGAGCAGGGCGCCAATGTGGTAGGCGTCGATTGCGGGCAACTCGATGCGAATGTTGGGCACGCCACCATCGGTGTGAGCCAGCTGAACGCCTAACTCAGCCATACGATTAACCTCCGAAATGCGCTTGCCCGCCAAGAAATTCAGACCGTCGAGGTTCTCCTCGTCGCTCTCGATTACGATCGTGTGGTCGGGTTTGGCAACCGAAATAACGGTCTCCATCAGCATACGCTCGCCCTCCTGAATGTACTGACCCATCGAGTGCAGGTCGGCCGTCAGCGTCACGCTTGCGGGGAAGATACCCTTGCCTTCCTTGCCTTCGCTCTCGCCGTAGAGCTGTTTCCACCACTCGGCAATGTATTGTAACTTAGGCTCATAGCTTGCCAGGATCTCGATCTTCTTGCCCTCGGCATAGAGTGCGTTACGAACGGCAGCATATTGTGCAGCGATGTTCTGCTCGTAGGGAACATTCTCGTCGGTTGCCTTCTGCATATCCTGCGCACCGCGTACCAGCGCCTCGATGTCGATGCCAGCGGCAGCCAACGGCAGCAGACCCACGGGAGTCAGCACCGAGAAACGACCGCCCACGTCGTCGGGGATCACGAAGGTCGAGTAACCCTCCTGCGTAGCGAGCGTTTTGAGTGCGCCACGCGCCTTGTCGGTCACGGCAACGATACGCTCGGCAGCCTCAGCCTTGCCATAGCGACGCTCCAACTCGGCCTTCAAAATGCGGAATGCAATAGCCGGCTCGGTGGTGGTGCCCGACTTCGAGATTACGACTACGGCCAGCTCGCGATCCTTCACGGCGTCGAGCAGTTCGTAGGTGTAGTCCTCGCTAATGTTCTGACCTGCAAAGAGAACGATAGGCTCCTTGCGGTCGCGTTGGAGCAGCGAGAACGAGTTGCTCATAGCCTCCAAAACGGCCTTCGCGCCCAGATACGAGCCGCCAATGCCGATACAAACGATCACTTCGGCCTTCGCGCGAAGACGGTCAGCAACCTCATTTACGGCTGCGATCTGCTCGGCGTCGATCGACTGCGGGAGCGCAACCCAGCCCAAAAAGTCGTTACCTGCGCCCTGACCATTTGCCAGCAGGGCGTTTGAAGCCTCGGCCGCAGCACGCAGTTCGGCACTGACTGTTACGGCAGCTTTCGAGGTGTCAAGTTTGATAAAATCCATCGATTATATAAGTTTTGTTGTTAATAATTTCATTGCATTGCGCGCCTTAACCTTGCGGTAGAGAATGTCGTAAACCGCATCAGCAATAGGCATTTCGACGCCATAGCGGCTGTTGATGTGGCGGATACACTCCGAGGCGAAGTAGCCCTCGGCCACCATACCCAACTGCAACTGAGCTGCGGCCACCGAATGTCCGCGACCGATCATCATACCGAAGCGTCGGTTGCGCGAGAAGAGCGAGTATCCCGTAACCAGCAGGTCACCCAGATAGGCCGAGGCACGCGATTGACGCTCAGCGGGATAGGTTTCATTCAAGAATCGTTCCATCTCGATCGACGAGTTGGCCAGCAGCACGGCCAGGAAGTTGTCGCCATAGCCAAGACCTGCCGCGATACCGACGGCAATGGCGTAGATGTTTTTGAGCACCGTGGCGTATTCGATGCCATAGATGTCGTTCGAGGTGACGGTCTGGATATATTTTGTGGTGAATTTGCGGCGCAACTGCTCGGCGTCGTCATCGTTGCTGCAAACCACCGTGAGGTACGAGAGGTGTTCGAGTGCGACCTCCTCGGCGTGGCAGGGTCCCGTAACGATGCCGATACGGCTGAACGGGATCGAGTAGTGTTGATTAAAATACTCAGCCACAGTCACATACTCATCGGGCACGATACCCTTGATGGCCGAAACGATGAACTTGTCGTCGAGCGACACGGTAAGTGGTTCGAGCGTCTTTTTGAGGTATGCCGAGGGGGTTGCCATAATGATGATGTCGGCCTCGGCCACAACCTTGTTGATGTCGTCGCTGATGTCGAGTTTCGAGGTGTCGAGCTCGGCGTCGCTCAGGTATTTGGGGTTGTGCTCATCGGCGAGGATACCCTCGGCTACGGCGGGGTTGGCGATGTGCCAACCGATGCGTGCCTCGTTCTCGCAAAGTATCTTGACGATTGCGGTGGCCCAGCTACCATAGCCGACCACGGCACAACGGGCGTTACTATCTAATTTCAAACTCATTACGTGGTTAGGATAAATGTGCTACAAATTTAGAAAAAATTGCGCGAACTATGGCAATAATTCGCCGACTTTTTTCTACCTTTGCGAGGTATAATCGAATAATCAATAAAAAAAGCTATAAAGTCGTGAAAAAGATTAAAAGTGCACTGATTTCGGTCTTCTACAAAGACGGATTGGACGAAATAGTTAAGACGCTCGCTGCCGGCGGCGTTAAATTGTATTCGACGGGTGGTACCCTGTCGTTCATCGAGTCGCTCGGTTTGGAGGCGACGGCTGTCGAGGATCTGACGGGCTATCCTTCGATTTTGGGCGGTCGTGTTAAGACCCTGCACCCCAGCGTGTTTGGTGGTATTCTGGGTCGCCGCGACAACGAGGGCGACCGCGAGCAGATGGCTAAGTATGCCATTCCCGAGATCGACCTGGTGATCGTTGACCTCTATCCCTTCGAGCAGACCGTGGCAAGCGGTGCCGAGGAGCAGGCTATCATCGAGAAGATCGATATCGGCGGTATCTCGCTGATCCGCGCTGCGGCTAAGAACTTCAAGGATACGGTGATCGTTCCCTCGGTTGAGCAGTATGGTGAGTTGCTCGCACTGTTGAAGGAGCAGGATTGCTCGACCACTATCGAGCAGCGTCGTCGTTTTGCAGCTCTGGCATTCAGCGTCAGCTCGCACTACGATAGCGCAATCTTCAACTACTTCAATCGCAAGGAGCAGATCGACGCTCTGCGCGTGACCAACAACGGCGGTATGGCTCTGCGCTATGGCGAGAACCCCCACCAGCAGGCTGCATTCTATGGCGACGTGGAGAAGATCTTCACCAAGCTGCACGGTAAGGATATCTCGTACAACAACCTGCTCGATATCGAGGCTGCGCTGGGTCTGATCTGCGAGTTCTGGGAGGGCGAGCCTACCTTCGCAATCTTGAAGCACAACAACGCTTGCGGCGTGGCTACCCGCGCAACGCTCTGCGAGGCTTACGAGGCTGCGCTGGCTTGCGATCCCGTATCGGCTTTCGGTGGCGTGCTGATCTGCAACCGCAAGATCGACGTTGCAACGGCCGAGAAGATCAACTCGCTCTTCTGCGAGGTGCTGTTGGCTCCCTCGTTCGAGGAGGAGGCTTTGGAGATCTTGAAGAGCAAGAAGAACCGTATCCTGCTCGACTTGAAGTCGGTAGAGCGTCCCGAAATGATGTATCGTTCGGTATTGAACGGTGTGGCTGTTCAGCAGCGCGACGATAAGGTCGGCGGTGTTGATAGCGCAGTGGAGCAGAAGACCGAGAAGGGCGTGTCGGAGGAGCAGATGAAGGATCTGATCTTCGCTAACAAGATCGTTAAGCACTCGAAGTCGAACGCAATCGTGCTGGCTAAGGGCTCGCAGCTCTACGCAAGCGGTATCGGTCAGACCTCGCGTGTTGATTCGTTGCGTCAGGCTATCGAGAAGGCTAAGTCGTTCGGTTTCGACCTGAACGGTGCGGTGCTGGCCAGCGACGCATTCTTCCCCTTCGCTGACTGCGTTGAGATCGCTCACAACGAGGGTGTCGACGCTGTGATCCAGCCCGGTGGCTCGGTACGCGACCAGGAGAGCATCGACTACTGCAACGCAAATGGTGTTGCGATGTTGTTCACCGGTCTGCGCCACTTCAAGCACTAAACCAGTTACGAAAACAAGATAAAGACAAGATAGAAAATGGGAATTTTTTCATTGACACAGGAGTTGGCAATGGACCTCGGTACGGCCAATACCCTGATCATACATAACGGCAAAGTCGTAGTCGATGAGCCCTCGATCGTAGCGATCGACGTCCGCACCCAGAAGGTTGTGGCAGTGGGTATGCAGGCTAAGATGATGCACGAACGTACCAACCCCAATATCCGTACAATCCGCCCGTTGAAGGATGGTGTGATTGCCGATTTCACCGCAGCCGAGATGCTGATTCGCGGTCTGGTCAATAAGGTGAAGACCAATGGCCACCTCTTCTCGCCCTCGCTCAAAATGGTGATCGGTATCCCCTCGGGCTCGACCAACGTCGAGATCCGTGCGGTGCGCGACTCGGCTGACCGTGCAGGTGGCCGTGAGGTATATATGATCTTCGAGCCTATGGCCGCTGCGCTGGGCGCAGGTCTGGACGTTGAGGCTCCGATGGGTAATATGGTTATCGACATCGGTGGTGGTACCTCGGAGATCGCTTGTATCTCGCTGGGTGGTCTGGTTCACTCGGAGAGTATCAATGTGGCAGGTGACGTATTTACGTCGGATATCCAGTCGTATGTTCGCCAGCAGCACAATATCCGTATCGGTGAGCGCACCGCAGAGCAGATCAAGTGTGCAATCGGTGCCGCAGTGTCGGAACTGGACGAGGAGCCCGAACCGTTCGAGATTACGGGTCCCAACCTGCTGACGGCTCTGCCTCAGACCGTTACGCTGACCTACAAGGAGATTGCCTACGCTTTGGAGAAGTCGCTCGTGAAGTTGGACGCAGCGCTGATGAAGGTGCTCGAGGAGATGCCGCCCGAGTTGTATAGCGACGTGGTGAAGAACGGTATCTACCTGACGGGTGGTGGCGCGTTGATCAAGGGTCTGGCAAAGCGTCTGAACGCTAAGACCAACCTTCCGTTCATCGTAGCTGAGGATCCTCTGCGTGCGGTAGTTCGCGGTACGGGTATCGCGTTGAAGAATGTCAACCGCTTCTCGTTCTTGATGCGATAGTTGCGCTGACGGAGCGGTCGTAAAGTGCAAATTGGGGACTGCCTCGTTTTGTGGCGGTTCTGTCTAATAAACTGAAAGGCAGGTGCATACGTGGTTATGCGCCTGTCTTGGGTTAAATGCCCAAACGAATTTGTAACCGAAAACTTAGAGATGTTAAAACTCGTTGAGTTTATAAAGAAGATCTACTTGCCGTTGCTGTTTCTGGTGTTGGAGATCGTGGCGATCCGCTACTATGCCCACTCGAACAGCTACGCCGAGGCGCGTCTGTTGGCAACATCGAACAGCGTTGTGGGTGGTGTCTACGGGTCGATTTCGGGCGTGGGTGAGTATTTCGGACTGCGCAAACGCAACCGCGTGCTGTTGGAGGAGATGGCGGCGTTGCAGAACGAATTGACGCGCTACCGCGAGTCGGCGGTCTACGATCAGTTGGATTCGCTCGGTGCGGAGGTCGAAACGAAGTATTCGTATATGACCGCCCGCGTGGTGCGCAATACGGTGAGCCGACAGCATAACTTTCTGACGCTGAATAAGGGTCAGCGCGATGGCGTCGAGACGGATATGGCCGTAATCACGCCCGATGGTGCGATGGTGGGCTACGTTGTGAACTGCTCGGAGCGCTATGCGGTGGCGATTTCGATCCTCAATACCGACTTCAATGCCAGCGGTAAGTTGGCGGGCGATGGTCACTCGGGCGCGATCTATTGGGACGGCTTCGACTCGCACCGCGTCAAGATGCACGAGTTGTCGAAATATGCGCCGGTTGAGGTGGGCGATACGATCGTTTCGACCGGATTCTCGCACTTCTTCCCCGAGGATATCACGATCGGTTATGTCGAGCAGATGGAGGTCGATGAACCCACCTCGTCGCTCAAATTGGAGCTGCGTCTGGCGGCCGATATGAGCCGTTTGCAGGACGTGCTGCTGATCAAAAATATCGATATTTACGAGTTGAACGCGTTGGAGGCTGAGGCCAATGGGCTGTTCAACAATTGATTTTCAAAGAGCCGAAAAGTTATGATGCGTCAAATTATAGAGTACACGCTGCTGTTCCTGGTGCTGGTGCTGTTGCAGGTCTTTCTGTTCAGCAACCTCGAACTGAGCGTCTATCTCAATCCGTTGATTTACATTGCTTTCATCATTCTGTTGCCGATCGAGACCGCACCCGTTCTGGTGCTGGGCCTGGGTCTGCTGACGGGCGTGGTGATGGACGTGGCAGTGGGCGCTGCGGGGTTGAATACCCTCGCTACGCTGCCCGTGGCATTCCTGCGTGGTGCGTTGCTGCGACTGACCTGCTCGAAAGATAGCGTGTCGGACGGCGGTGTGCCGTCGGTACATCGATTGGGTGTGCTGGGCTTTATGCGCTATGTGGTGGCGGCAGTCGTGTTGCACTCGATTGTCTACTTCACGATGGAGAGCGCGACGTTCGACTACTTCCATCTGACGCTGCTGCGTACGGCCGTGAGCGGAGTGGTGACGGTGGCTGTGATCTACTTCACATCGAAGATTTTTAACTCGCAAGTGGCACGTGTATTATGAGCGATCAGAGAGATAGCTTGATGCGCGTGAGAACGTTGCAGGTGATCGTGCTGATCATTGTCGGTGCGATCGTGGGGCGTCTGTTCTATATCCAGCTGATCGACGATCGCTACAAGGATATGGCCGACAACAACGCTCTGCGCCACGTGGTGCAGTATCCGCCGCGAGGCGAGGTGCGCGACCGCAATGGCGAGTTCATCGTGCAGAGCCGCGAGGCATACGACCTGATGGTCATCGCGCGTGAGATCCCCAAGGAGGGCTTCGATACGATGCGTATGTGTCGTGTGCTGGGTATGGAGAAGGCCGAGCTCATCAAACAGCTCACGCGCGCCAAGAGCCGTTCGCGTGTGCCGATGATGATCACCAACCAGCTCTCGAAGGAGGTCAAGCTGCGCTTCGACGAGTGTAATTTCCGAGGTTTCTATACGGTCTATCGTACGATCCGCTCCTATCCGCGTCGCATTGGCGGCAACCTGATGGGCTACGTGGGCGAGATCAATGCCGATCAGTTGCGCAAGCGCCCCGAATATCGTGCGGGCGACTATATCGGCATCAGTGGTCTGGAATCGGCTTACGAAGAGGTGCTGCGCGGCAAGAAGGGTGTGAAGATCAACGAGATTGATAATCACGGAGTTATCAAGGGCTCGTTCCGCGACGGAATGTACGACTCGCTGCCCATTCCCGGTCGCTCGTTGGTCTGCACGATCGATGCCGAGTTGCAGGAGCTGGCCGAGGAGTTGATGGAGGGCAAGGTCGGCAGTGTGGTCGCGATCGAGCCTTCGACGGGCGAGATTCTGCTGATGGTGTCGTCGCCTACGTATGACCCGAACGAGCTGGTGGGCAAGAACTTGCGACTCAATTATAACAAATTGTTGAAGGATCCTTACCGTCCGCTCTACAATCGTGCGGTGTCGTCGCACTATCCCCCGGGCTCGACCTTCAAGTTGGTGCAGGGTCTGATCGGCTTGCAGGAGGGTGTGCTCAAACCGAGTTACAGCTATCCCTGCAACGGCGGTTACACCTACGCCAAGGGCCGCAAGATGAAGTGCCACCCGCACCCCTCGCCCCTCGATCTGCGTCCTGCGGTTGCCAACTCGTGTAACGCATACTTCTGCTACGTCTTCCGAGATATCATCGAGAACCGAAAGTACGAGAACGTGAAGGAGGGTCTGGACGTGTGGGCCGATTATGTACGCTCGTTCGGTTTCGGTCGCACGCTCGATTCGGACTTCGCCAACGAGACCCGTGGCCGTGTGCCCACGTCGGAGTACTACAATAAGGTCTACCACAATTCGTGGAAGGCACAGACGATCATTTCGTTATCGATCGGTCAGGGCGAGCTGGGTTGCACGCCGTTGCAGATGGCAAACCTTGCGGCGATCATCGCCAATCGCGGTCACTACTACATTCCCCATATCGTGCGCTCGGTCGAGGGCGTTGATTCGCTCGAACAGCGCTTCTATGAGCCGGTCTATACGAAGGTCGATGCGGAGCACTTCGAGCCGATTGTCGAGGGTATGTGGCAGGGCGTCAACGTGGCGGGTACTTCGACCCGTGCGGCAGTTGCGGGGCTGGATATCTGCGGCAAAACGGGTACGGCACAGAACCCGCACGGTCGCGACCACTCGACCTTCCTGAGCTTTGCGCCGAAGAACGACCCGAAGATTGCCATCTCGGTCTATGTCGAGAATGGTGGTTTCGGTGCCACGATTGCGTTGCCGATCGCGAGCCTGCTGATCGAGAAATATCTGACGGATACGATCACACGCCCGCATATGATCGACCAGGTTAAACAGTATAAAATCTACTATCCAAATGCTAAGAAATAATAGTTACGGAGGCTCGCGTTCGATCTTTTCGTCGTCGGTCGATTGGGTGATGGTCCTGCTCTATGTGGGGCTGGTGCTGATCGGCTGGCTGAGTATCTTCTCGGCGTCGTACGACGAAACGGCTATCGATCCGTATGCCTTCTCGCACTTCTATGTGAAGCAGGTGATGTGGGTGGCAATGGCATTTGTGGTGGCGCTGTTTGTGATGCTGATCGACGATAAATATTACCATATGCTGGCCTATCCGGCCTATATCGGAGGTCTGCTGATTCTGATCGGAACTCTGCTATTCGGTAAGGAGGTGAATGGCGCAAAGGCGTGGATCGAGTTCGGCTTCTTCTCGCTGCAACCGGTTGAGTTGGTGAAGATTGCAACGGCGCTGGCTATGGCGCGCGTGATGAGCTCCTACTCCTTCTCAATCAGCCGTTTCGGCGACCTGCTGCGTGTGGCGACAATCATCGCCCTGCCGCTGTTGATCATCATCTTGCAGAACGACACGGGCTCGGGTATCGTGCTCTGCTCGTTTATCTTTGTGCTCTATCGCGAGGGTCTGAACAAGTGGTTGTGTATCCCGTTCCTGCTGATTGCGGCGCTGTTTATCGGCTCGTTTGTCTTTACGCCGATGACAATGCTGGTGCTGCTGATCCTGGTCTGCACGGTGAGCGAGGTGCTGATGAATAGACAGTGGCAGTCGCGAGTGATCTACCTGGCGGCGCTGGCATTTGTGAGCGTGATGGTCTATCTGGTGGCAAACTACCTCTTCGGTTGGGCGCTGTCGGCCTATAAGGCACTGCTCGGGGTGACGTTGGTGTCGCTTGTCGGGGTGTCGATCTATGCCTATCGCGCGCACCTGCGTAATATATTTATAGTGGTGGCGATGTTCGTTGGCTCGATGATCTTTCTGCCCACGACCGACTACCTGTTCAATTCGGTACTCAAAGAGCACCAGCAGAACCGTATCTACTCGTTCCTCGGAATCATCAACGACCCGAAGGGTATCGACTTCAATGTCAATCAGTCGAAGATCGCAATCGGCTCGGGCGGAGTGTTTGGCAAGGGATTCTTGGAGGGTACGCAGGTCAAATACAACTTCGTGCCCGAGAACCACACCGACTTCATCTTCTGCACCGTAGGCGAGGAGTGGGGCTTTGTGGGTTGTATGGTTGTGCTGGCGATGTACTGCACGCTGATTTTGCGCCTGATGCGTATCGGCGAGCGTCAGGAGGAGCCGTTCGGACGAATCTACTGCTACTGCGTGGCGTCGATTCTGCTGTTCCACCTGATGGTGAATGTGGGAATGACCATCGGTCTGATGCCCGTGATGGGTATTCCGTTGCCGTTTATGAGCTACGGAGGTTCGTCGCTGCTGGCCTTCACGTTGTTGCTGTTCATTGCGATTCGTTTCGATGCGTCGCGCCGTCGATTTGGGGTCGAATAGCCGCGCTGGGGACGACGTAAAACGGTAAAAACGAATAAATAAGAGCGAAAAACGATATTTTTATCGAGGAATATTTGTAAGTCTAACTTTTTTGCGTACCTTTGCACCGCTAAAAATTACCGTAATCGCGGTCGAAAGTATAGCAGGAAGGCCCATTCGTCTATCGGTTAGGACGCAAGATTTTCATTCTTGAAAGAGGAGTTCGACTCTCCTATGGGCTACTAAGTTATTGAAAATAAAGAATTAAAAGTTTATAACAGATTATGGCAAACCATAAGTCATCGGAAAAGAGAATTCGTCAGACCGCTACCAAGCGTGCTCACAACCGCCTGTATCACAAGACCGCTCGTAACGCAGTTAAGGCTCTGCGTAACACTACCGAGAAGAGCGCAGCTGAGGCATTGCTGCCGAAGGTAAGCTCGATGTTGGATAAGTTGGCTAAGATGAACATTATCCACAAGAACAAGGCTGGTAACTTGAAGAGCAGCGTTCAGCTCCACGTAAACTCGCTCTAAGTCGAGTGTGGTGCGGTCGGAGGAGTGCCCCAAGAGTGTGTGCTCCGACGATAATGTTTAGGGTGTCTGTTGCAGACACCCTTATTTTGCTTGTAGGAACTTAAAGAGAATGGAACAAGAGAATAATACTACTGAAACAAACTTGACTTTCGCCGAGTTGGGACTCGACGAGCAGATGTTGCGTGCGGTCGAGGCCAAGGGCTTCGAGCGTCCGTCGCCCATTCAGCGATTGACGATCCCCGCACTGCTCGGCGAGGGTAAGGATCTGATCGCGCAGGCGCAGACAGGTACGGGCAAAACGGCGGCATTCGGACTGCCGTTGTTGCAACTGCTGACGCCCAAAGCGGGTCACGTTCAGGCAATTATATTGGTGCCGACGCGCGAGTTGGCGTTGCAGGTGACCGAGGAGTTGATATCGTTCAACCACGAGAAACGTGTGTCGGTGACGGCAATCTATGGCGGTGCGTCGATCGGCGAGCAGTTGCGTCGTCTGTCGCGCGGTGTCGACATCGTAGTGGGTACGCCGGGTCGTGTGCTCGACCACATCGGTCGCGGCTCGCTCGACCTGTCGTCGATCAACTATATGGTGCTGGACGAGGCCGACGAGATGCTCAATATGGGCTTCATCGAGGATATCGAGGCGATTATGGCGGCGATGAACGAGCAGCGTCGAGTGCTGTTGTTCTCGGCAACGATGCCCGAACGAATCGTGCGTCTGTCGCAGTCGTATATGCGCGAGCCCGAGCTGTTGAGGGTTGAGGCACAGCAGATTACCACGGACCTGACGGACCAGATTTACTTTGAGGTGCGCGAGAGCGACAAGTTCGATGCGCTGACCCGAATCATCGATGTGCAGACGGAGTTCTATGGCATTGTCTTTTGCCGCACGAAGGTTGCGGTCGATGAGATCTCGAACCGCTTGCAGGAGCGAGGCTATGCGGCCGAGGGTCTGCACGGCGATGTGTCGCAGGCGCAACGCGAGAAGATCCTGCGAAAGTTCAAGGCTCGCCAGACCAATATTCTGGTGGCTACGGACGTTGCGGCACGCGGTATCGACATCGTAAATCTCACGCACGTAATCAATTACTCGTTGCCGCAGGATTCGGAGAGCTACGTGCATCGCATCGGTCGTACGGGTCGTGCGGGTAATGCGGGTACGGCGATTACGTTCCTTTCGCCGGCCGAGTTCCGTCAGTTTGGCTACTTGAAACGCGACATCAAGGTCGACATCAAGCGCGAGGAGTTGCCCTCGCCGCAGGACATCGTGGCGATGAAACGCAAGCGCATCAAGGACGAGATGGCCGAGGTGGTCGAGAGCGACAGCTATGTGACCTACACCGATATGGCGATCGAGCTGATGGGCGACTATACGCCCGAGGTGGCGATGGCGGCACTGCTGCGTATGGCGTTCAAGAATGAGCTGGACGAGAAGCAGTATCCCGAGATTCGTTCGTTTGCGGTGGATCGTCGCGGTACGGTGCGTCTGTTCCTGTCGATTGGTCGCAAGGACGGCTTCGATGGCCGTAAGCTGGTCGGACTGCTCAAACGCGAGTGCGATCTGCGCGACAAACATATCAGCGATGTGAAGGTTGCGGACTGCTACTCGTTCGTTACCGTTCCCTATACCGATGCCGAGGAGGTTGTTCGCCGACTGAATAAGTTGCGTAAGGGCAAGCGTCCCGTGGCTGAGATCACCGAGGGCGCACGTGCCGAGAAGCCTCGCAAGGAGCGCAAAGAGCGTTCGGCACGAGAGGAGCGACCAAACCGAGAGGAGCGACCAAACCGCGAGGAGCGACCGACCCGTGAACCGAAACCGACCCGCGATCCGCGATCGTCACGCGAGGAGCGTACGCATGCTGAACGAGCTGCGGCAGAGGCTTTTGCGGCGGAGCGTGAGCAGTTTGCGCGTGAGCAGTCGGAGCGTTCCAAGCGCAAATCGGCACCGAAGAGTCCTCGCGCGACCGAGCGTAGCAACGACACCTTCGATTGGAGTTACTTCGAGCGTGGTGGCAACAGTTGGGGTGCGGAGCGTCACGGTGGCCGTGGCAAGAGTGGCAAGCCCTCGCGCGGTGCAAAACCCAAAAAGGGCGGTCGCCGATAGCCTGTACTGACAAAGTGGCAGACTGAGCCTTGGTCGAGCGTCGCATTTTGTCATAAAACTGTGTCAATCGAGGTTTGGCATACCGATTGATATAGATGTTCATCGGAAAGCAGAAAAACTAACAAAAATCTAAAAATAAGAACAACAATGAATGTAAAACCGTTATCAGACAGAGTTCTCATTCTGCCCAATCCGGCAGAGGAGAAGACCGCCGGTGGTTTGTTTATCCCCGACACCGCAAAAGAGAAGCCCCTTGCAGGTAAAGTTGTAGCCGTTGGTCCCGGCACCGCTGAGGTGAAGATGGAGGTCAGCGTAGGCGACCAGGTACTCTATGGCAAGTATGCCGGCACCGAGATTCAGGTCGAGGGCGAGAGCTATCTGATTATGCGTCAGAGCGATATTCTGGCTATTATCTAAATCATTTAAAATCGAAACGAAGCTATGGCAAAGGAGATTAAATATAACGTAGAGGCGCGCGAGCTGCTCAAAGAGGGTGTCGATGCGCTGAGCAATGCAGTGAAGGTAACGCTCGGTCCTAAGGGTCGTAACGTGATCATCGACAAGAAGTTCGGTGCTCCGCACGTAACCAAGGACGGTGTTACGGTTGCTAAGGAGGTCGAGCTGGACAACGCCTTCGCAAATATGGGTGCACAAATGGTCAAGGAGGTTGCTTCGAAGACCAACGACGATGCGGGTGACGGTACCACAACCGCAACCGTGCTGGCTCAGGCTATCATCGGTGTAGGTTTGAAGAACGTAACCGCAGGTGCCAACCCGATGGATTTGAAGCGCGGTATCGACAAGGCTGTTGCTGCGGTTGTCGAGTCGCTCAAAGAGCAGAGCCAGACCGTCGGCTCGGATATCGATAAGATCGAGCAGGTGGCAACCATCTCGGCTAACAACGATGCTACGATCGGTAAGCTGATCGCTGAGGCGATGAGCAAGGTCAACAAGGAGGGTGTGATCACCGTCGAGGAGGCTAAGGGTACCGAGACTCACGTTGAGGTTGTCGAGGGTATGCAGTTCGATCGTGGCTACATCTCGCCCTACTTCATCACCGACACCGAGAAGATGTTGGCTGAGTTGGATAAGCCCTTCATCTTGGTTACCGACAAGAAGATCTCGACTATGAAGGAGTTGATGGGCGTGTTGGAGCCCGTAGCTCAGAGCGGTCGCGGTCTGTTGATCGTGGCTGAGGACGTCGATGGCGACGCTCTGTCGGCATTGGTAGTCAACCGTTTGCGCGGCTCGTTGAAGGTGGCAGCTTGCAAGGCTCCGGGCTTTGGCGACCGTCGTAAGGAGATGTTGGAGGATATCGCAATCCTGACGGGCGGTATGGTGATCTCGACCGACAAGGGTATGAAGATCGAGGACGCAACCATCGATATGCTCGGTACGGCCGAGAAGGTGACCCTGAACAAGGAGAACACCACTATCGTCAATGGCGACGGCTCGAAGGAGGCTATCGAGGCTCGCGTGGCGTCGATTCGTGCTGCTATCGAGATCTCGACTTCGGACTACGACAAGGAGAAGTTGCAGGAGCGTCTGGCTAAGTTGGCTGGTGGCGTGGCAGTTCTCTACGTTGGTGCTGCAACCGAGGTTGAGATGAAGGAGAAGAAGGACCGTGTTGATGACGCTCTGGCGGCAACTCGTGCTGCGGTTGAGGAGGGTATCGTTCCGGGCGGTGGCGTTGCATACATTCGCGCAACGGCTGCTTTGGAGAACCTCAAAGGCGACAACGAGGATCAGACCACGGGTATCAATATCGTTAAGCGCGCTATCGAGGAGCCTCTGCGCCAGATCGTTGCAAACGCAGGCGGCGAGGGTTCGGTAGTTGTCAATAAGGTCAAGGAGGGCGAGGGTAACTTTGGTTACAACGCTCGCGACGACCGCTACGAGGATATGCTCGCAGCAGGTATCATCGACCCGACCAAGGTGTCGCGCGTGGCATTGGAGAATGCAGCGTCGATTGCGTCGATGTTCCTCACCACCGAGTGCGTGCTGGCCGAGAAGAAGGAGGAGAATCCGATGCCGGCAATGCCCGCAGGCGGTATGGGCGGTATGATGTAATCCATACACGGACTAAAATCGCAGAGAGCGTTCTTCCCGACTGTCGGGAGGAGCGCTTTTTTTGCACTCAGGGTACATATTCACGCCGAGCGGGTGTCGCGTTTTGGAGGATTATTGTTAAATTTGTAGCTATAAAACGAGGTTTAACCACTTTCCCAAACTGAAATATTATGTCGAAACGAGGGATTCTGTTGTTGCTGATGACGCTCGCACTCTGGTTTGGTGCGGCGGCACAGCCGTCAAGCACGGGGCGCGAGTTGATGAGGTCGCTGGTCGAGCAGTATGACCAGACCACGGGCGTCGAGGGTATGGTCTGCACCAAGGGTAATGGCTTGGAGATGATCAAGTTGGCGCTCCGCAAGCAGTTTGGCAAGGAGTTCATCAAGGGTGTCGATGAGATCGTTATCATCGATTACAGCAAGGCCGACACTCAGGCTGCTGAGGCGATCCGCGCACGAATCGAGTCGCTGTCGGCAAGTTACGATCAGAAGGAGTTGCCCAAGGAGCTTGTTAAGGACAACTATATGCGTAACTTCTTCAAACTTAACGACTCGAAAGAGATCATCACCGATATGGTCGTGCTGGTGGAGAGCGCGAAGAACCGAATCGTAATCTACTTTGGCGGCGCGATGACCAGCCCGCCTAAAACCAAATAAGGAAACGGCATAAATAAACCCGCATAAAAGCAACCGTATCCAAACAACCGCATAAAAAAGCCGCGCCCCAATTCGGGACGCGGCTCTCGTTTGTGGTGAAGAGTCGGATTACAGGATACCCTGCTCAACCATCGACTTAGCGACCTTCATAAAGCCTGCGATGTTTGCACCCTTCATATAGTTGATGTACTCGCCCTCACGACCATACTCCAAGCAAGCGGTGTGGATCGACGACATAATCTGCAACAGCTTAGCGTCAACCTCAGCAGCGGTCCAATTCAACTTCTGTGCGTTCTGAGTCATCTCCAAGCCCGAAGTTGCAACGCCACCAGCGTTCACAGCCTTACCCGGTCCGTAGGGGATCTTAGCCTCCAAGAAGGTCTCGATAGCCTCGGGGGTACAACCCATATTCGATACCTCAGCAACCATCTGTACGCCGTTAGCAACCAGAGCCTTAGCGTCGTCGCCATTCAGCTCGTTCTGAGTTGCGCAAGGCATAGCGATGTCGAACTTCTGCTCCCAGGGCTTGCGACCTGCGTAGAAGGTCGAACCTGCGAACTTCTCAGCATAAGGAGCAACAACGTCGTTGTTCGAAGCGCGGAGCTCCAACATATAAGCGATCTTCTCCTCGTTCAGACCAGCGGGATCGTAGATGTAACCGTCGGGACCCGAAATAGTTACGACCTTAGCGCCCAGCTCGGTAGCCTTGGTTGCAACACCCCAAGCCACGTTACCGAAGCCCGAGATACCGATCACCTTACCCTTAATCGAGTCGCCTGCGGTCTCCAACATCTGGCGCAGGAAGTAAACAGCACCGAAACCGGTAGCCTCGGGACGGATCAGCGAACCGCCATAGGTCATACCCTTACCGGTCAGCACGCCCGTGTTCTCGCGAGCCAGCTTGCGGTACATACCGTACAGATAACCGATCTCACGGCCACCTACGCCGATATCACCAGCGGGAACGTCGGTCTCGGGACCGATATGACGCCACAGTTCGGTCATAAATGCCTGGCAGAAGCGCATAACCTCACCTGCCGACTTGCCCTTGGGGTTGAAGTCCGAACCACCCTTAGCACCGCCCATAGGCAGAGTGGTCAGAGCGTTCTTGAAGATCTGCTCGAAACCGAGGAACTTCAAGATCGAAGGATTCACGCTGGGGTGGAAACGCAGACCGCCCTTGTAGGGACCGATAGCGTTGTTGAACTGGATACGATAGCCGGTATTAACCTGAACATCGCCCTTGTCGTCTACCCAAGTCACCTTGAAAGTGAACTGACGATCGGGCTCAACGATACGCTCAGCGATACGGTTAGCCTCAAATTCGGGGTGCTGGTTGTATACCTCCTCAACGGTCATCAGCACTTCGCGCACTGCCTGAAGATACTCTTTCTCACCCGGATGACGGAGTTCGAGATCCGCCATAAGTTTGTTTACATTCATAGTTAAAATGTTTTTAGGTTTATGATTGTACGTTTGTTTTTCTGTTTAATGCCGCTTACGCGATTTTAATCTGTTTACAAAGCTAATAAATTTTATTATACATTGTAACTCGCTTCGGCCATTTTTTTGAATTTATTTTGCGATTTTGACCACTCCGCGGTTATTTCGGCCATCAATATAGACGGTCAGAGGCTCCTCGAAGCTCACACGACGCAAAAACTCACCCTCTTCCGTGGCCTCCATTTTGTCCAGTCGCTCGACGTCGAACGCTCCGTCGCCCTCGAACGGATTGATCGTCAGGTAGCCGATTCCGAGCGAGGTTACGTTCTGGAAGAAGTGCGTACCCTGACTCGGCTCGACGCGGAAGTTCTCCAATCCGCACTCGACGATGACCCTCGCCTCGGAGATGTGCGACCACTTGACCGGAATACCCAGGAAGGGGTCGCTCGAACCCCAGCGGCCCGGTCCGACCAATATGTAGCCGCGACCCTCGTCGCGCATACGCATATTGAGATTGAGCAACTCGGTGGCTATCTGCTCGGTACGCAGGTTGTCGAAGGCCTGCGGTTTGACATAGACGATGTCCGAAATGCCGTGCATCGCACCCACACCCAGCGCGCGCTCGGCATAGATCAGTGCGCCGTCGCCGCTATGCTCGTCCCACTGCGTCGAGATGTCGTCGTTGGTCGAGATGATGGGGCGGATCTGCAAGAAGTTGAAGATCTTTTTCTGACCCGACTTGACATCGAGATTCACGGCAAACTCCATCTCCACGGGGCAGCGCATCTCCTGTTCGCCCATCGCCAGCAGGTTCTCGATTATCTGTGCCAGCGGGAACGAACCATATTTGAGTATTCGATTGAATGTGACCAGCTTACGACCCTTGTCGTAGATAGACTCCGAGAGTGTGCCTTCGAGCATATTCCACGTCGATGAGGCGTGCTGCACGTTGCGCATCGACGAGTGGTCGGCAACGGTCAGGCGTGCCAGATTGACCGAATCGTCGCTCGAAATGTGGAACGACGCGGGGCGCATATCGAGTGCATAGAACTCGCGCTGAGTGTCGCGCAGTGTCAGTTCGAGAGTCGAGGTCTGCAACGCCTTCTGCGGGTAGCGGGGCGAGAAACGGAGCGTCTGTCCGCCATCGACCACCATCTTACCCAGACCCAAAGCGATGTTCACGATACCCTCCTCGGAGCGTTCGTCACCAATGGGGTAGTGGTTGATCGAGCGCGCCACACCCGACAGCGTCGGGAAGAAATAACCATCTTCCAACGTACCGCACACCTGCTGCACGATGACCGCCATCTTCTCCTCGCTCAGCAAGTTCGACGAGGTGGCGATGTAGGCACGGCTGGCCGCGAAATAGACCGAGGCATAGACGCTCTTGATGGCCTTGCTCAGCAGTCGCAACATCTGGCTCTTGTCCTCGGTGTTGGGGATCATATATGTCGAGTAGATACCCGCAAAGGGTTGATAATGCGAGTCTTCCAGCTTCGATGACGAGCGCACCGCCAACGGATAATCGACCGTTGCGAGGTAGGCTTTCAGCTCCGAAATCAGCTGCTCGGGCAGGCGCGAGGCCACAAACTCCGACAGCAACTCCTCGTCGCTCATCTCGGCCGAAACCACATATTGCAGGCCGTTCTCCTTGATGAAGCGGTCGAAATAGTCGGTTGCGATGACGATCGTGCGCGGGATCAGGATTCGAATATCGTCGTATTTGTTGTACTCGTGGTACTTCTGCAACATACTGTTGATGAAGGCCAAACCGCGCGCCTTGCCACCTAACGAGCCCTCGCCCAGGCGGGCAAAACCGATGGCACTGCTGTACGACTCCTTGTCGAAACGCGCCACAACGCCCTGACCGAGCATTGTGCGGTAGTCGCGGATCAGCGCAACGAGTTTGAGTCGGTGCTCCTCGATCGAGTCGAAATGGTCGCGGTTGAGGGCGCGGATCGAGGCCGCAAGCGGGAACAGACCGCGCGCATAGAGCCACTTCGAGAGGTGGTTTTGCGAGGTGTGATACTCGAAGACCGAGTCGGGAATGTCGGCAATCAGTCGCTGCATATCGCGCAGATCCTTGGCGCGACCAATCAGGGTGCCGTCCGTCGGGTCCTTAAACACAAAGTCGCCAAAAGCAAATTCTCGCTCGATGTAATCGGCCAGCTCCTCGTGCAGCGTCTTCGAACCCTTGTTGATGAAACCGACGCCAAGCTCCTTCGCGTCAGCCTCGAAGCACTCCTCGGACGACTGCAACAGAATGGGCATCAACGGATTGTCGTCGCGAATCAGACGGCTGAGGTCGATGCCTGCGTCCTTCTTCTCGTCCGACGAGCGGTCGGTCGGGTGGAGCGGGAATCCCACGTCCGAAATCACACCCAGCAGGTTGTTTTTGTAGCGCTGATAGATTCGAACGGCGTCCTCGTAGTTGGTTGCCAGCAGGATTTTGGGGCGGGCACGCTTACGCAGAATTTGCTGCTGTTCGTTGTAGGCATCTTTCAGAAACTCACTATTTTGCAACAACACAAGTTTATAGATCGCGGGCAGGTAGGTCGAGTAGTAGCGGATCGAGTCCTCGACCAGCAGAATCGACTGCACACCACCCTCCAAGATGTCTTTGTCGGCATTCATTCGGTCCTCGATGAGCTTGATGATGGCGATGATCAGGTCGGCATTGCCGTGCCAGCAGAAGATGTAGTCGAGAGCCGTGCGGTCCTGCTCCTCGATACGGCGATAGATATCCTTCGAGAAACTGGTCAGCAGCACCACGGGCACCTTCGGGTAGCGCTCCTTGACGATGCGCGAGAAGGCAAACACATCGGGCTCACCCACGTTGTACATCGTCAGAATGAAGTCGAAACCGCCCTCCGACTCCAATCGCTCCAACGCCTCCGAGGTCGAACTGACGCGCGTCAGCGAGGGGGGATTACTCATATTGAGGTCCATATACTCTTGGTTGATCTGCGCCTCGATGTGGCCGTCCTCTTCGAGGATATAGCCGTCGTAGCTGCAACAAACGAGCAGGATTTTGTGGATTCGGTGGCGCATAAATCGGAAAGGCACGTTACACGCCTCGCCACTCGGGGTCGAATAAATTGTGTTGTCCATCATATTAATTCGCGTCTATGCAGACAAAAGTAAAAAATAATCGCTATATTTGCTAAGATTTTAAAAGAAAATTCCGCACCTATGAGCTATACATTGAAGGTTGTCAGCTCGCCACGCGACGAGCGCGAGTTTCTCGACCTGCCAAAACGATTGTACAAAGCCACACCGCAGTGGGTCTGTCCGTTCGATGACGACATTTGTTCGGTGTTCGATCCCGCGCGTAACGACTCGTTCGACGGGGGCGAGGCGCGACGCTGGCTGGCTATTGACGAGAAGGGCGTGTGCGTGGGTCGCATCGCTGCATTCTTCAACCGCCGCACCGCTATGCTCGACAACGAGCAGCCGACGGGTGGTTGTGGTTTCTTCGAGTCGATCGACAATCGCGAGGTAGCCTTTGCGCTCTTCGATGCGGCACGCGAGTGGCTCGCCGAGAGGGGTATGGAGGCGATGGACGGCCCGATCAACTTCGGCTCGCGCGACCAATGGTGGGGTCTGCTCATCAATGGTTTCGAGCACCAGCCGCTCTATGCCAACCCCTACAATATGCCTTACTATCAGCCCTTTTTCGAGGAGTATGGCTTCCAGACCTACTTCAATCAGCATACCTATGCCCGCGAGATCAGCGCCGGAACGATGTCCGAGGCGGTCTATGCCCGCGTGAAACGATTGGAGGAGCAACCCGAATATCGCTTCGAGCATATCCGAATGGAGGATCTGGACCGCGTGATCGAGGACTTCCGCTCGGTCTATAACAAGGCGTGGTCGATGTTCACGGGCGTTCCGCAGATGGACGAGGTTCACGCTCGCAAGTTGATGAACTCGTTGCGTCCGATTATCGACCCCGAGTTGGTCTATTTCGCATATTATAACGAGGAGCCTATCGGATTCTTCATTATGATTCCCGACATCAACCGCATTATTGGCAAATTCAATGGTAAGTTTGGCATTGTCAATAAGTTGCGATTCCTGTGGGAGCTGAAAGTTGCCAAGAAGGTCGATCGTGCCTTCGGTCTGATCTTTGGCGTTACGCCCGAGCAGCAGGGCAAGGGTGTCGAGTCGGGTATGATGCGCGCCTTCGAGAAGATTGTTGAGAAGGGACACCAACCCTATAAGTCGCTCGAATTGGCCTGGATCGGCGATTTCAACCCCGTGATGATGCGTATGGTCGAGAAGTTTGTCTGCGCCAACCGCCACAAGCAACACGTAACCTACCGCTATCTGTTCGATCGCTCGAAGGAGTTCAAGCGTTGCCCCTCGTTGGCACTCAAACGCCGCGAACGTCCCGCAACAACAACCGAGAAATAATCTAAAATCTAAAAACCATAACACAATGAAAATCACTCCTTTCACCAAGTATCACATCGCAGCTGGCGCCAAGATGGCGGAGTTTGCGGGTTACAATATGCCCATCGAGTTTTCGGGCATTAACGACGAGCACGCTACCGTTCGTGGCGGCGTGGGTGTATTCGACGTAAGCCATATGGGCGAGATCTGGGTTAAGGGTCCCAAGGCTCTGCCGTTCTTGCAGCACATCACCTCGAACGACGTTTCGAAGCTCTTCGACGGCAAGGTGCAGTACTCGTGCCTGCCTAATGGCAAGGGCGGTATCGTCGATGACATTCTGGTCTATCGCATCGACGAGGTGACCTATCTGCTGGTTGTCAATGCTGCCAACATCGATAAGGATTGGGCGCACATCTGCGAGCAGGGCAAGGCCTTCGGTATGGAGCCTGGCAAGGAGCTCTACAACGCTTCGGACGAGATTTGCCAGCTGGCTATTCAGGGCCCGATGGCGATGAAACTCGTGCAGAAGATGTGCCCCGAGGCTATCGAGGATATGACCTACTACACCTTCTGCAAGACCGAGATCGCAGGTATCAAGGACGCAATTCTCTCGATCACGGGTTACACCGGTGCGGGCGGTTGCGAGATCTACGTGGCTAACGAGGACGCCGACAAGCTTTGGGAGGCGATGTGGAAGGCCGGCGAGGAGTTCGGTTTGAAGAACATCGGTCTGGGTGCACGCGACACGTTGCGTTTGGAGAAGGGCTTCTGCCTCTATGGCAACGATATCGACGACACCACTTCGCCCATCGAGGCAGGTCTGGGCTGGATCACCAAGTTTGCCGAGGGTAAGGATTTCATCGACCGCGAGGTGCTGGCAAAGCAGAAGGCCGAAGGCGTTGAGCGTAAGTTGGTTGCATTCAAGATGACCGAGCGCGGTATTCCTCGTCACGGCTACGAGCTGGCTGACACGGAGGGTAACGTGATTGGAGTTGTAACGTCGGGTACGATGTCGCCTACGCTGCGCGAGGGTATCGGTATGGGTTACGTCAAGACGGCTCACGCAGCTGTTGGCTCGCCCATTGCGGTTGTGATCCGCGGCCGACTGATCAAGGCTGAGGTTGTGAAGGCTCCGTTTGTATAACCAAATAGAATCAAATCTACGATAAGGGCGACCTCACGAGGGTTGCCCTTGTTTTTTGTATTAAGGAAGAGATAAAATTCAACAAACCGAAGTGCGATTTCATCGAAATCGCCATACACGTCGGCGCCCGCGACTGAAAGTCGCCCGCCCCCCCCGCCGACGTGTATGCTCTCTATTGTAAGCATATCCTTAATTTTGACTCGGGCATTGTGAATTATAAATAGAATTCAGTATCTTTGCGATAAGAAAACCGAACAAAACGATGAAACAACTCAAATTAATCGCACTGCTGGCTATGACGCTGTTCGTGGCTTCGTGCGAGCCCAACAATGGCGACGACGTCAAGACGATGACCGTAACCTTCTCGAATGCAATGCTTTTGGAGGAGGGCTATATGAACCAGATGAGCTACACCGAGAAGCCGTGGACCTTCACCAATGAGTACGACCAGAACTATGACTCGTGGAATGGTTTTGCGTTCTCGACTCTCAACGACACCAAAACCGCAACTTTCGAAAACCAATACAGCGTCTTCTGCACCGAGACCCCCTCGACCTTCGCGGTGGCCTACTACGAGGCCTATATGAAGAATCCGGCGGTATTCAGCGTGAGCGACGGTCAGGTGCGCTCGTTGCGCTCGGTCGAGGTCTGCAATGCCACCTATCCTGCGCTGACGATGCGCGACGGCAATGCGTGGTCGAAGAAGTTCGCGGCGGGCGATTGGTTCAAGGTGATCTTCACGGGCTACGATGTCTATGGCAAGGTGAGTGGTACGGTTGAGTTCTATGCTGCCGACTTCCGCGATGGCAAGTCGTACATCTGCTCGGAGTGGACTAAGGTCGATCTGAGCCCGCTCGGTGCGGTGCTCAAAGTGGAGATTTCGATGGATTCGAGCGATACGGGCGAGTGGGGTATCAACACTCCCTGCTACATCTGCTTGGATAATCTGGAATATATTCCCGCAAATCCGCTGTCGAACTAAGTCGCTCAGAGCGAGTGATATAAATCGACCACCGACTGCCCGATCGAGGCCGCGCGGTGGTCGATTCTCTTTTTTTCGGGGGTCGCGCGGAGAGTTCGGAACGGTTTTTGGAATAGATCACGCACAGCCGATGCGCACACAAAATGTCAAACCAAATAACCGTAGCTATGAGAAAACAGAACAACCGCCCACGATTCTATCAGCAGCCGCGCTTGGTGACACGCGCCATACGTGTCGAGCAGGGCTTTGCGGGCACGGGCGAGCCGGTCGCTTTTGCCGAAGATGAGTACATCGAGCCGGCAGATGCTTGGGAATAGTGGGCAATAAGTCGAAAAACATCGTACATTTTGACTATTATGTCCGATTAGGAGCTTGACAATGTTTGTCAGGCTCTTTTTATTTCGCTATCTTTGCGCTCGGAAAATTCTGATACTAATGCCCCAAATCACAATCTATACCGATGGCTCGTCGCTCGGCAATCCGGGCGCAGGAGGCTATGGCGTGGTGCTGATCTCGCCGCCCCACCGCAAGGAGTTGAGCGCAGGTTTTCGCCTGACGACCAACAACCGTATGGAGCTGATGGCCGTCATTGTGGCTCTCGAAGCGTTGCGTTTCGAGGGTAGCGACGTGGTGATCTACTCCGATTCGCGCTATGTGGTCGATGCCGTAAGCAAGGGCTGGGTCTTCGGCTGGGAGCGCAAGGGCTTCGTGGGCAAGAAGAATCCCGACCTCTGGCAGCGTTTTCTGAGGATCTATCGCCGCCACCACGTACGTTTTGTGTGGGTCAAGGGTCACGCCGAGACGGTCGAGAACAATCGTTGCGACCAGCTGGCCGTAGCCGCCGCAAATGGTGCGACACTGCTCGAAGATGTTGGCTACCAGCCCGAATAGTGAACGAATATACAAATTAATATTATATGGCATATTTATACCTTTTAATCTGCTTGGTCGTAATCGTATTCAGCGCCGATTGGCTTGTTGCGGGCGCGGTGACGATCGCTAAGCGTTTCAAAATCTCGGACTTCGTAATCGGAGCAGTTATCGTGGGCGTGGGCACATCGTTCCCCGAACTCGTAGTGTCGAGTATTGGTGCTTTCGAGGGCAACTCGGACATCGCAATCGGTAATGTGGTTGGTTCAAACATCTTCAACGTGTTTGGTATCCTCGGCTTGACGGCTCTCATAATGCCCGTAGCCGTATCGAAGGAGAACAAGCGTTTCGATCTGCCGTTCTGTATCGGTGTTTCGGTGCTGACGCTGTTGCTCGTGTTCAACTTCTTCACGGGCGGCGAGCCGAGCATTAATCGCATCGATGGCGCGATTCTGCTGACCTTCTTCGCTCTGTTTTTGTGGTCGTCGCTGCGTGGCAACAAGAAGCAGGAGGTCGTTGATGACGCCGTTATCACCAACAAACAGCTCGCAATCGGCATCGCTCAGGTGGTTGTAGGTCTGAGTGCGTTGATCATCGCCAGCCGTTTCTTCCTCGACAATGCTATCACGATCGCCGAGGCGTGGGGTGTCAACGAGGCATTCATCGCCATTACGCTGGTTGCTTGCGGCACCTCGCTGCCCGAGCTGGCGGCCTCGCTCGTGGCAGCCTCGAAGAAGAATACGCAGTTGGCTCTGGGCAATATCATCGGCTCGAACATCTTCAACCTCGCACTGATTCTCGGTATCGGTGCGCAGATCACGCCGCTTACCACTTCGGGCATTACGTTTGTCGATTATGTGGTGATGATATGCGCTGCCGTCGTGCCGTTGGTTCTCGGCTTCCGAGGCAAACTGAATCGCTGGGCTGGCGCGCTGATGTTCCTCTGCTTCGTGGGCTACAACTTCTATCTGATCTCGTCGCAGATCGGCTAAAAGAGGCCACGCTAAAAAAAATGCCGCACTCGCTTTGTCGGGTGCGGCTTTTTTGTTTGGGTTTGTTGCTCGTATTTTTTTGTTTGCAGTTGGCGGTCGCGAGATTGTCGGTCACGAGATTGCCGATTGCCCTCGGTTCACCAGCCACATAAAAAAGGCGCCCTTCCTTGCGGAAGAGCGCCTATTAATATTGATTCGAATCTTGACGAGTTGCGTGCCGCCGATACACCACTATCAAACCTTTTGGACGCGAAGTGTGCGCCTTCAAGTCCTTTTTGCGTCACGTTCCTCGTTGCCCGGGGGCAAATTCGGATCGATCGTTTTCGATTAGAGCTTCGGACCAGCCTCAACCAGCTTCTTACCCTCCTCGTTGGTGGTGAACTTAGCGAAGTTCTTCACGAAGCGGCCAGCCAGATCCTGAGCCTTAACCTCCCACTGCGAAGCCTCAGCGTAGGTGTCGCGAGGATCGAGGATTGCGGGATCAACACCCGGCAACTCGGTGGGAACGGTGAAATCGAAGTAAGGAATCGACTTGGTAGGAGCGTTGTCGATCGAGCCATCGAGGATAGCGTCGATGATACCGCGGGTATCCTTGATCGAGATACGCTTGCCGGTACCATTCCAACCGGTGTTAACCAAGTAAGCGGTTGCACCCGAAGCCTGCATCTTCTTAACCAGCTCCTCGCCGTACTTAGTGGGGTGGAGCGACAAGAACGCAGCACCGAAGCAAGCCGAGAAGGTCGGAGTAGGCTCGGTGATACCACGCTCGGTACCTGCCAACTTAGCGGTGAAGCCCGACAGGAAGTAGTACTTGGTCTGCTCGGGAGTCAGGACCGAAACGGGAGGCAGTACGCCGAATGCGTCAGCCGACAAGAAGATCACCTTCTTAGCAGCGGGAGCCTTCGATACGGGCTTAACGATGTTGTTGATGTGGTACAAGGGGTACGAAACACGAGTATTCTCGGTCACGCTCTTGTCGGTGAAGTCGATCTTACCGTTCTCGTCAACAGTTACGTTCTCGAGCAGAGCGTCGCGCTTGATAGCGTTGTAGATATCGGGCTCAGCCTCCTTCGACAGGTTGATAACCTTAGCGTAGCAACCGCCCTCGAAGTTGAATACACCCTCGTCGTCCCAGCCGTGCTCGTCGTCACCGATCAGCAGACGCTTGGGGTCGGTCGACAAGGTGGTCTTACCGGTACCCGACAGACCGAAGAAGATAGCGGTGTTCTCGCCATTCATATCGGTGTTAGCCGTGCAGTGCATCGAAGCGATGCCGCGCAGGGGCAGCAGGTAGTTCATAATCGAGAACATACCCTTCTTCATCTCACCACCATACCAGGTGTTGAGGATAACCTGCTCGTTCGAAGCCAGGTTGAATACGGTAGCGGTCTCCGAGTTCAGGCCGAGCTCAGCGAAGTTCTCAACCTTAGCCTTCGAAGCGTTGAACGAAACGAAGTCGGGCTCGCCGTATGCCTCCAACTCCTCCTCAGTGGGGCGGATGAACATATTCTTAACGAAATGAGCCTGCCAAGCAACCTCCATAATGAAACGAACCTTCAAGCGAGTAGCGGGGTTAGCGCCGCAGAAAGTATCAACTACATACAGACGCTTGCCCGAGAGCTGCTTGATAGCGAGCTTCTTCAACTCAGCCCAAGTCTCCTCCGAGCAGGGTTTGTTATCGTTCTTGTACTCGTCCGAAGTCCACCATACGGTGTTCTCGCTTGCCTCGTTCTTCACAAAGAACTTATCCTTGGGCGAGCGGCCGGTGTAGATACCGGTCATTACGTTTACAGCGCCGAGCTCAGTCTCAACGCCCTTGTCAAAACCGGTCAGGCCTTCCTTGGTCTCCTCCTCGAAGAGGGTCTCATACGAAGGGTTGTGCAGAATCTCGACAACGTCGGTGATTCCGTACTTGCTCAAATCAATTTTAGCCATAGTTGTTAATTAGTGTATTATTTGTTAAAACCTCATCAATATTTCGGTGCGAAAAAACGGCTTGCGATGTGGCTCGGCAAAACTCGTGCAAAGCACCGTTCGGAATAAGCCCTTTTTTCACGGCACAAAGATAGTAAAATTATTCAAAGTGTGAAAAAAATAACAATAAAATAATTCAACTATTTGAAAAAATGCCGTTGGATTGGCGTAGTTGACCAATTTTGAGGAGTTTAATGCCCAATGGCGGGCGAGGTGTCTTCGCGTGTACGCGCGCGTGCGTATATATTTCAATGTATATCGGCGGGTGGTGGACTCAATATTTCCAATGCGAAATTGTTTTGCGCGATTTCGAAGAAATCGTCCACCTTCGCGGGCTCGCCCCTCGGGCGACCGCCCCAGCCCGCGAAGGTGCTACCGCGTATGCTCTCGTTGTCAGCATATGTTAATTTTGAATTTTGAATCTTGAATTGCGAATTTTTGTTATCTTTGTTGCCCGATGGCTGGAATCTATTTTCATATCCCGTTTTGTCGCCGCATTTGCGCCTATTGCGACTTCTACAAGAATGCCGATCTGCGTTTGAAGGAGCCGACTTTGGCAGCAATGGAGCGCGAAGTGGTGGCACGTCGTGACTTTCTGCGTGGCGAAGCGGTGCGTACGATCTATTTTGGTGGCGGAACGCCCTCGCTGGTGTCGGCCGAGTGGATCGGACGGGCCATTGAACTGTGTCGAGCTACGTTCGACTGCTCGCCGTTGGAGGAGGTGACGCTCGAAGCCAACCCCGACGACCTCAGTGAGGAGTATTTGAAGGCACTGCGCGAGGTGGGTGTGAATCGTTTAAGTATTGGTATTCAGTCGTTTGATGACGAGGTGCTGCGTACGATGAACCGACGTCACGATGCGGCGGCAGCAATTCGTGCGGTCGAAACGGCTCGCGCGGTGGGCTTTGACAATATCACGATCGACCTGATCTATGGCCTGCCGTTTGGCCCGAAAGATGCACTCACGCGCTCGCTTGCGCAGGCTGTTGCACTCGGGGTGGAGCATATCTCGGCTTATCATCTGACCATCGAGCCTAATACGCGCTTTGGGCGTATGGCCGAGCGAGGAGAACTCGCACCCGTGCCCGAGGAGGAGAGCGAACTCCAATATAATCAGGTACATACGACTCTCACCGAGGCGGGTTATGACCACTATGAGATCTCGAATTTCGCCCGTGAGGGTCGTCGTTCGCGCCACAATTCGTCGTATTGGCAGTCGCAACCATACCTTGGAATAGGCCCTGCGGCACATTCGTTCGATGGCGAGAGCCGTGTTTGGGCTGTGTCGTCGGTGGCGGACTATCTGGCGGGGGTTGATCGGGGTGAGTGCTACGAAAATGAGCTCCTGACCGCCACGGATCGCTATAACGAAACGATTATGACCTCGTTGCGCTGCCGCGAGGGTGTCGATTTGGCGGAGTTGGAGAAAAATTTTGGTCGTGACCGCAAAGAATATTTTGTGAACTCTTCGGCCCGTTTGGTGGCTTCGGGAGTGCTTGTGAAGGATGAGAATCGCGTCGCAATGTGCCCCGAGAGGTGGTTGGTGAGCGATTCTGTGATCGCCGAACTCTTCATTGATGGCCAAAATTGATCCTAACGGTTTGATTTTTTGGCAAGAAAAATGATTATTAAATTTTTTTACTATTTGGAAACCACGATTAAAAGTATTACTTTTGCGCGGCAAAAAATGCTTATTGAAGATTAACAACATAAAAAACGTATGAATAATAACGAAATTTTGGCTCCTGATTACTTGTTCGAAGTGAGTTGGGAGGTGTGCAACAAGGTGGGTGGTATCCACACTGTGATTGCAACCAAAGCCCTGACTATGACCGAGAAACTCGGCGACAAGTATATCTTGTTGGGCCCTGATGTGTTCCGCGAAAGCGTAAATCCCGAATTTGAGGAGGACCTCAATCTGTTGAAGATGTGGCGTCAGACACTCTATAATGATGGTATCCGTGTACGTATCGGCCGCTGGAAGGTGAAGGGTTCGCCCATCGCTGTTCTGGTTGATTTCTCGTCGATGCTGCCCCAGAAGGACGAAATCTTGAAGTCGTTGTGGGAGACCTACCGCGTTGACTCGATCAGCGGTCAGTGGGACTACATCGAGCCCGTGCTGTTTGGCTACGCTGCCGGTAAAGTGATTGAGAGCTACGTAGATAACTTCTGCACCTCGACCGATAAGCTGGTTGCTCACTTCCACGAGTGGATGACTTCGAGCGGTGGTCTCTATCTGCGCAAGCACTCGCCCTATGTGGCATCGTGCTTCACCACCCACGCAACCGTAATGGGTCGCTGCCTGGCCGGTAACGGCTTCCCCCTCTATGGCGATTTGGAGCGTTTCAACGCTGACGACAAGGCTCGCCAGTTCAACGTAGTGGCTAAGCACTCGTTGGAGAAGATCGCTGCATCGTACCACGACGCATTCCTCACCGTGAGCGACATCACTGCTCGCGAGTGCAAGTATCTGCTTGGCCGTGAGGTAGATATGGTTACGCCCAACGGTTTCGAGGACGATTTCGTATGGAAGGATAAGGAGTTCGACGCTAAGCGTAAGGAGGCTCGCAAGCAGATGATCGAGGTAGCTGAGGCTTGCCTGGGCACCAAGTTCGAGAAGGAGCCCCTGATCGTAGGTACAAGCGGCCGCTACGAGTTCAAGAACAAGGGTATCGACCTGTTCGTTGAGTCGTTGAAGAAGGTTGCTGAGGCTGACGAGTTGAAGCGCGACGTGCTGGCTTACATCACCGTTCCCGCTGGCAACAACGGTCCCCGCAAGGATTTGCAGGCTCACCTGGCTGACAAGTCGAACGCAATCGACGGTGGCGTATTCAAGTACTCGACCCACTATCTGGCTGACCAGAACTGGGATCCCGTTGTACGCGCAATGAATGGCAGCGTACTTCTGTCGGAGAACCCCAAGGTTAAGGTTATCTTCGTGCCGAGCTACCTGAACGGTAACGACGGCATCTTCAATAAGCACTACTACGAGTTGCTGGTAGGTATGGACGCTACCGTATTTGCGTCGTACTACGAGCCGTGGGGTTACACTCCGCTCGAAAGCGTTGCATTCTCGGTTCCGACCATCACCACCTCGTTGGCAGGTTTCGGTATGTGGGTTAAGGGCCTCGAGGGCAAGGTTAAGGGCGTGAACGTAATCGAGCGCACCGACTCGAACGACCAGCAGGTGATCGACGAGATCGCAGCAGCTATCGTTCGTATGGCAGGCGCTGACACCCGCACCGTAAATGCTGAGCGCAAGGGCGCAGCAGCAGTAGCTAAGATGGCACTCTGGGAGAATTTCATTAAGTACTATAACGATGCTTACGCATTGGCAATCGAGAACTCGGTAGCACGTACCAACAAGGCAATGTTCGACGGTGGTGGCGCTTACAACGAGCAGATCAACTTCGTTCGTCAGCAGCTGGTTAGCCAGAAGCCCACTTGGACTCGTCTGATGATCGAGAAGACCCTGCCCGAGCGTCTGCGCGCATTGGAGATCCTGTCGCACAACTTGTGGTGGTCGTGGACTCTGGGCGCACGCGAGTTGTTCGAGCAGATCGACTATCAGCTGTGGGTTGAGTGCGACAAGAACCCCATCTCGTTGCTCGACAAGGTAAGCTACGCTCGCTACAAGGAGTTGGAGCAGGACGAGGCATTCCTGGCTAAAATGGACGCCGTTTATGCTCAGTTCCAGGAGTATATGAACGAGAAGCCCGATCCCAAGTCGGCTAAGGTTGCTTACTTCTCGATGGAGTACGGTCTGCACTCGTCGTTGAAGATCTACTCGGGTGGTCTGGGTATCTTGGCAGGTGACTACTTGAAGGAGGCCAGCGATAAGAACGTTCCGATGGTTGCCGTAGGTCTGTTGTACCGCTACGGTTACTTCACTCAGCGTCTGTCGGCACAGGGTGCTCAGGAGGCTACCTACGAGGCTCAGAACTTCTACAAGCTGCCTATCTCGGCCGTTCGTGACGAGGAGGGTAACTGGGTAAGCGTTCAGATCGCTCTGCCGGGCCGTACGCTGACCGCACGTGTTTGGAAGTGCGAGGTAGGTCGTACCGATCTCTACCTGCTCGACACCGACCACGAGCTGAACCTCGATGAGGACCGTTCGATCACCCACTACCTCTATGGTGGCGACTGGGAGAACCGTTTGAAGCAGGAGATCCTGCTCGGTATCGGTGGTATCCGTGCTTTGCGCCAGATGGGCATCAAGCAGGAGGTTTACCACTGCAACGAGGGTCACGCAGCATTCATCGGCATCGAGCGTATCCGCAATATGGTAGGCCGTCGTAAGCTCTCGTTCAGCGAGGCTATGGAGGTTGTTCGTTCGTCGTCGTTGTTCACGACCCACACCCCCGTACCCGCAGGTCACGACGCATTCCCCGAATCGATGATTCGTCAGTATATGTCGCACTATCCCGATGTTCTGGGTATCACCTGGGATCAGTTCATCAACCTCGGTAAGACCAACCCGAACGACCCCAACGAGAAGTTCTCGATGAGCGTTCTGGCTTGCAACCTCTCGCAGGAGGTGAACGGTGTATCGTGGTTGCACGGTGAGGTGAGCAAGGATATTCTGGGCAATATGTGGCCGGGCTACTTCAAGGATGAGCTGCACATTGGCTACGTAACCAATGGTGTTCACTTCCCGACCTGGACCGCATCGAACCTGCGCCGTCTGTACTCGCGCTACTTCAACGATGGCTTCTCGGGCCACTCGTACGATATCCCCGCTTGGCAGAAGGTTCAGCAGATCGACGACAAGGAGCTCTGGGAGGAGCGTATGTTCTTGAAGCGTCGTTTGATCGACCATATCCGCAAGCGCGTGAGCGATCCCAAGCAGGTACGTCTGGATTCGCCCCGTCAGATGGTTCGCATCGTCGAGGGTCTGAAACCCGATGTGCTGACTATCGGTTTCGCACGCCGTTTTGCAACCTATAAGCGTGCTTATCTGTTGTTCACCAACCTGGATCGTCTGGCTGCTATCGTGAACAACAAGGAGCGCCCCGTACAGTTTGTATTTGCAGGTAAGGCTCACCCGAACGATAAGCCCGGTCAGGATCTGATCAAGCGCATCGTTGAGGTATCGGCAATGCCGCAGTTCGGAGGGAAGATCCTCTTCTTGCAGAACTACGATATGGAGTTGGCTCGCAAGATGGTTCAGGGCGTTGACGTATGGCTGAATACTCCGACCCGTCCTTTGGAGGCATCGGGTACCAGCGGTGAGAAGTGTGTAATGAACGGTGTAATGCAGTTCTCGGTTCTCGACGGTTGGTGGGTTGAGGGCTACAAGGAGGGTGCCGGCTGGGCACTGCCTATGGAGCGCACCTACGCTGACCAGCGTTTCCAGGACGAGCTCGATGCTGAGATGATCTACACGACCATCGAGGAGGAGATCGTACCGAAGTACTACAACCGTGGTACCGACAACATTCCTTACGAGTGGGTTAAGTCGGTTAAGAGCTGTATCGCCGACATCGCGTCGAACTTCACCACTAACCGTATGTTGATCGACTACGAGGAGCGTTTCTACAACAAGCTGCGCGACCGTCATCAGTTGATGAAGGCTGGCGACTACACTATGGCTCGCGAGATTGCAGCTTGGAAGCGTAAGGTTTCGGCTGTTTGGGATCAGGTGAATGTGCTTGATGTTAAGCAGATCAATATCGACAAGGAGGCAATTTACGTAGGTAATTCGTATCGCTACGAGGTAACCGTTGACGTAGCAGGTCTGCGTGCTGAGGACATCGGCGTTGAGATGGTTCTGGCTAAGCAGATCGAGCAGGGTCAGGGTGTCAAGGTCGTTTCGACTCACGAGTTGAAGGTCGAGAAGGCTGAGGGCAACCGCGTAGTCTATACCCTCGATATCACGCCTGAGCGTACGGGTTCGTACGACGTGGCATTGCGTGTGTTCCCCAAGAACGCCAAGCTGCCCCATCGTATGGATTTTGCTCTGGTTAAGTGGGCATAATCAGCCACAAGAAAGGGGTCGGGAGGTCGCAGGAGCGGTCTCCCGACTCATTTTGTAGATAAGATCCGACGGGCGCGGGTAGAGCCCGTAGGTGAATGAAAAATGGGGGCAAAGAGAAATAGAAATTTTTATACTCGAAAAAGAGTATTTTGCTCGCATTAAAATTCGTTAAAAGGATAAAAAAACCTGCTGGTTTTATTGCATTTAGCGAAATTGTTACTACCTTTATACCAATTTTGTGAACAAATCTAAACAACAATAATATGTCTGTACTCAATTTTGACAAAGACCAACTCGGTAACTTGGAGTACTCGTTGCAACGCGAGATGCTCTCGACCGATCGTAAGGGCGGTTATATGAGTACCACCATCGTGTGCTGCAATACGCGTAAGTACCACGGTCTGGTGGTGACTCCTATCGACGAGACGGATCGCCGTTTCGTGCTGCTCTCGTCGCTCGACGAAACCGTAATCCAGCACGATCAGGCTTTCAACCTCGCGCTGCACCGTTTCCCGGGCATCTATGAGCCCCGTGGCCATAAGTACATCATCGACTTCCAGTACACCCCGACCCCCACGATCACCTATCGTGTCGGTGGCGTAGTGCTGCGTAAGGAGATGTTGTGGATCCACTCGCGCACGCAGTTGTTGATCCGCTATACCCTCGTTGACGCTCACTCGCGCACGCTGCTGCGCCTGCGTCCCTTCCTCGCTTTCCGCGAGAACCACACCGTAGGTCAGGCTAATATGTATGCCAACGGCCACTCGTATCCCGTTGTGAACGGCGTGAAGACCCGTATGTACGCGGAGTTCCCCTGGTTGTTTATGCAGACCGATAAGAAGGAGATGGAGTTCGTAGCGGCTCCCGATTGGTACTACAACTTCGAGTACGCTGAGGAGGCTCGTCGCGGCTATCCCGCACACGAGGACCTGATGACTACCGGCTACTTCGAGGGCGAGATCGCTAAGGGCGAGAGCGTGATCTTCTCGTGCTCGCTCGAAGAGATGGCTTCGTCGAAGGAGATCGACAAGCTGTTTGAGGAGGAGTTGGCGCGTCGTTCGAATAAGATCGACTTCCTGAGCTGCCTGCGCCACTCGGCACGTCAGTTCATCGTTCGTCGTGGCGAGCGCACCGACGTTATCGCAGGTTATCCCTGGTTCGGCCATTGGGGTCGCGATACCTTCATCGCACTGCCGGGTCTGACTCTGTCGCAGGGCGACGTGAAGAGCTGCCGCGATGTGTTGGACACTCAGGTGCGCGATATCAAGGACGGTCTGTTTCCCAACCTTGGCGAGTCGTACAACTCGGTTGATGCAGCTCTGTGGTTCTTCTGGACCTTGCAGCAGCTGGATAAGCACGTAGGTGCAAAGGAGGTTTGGGAGAGCTATGGCGCGAAGATGAAGGAGGTCTTGGAGGCCTTCCGTCGCGGTATCGGCGAGTGGGTAGCAGTTGACGCTAACGGTCTGGTTCGCGCAGGTCACCCCACGCTGGCAATGACTTGGATGGACGCCGTAGTCGATGGCAAACCCGTAACAGGTCGTGAGGGCTATCAGGTTGAGGTCAATGCACTGTGGTATAACGCCGTTTGCTACACCTTGGAGCTGGCTCGCAAATATAAGGACAAGGAGTTCGTGGCAGAGTGGAAGGATATGCCCGAGAAGATCAAGGCTTCGTTCATCGAGAAGTTCTGGTTGGATCGCGAGGGCTACCTGGCTGACTACGTAACCGCAGAGGGCGAGGTGAATACCTTCATCCGTCCCAACCAGATCATCGCTTGCTCGATGGATTACAAGATGCTCAACTCGGAGCAGTGCGTGAATGTTTACCGCGTTGTTCGTCAGCACCTGGCTACTCCGAAGGGTCTGCGTACGCTGTCGCCGCGCAACCCGCTGTATCAGGGCCGCATCGAGGGCGATCAGCGCACTCGTGACCTGGCATACCACCAGGGTACGGTTTGGGTATGGCTGATGGAGCACTACGTGAAGGCCGGTTTCGACTTGAAGGGCGAGAAGTTCTTGCAGGCAGCCGAGGATATGCTCTCGGACTTCGAGGAGGATCTGACGATGTCGGGTATCGGCTCGATTAACGAGATCTACGACGGTGATCCCCCGCACGCACCCCGCGGTGCTGTGTCGCAGGCTTGGAGTGTTGCAGCAGTTCTGCGCATCAACGAGATGATCGAGAGCTACCGCAAGCCCGCCAAGAAGGTTGCGAAGAAGGCTGTAAAGGCTGAGGCTAAGGTCGAGAAGGCAGAGGTGGCAGAGAAGCCCGCAAAGAAGTGCGTGAAGAAGTGCGCACCGAAGGCTGAGAAGCCCGCCGAGAAGAAGAGCGTGAAGAAAGTAACGAAAAAATAAACATAAGGAGGAATAACAATGAGAGTATTAATGTTCGGTTGGGAATTCCCGCCCCATATCGCCGGTGGTCTGGGTACGGCCTGCTACGGTATGACACGCGGTTTGGCCAAGAACGACGTTGAGGTAATCTTCGTGATGCCCAAGGCATCGGGTGACGAGGATCAGCGTTTCGTGAAGGTGGTCAATGCGAGCGATGTCGAGACCGAGTTTGGTCCTACGGAGGGCGCTGAGGATCTGTGGAGCAAAATTTCGTTTGTACATATCGACTCGAATATGGTGCCTTACATCACCCCTGAGGAGTTCGCATCGTATCACGACGAGTACGTCAAGACGGGCCGTCGCACCTGGCAGCACGGTGACGTATGGAAGCAGCGTTACACCTTCTCGGGTAAGTATGGTGCAAACCTCTTCGAGGAGATTGCTCGCTATACGATGGTTGCAGCGCAGGTGGCTAAGGATCTCGAAGGTCAGTTCGACGTGATCCACGCCCACGACTGGATGACCTACTATGCAGGTATTGCTGCAAAGCGAGTTTCGGGTAAGCCGCTGGTGGTGCATATGCACGCAACGTCGTTCGACCGTTCGTCGGACGATAATATCGATACGCGCGTCTATGAGATCGAGCGTTCGGGTATGATGGGCGCTGACCGTGTGATCGCGGTAAGTAACTTGACCCGTAACATTTGTATCGAGAAGTATGGTATTCCTTCGGATCGCGTTGTGACGGTGCACAATGCCGTACGTTTCGCTGAGGGTCAGACCAATGAGGCTGAGCGTTATGTCGATGAGAAGATCGTTACGTTCCTGGGTCGTATTACCTTCCAGAAGGGTCCCGACTACTTTGTCGAGGCTGCTGCAAAGGTTTTGAAGCGCGTGCCCAACGTACGTTTCGTAATGGCAGGTAGCGGCGATATGATGAACCACGTGATCCGTCGTGTGGCTCGTCTGGGTATCGCTGACCGTTTCCACTTTACGGGCTTCTTGCGTGGCGCTGACGTGCATAAGATGTTCACGCTGAGTGATGTATATGTTATGCCTTCGGTATCGGAGCCGTTCGGTATCTCGCCCTTGGAGGCAATGAAGTCGAACGTTCCGGTGATCATCTCGAAGCAGTCGGGTGTGGCTGAGGTGCTGGATTACGCTATCAAGGTCGACTATTGGGACGTTGATGCGATGGCTGATGCGATCCACGCGCTGGTATGCTATCCCGCTCTGTCGAAGATGTTTATGCAGAAGGGTCTTGAAGAGGTTGAGGGTCTGAAATGGGATAAGGCCGCAGCTAAGGTCAAGGCTGTTTACGAATCGGTAATGTAACAAAAAATAAAAAAACAACATACAATGAAAACAATCTGTCTTTATTTTCAGGTACATCAGCCGCTTCGTCTGCGCAAGTACCGTTTCTTTAATATGGGCAAGGACCACAACTATCTGGACGATCTGACCAACCAGTCGATTATGCAGAAGGTTGCACGTCTGTGCTATCTGCCTATGAACTCGCTCCTGCTGAACCTGATCAAGGAGCATAAGGGTGCATTCAAGGTGTCGTTCTCGATCACCGGTACGGCTATCGACCAGTTCCGTGAGTATGCTCCCGAGGTTTTGGAGTCGTTCAAGGAGTTGGCTAAGACGGGCTGCGTTGAGTTCTTGGCTGAGACCTACTCGCACTCGCTGTCGTCGTTGGCTGACAAGGACGAGTTCGTACGCGAGGTAAAGGCTCACACCGCATTGATCAAGAAGGAGTTCGGCCAGAAACCGACCGCTTTCCGCAATACCGAGTTGATCTATTCGGACCAGATTGGTCAGATGGTTGCCGAGATGGGCTTCAAGACTATGCTGGCTGAGGGCGCGCGCCACGTGATGGGTTGGAAGAGCCCCGACTACGTGTATGCTAACGCTATCGACCAGAAGTTGCGCCTGTTGCTGCGTAACTACAAGCTCAGCGACGATATCGCATTCCGTTTCTCGAACCAGGGCTGGAACGAGTACCCGCTGACCACCGACAAGTATGTTGATTGGTTGAAGGGCGAGAATGGCGAGGTGCTGAACCTCTTTATGGACTATGAGACCTTCGGCGAGCACCAGTGGGCCGAGACCGGTATCTTCGACTTTATGCGTGCACTGCCCGGCGCGGCATTGGCAAGCGGCGAGTTGGAGTTCGGTACCGTGAGCGAGACCGCTGCTAAGTACCAGCCCGTTGCTGTGCTGTACTGCCCGCACGCAATGTCGTGGGCTGACGAGGAGCGCGACGTAACGGCTTGGTTGGGTAACGAGTTGCAGAACGAGGCTTTCGCTAAGCTGTATGCTCAGAAGGATAAGCTCCGTGCATTGAAGAACGCTGACTATGAGGCTGTTTGGAACTTCTTGCAGACCTCGGACCACTTCTACTATATGGCTACCAAGTGGTTCTCGGACGGCGACGTACATAGCTATTTCAACCCCTATGATTCGGCATACGAGGCGTTCATCAACTATATGAACGTTCTGTCGGACTTCATCAACGAGTTGGATAAGGCTACCGCAGCCAAGAAGGCAAGCCGCAAGAAGGCTAACGCATAAATTGCTCGGGTTCGCCCGCAATGAGAGAGAGTCGCACCGAAGGGTGCGGCTCTTTTTTTATTCAAGATTCAGGATTATTCCCTTTGCTTGCACTTAGGTTCATCATTGGCGGGTGGGGGGCTCGGCCGAAGGCCGACCCGCCAATGATGACACGCCTTGAAAGGCGTGCGTATTTAATTTAGCTTTTTGAATTTTGAATAAAAAAACCGCGCCCCAGATCGGAGCGCGGTGTAATCAAGTGTAGTGCAGAGTGTTACTCGGCGGGATTCTTCACGTACTTGTCGAGCCACGAGAAGAACTCACGATTCCAAGTGAGCGAGTTCTGCGGCTGGAATACCTGATGACCCTCGTTCTCGAATACAACCAGGCGCGAATCCAAACCACGCAGACGAGCCGCGGTGAAGGCCTGCAAGCTCTGGGTGTAGGGGATACGGAAGTCGTACTCGCCCGTGAAGATCAGAATGGGCGAATCCCAACGGTCGATAAACTTGTGGGGCGAGTTAGCGTACGAGCGCACGGCCGTAGCGTTCGACTTGTCCCAGTACGAGCCGCCGTAGTCGTTGTTGACGAACCACAACTCCTCGGTCTCGCCATACATCGACTCGAAGTTATAGATACCGCAGTGAGCGATGAAGGCCTTGAAGCGCTTCTGGTGGTTGCCGGCGAGGAAGAAGGTCGAGTAGCCGCCATACGATGCGCCGACGCAACCCATACGCTCGGTGTCGCACCACGGCTCACGAGCCACGTCGTCGATAGCCGAGAGGTAGTCGCGAATGTTCTGACCGCTATAATCGCCCGAGATCTGATCGAGCCACTCCTGACCGAACGAGGGTAGACCGCGACGGTTGGGAGCAACCACCACGTAACCCTGAGCCGCCATCAGCTGGAAGTTCCAGCGGTAGCTCCAAAATTGGCTTACGACGCTCTGCGGACCGCCCTGGCAGTAGAGCAGCGTAGGATATTTCTGTGCGGGGTCGAAGTTGGGAGGCAGGATCACCCAAACGAGCATCTGCTTGTTGTCGGTGGTCTTCACCCAACGCTTCTCGACGCGACCCATCGTGATGTTGTCGTAGATAGGCTTGTTGACATTCGAAAGCTGTGCGATAGCGCCCTCAGCGTCAATAGTATAGAGCTCGGTAGCCGACGAGATAGTGGTGATCTCGGCAACGATCTTCTCGCCCACCTTGGTGAAGGCGTTGATGTCGTGATCGCCCTCGGTCAGCACCTCGACCTCACCCGTAGCGACTGCCACACGGCAAACCTGATGGGTAGCCTCGATCGGAGCGATGAAGTAGATCGACTCCTCGCCCTCCCAAACTACGTTTGCGGCGTTGTAGTCGAAACGCTCGGTAACGTCAGTGAACGACTTCTCGGCGCAGTTATAGACCAGCAGGCGATCCTTGTCGCTCTCGTTACCGGGGCGGCGCATCGAGCGGATAGCGATCTTGCTGTCGTCGGGCGACCAAACGGGGTACTTGTCGTAACCGGCCATCGTGGGCATAATGCGCAGACGGGGATCCTCGACGGGCTCCTCGCCAACGAAGTAACCCTTGCAGATGTTCTCGCTCTTGCCGCTTGCAAGGTCGTAAACATAGACGTCCGAGTCGGTCGAAACGGCATACTCGGTGCCTGTCAGCGGCTTGCAGGTGTAGGCCAGAGCGGTACCTGCGTTGTTCCACGCGATCTCGGCAGCGTCGAAGTAGGGTGCCAGCGGGGTGTCCCAAGCGGCCTCCGAGCCGATGATGTCAATGGGGTTCGAGATGCCCTTCGCAGCGTCGAAGTCGGCAACGAAGATGTGGCGATAGTCGCCCTCGTCCCAATAGCTCCAATGGCGAGCCATCAGGTCGTCGTAGATACGAGCCTTCGACTTGTCCATATCCTTGTAGACGTCCTTCGACAGAATGTCCTTAACGTGCACGGGCTGAACGTAGTAGACCTTCTCGGCAGTGGGTGCGATGCCGAATGCCTCGATGTCGCCCTCGATGTCCGACACCTGACGCAACATAGCGTCGGCGGTGGTTACGTTCCAGATCTGCATCGAGCCACTACGGTTCGAGAGGAAGAAGAGCGAGCGGCCGTCGGCTGCCCACTGCGGGCTGACGTCGTTAGCGGCGTTGTCGGTCAGCTGGCGAGGCTCGCCACCCTCGATCGGCTGCAAGTAGATCGAGGTCACACCACGATTCTCGGCCATATTATAATAGGTAACCGTGTATGCTACCTCGGTGCCGTCGGGCGAGAGCGACGACGAACCTACGCGGCCCATCTTCCACATCACCTCGGGTGAGAGGATGCCTGCCTCGATCTCGGCTGCGGTGAGCGCGTTGTCGATCTCGAGCGGCGTGGGCTTGCCTTCGTTTTGGCAAGATGTTGCGGCAAATGCAATAAGTGCCATAAAAAGAATTAATTTTTTCATTGTGAAATGGGTTTTGTTATAGTTTGTTTTGTGTATTCGCTTATAACCTGGGCGATTGTGGCGTAGCTTTCGGTCGTGGCACGACGCTCGGCTTCGTTCAGCGTGCACCACTCGACCCGTGCGATGTCTTCGTCGGTCTGGGGTGTGACGGCGGTCGACCCTAATGCTCGAACTGCAAACCACGTAGTGCGTTTCAGCTCCCAACGTCCGTAGGTGTCGTAGATGTGCATTGTTGTGCAAAGTTCCTTTCCGACAACGAGTTGCGACAGTCCGCACTCCTCCTCGATCTCGCGTGCGGCACACTCCGCGAGGCTCTCACCTGCGTCGCGGTGACCCTTCGGCAGGTCCCAGCGTCCGCGTCGGTGAATCATCGCCACACGCCCTTCACGGTCGGCAACGACACCTCCTGCCGCCTCGACCTCGACAAAAAACGAACAAAAATGGGCGAAAACCGCCTCGAAATCATCGGATAATACCTCGATACTATCGGAAATCTCGAATATTTGCAATAACTTTGCGATATCGTCTGCACGTGCGACCTCCGAGCCCGCAATTTGGAGCGAGCCGTCGTTGCGGGTGTGACGATCGAAACAGATCGAATGGTTATTGAAATAAACTTTATACATCGCTTATGAACACAATTGAACGTAATGTGGCGCAAACGCTACTGCAAATTAAGGCAATAAAACTCAGTCCTGCAAATTATTTTACGTGGGCATCGGGTTGGCACTCGCCGATTTATTGCGATAATCGTAAAATTTTGTCGTTTCCCGAGGCTCGCAAGCTCGTTTATGAGAGTTTTGCCGAGGTGATCGCCGAGAAATATCCCGAAGTTGAGGTCGTGGCAGGTGTTGCTACGGGCGCAATCGCTCACGGTGTGCTGGCTGCCGAGAAGATGGGCAAACCGTTTATCTATGTACGCTCGGCACCCAAGTCGCACGGCCTTGAAAATCAGGTCGAGGGCGAGGTGAAGCCCGGCGCAAAGGTGGTTGTGATCGAGGATCTGGTATCGACCGGTGGCAGCTCGTTGGCAGCTGTCGAGGCTCTGCGCAAGGCTGGCTGCGAGGTGCTGGGTATGGTCGCAATCTTCACTTATGGCTTCCCCGTGGCGGTTGAGAACTTCGAGAAGGCTGGCGTTAAGCTCGACACTCTGAGCAACTACGGTGCAATGATCTCGCTGGCTGCCGAGGAGGGTTACGTGAAAGAGGAGGAACTCGAAACGCTGCAAGAGTGGCGCAAGAACCCCTCGCAGTGGCGTCAAAACGAGTAAGCCGATGAGCTTGGAGAAGTACGAGAGCAAGCAGGTGCAGATTCGTCGCCCTGCCGCTCAGATCTATGCGATGGCAAGCCGCTTCGACAACTTCACCCCCGTGTTGAAGGATCGTGTCGAGGAGTGGCAGGCTACCGAGGATACCTGTTCGTTCAAGGTCAAGGGCTTCACGGCCTCGATGCGAATCATCGATCGCGTTGAGCCTAAGTTGGTTAAGATCGTCAGTGGCGAATCGACACCGATGGATTTCACCTTCTGGTTGCAGCTGCACGAGGTCGATTCGACCGACACGCGTATGCGTATGGTGCTGCACGTCGAGCTCAATATGATGATGCGAATGATGATCGGCGGCAAGATTCAGGAGGCACTCGACAAGATGGCCGAGCAGATCGCTACGGGTCTGAATAGCGCACTCTTTTAATGGTTGAAGAATGGAGGAAAAATTGATAATATCGATCGATTCGTTGTCTGAACTCTCGCGCGTGGCCGATGCCGTGGTGGAGCGTCTGGGCGAGCGTCGCGTGGTGGCTTTCCGTGCTCCGATGGGCGCGGGCAAGACTACGCTTATTGCCGAGATCGTGGCTGCATTGGGATCGAGTGACGTGGTGACGAGCCCTACGTTTGCGCTTGTGAATGAGTACAATACGGGCGATGATGGAGTGGTCTACCACTTTGATTTCTACCGTATCGAGCGCGTCGAGGAGGCCTTCGATATGGGCTACGAGGAGTATTTTTACAGCGGCGAGCTATGTCTGGTCGAGTGGCCCGAGAAGATCGAGGAGCTGCTGCCCGACGATGTGATGACCGTTTCGATCACGATCGACGGCGACTCGGCCCGAACCTTCGAGATTGACTAAAAAAAAGAAGAACGAAATGAAACGATTTTTTGCGATGTTTTTTGCGGCGGTGGCGATGATTTGTGTCGCTACGGCGTGCGATGACGAGCCGGAAGTGGTGCCCGAAGTGAAGAAATTCTTGGAGCTTACGCCCGTGACAATCAAGGCTACCGACGTGGTGGCCGAATACTCGTTTACGGTGAAGGCCTCGCATCCGTGGACTGCCGAGTGCGAGTCGGATTGGGTGAAGGTCAAGAAGATATGGGGTGCCGAGGGTGAGCATACCGTTGCTATTGCCGTTCAGACGAGCAACTTGGAGAGCGGGCGCACGGCGACCATCGTCGTCAAGAGCGAGAAGGCCGAATTGACCAAATCGGTCAAGGTGAACCAGGCGGCAATGTCGGCGGCGCGTTTGGAGAATCGCAAAATCTACTACACCACAACCGACGGCAAGACGATCAAACCGCTCAACCAATATAACGTATTCAATGGCCCGACCATTGCGTCGAACAAATACTCGAATGGTCAGGGCGTGATGACGCTGACCAGCGATGTGATCGAGATCGGGTCGTTTGCGTTCAGCGATTGCGAAACGCTGGTGTCGATGAAGCTCCCGCAGAGCGTCAAAAAGGTGGGTTACAACACCTTTATGCGTAACCCGAATATGTCCTCGGTCGAGCTGAACGAGGGCTTGGAATTGATTGACGTTATGGCATTTGCGCGTAATCCGAAGCTCGCCGAGGTGAAGATTCCGCAGAGCGTCAAGAAGTTCGGTATGGCTCCGTTTGCGATGTGTCCGTCGTTGAAGCGTTTGGAGGGTAAGTACGTCGAGGGAGACGGTCGCTATCTGGTGTTCAACAAGGAGTTGATCGGATTTGCGCCCGCAGGTCTGACCGAGTGCGTCGTTCCCGAAGGGGTTGTGTCGATCCAGCAGGAGGTGCTCAAAGAGTGCCGCGAGCTGATCTCGGTGACGCTGCCCGAGGGTCTGACTACCATCGGCGTAAGTTCGTTGCGCGACTGCGAGTCGTTGCGCGAAATCGAGTTCCCGAAGACGGTGACGATGATCGATATGGGTGCGTTCTATGGCTGTAAGTCGCTGACTTCGGTCAAGTTGCCCGAGAAGCTTACGGTGGTGATGGATAACCTGTTCGGTAATTGCACCTCGCTGGCTGAGGTTGAGATCGGAGCAAAAGTGACCAAGATCGAGGCCGAAGTGTTTGCCGAGTGTCCTGCGCTCACGACGGTGATCTGTCGTGCTGTGACCCCGCCCGCTACGGGGTGGAAATTCCTCGGTGGTGAGAACGAGAAACTGGTGGTGAAGGTTCCCGCGGAGTCGGTCGATGCCTACTCGAAGGCCGAGGGCTGGAAGGAGTACACGATCGAGCCAATCGAGTAACCGATAACCAAATAGAATGGGCTGACCCTCCGAAGCGACAAACCGCTTTGGAGGGTCAGCTGTTTGAAAAAGTGGAGCGGATAGATGAAAAGGTCGGCAAAATGGCTCGTAAAAAAGTGTTTTGTCGATAAAATGTTGACCTTTTATTGCTAATCTTTTGCGACTTCCGAATATTTGCTGTACTTTTGTGGCGGAAGAAAAAGAGACTCAGAGAAGCTCGTAAGTTTCATAGGGGTTCATAAGTTTTTATCGGCAATCGTTTATGATTAATAGTAGCAACATACTTTCGATGCGATTTTACGTCGATATGCGTAGCGGGCTGAATACCCGTATGAACACCAATAGATATATACAACAATACTAACCGTGAGTGGAACCGCCCCAAAAAGCTTGTCCACTCATTGTTTTTTATTGTATTACTACTAAGGAATTAGGTTGACGCCATACCTTTGCTGAACTAAACTGTGACCGAACGAAGAGATTAAAACTCAAAATAAACCAAACAATTTTTTTTATTAACTAAACCATTTTTTTATGAAGAAATTCGCCTTTTTGATTCTGTCGATTTTCGCTACCTTGTCGCTGTCGGCACAGGTTACGACTTCGAACATCAGTGGTAAGGTGACCGACGCTAAGGGTGAGGCTCTGGTAGGTGCTACCGTAGTCGCTATCCACACTCCGTCGGGAACGCAGTATGGTGCCGTTGTTGATGTTGACGGTAACTATCGTCTGCTCAACGTACGTGCAGGTGGTCCTTACACCGTGCAGTTCCAGATGCTGGGCTACCAGACCGTAGAGCAGCAGGGTTTGCAGGCTGCACTGGCTGATAACCTCGTATTGGACGCTACTCTGAAAGAGGAGTCGATCGGTATGGACGCAGTAGTTGTAGCTGTTGACGGCGCTAACTCGTCGATGAACAGCCAGCGTTCGGGTTCGATGACCAGCATTTCGAGCAAGCGTATGGCTGTAACCCCCAGCGTTAGCCGCAGCATGAACGACATCATGAAGCTCACTCCGCAGGCTAACTCGACTTCGAACGGTCTGGCTATCGGTGGTGGTAACTACCGTCAGTCGTATGTAACCGTCGATGGTGCAGCGTTCAACAACGCATTCGGTATCGGTGGTAACCTGCCCGCAGGTGGTACCCCCATCTCGCTCGACGCTTTGGAGCAGATCTCGATCTCGATCACTCCGTTTGACGTTCGTCAGAGCGGCTTTACCGGTGGTGCTATCAACGCTGTTACCAAGAGTGGTACCAACGAGTTCAAGGCTACCGTTTATGACTACTATCAGGACGAGGCTTTGAAGGGTGCTCACTACGGTGTTACCGATGAGACCGGTATGTACCTGCGCCTGAACAAGAGCAAGCAGATCAACAACACTACCGGTGTTAGCGTAGGTGGTCCTATCGTTAAGGATAAGTTGTTCTTCTTCGCTAACTTCGAGTACGATATGGACGAAACTCCCGGTTCGACTCGTCAGGCTCGCCCCGATGAGAACACCGAGTGGGGTAACGGTACTACCTACAACCGTCCTACCGTTGCTCAGATGGAGGATATGAAGAAGTTCTTGATGGAGAAGTTCGGTTACGATCCGGGTCGCTACCAGGGTTACTCGCTGAGCACTCCCGACTGGAAGTTGGTTGCTCGCCTGGACTGGAACATCAACAAGAACCACAGCGCAAACGTTCGTTTCAGCACTACCCGCAACAAGTACTCGTCGAGCCCTTCGTCGTCGGTTAACCCGCTGAACCCCAACCCCTACAACCGTAACAACTACGGTCGTACTTCGCAGTACGCTATCTACTTCGAGAGCTCGCGTTACTTCCAGGAGCAGAACTTTACTTCGTTCGCTGCTGAGTTGAACTCGCGTTTCCTGGACGGTCGTCTGACCAACACTCTGCGTGGTACCTACTCGAAGCAGTACGAGCCCCGTAGCTTCGTAGGTGACAACTTCCCCACTGTTGATATCTTGCAGAACCTCGAGGACGGTACCAAGGCTCTTCTGACCTCGTTCGGTCCCGACCCCTTCACCTATGGTAACTTGCGTGACGTTACAACCACTGTAATCACCGACGAGATCGCTTACACCGCTGGTAAGCACAACATCATCGCTGGTTTGCAGTTCGAGCACAACAACACCAAGAACGGCTTTATGCAGGGTGGTCTGGGTTACTACGTATACGATTCGTGGGAGGATTTCAAGGCTGCTGCTAATGGCGACAAGAGCGTTAATCCTCTGGCATTCGCTATTACACACTCGAACCGCGACGACTTGAAGCAGGTATTCCCCTCGTTCCAGTATATCCAGTACTCGGCTTACGTTCAGGACGAGATCACTTTCAGCAACCGCTTCAAGCTGAGCGCAGGTATCCGTTTCGAGTTGCCTACCTACCCCAGCATCGAGGGTAACAACAACAAGAACTTCGAGGAGATGTACAAGAATCACGGTGGCTACCGCACCGCAGATATGCCTAAGGCACGTCTGAACGTTGCTCCCCGTGTAGGTTTCAACTGGGACATCGCTGGCGATCGTAAGTACGTTCTGCGTGGTGGTACCGGTATCTTCACCGGCCGTATCCCCTTCGTATGGATCGTATCGGTAGCTGGTAACAGCAACTGCTTGCAGGCTCAGTACATCGCTACTCACGACAAGATCGCTGATGGTATGAAGACTCCTGGTTTCCACCAGAATGTTGAGGATATCCTGACCGACCTCTACGGTGGTACTTTCAAGGCAACCGACGATTTGGCAGCTCCCTCGGGTGCAACCATCTTGGACAAGAACTTGAAGATGCAGGGCGCTTGGAAGTCGACTTTGGCTTTGGATATGAAGCTCCCCGGTGACATCAAGGTTTCGTTGGAGGGTATCTACAATATGGATATGAACACCGTGATGTGCAAGTACCTCGGTATGGAGGAGGTTGCAGGTGGCGTAACTCTGCCCGGCGAGCCCGCTGCACGTAAGTTGTGGGCAACCGAGAAGGGTCTGAACAACGCTTACTACATCACCAACGCTGGTAAGAACGGTTACTACTACTCGTTCACCGCTAAGGCTGAGAAGGACTTCAACTTCGGTCTGTCGTTGATGGCTGCTTACACCCACTCGGGTTCGAAGAACGTTATCGACGGTATTGGTGACCAGGTTTCGTCGGCTTACAACACCAACACCTACAACGTTCACGGTTCGAACAATCCTGAGCTTGGCTTCTCGTCGTACGTTGCTCCTCACCGTGTAATCGCAAGCATCGCTTACAACAAGGCTCTCAACAAGAACGTTGCTACCACTTTGGCATTGTTCTATGAGGGTTACAACTACGGTTACGTAGGTGGCTACTCGTACAACCGCTACGCTTACACTTTGACTTCGTGCGTAACCGGCGATAAGGGTGCTTACAACCTGATGTATATCCCCACCGAGAAGGAGTTGGCTTCGATGCCCTTCACCAAGGAGGACAACAAGAAGGCATTTGGCGAGTTCATCGCAGCTGACAAGTACCTGAGCAAGCACCGTGGCGAGTACTCGACTCGTGGTGGCGCTGTAATGCCCTGGTACAACTCGTTCAACTTCAAGTTCGCTACCGACATCATCCTGAACACCACCGGTCGTCAGAACAAGCTGACCGTAGGTGTTGACGTGAACAACGTTGGTAACCTGATTTGCGGTCGTTGGGGCAATGTTCAGCAGATGAGCACCAGCAGCATCCTGAAGTGGGACGGCAAGGCTTACACCTTCACCGCTCCTACTTGGAACAAGTACGTAGGCTTCGCTTCGACTTGGTCGGCAATGCTGAGCTTCCGCTACACCTTCAACTAATCGAGCAAGAGTCAGTTAAGACTCAAATGACATTAGATAACATTTTCAGGGTCGCTTCCTTCGGGGAGCGACCCTTTTTTCACGCCATATGGGCGTGTTCTGCTGTTTTCGGCCTTGCAAATAGTGGGCGTTTTGCAAAACCCGTAATCTTGTGCCATTGATGTAGCAAGGTCGTATTGTGCCATATGGGCGGGCTCATCATTGGCGGGTGGGGGGCTCGGCCAAAGGCCGACCCGCCAATGATGACACGCTTTAAGAAAAGCGTGGATCTATTTTTTCTTATTATTTTACTATTAAAAGAATATAAAGCCACTCTCCTCGGAGAGCGTAGCCTAATTGTTAATTTTGAATCTTGATTTTTGAATCTTGAATTATATTTTCGTTATCTTTGTGGAAACGAAAATGAATAAACTCCGATGAAACGATTGCTGATATTGGCATTTGCGGCGGTAGCTGCGGCTTGCTCGCCCGTGCAACGTGCAGTACGTGAGGTCGCTGCCGACCCCTACGAAAACGATAACCGCTATGTGATAATCCTCTCGATGGACGCCTTCCGTTGGGATTTGGCCGAGCACGCCCATACGCCGACGCTCGACTCGTTGCGCCGCGCGGGAACTTACGCCGAGACCTATCCGGTTTACCCCTCGAATACCTTCCCCAACCACTATACGATGGCTACGGGACTCCACCCCGACAATCACGGAGTGGTCAATAACGGATTCTACGACAAGGTGTTAGGTCGTCAGATGTCGGTGTTCAACTACGACGATACGCAGACGCCCGACTTCTGGGGTGGCGACCCGATCTGGAACACTGCCGAGCGTCAGGGGCGTGTGGCAAATATCTTTATGTGGCCGGGTAGCGAGGTGCCCATTGGCGGTCGTCAGGCGACGGTCTGGACGCGCTACACCGAGGAACCGAGCTATCGCGAGCGTGCCGATTGGGTTGTTGAGGCGATGACGCGTGAGGTTGATCAGATTCCCAACCTGGTGATGTGGTACTTTGAGCAGCCTGATGCGGTGATGCACCGCCACGGTCCGCTGTCGGAGCAGGCAGTGGCGCAGGCCGAGCATATCGACTCGACGTTGCGTTACTTCTTTTGGAAGATCCGCCAATCGCCTGTATATGATAAGATTAACTTCATCGTGACGGCCGATCACGGTATGGCCCAACTGTCGGATGAGCGCATTGCAAATCTCTATGAGGTGCTCGACCCGCAGCGTGTTGTGCGTACGGTGGGTGGTCGTCCGTTTGGCGTGGAAGTTGAGGCCGAGTATGAGCAGGAGGCGCTGCGTGCGCTGCGTAAAGTGAAGGGTATCAAGGCCTATCGACGCACCGAGATCCCTGCGAAATATCACTATGGTCAGCACCCGACACGCATCACCAATCTGGTCGTAATGCCCGATATGGGTTGGACGGTCGAGTATCGCCAGCCCGATGTGGAGCGTCGCCCGATCGGTAAGGGTGCGCACGGTTTCGACAATTTCGAGCGCGAGATGTCGATGGTATTCTACGCTACGGGCCCTGCGTTTCGCAAGGGTTATGAGCAGCGTTCGTTCCAAAATTTGAATATGTATATCATTCTGTGTCACCTGCTTGGCATCGAGCCGTCGGAGAACGATGGCGATTGGCATGCGGTGCGCAAAATGTTCGTTAAATAGAGTCAAAAAGCTATGCTACGTCTAACGGTTGTTGTCGCTACGTATAATCGTGCCGAGTCGCTTGTGCGATGTTTGGCGTCGTTCCGCACGCAGTCTGTCCCGCGTGAGCAGTGGGAGGTGGTGGTCGTGAACAACAACTCGAAGGACGATACCGAGGAGCGTTTTGCCGAGTTTGCGGCTGCCAATCCCGAGCTGCCCGTGCGTATGGTGCGCGAGGAGCGTCAGGGACTGAGTCACGCGCGCAACTGCGGTATGGCGGCGGCGCAGGGACTCTATATCGCAATTATCGACGATGACGAGACCGTAAACGAGGACTTCGTGCGTGGCTATATCGACTTTTTCGACTCGCACCCGAAGGTGGTGGCGGCGGGAGGTCGCATTGTGCCCTGCTACGAGCAGGGTCGTCCCGCGTGGATTTCGCCCTATACCGAGCGCCCGATTGCCAATCCGCTCGATATGGGCGATGAGGTGCGCCCGTTCGGTCGCGGTCGCTGCCCCGGAGGTGGCAATATGGCTGTTCGCCGCGAGGCTATCGAGCGCTATGGGGCCTTCGATCCCGCGCTGGGACGTACGGGCAAGCGCCTGATTGGTGGCGAGGAGACCGATTTCTTCAACCGTCTGGCGCGCAGTGGCGAGCCCTTCTACTATGTTCCGCAGTCGATGATCTATCACCACATCTCGCCCGACAAACTGACGCGAGATTACTTCACGCGCCTGAGCCACGCCATTGGTGTGAGCGAGCAGATTCGCACTCGCCAGATTGGTCGTTACGGCAGACGTTTGGTGTCGGAGGCGGTGAAGTGGGCGGCGACGCTTGTTCTGGCGGCGGGTTATACTTTGAAATTTCAGTGGCCGAAAGCACGCTATCTGGTGCTTATGCGCGCGCAGATTACGCGCGGATTGTGCGAAAAATATTAAAAATGTCCTATTGCAGAGTTAAAACGGTGGCTTAAATTTTGGAATTTTAATGTTTAAGCCTTAACTTTGTGAAAACCTAACGGCAGACACAATAGCGTCTGTTAATGATTCTATACACATAACCTAATTGTTAGAGATGAAAAATAATACATCAAAACTACCCGCATTGACCAAAGGCGAAGAGAGTGTAATGCAGGTTCTTTGGTCGCTCGGTGATGGACTGGTTTATGACATTATCGACAAGATGGACGAGCCCAAACCTAAGTATTCAACCGTCGCAACTTTCATCAAAATGCTTGAAAACAAAGGGTATGTTACCCATCGTGAGCAGGGACGATTCTATCGTTACTATCCCACGTTCGAGCGCGAAGGCTATGCTCAGCGTGTGTTGCGTAGCGTGTTGGATACCTATTTCGATGGTCAGATCGCCGATCTGATGGCCTTCTATGTCGAGAATGAACAGCCGTCGAAGGCCGAGCTGACTGCGCTTGCTGAACAAATCAACGCCGCAATCGATCAAAAATAGTCGCCCGAAGGGTAGTCAATGCACTAAAATGTGGTCGTTCCGCACACCAAACGCGGAGCGACCACTTTTTTTGTGGAACCGATAATAATGCTGCTCGTCGAGAGTGAGGCTCAGCGCTTCGACCGCTTCGGCTTGCCCGATAACTGCCCGATAACCTGACGGTTAAGCTCGTCGATGCGGCTGTGGTCGAGTTGCGCCAAGTAGATGTTTGTCGTGCGCTCGGAGGTGTGACCCATACCCGCACTGATGATCTGGATCGGGGCGCCCGAGTCGCGCGCCATTGTCGCCCACGTGTGGCGAGCAACGTAGAATGTCAGCGGCAGTTCGAACCCCAATTCACGACCTAAGGCGCTGATATTGCGGTTCAAATCGCGTTGTTGCGAGCGGTAGTTCTTGTAGCTGTCGTCGTCTTGCAGTATCGGGAGCAGGTAGTCGCCCGAGGAGTTGTAGCGGTCGATAATCTCTTGCATACAAGGCTCGACGGCCATCGTGAGCCACTGTCCCGTTTTGCGACGGCGGTAGCTCAGAATGTTGTCCTGAATGTCGTTTTTGCGCAGGTAGGCCATATCGACAAACGACATTCCTCGCGCGAAAAAGCTGAACAGAAACAGGTCGCGCGCAAATGCCATACGCGTACTGCGGCGCGTGAGGTCATACTCGGCGATGCGTCGCAGGTTGGCGGGTGTGATTGCACGTTTGATCGTAGCTACCTGATTGATACGTATATAGAGAAATGGATCGCGGCGCGTATGGAGGCTGATCTCCATCGAAACTACGTTGTAAACTGCGCGCAGGTAGCGCAGATAGAACGAAATGGTGTTTGGGCTAAGACCGCTTTGGCGCAACCACGTTTCATACTCGACGACAATTTCGCGCGTCAGCTGGGCCACACTCGGGCGGCGTGATCCGAGAAAGTGTGCAAATTTGCGACACGCCATTCGGTAGTTGGCCGCAGATCCCGTGCGCCCTTCGCGTTCGAGTCGTTGCACATAGGTGCCAAAAAAGTTGAGCAAATCGGGTGTTCGTCCCGCGCTACGTTGCTGAGGGATAGGTTGTTGTCGGTATTTAGGGGCTCTCATTTCGGCAGTAGATTAGAGTTGTGAAGTTCGTAAAAAAGCCCCGAATTCAAAACTATTCGGGGCTTTTCATTATTGGCGACAGCCTTATAGCTTCAACTTAATGTGCAGCTTTTCGAGTAGAATCGAGAAGTAGGCCATTGCAATAGACCAAGCGATTGATCCACAGATGGCTAACATCGCGCTGTCGGGTTGCTTGTAGAAGAGCAGGTGGAAGGGCAGCAGGCCGATTGCCGAGTAGAGCACGCTTGGTGCAAGGTAGGTTGTCATCGAGTTGCGACCCGTTGTTTCGAGTAGCGAGGTGAAGCGCGTGCGACCGCAAATATCGGTGCGGTAGAACACAAATGCAAGCACCAACAGACTGATACCGTTGCAGATAAGGCCCCAGCTCGGGGTTGCCAAAATCTTCGAAATGATGAACCAATTACGCAGTATGAAACCTGCCACGATCGACACTGCTCCCGCTACGATCAGTGTCCACATCTTGCGCTTTTTGTCGTGCTGGCTGCGCATCAGGTAGGTTCCCGTAACCAGACCCGTCAGTACGATCATCGGCGTATTGCCTTGAAGCACAGTGCCAAAGATTGTGCGGAACGGCACCGCCCAATCGTTAATGCCTGCCGACGAGATGCAGTTCAAACCTAAGAAAACAGCCCAGACTGCGATTGCGCCAACGAGCGAGCCGCGTGTTGCGAGGCTTGTCAGTGCAGCCACCACGTAGCCCCAACCGATCAGACCGAGAATGCCCCACCAGCTGGCAACCAACCAACGAGGATCTTCGGGTGTTCCGGCGCGGAAGATTGCCAGTAGCACGATGATTCCGATGAAACCGATAGACTTCATCGCCTTGAATAACAGCGCATAACGGCTTTCGCGCGGATAGTTGTTCCAAAGCATAAACAGGAACAGATAGAATAACCAGCGCCACGTCGAAGAGGTGATTCCGGTCATTTCGGCATTGATTCGGCCTGCATTGAGCAGTGCCACGCCGATGCAGATCAGCGACAGTGTGCGCCAGAGGATATGGCCTACGATGGCGATGTCCGACGAGCCGCGGCGGCGACGTGCCTCAATCGCGTAAGGGATCGAAATTCCGACCATAAACAGGAAGCTCGGGAAGACCCAATCGGCCAATCCCATTCCATCGAAATTCATCTCCGTATGCCCCAGCCACGCGGGTACGCCGGGCATATAGAGGTCGTTGACGAAGAGCATCAACAGCAACGTAAGGCCTCGAACGATGTCGATCGAGAGGATACGTTGCGACGAGTTTTTTGAGTTAGTATTCATATAGTTGTTAGTTGTTGTGTGTCAGTGTGTTGTGGATGCTAACGGTTGTCGTACATACGGCTGTAATAGTTGCGATATTCGCCCGAAGTGACGCCCGCGAGCCACTCGTCGTTGTGCAGATACCAGCGCACGGTGCGCTCGATACCCTCCTCGAAACTCACCTCGGGCACCCAACCTAGCTCCTCGCGCAGTTTAGTCGAGTCGATGGCGTAGCGCAGGTCGTGTCCCGCGCGGTCGCGCACGAACGTAATGAGGTTATCGTCCTCACCCTCAGCGCGTCCGAGCAGGCGGTCGGTCGTTGCAATGAGCAGTCGAACAAGGTCGATATTGCGCCACTCGTTCGAGCCGCCGATGTTGTAGGTCTCGCCCACGCGACCGCGATGGAAGATCAGGTCGATCGCACGCGCGTGATCCTCGACATAGAGCCAATCGCGCACGTTCTCGCCACGGCCATAGACGGGCAGCGCACGGCGTTCGCGTATATTATTGATAAACAACGGAATGAGCTTCTCGGGGAATTGGTATGGACCGTAGTTGTTCGAGCAGTTGCTGATCACCGTCGGCAGTCCGAATGTGTCGTGGAACGCTCTCACGAAGTGGTCGCTCGACGCTTTGCTGGCCGAGTAGGGCGAGTGGGGTTCGTAGCGCGACGACTCGGTGAATGTGCCCTCAGCGCCCAGCGAACCATAGACTTCGTCGGTCGAAACGTGATAGAAAAGGTGCTGCGCGCCGTCGTTCCAACGCTCCTTAGCCACCTGCAACAGCGTCAGCGTACCCAGCACATTGGTGCGAGCAAACGAGAATGGGTCGTCAATCGAGCGATCGACGTGGCTCTCGGCGGCCAGATGGATCACGCTGTCGATCGCGTGGCGGTCGAACACCTCGCGTACCGCCTCGACATCGCAAATATCAACGCGCTCGAAGCGGTAATTTTCGGCCTCCTCCACGTCGCGCAGATTGGCCGGATTGCCCGCATAGGTCAGCGCATCGAGGTTTACCATCAGATAGTTAGGATATTTATTGACCATCAGTCGCACCAAGTGCGATCCGATGAATCCTGCACCGCCCGTGATCAAAATCTTGCGTTCCATCGTCTTTGCTTTTGCGAGTTACTTTTTCGTGTCGGCAACCTTCAACAGGTATCGACCGTAGGGGTTACGTGCCATTGGCTCAGCTACTTGGCGAAGTTTTTCGGCCGAGATCCAACCGTTGCGGAAGGCGATCTCCTCCAAGCAAGCGATCTTGACGCCCTGACGTTTTTCGATCACCTCGACGAAAATCGACGCCTCGGCCAGCGAGTCGTGCGTACCCGTATCGAGCCACGCAAATCCCTCGCCAAAGGTATCGACGTGCAGTTCGCGGTCGCTCAGAAATTGTTGATTTACAGATGTTATCTCCAATTCGCCACGGGCCGAAGGACGGATCGACTTGGCGATCTCGACTACGCGATTGGGATAGAAATAGAGTCCGACAACGGCGTAATTCGACTTCGGGGCAGAGGGTTTCTCCTCGATCGAAAGGCAGTGACCCTCGGCATCGAACTCCGCCACGCCATAGCGTTCGGGATCATCGACACGATAGCCGAAGATCGTTGCACGACCCTCATTTTCAGCACGATTGACTGCGCCAACGAGTTTCTCGGTCAGTCCTGCGCCGTGGAAAATATTGTCACCCAGCACCAGACAGACGCTGTCGCCCGCGATGAACTCCTCGCCAATCAGGAATGCCTGCGCCAGACCGTCGGGTGAAGGTTGCTCAGCATACTCCAAACGCACTCCGAAATCGGATCCGTCGCCCAGCAGACGGCGGAACGAAGGTGCGTCCTGCGGAGTCGTAATGATCAGAATATCACGCACTCCCGCCTGCATCAGCACCGAAATGGGGTAGTAAACCATCGGTTTGTCATAGATCGGGAGCAGTTGTTTCGAAACGCCCTTAGTTATCGGATAGAGTCGAGTGCCGGAGCCTCCGGCCAGAACGATACCTTTCATCTGTTTGCTGGTTAAGTGGTTGTGGACGAAACAAAAATGCCCACTAACCCAATTTTATTACAAATATAAAACATTCTTGCGAGAAAAACAACCCTGCACGGCGTGTTGAGTTGCAATTCCCGAAAATAGAGCGTAAATTTGCAAGTCATTATTGTGCGCGTGCGCACGCGACGGACCACTAATTTGAGGACTAAAACAAAAGTACATAACACAATGGCAGAGAAGAAATTGCGTTTCGAAACGCGCCAAATTCATAGCGGCTATCACGTCGATCAGACAGGCTCGCGCGGTGTGGCGATCTACCCCACGGCGGCCTACCATTTTCGCGATTGCGACCACGCGGCTCGACTCTTCGAGTTGAGCGAGGGTGGCAACATCTATACCCGCCTGCAAAACCCCACCTCGTCGGCTTACGAGGAGCGTATCGCGGCTCTCTATGATGCCGTGGGTGCGCTGGCAGTGTCGAGTGGTATGTCGGCTATATTGCTGACAATCACTTCGTTGGCGGAGAAGGGACAGAACATCGTCACTTCGCCCTTCCTCTATGGCGGAACCTACAATCAGTTCAAGATCTCGTTGCGTAAGCTCGGTATCGAGTGCCGCATTGCGCCCCACGATTCGATCGAGGCGATGGAGGCTCTGATCGACGAAAATACACGTGCGGTCTATGTCGAGAGTATGGGTAATCCGACCTGTGATGTGCCTGATTTGGAGCGCATTGCCGAGATGGCTCACCGCCACGATGTCCCCTTCGTTGTGGATAATACGTTCGGCGCGGGCGGCTACCTTTGCAACCCGTTCGAGTGGGGTGCGGACATCGTTTTGGAGTCGGCAACCAAGTGGATCAACGGCCACGGTACGGCAATGGGTGGCGTGATTATCGATGGTGGTCGCTACGATTGGGGCAACGGTAAGTTCCCGCAGATCGACGGTCCGTCGGAGGGCTATCACGGACTGAACCTCTACAAGGCGTTCGGACCGGCGGCATTCGTTGTGAAGTGTCGTGTCGATGGTCTGCGCGACTTGGGTTGCTGCCCCTCGTCGTTTGATTCGTATCTGATGCTTATCGGTCTGGAAACCTTGTCGTTACGTGTTGATCACGAGGTGCGTTCGGCGTGGCGTCTGGCCGAATATTGCCGCAATCACCCGAAGGTGCGTCGCGTAAGTTTCGTCGGTTTCGAGGACCACGCGGGACACGTCAATGCCAAGAAATATTTCCGCCACGGCTCGTCGAGTGTCTTCACGATCGAGTTGGAGGGCACGCTCGACACCACGATTAAGTTCGTTGAGTCGCTCAAATTGTTCGCACATATGACGATGATTGGCGATTCGATCAGTGTTGTGACTCACCCCGCATCGACTACGCACAAGCAGCTCAGCGACGAGGATAAGATCGCGGCAGGCGTTACGCCGACCTTGTTGCGTATCTCGTTGGGATTGGAGAATGTCGAGGATCTGATCGACGATTTCGAACAGGCTTTTGCCGCAATCGGTTAATAATGAACGAAGTAAAGTATTTCGACTACGCCTCGCCCGTCACGCTCGATTGCGGTGCAGTGCTGCCCGAGGTGCGTATTGCCTACCACACCTATGGGCAGATGAACGCCGATCGCAGCAATGTGATCTGGGTCTGTCACGCGCTGACAGCCAATTCGGATGTGGCCGATTGGTGGGAGCATACGGTCGAGGAGGGTAAGTTCCTCGATCCGGCGCGCTATTTCGTAGTTTGCGCCAATTTCATCGGTTCGTGCTACGGCTCGACGGGACCGCTGTCGGTGAATCCAGCAACGGGTGAGCCCTACTACAATGATTTTCCGTTGGTTACGGTGCGCGATATGGTGCGCTGTCATCGACTTTTGGCGCAACATCTTGGCATCGAGCGAGTTGCGATGTTGATTGGTAGCTCGATCGGCGGTTATCAATGTTGCGAGTGGGCGGTGCAGTGCCCCGACTTTGCAGAGCGATTGGTGTTGATTGCAACACTCTCGCACTCAACGCCTTGGGCGCACGCCTTCAATGAGTCGCAACGTATGGCTATCGAGTGCGACCCCGAGTTTGGCGAGCCGCGCGAGGACGCAGCGTGGAAGGGAATGGCTACGGCGCGCTCGATTGCCCTGCTCAGCTATCGCGGTCAGCAGGCCTACGACAAGACGCAGCAGGATCCCGATGCCGTGAAGAAAATCACAGGTCATCGCGCGACCACCTACCAGCGTTATCAGGGCGAGAAACTCTGCCGACGATTCAACGTCTATTCGTATCATCGACTGACGCACGCGGTTGATTCTCACAACATTGCGCGCGGTCGTGAGCAGAGCGAGGAGGAGTTGTTGCGCTCGATCCGTTCGCGTACGGTGGTCATTGCCATCTCGTCGGATCTGCTCTTCCCGGCCGATCAGATCGAGCAGATGAGCCGCCTGATTCCCAATGCGGATTACCACTTGATCGACTCGGATTTTGGACACGACGGCTTCCTGATCGAGCACATCAAGTTGAACGATATTATTATGAATGTGCTTGAACGATAGTGACTTATGAGAGGCATATTGATATTCTTGGCGGCTCTTTTGGCGGTATCGTGCGAGGCACCCCATTATGTGACTACGCGACCTGCCGATAGGCTCGTGCTGATGAGCTACAACGTGCGTAGTGGTAAGGGAATGGACGGCAAGCGCGATCTCGATCGCACGGCGGCGGTGATTCGTGCCGCGCAGCCCGATGTGGTGGCGTTGCAGGAGATCGACAGCCTGACGCGTCGCAGCAATGGCGACGATGTTGCGGCGGTGCTGGGCAAGAAGTGTTCGATGTATCACACCTTCTCGAGGGCGATCGATTTCGATGGCGGAGGTTATGGCGTTGCGATTCTGAGCCGCGAGAAACCTATTGCTGTTCAGCGATTTGCGCTCCCCGGACGTGAGGAGCCGCGCACGTTGTTGGCGGTCGAATTCGAGGAGTATATCTTTGTTTCGACCCATCTTTCGCTGACCAAGGAGGATCGAATGGCATCGTTGGCGGTGATTGACAGCGTGGCAACGGCGGCAACCAAACCGATCTATATTGCGGGCGATTTGAACGCTACGCCCGATAGCGAATTTTGCCGCGCGATGGGCGAGAAGATGCAATATCTGAGCGATACGACGGCCTTCACGTTCCCTGCCGACAAGCCCAATCGTACGATCGACTATATCGTTGCACCGCGCCAGCAGCAGGTCGAAGTACTTGATCGTAAGGTGATTGCCGAGCCTAAGGTGTCGGATCATCGACCGATCGTTGTGGAGTTGAAACGATAAGTCAGAGCAAAATTTATACGGCCTAAGATATGGCACATTTCACCCGAATGGCGGTGGAGTGTGCCAATTTTTTAAGTAAAAAGGCGTATTGTTTTGCTCCGATTTTATGGCGAACTTTGTACTAAATATTTATAATTAAAGTTTTAAAAATTTAAAGAGTAGATAATATGAAGAAATTTACGAAGTTTATGCTCTTGGCTGTTGCGGTGCTGACCTGCTCGGCAGCAATGGCTCAGGACGAGGAACTGGGCGAGCGTGAGTTGGAAGCTCGTGTTCTGAAACTCGAAGAGAAATTGTCGTGGATGCCCTCGATCAGCGGTTCGGTACAGCTCCGTTATCAGTTCGAGACGCTTGGTGCTGTGAATGCCTTCGATGTTCGTCGCGCACGTTTGGACATTAAGGGCAACATTATACCTAAACTCGATTACCGCTTGCAGTTGGAGTTCGCCTCGTCGCCCAAGATCATCGACGCTTTCGTGCGTTATACCCCCGTGAAGGGCTTCGGTGTGCAGTTTGGTCAGGCGAAGTTTCCCTTCACGTTGGAGAACCCCATCTCGCCCCTCAAACTCGAAACGATCGACAATGCTATGGGCGTCAGCTATATGTCGGGTATGAGCGATCTGGCAGGCATCAAAGCCAATGGCCGCGATATCGGTCTGTCGATCTTCGGCGACCTGTTCAAGGGTGTAATCAACTATCAGTTGGGCGTTTATAATGGCGCAGGCATCAATAAGTCGGACGACAATAAACATAAGGATTTCGCTGGTCGTCTGAATGTCAATCCCTTCAAGCACCTGACCCTTTCGGGTTCGGTCTATCTGGGTAAGACGGGCGAGCAGGAGGCTATGGCCGATCGAAATCGTTATGCCGTAGGTGCTCGTTTCGACAACAAGGCGTTGGTTGTTCGTTCGGAGTACATCTGGGGCTCGACAGGCGAGTTGCAGAGCGAGGGTGTCTATGCTCTGGCGGGCTATTGGGTGACCAAGAAGATTATGCCCGTGGTTCGTTACGACTATTTCTGCAAGAATGCAGGTGCGACCGACCTGGCGGTGAAGAAGGCTTCGGCGCAGACCAACTATCTGGTGGGTGTGGACTATTGGCTGCTCAAAAATCTGCGTTTGCAGCTCAACTATACCTATCAGCATTTCGCGGGTGCGGGCAACGACTCGGGTAAGCTGGCATTGCAGGTGTGCGGCGTGTTCTAATCGCACAGGAGTGTGATAGACGTGATTAACCGTTTGATTACTAACTTAAAAAATACTTTGATAATGAAATCGTACTTTCAAAAACTTCTGGTCGAGGACTGGGTTGTTGTGATGCTGTCGATTCCGTTGTTGCTGCTGTGCGCATTCGGATCGTATCTGCCCTCGATTTCAATTCCTACGAATATGCTCGAAGCGTCGTCGTGGGGTAAGATCGCAATGTTGTTCATCATTGCACAGGTAACGCTTTTTGCTGGTAATAAGCTGCTTAGCCGCCCGATGAAGGGTATGCTCCGCTCGTTTGTGGTGGTGTTTCTGATTGCGGCGCTGGCTATGTGGATCGGTAATATCCCCTACATCAAGAGCGAGTTGGGTCTGGAACCCGTATTCTTCTCGGTGATCTTTGGTCTGATTATTCGCAATGCGTTCCATATCCCCGAGTGGTTGAAACCCGCAATCCAGAGCGAGTTCTATATTAAAGTAGGTGTGGTGTGCCTCGGTGCGACGATTATGATCAGCGACGTGTTGAAGTCGGGCGCGATGGGTCTGTTGCAGGCCGTGGTGATCGTTACGGTGGTTTGGTTCTTCGCCTATATCATCTCGCGCAAGCTCTTCAAGGTGGAACGCGCAACGGCTATGACGCTGTCGAGTGGCGTTACGATCTGTGGCGTGTCGGCTTGTATCACGGCTGCGGGCGTGGCCGGCACCGACAAGAAGAGCCTGTCGTATGTCGTTTCGGTGGTGCTGATTGTGGTTGTGCCGATGATCTATCTGATGCCGTGGCTGGCAGGTGCGATTGTTCCGCTACTGTCGTCGGATCCCACTGTGCAGCAGGAGATTATGGGTGCTTGGATCGGTGGTACGATCGACACTACGAGTGGCGTGGCGGCTTCGTCGGAGATGGCGGGCGAGATCGCCAACCGTACGGCTATCGTGGTGAAGGCGACGCAGAACGTGCTGATTGGTGTCGTTGCGTTCTTCATCGCACTCTACCTCTCGACTAAGGGCGAGGGTGGCAAGTCGCAGCGTCCGTCGCTCAAAATCGTATGGGATAAGTTTCCGAAGTTTATCCTGGCATTTGTGGTTGCATCGCTGGTATTCTCGTTGTTGAAGGAGGCTGACCTGCTGACTCTCAACGCTAAGGGCAAGCTGATCGAGACCTCGCTGGCAAAGACGATGTCGACGCTGTTCTTCTCGCTGGCATTCGTTTGTATCGGTCTTGACACCCGTTTGAAGGATATCGTTTCGCGCGAAAATCGCTCGACGCTGTTTGCCTTCCTGACGGCTCAGTGCTTCAATATCGTGGCAACGTTCGTGGTTGCGTGGTTGTTCTTCGGCGTTGTGAAGCCGATGCTCGGATAGTCCTCGCGACTCGAAATACTCTAAAATCAGTATAGCGATTTGGATTTCTGTGTCCGAATCGCTATATTTGTTATCGAAACTAATCTAAAACCTTAATTCTATGAAGAAGTATTTGGCAGAAATGATCGGTACGATGGTTCTCGTACTGATGGGTTGCGGCAGCGCCGTATTCTTTGGTTGCACGGCTCCCGCTGAGGTGCTGGCCGTAGCGTTTGCGTTCGGTCTTTCGGTGGTGGGTATGGCTTACTGCATTGGCGGCATTTCGGGCTGCCACATCAATCCCGCGATTACGCTCGGCGTATGGCTCTCGGGCCGTATGGGAGGCAAGGAGGCAGCCGGTTATATGGTGTTCCAGGTGATTGGAGCGATCATTGGTGCGGCTCTGATTTTTGCATTGACTTCGACAGGTGGCTTCGGTGCAACCACCGCAACGGGCGCTAACTCGTTCACTGAGGGCGAGATGTTGCAGGCATTCTTGGCTGAGGTGATCTTCACCTTCGTATTTGTGCTGGTAGTGCTTGGCACAACCGACAGCGAGAAGGGCGCAGGTAACCTCGCAGGTCTGGCTATCGGTCTGACGCTGGTGCTGGTTCACATCGTTTGTATTCCCATCACGGGCACTTCGGTGAATCCCGCACGCTCGATCGGTCCCGCGCTGTTCGCAGGTGGTCTGGCGCTGAAACAGCTCTGGTTGTTCATCGTTGCTCCGTTCGTAGGTGCAATCTTCGCTGCTGGTACTTGGCGTTGTCTGAGCACCGAGTGCAAGTGCTGCAAGAAGTAGTAGAATAGCCGTTTATTACGCTAAAATAGAGAGGGTTGCTCGCCGATCAGCGGGCAACCCTCTCTGTTTGCTTTTAATGTTCGACCCTCGACCCCTTCCGCAGATCGATTAGTTGCGTTTTGTGCCTTTTAGTAGTATAGAAAATTGTGAATTGTGAATCTCTCTGCCTACCTCCAACCCTCACTCACACACAAAAAAACAAACGGAGGAGGGCTCACCCGG
>JAZOPR010000006.1:0-46755 GCA_045655685.1 Alistipes sp.
CAAGCCGGAATAAATTATTACTGCATAATAGTTGCAAATTAAACTGTTATAACCCTATTTGTTCCATAATAGTTGTAAATAGATCTGTTGTCGGAAATGTTTAGAGCATTCTGCAATCCCAGACAAATCGCTGTAATTCAGCAAATACATTTATAAAAAAAAGTGTGTAGCCGTGTGACTGCCCTCTTTGGAAGATGTACAGCATAAACACTTGTAACACTCAATGTATCAAATCTATACACAAACAAAAGCGAAACGATTTTGCCCACAAAACTGACTATCGCATTTCTGAACAGAAGTTCAGGAATAAAACGAGGACAACCACACAACACCTATAATATCATCATAACCGATACCAAGCAGAGGTAACCCCTCTGCTTTTTTTGTGTCGTTGTCCAACCTTTTCGGGCGCAAGTCCCTACTCTTTCAATGAAGCGACCATAATCGCACAGATATACATTTATGTTTAACCAATAAAACCAAGAACTATGGAAGTATTAACAATCGAACACGGTGCTTTTCAGCAGTTGATTAGCAAAATTGATGCAATGGACGAGTTTATCCGCAAAGCCAAGTTAGAGCAGCAAAGTTCTCTCGACGACGATTGGGTTGATGGGCAGGCGGTATGCGAATATCTCTGCATCTGCGACAAAACTTTGCAACGCCTACGCAGTGCCGGTAAAATCACTTACAGCACCATTGGCAACAAGTATTACTACCAGATTGCCGAAATTAAGCGTTGCCTGCGTGCTCACACAATCAAGAGCAGCGAGGAGATGCTACAAAACCTAATCGCCCACAAGCGTAATAGCAAAGCGAAGGCGAGTGCTAATGTTCAGTAAACCGAAGAGAGGTGGCTACAAATAGAGGCCATCTCTCTTCGATTTTGTCAATTCAAAAATTATTCGTAAATTTGTCGTAAGCAACTGTAGTTCTGAAGTTTGTATAGCAAAAGTCGGACTCGAAAACGACACCCTGAACCCTCCCAAGTGTCCCTCGAATTGGGCGTATAGTACTGGGCAAAGGTAAGTGCTTGATATATAGCGTAGAGAGCAGATGGACAGACTCTCGTTTTCCGCTCAAAATCAAAGGCTTAGAGAAATCTAAGCCTTTTTTATTTTTTGTACATTTAGGTGGTAAAAAACGCTCCTCACAACCCTGTGGCAAAGTTTTGCTCTACAAACTGAGCAAAACAAAAGACAAAAGACAAATAAAAAAATGACAAAAATAGGTCATTCATTTGTGACTAATTTGTAGCCCAATGGCTACACATACAAAAATGGGCTGCAATTTGGAAATCCCCCTCGATTTATCCCAACTCGAAGAATCACAACATATTCAATTCTGCTAAGTCGATGCATCCATAGGGGTGATTCGCATCAATAAATTTAAAACACTCGTTTGGAAAACTCGCAAATAAACACTATCTTTACAAAAGAAACGCTCGGATTTTAGCGGCTGATTACAGCGGATTAAACACGTATGGCGAGCCGCGAGCGTTGCCAATTGTCACATTGACAGGCAGATAAACGAAGAAACCCAAACTAAAAAACCTTATGCCTATTACCAAACCCAATGACATTGTCATTCGAGAAGTTACGTCAAAACGCGAACTCAATCGATTTGTGCAATTCGGAATAGACCTCTACAAAGGCAACCAGTACTACTGTCCGCCCATCTTCTTCGATGAGGTGAATACCTTCAACCCCAAAAACAATCCCGCACTCGAAGTGTGCGACTATGTGGCATATATGGCCTACCGCAACGACCAGATCGTGGGTCGCATCGTGGGAATCGTCAACCGCCGTGCCAACGAGGCGTGGGGCGTCAAAAAGTGCCGTTTCGGCTGGTTTGATTTTGTTGATGATTACGATGTGTTTAAGGCTCTGATTGACGCAGTTGCCGAGTGGGGTCGAAGCAAGGGTATGAACTGTCTGAATGGACCGGTCGGCTTCACGGATTTCGACCACCAGGGTCTGCTGTTAGAGGGTTTCGACTACAACGCTCCGATGGCGAGCCTTTACACCTATCCCTACTACGTTGCTCATTATGAGCGCTATGGACTGCGCAAGGAGGCCGATTGGATTGAGTATCAGATCACTCCGCCCGCTGAGGCTCCCGAGCGAGTCAAGCGCATTGCGCAGTTGGTCGAGAACCGATGCAAGCTCCACGTCGTGAAGGTCAAAAATTCCAGAGAGTTGAGAAAGAGGTACGGATACACCTACTTCGATGTGATGGATTCGGCCTATCAGAAGCTGTACAACTATCAGCCGATGACGCCTCGACAGAAGCAGTATTACAGCAAGATGTACTTCCCGATACTCAACTTCGACTTCGTGACGCTGGTAGCCAACGAGCAGGACGAGATCGTGGCTGTCGGATTGGGTATGCCCTCGATCTCGGAGGCGTTGCGCAAGTGTGGCGGTCGCCTGTTCCCGTTTGGGTGGTATCACCTGCTCAAAGCATTGAAGGCAAAGAAGATAACCGACTTTGATCTACTGATCATTGCTGTTCGTCCCGACTATCAGGACAAGGGCGTTACGGCGATGATTATCAACGATATGACACCCTATTTCTCGAAGTATGGTATCCAGAGGGTCGAGACGACCGCCATTCTCGAAGACAACTACAAGAGTTTGGCCAACTTTACCGAATTCGACCACATTCAGCACAAGCGTCGCCGCGCCTTCATCAAGGAGTTGTAATGCGATTGACATAAGGGCCCTGCGCCCACTACCCTATACGGAAAACCCGCCCCAAAGTTCATTGGGACGGGTTTTTCGCTATTTCGTTTGTGGGATAAAAGTCCACCGACCGCTTACGGACGCAGACCGCTACCGCCTTGCAGCGTGATTGTTTCGCCCGTAACGTACTCGGCGTCGTCCGAAGCCAGGAACACGCACACACGACCAATATCGCCCTTAGGATCGGCGAAATGGCCCAGCGGAATACCCTGAATGGTCTTCTCGTACAATTCGGGGAAGTTCTCCTTCCACTGTTGCAGACTCTCGGTCATTGCCAACGGGCAGATGACATTCACACGAACGCCATCGGGACCCCACTCAGCCGCTGCCACGCGCGACATACCGCGGATACCCTCCTTGGCTGCGGCATACGACGCCTGACCCAGCTTGCCGAACAGACCCGCGCCCGACGCAAAGTTAATCACCGAGCCGCGCGACGCCTTCAAATAGGGGTAGCACTCGCGCATATAGAAGAACGCAGCGTACAGTCCCGAGTAGATCGCCAGATCGAAATCCTCCTTCGTATGCTCGACCAGCGGCAGACCCGACTTCGACACCTGAGCGTTGTTCACCAACGTATTGAGTTTGCCAAATCGCTCGATTGTCTTCTCAACGACCATCTTGATCGCCTCCTGGTCGGCTCCGTCGGCCACCAAAGGCAGCACCTCGACACCATATTTCTCCTCCAATTTCTGCTTAGCCGCAATCAGTCGCGACTCGGTTCGACCCGTCAGAACCAGATTCGAGCCCTCCTCGGCAAAAGCCTCAGCCAAGCCGAAACCAATACCTTTACCGCCACCCGTAATCAGGGTTACGTTGCCATTCAATCGTTTCATAATCATTCGTTTATTGTCTTCAATCGGACTCCTACCCTACTCCTCGCGGCGGATAATCTTCGCACCGAGGGCATTCAGTCGACCGTCGATATCCTTATAACCGCGGTCGATCTGCTCGATATTCTGAATGATACTGCGACCATCGGCATTGAGTGCCGCAATGAGCAGTGCCACACCCGCACGGATATCGGGCGACGACATTCGCGTGGGACGCAGACGGTGGTCGTGATCCAGACCGATGACCGTCGCGCGGTGGGGATCGCACAAGATGATCTTGGCACCCATATCAATCAGTTTATCAACGAAGAACAGACGCGACTCGAACATCTTCTGGTGGATCAGCACCTCGCCACGAGCCTGCGTTGCCACAACCAGAAATACCGACAGCAGGTCGGGAGTCAAGCCCGGCCACGGAGCGTCGGCAATGGTCATAATCGAGCCGTCGATAAAGTTCTCGATGCTGTAATGCTCCTGCTTGGGGATATAGAGGTCGTCGCCACGCTGCTCCATTGCGATACCCATACGGGCAAACTGCGCAGGAATAATGCCGAGATTCTCGTACGACACATTTTTGATCGTGATCTCCGACTTGGTCATCGCCGCCAGACCGATGAAGCTACCCACCTCGATCATATCGGGCAACATCGTGTGCTCGGTACCTCCCAGCTGATCAACACCCTCGATCACAAGCAGATTCGAGGCAATGCCCGAGATCTTTGCACCCATACGGTTGAGCATCTTGCAGAGCTGTTGCAGATAGGGCTCGCACGCAGCGTTGTAAATCGTGGTCGTGCCCTTAGCCAGCACAGCCGCCATCACGATGTTGGCCGTACCCGTCACCGAGGCCTCGTCGAGCAGCATATAACAACCTTGCAGGTTCTTGCCCTCGACCGCAAAGAACTCCTCGCCCGCATCGAAATTGAACTTGGCGCCGAGCTTCTGGAAGCCGATGAAGTGGGTATCAAGACGGCGTCGGCCGATCTTGTCGCCACCGGGTTTGGGAATGTAACCGACACCGAAACGGGCCAACAGCGGACCGATCAACATCACCGAGCCACGCAGACGGGCTGCACGACGACGGTAGTCCTCCGATTTGAGGTATTCGAGGTCGATATTTTTTGCTTGGAACGAGTAAGTATCTTCCGAAATTTGCTCGACGGTCGAACCCATACACTTCAAAAGTTCGATAAGTTGTTGCACGTCGAGGATCTGCGGCACGTTCTTGACTATAATTTTCTCTTCGGTCAGGAGCGTGGCGCAGAGTATTTGTAGTGCTTCATTTTTAGCACCTTGCGGGGTGATTTCGCCGCTGAGGGTTCGACCACCGTGAACTTCAAAAACTGCCATAAAAAGGGGTTTCGCTAAATTATTTTGTCAAATATAGCGAAAAAAATCGAACTTCGCAACCCCCGCTAAAAAAAGTATGCCCCGCGTCATCACGACGCAGGGCACACCACAAAAATAGTTTAGAGTATTGAGAACGAATTATTTCGTCAAATAGTTAGCCTTGAACTCCTCCCAAGTCATCTCGGTACCACCCGAAACAACGCCGTCAGCAACGGTACCGTCAACGATTACCTTGCCGATAGTGCCGTCAGCAACATTCGAGAAGCTACCGCGCGAGATTGCAGTGTCATAGTTGAAGCCCGGCTTAATAACCATAACCTCAATCGACGAAGTTTCATCAACCAACAGCTTCGGAGCGTAGGTAGTGTGAGTATTAACGAAGAGGGTCTTCATAGTTGTACCATTGGTCATACGCAACCAGTTATTCAGTGCAGCTGCGTCCAAGTTAATCGTACGCCAGTTCATCCAAGTAATATCCGAGTCGTTCATCGTATAACCAGCCTGCTCCCAAGCGTAGATCGAGCCTACAAGCGAATTGTTCAGATATACCTCCGACTGATTAACCGAAGCCATATCGTAGAGAGGAATACCGATCAAGTCCTCACGCAGATATACATCTTCCGAAGCCTCAGTACCATCGATCATACAGTTGTTCAAAACTGCCTTACCATAGCACATTACAGCAGCGCCCATACCATCAGCCACGCCATTCGAGCCACGACCCAAGTAGGGGATAATTTGCAGACCATACATCTTCACGTAGTTCCACTCGGTGTCAAATGCAGCGCCGTCAGCAACTTCGCCCTCAACTGCACCCGACGGGTAACCAACAGCGTCCGAAGACGTACCATTCGAGTAAATACCCATCGTGCTGCAACGAAGCTTACCAGAGATAATCAGATCCTTCACAACAACCTTAGCGGGAGTTACGCCCTTGATACCGCTCGACAGAGTGGTAAAGTTATTGATAACGTATGCGGGGAACTCACCCTCACCACGAGCCTCGGGAGCAAAAACGATACGATTACCCTCAATGTTCGAAGCATCGGGAGCAACATTCTCCAACTCCCAACCATCAATTACAAACTCGGTAATGTGGCGCTCGGGAAGATCGAAGATATAGTCAAATGCGGTCTGATAGGGGAAGCCCTGGCTGAGGTCGTTATCAACGTCAGCCATCAGCGCCTTAGTAATCTTCATAGGCGACTTGATCATAACCTTCTTCTGGCCCTCTTCCTCAGTAACCTCATACCAATCGAAAGTACCCGAGAAGTTATAGTCGAGAGTTACGTTGAACTCCATATACTTGCTACGTGCAACCTCGTAACCAGTGGGAACGGTCAGCGAGAGGTCGAATGCATCTTGATTGCAATCGAACGAGAGAGTCAGGTCGTCAGCGGGATAGGTACCTGCGGGAATAGCGATGATGAAGGTCTTGTACTCGGGAGTCATCTTGCCTACCGACTCGCAGTTGCTCAAAGTGATCTGCTTGGTAGCGTTACCTGCTGCCTCATAGATCTTAGCGGTGTAGTCGTCCAACGATGCCTCTACGATAACAGTACCTGCCAAGTAGTTCGACTTCGACTCAACCTTGATAGTGTTCAGGTAGAACTCATCAGCCCAAGCCTCGGTGGTACGAACATTAACCTTGATCAGCGCGCACGAGTTCTTGAAGTGGAAGATCTTGTCCGAGCTGGGAATAGTCGAGGTCATAATTGCATAGTCCAGACCAGCCTTAGTTGCGTCGTGGATCTGCTCGTCCTCCAAAGTAGCCGCCAGAGTGTAGTAGGGACCCGATACGAACGACAAGCAGTTCAGCTCGCTGTACGGGAAGATTGCATAGTGACGATCCATCTCCATCAGAGGACCAGGAGCAGTTGCGGGCTTGCTCACGAAGTTCAACTTAGTCAGAATTACATCGCCCTCAGCAGCCTCGTAAACGCGGTTACGGTTATCGAGCGAGAATACCGACACCTTGTCGCCGGCCTCCCAGCGATAGTAGTTGTCCTCACCCAGATAAACACGAGTCTCCTCAGCGTCAAACGCAGCCGAGAACTCGGGCTCGTTCAGAGCCTCCTTGATACCAGCAGGATCATTCTGGCAACCAACGAACATTGCAGCCATAGCCACAACGCCCAAAAAGAATCTTTTCATAGTGTTGTGTTTTTAATTAGTTAAATATTAAAAGTTTGTTTTCATTTGCACAACGGACCTCTACCACTCGTCATCGGGGGTCAGGTCCTCGCCACCCGGAGGTGTGACAGGCTCATACGGATCGACATTATCGTCCCAATCGGCGCTGAACGCAAAGCCCAACTCAACCTCAACATAAGCAACCTCGGCGATCGGCTGCTCATACTTTTCCAACTCTTCTCTCTTCATTTTATTTAAATTTTAATTTCGTGTCTGCTGCGAATCTGCCCTATTGTTCTCGACCAATAGGTACAAAGCAGTCAAGGACGACACCTCGCGGTATCGTCCTATTGACATTAACCCAATCCCAACTTAGTTAAATAATCACTCGAAGTAGCAGGGCGTAAATCCCCCCCCCTCAACGAGTTACAGATAATTCTTCTCATTTTCCTCCCTCTTAAATGGGTCATTCTCACCCATTTGCGACACAAAATTAGAATTTAACCGGGACAAAAACAAGTACAATCGTTTTAATTTTTTATTTATTTTTCTCAATTAATCGAAAAAATTAAATTTTGTGCTTTTACTCCTCTTTGAAGAGGTCGATCTCGCCGCGCTCGGCCGAGTGGAACACGCGCGCAAGCTCCGCCACAACGGGCGAAACCAACTCCACGACATCGGCAATCGCACGATTCTCGCCCTGACCCTTGATGCGGTAGAGCATCACGGCATAGAGCGCGCGGAAGCACAACTCCACATCGCTCGCCTCGTGTTTCGAAAAGAGCGAACGCAGGCGCGGCAACTCAGGCGCAAGGCGTGCAAAACGGCCTCGATACACCTCGCCAATGGGCAGTTGCATCAGTTGCAGATGCAGGTTTTGCAGGTCGGCAATCAGGTGCAGCGTGTGGTTCAGGTGGCCCTGTTCCTCCTTGCCCTCCTCGCGCAGGAGGTTGCACAACTCCATATACCACAGAAAGATAGCCTGCTGTTGCTCGGGCTGAGCCTCACGCTTGGCCACCAACGTAGCCCAGATGGCCTCGGGGCTGAATTGCAGGGCGCGCAGCAGATCTTCGAGCTGCCACAGATAGAGTATATATTCGGCGATATTATCGCGGCGACGGCTTTGTGCTATATCCATAGTTTCGTTTTTTACGTTGTTTTGATGAGCCACAAAAGTAACGAAATTTTCCGAACTCTGCCACTCGTACGGTCCGTTTTTTGGATATGCAGGAAATAAAGACTACCTTTGTAGAGGAAAAATCAGACCGAAATGAAAACTCTCGCATTCATACATCGCAGTCCGTTCCCCAATGGCGGTGCCGAGAAGGTCACAATGGATCTCACCTCGTGGCTCATCAAGCACGGCTGGCGCGTGTTCATCATCGCCAAAACGATCGACGACCGCCTGCCCGCCTGGATCAAAAACAGCGACTCAGTGTCGGTGCTCACCTACAACAGCCTCTCGCACCCGCAGTTGGCGCGATTTATCGTTGAGATGAGCCGCCTGCACAATTTCGATGCGATTGTGGTGCAGGGTTTGTGGTTGCGACGTATCGACATCATTCGCCGCAAGCAGTCGGCTCCGATCATCTACTGCAACCACGGAGTGCCTCTCTGGCAGTCGATCAAGAAGATACGTATGTGCGGACAGATGCGCGAGCGAACAGCCAAATGGCCTATCGTGGGGCACGCTATCGGCTGGCTGAGCTACCGCCTGAGCGACTATTTCCGCCGTCGCACCATCAATATCTACAAGATGATCTACAAGAATTGCGACGTGATGACGCAGCTCTGCGACGCCTACACCGCCACAATGGCCGAGGCGCTGGGTGTGCCCGTCGACGAGCATATGGTGACGATGTACAATTCGCAGCCCCCCGCCCCGATCAACTACTCGACCGAGAAGCGTCGCGAGGTGCTCTATGTGGGTCGAATGTCCTACGAGGACAAGCGTGTCGATCGTCTGCTCGACATCTGGCACCGCGTCGAGAGCCGCCACCCCGAATGGCGTCTACGTATCGTTGGCGATGGTCGCGAACGCCCCAATCTCGAAGCGCAAGCCGAGCGTCTGGGGCTGCAACGAGTGGAGTTCTGCGGTGCGACTGCCACACCCTACGAATATTACAACACGGCATCAATCCTCTGCCTCACCTCGACCTTCGAGGGCTGGGGGCTGGTGCTGACCGAGGCCCAGCAGGCGGGCGTGGTGCCGATGGCATTTGCCTGCTCGGCGGGCGTTATGGAGATCCTCTCGCCCTCGTGGGAGAGTGGTGTGCTCGTCGAGCCGTTCGATATTGATGCCTACGCTGCGGCACTCTCGCGACTGATGAGCGAAGATGATCTGCGCCAGCAGATAGCCGCCAACTGCCGCGAGAAGGTCAAACGCTACGATCTGGAACACGTCGGTGCGGCGTGGGAGCAACTGCTCGACCGCGTCACCCGCAAATAGACACAAACGGCGCTCACCCCTCGGAGGATAAGCGCCGTTTTTATTAGCTTTTGGGCAATGGCTACCAGTTGCCCGATCCGAACATACCCAAATCGTCGCAATAGCCAAAGGCCATATATGCCATTCCGTTGCCGTTAGGACCTACCAGCCAGCGTTGTTTCTGGTATTCTGACTCTTTGATTTTGTAAGTATATCCCTCTTCTGCACCATCATATACGATCGTTACCTTGCCACCCGCAATGGTCATTCGTCCGGTGAATGTGACCCACTCATCCTCATCCAACGACGTTAAGCCTTCACCCTTTATAATCTGCGTGAAATTGCCATATGAGTCGATCGAAATATCGCCATAGTCCCATCTCTCGGAACGAATCCAAGTCCAATTGCCGGCGATCTCACCCTGCGTAATAACACGGTCAGGCTCATGCCTCACTTCACACGAGGCCAACATCATCGCCAGCACCATAAACACCATTGTGGTCAAAATTCGTTTCATCGCTTCAATCAATTTAGGTAAATAATCGAATACAAATATAGTAATTTCCGAACGAAATCGCTAACTTTGTAGAAGATTAATTGATCAGTATCAGGCACGTTATGGATTTTGTTACACGGGGCAAGGCGGACGGACCGCTGTTGATGTTGATTCCGGGGCTGGGAGTTTCGTATGAGATTTTCTGTCCCCTCGTTGAGTTGCTCCACGATCGCTACCATATCGTTGCCGCGCAGATCGACGGCTTCACCCTCGGCAAGCAGACCGCGTTCACCTCGGTTGACGACCAGGCCTCGCAGATCATCGACTACATTCGACAGAATCACAATGGGCACATCGACTGCATCTACGGTCTTTCGTTGGGCGGCAAAATCCTCTCACGCATATTGGAGCGCAACCAGATCGTTGTCGGCCACGCCATTATGGACGCGGCACCGCTCCTTGCCCTGCCACGCTGGCTCGTGGGGCCGTTGCGCCACCTGCAATCGTGGAACGTGTGGAGCTGCTACCATTGGCAGGGATTTTGGAGTCGGGTGTTCGGCTCGCACTACTTCGATGTGTTGCTCGACGAGTGCCGAAAGACCTTCCCCTATGGCGGTCGCCGCGCAGTGCTCGACGGATATAAATCGGTATATACAAGCACATTACAAACTATCAACGGCAACGATATTCACTATTGGCACGGCACGAAGGAGGCCTTCGTGGCACGACCTCAGGTGAAGCATTTGCAGCGACTCTGCCCGAGCGTGCAGGTGGAGATCTTCCCCCAGATGGACCACGGGCAGCTGCTCATCGACCACCCCGAGGAGATAGCCAAGCGAATTATCGGAATCGTGAAATAATCTTAAAAAACGAAATAATTTCTATGCGACGAATATTTGTTACGGGAGCAGGGCACGGAATCGGACGTGCTATTGTCGAGGCGTTTGCCAAGGAGGGCGATCGCGTGGCCTTTTGCGACATCGACACCAAGCGCGGCGAGGAGGTGGCTCAGGCTACGGGCGCACGATTCTTTGCGCTCGACGTATGCGACAAGGAGGCTTTGGAGAGTGCCGTGCAGGTGCTCCTCGACGAGTGGGGCGACCTCGACATCATCGTCAATAATGTCGGCATTGGCGGTTTCGAGCCGATTACCGCAACGACGGTCGAACACTTCGAAACGATCCTCAACACCAACCTGCGTTCGGCATTCATCACCGCGCGAAAGCTTGCTATGCACCGCGCAAAGATGGGCGCAACAAACCCCTACGGACGCATCGTAAATCTCTGCTCGACACGCTACTTGCAGAGCGAGGCTGGCACCGAGGCCTATGCGGCATCGAAGGGTGGAATCTGGTCGCTGACGCACGCTCTGGCGGTGTCGCTCGCGCCCTACCACATCACCGTAAACTGCATTGCTCCGGGCTGGATCAGCGTGAACGAGGAGGAGGTGCTGCGCGAGGAGGACCACGCGTTTCATCTGTCGGGGCGTGTCGGCCGCGCCGAGGATATTGCGCGCACCTGTCTTTTCCTGTGCGATGCGAAGAGCGACTTTATCAACGGTCAATGCATCACGGTCGATGGCGGTGTGACCAAGAAGATGATCTATCCCGAGGAGTAACAACGATGCATACTTCACAACTTCCCGAAATCACCATTCGCACGGCGCAGATCGACGATGCGGAGCTGATCGCCACGGTGGTCTGTATGGCTGTCGGCTACGGTCGCGAGCACCCTATCTATCCCGTTTTCCGCGAGTTAGCCGAGCGCGAGGTGGCGCAATACAGCTATCGTAACACACTCGTTGCCGAGGTCGATGGCGTGGTTGCTGGGGCACTTGTGGGCTACGACGGAGCACGATTGAAGGAGCTGCGTGAACCGATTTTCCCGTTGCTCGAACAACATTTGGGCGAGGCGTTGCAGATCGAGGATGAGACCGAGGCGGGCGAATTCTATCTCGATTCGCTCGGCGTGCTACCTGAGTTTCGGGGGCTGGGCGTGGGGTCGCGACTGCTCACTGCGATGCGTGATCGGGCCTTCTCGGAGGGTCACCAACGGGTCGGACTGATAGTCGATTTCGATAATCCGCGCGCCGAAAAACTCTACACCTCGCTTGGCTGGCGCCGTGTTGGCAACAAGCGATTCCTCGGCCACCCGATGTGGCATTTGCAAGCAACGAAATAGAAATTTAGGCTGTCGGCGCGCGCATTTCTTCAAAAAGTTGTACCTTTGAGTAAAAATTAAATCTAAAAATGGCAACGACACCCTATCAACTGACTGCGACTTCGGGACTGGTGCTCGAAGGGGGCGGTATGCGTGGTGTATTCACCTGCGGCGTGCTCGATTGCCTGATGGATCGGGGCGTGCGGTTTCCATACACGATCGGGGTGAGCGCGGGGGCGTGCAACGGACTTTCGTTTATGTCGCGCCAGCGCGGTCGTGCCCGTTACAGCAATATCGACCTGCTCGACAAATACCACTATATCAGCCTCAAACATCTGATCTTCAAGGGCAACATTATGGATTTCGATCTGCTGTTTGACGACTTCCCCAACCGCATAATCCCCTACGACTACCCCGCCTATGCAGCTTGTGAGGAGCGTTTCGAGATGGTTGCTACAAACTGCCACACGGGGCGCGCCTGCTACTTCGAGGAGAAACACGACCCCGAGCGCATTATTGACATCGTCAAGGCGTCGAGCAGTCTGCCGTTTGTGTCGCCCGTGAGTTACGTCGATGGCGAGCCGATGCTGGACGGAGGTATTGCCGATTCGATTCCGCTGTTGCGAGCCCGCGCGCTGGGTTACGACAACAATCTGGTGGTGCTAACCCGCAACAAGGGCTACCGCAAGTCGGAGCGAGCGATCCGCCTGCCGCGATTCGTCTATAAGCAATATCCGCAGTTGCGTGCGGCGCTCGAACAACGCAACGTCCGCTACAACGAGCAGTTGACGCTCGTCGAGCGACTTGAAGAGGAGGGCAGGCTGACGGTCCTGCGCCCCGAACGCCCGATCGAAGTTGGGCGTATCGAGCGCGACACCCGCAAACTGACGGCCCTCTACGACGAGGGATACTCGCTTGCCGAGGCTCTGCAAATTACCAATATAAAATAATACGAAGTAACCACAATAATGACAAACTCACAACTCACTACTACCCCGTCGGCCGCGTTTGCCGACAGCAAACCCCACTACGCTCTGCTCGACGGATTGCGCGGAGCGGCGGCACTAATGGTGGTCTGGTACCATTTCTTTGAGGGTTTCGCATTTGCCGAGGGTACGGCGATCACCACATTCTGTCACGGACACCTGGGCGTCGATCTGTTCTTTATGCTCTCGGGATTTGTGATCAGCTACGCCTACGACGACCGTTGGAAAGCCCCACATAACCGACTGACAATGCGCGAGTTCGTCAAACGTCGTCTGATCCGCCTGCACCCAATGCTCGTGATGGGCGCCGTGATCGGCCTCACCACCTTCCTGCTGGGCGGCGGTGTGCAGTGGGACGGAACGCCTACGCCACTGTCGTGGTCGCTGGTGGCGCTGGTGCTGACAATGTTGTTCGTGCCCGCCTACCCCGGTGCACCGTACGACCTGCGCGGTAATGGCGAGATGTACTCGCTCAACGGACCGAGCTGGTCGCTCTTCTTCGAATATATCGGCAACCTGCTCTATGCCCTCGTTATCCGTCGCCTGAGCAACCGCGCGCTGGCCACACTGACAGCCGTGCTGGGCGCAGCGTGGGTGTGGTTCGTGGCTACGGACATCTCGGGTTACGATATGATCGGTATCGGCTGGACACTCGATGCGGTCAATTTCTTCGGCGGTATGCTGCGAATGTTGTTCCCGTTCTCGGTGGGTATGCTTCTGGCGCGTAAGTTCAAGCCCGTGAAGGTGAAGGGCATCTTCTGGATCGCGTGGGCGGTGCTGTTCGGGCTGTTCTCGCTGCCCGCATTTGCGAAGTGCGGTGCGGTGAGCATCAACGGCCTGTACGAGGTGGCTTGCGTGGTGCTGGTCTTCCCTGCAATCGTCTGGCTGGCAGCCTCGGGCGAAACCACAAACCGAGCGTCGGCACACGTATGTAAGTTCCTGGGTGATATCTCCTATCCGCTCTACATCGTTCACTATCCGGTGATGTACCTCTTCTACGCTTGGTTGATCAAAAACGAGCTCTACTCGCTCAGCGCAACGTGGCCCGTGGTGATTATGGTCTTTGCGATCAACGTCACGCTCGCTTACGCCTGCCTGAAACTCTACGACGAGCCCGTACGTCGCTGGCTCTCAAAGCGTTTCCTCAAAAACACGAAACAATGAAACGAATCAAGATAACCGTGATGCGCATCACTCGCTATGAGGATCTGATGGCGCAATATGAGAATCCGATCGAGCACGCGTGCGATATGCGCCTTGGGCAGACCTTCGTGGTCGATAACTGCCAAAAGCCCGCAGCGATGTGCGAGAGTGCGTGGGCGACACTCGAACCTTTCGTTCGCGAGCTGGCGGAGGGTGGCGGCAACTTTTTCGACGGTTGGATGCGCAATCCCCACTCGGCAATGCTCTCGTGCAACGACGGTTTCCGCCCCGTCACGTTCTATGTCGAGGTGATCGAATAATTTAAATGGAATTTTGCTAACTTTGCGTAATAAAACCCAAACTCGATGAATCTGATTAATCTGTTTCGCAAGATTGCGCCTTACGTGCGACCATACCGCTGGCTGGTGGTGCTGACCCTCGTGCTGACCCTCATCGGGTCGTTCATTGCGCAGATCAACGCCGTGGTGCTCGATCGAACGGTCGATGCAATCAACGCACTGATCACTACCGACAATATGGTGTGGAACCGAGCGATGCATATCCTGACGGTCATCACCGTCGTGCTGCTCGGCAAGGAGATACTCTCGGCCGGAATCACCTACGCACAGCACTTCTTCGGCGAGAAGATGCGTATCAACGTGTCGAAGGACCTCTCGCAGGCCGTGATCGACAAGATGTTGCGCTATCGAATGGCATTCTTCTCGCGCTCGAACAACGAAACAGGCAAACTCCAAACACGTATTGATCAAGGTGTCAGCAGTCTGTCGTCGACCGTGCAGAACTTCTTTATCGACCTTCTGCCGCTATTTATGAGCGCGGCGCTGGCGCTGATATTGATGTTTGCGGCCAACCTCTATGTCGGTTTGGCGGCGTTGGGTATTGTGCCGATCTACATCTGGATCACCGTTCGTCAGGCTCGCCGCTTGCAGGGCTGGCGACGCAATATGCGTTCGTACCGCGAGCAGAAGAGCCACGGCGTGATGAACATCATCGAGAGTATCAACGTCATCAAGTCGTTCAACCGCGAACAGATCGAGAGCGACAAACAGTGGCAGTTGCAGACCGAATTTACCGATAATCAGATGCTTGTACGCAAAACCTCGTTCTATTTCGACGGAATGAAGAGCTTTGTGCGTCAGGTGGGCACGGTGCTGATTATCATTTTGACCGCCTATCTGGTGATGATCGACTATCCGGGTATGACCATCGGTAAGATTATGTACCACGTAATGCTCTTCTCGAACGTCACCGCCCCGATCACCCAGCTGCAACGCATCTTCGACCAGATGAACGATGCACTGATCTATGCCGAGGGTTTCTTCGACATCTTGGAGGCCGACGGCGAGGTCGAGCCGACGGGCAAGTATCGCCCCGAACGCGTCGAGGGCAACTTCGAGGTCGCGGGCGTCGATTTCACCTACCCCAACGGTACCAAGGCTCTGCACAATATCGATATGCGTATCGAAAGTGGCAAGATCACCGCGCTGGTGGGTCTGTCGGGTGCGGGCAAATCGACCGTGCTGAATCTGCTGGTCAAGTTCTACGAGCCCGACTGCGGTTCGATAAAGTTAGACGGGGTCGATCTGCGCGATTACGACACCAACTTCCTGCGCGACAACATCGGTATGGTGTTGCAGAAGAACCACATCTTCGATGGTTCGATCGAGGAGAATATCCGCTACGGACGCCCCGACGCCCCGCGTGAGCAGGTCGAGGAGGCGGCTCGCAAGGCCTACATCTACGACCAGATTATGAAGCTCCCCAACGGCTTCGACTCGAAGGCTCAACTGCTCTCGGGCGGTCAGCAGCAGCGTATCGCCATTGCGCGAATGTTCTTGAAGAATCCGCCGATCATCTTCCTCGACGAGCCGACCGCCTCGCTCGATGCCATCGCCACCGAGCAGATCAAGGCAAGTATCGACGCCATCAAACGCAACCGCACGGTGATCATCATCTCGCACAGCATTTCGCAAATTATTGATAGCGACGTGATTTACGCAATGAAGGAGGGACGCGTCGAGCAATCGGGCGATCCCGATGCGCTGTACCGCGAGGGTGGTGTCTATAAGGATATTGTCGATGCGTCGGCACGCAGTCTGAACATCGACAAGCTGGCTCAAACGCTCGACACGGACGGCGACGGAGTGATGTTCAATTAACGAGTTACGATGATGAAACGGCTGATTTTAACTATTGTCGTGGCGCTGCTTGCGGTTATGGTGCAGGCACAGGAGCGCACCCCATTTTTCGTGCAGATAGCCGACCCGCAACTCGGCTTTATCAACAAGAGCGACGACTTCTCGCCCGAGCAGGAGCGTATGGAGCGTATCATCGCAAAGGTCAATCAGTTGCAACCCGATTTTGTGGTCTTTGCGGGCGATCTGGTCCACTGGCCGACCAATGAGGCGCGTGAGGCATTCGATGAGCTCTGCAAGGGGTTTGACAACTCGATTCCGATCTACTTTTTGGCGGGTAATCACGATGTGGGCAACGACGCCAAGGAGGAGGCGATAGCGCAATTTGTGGCACACTATGGCAGCGATCGTTTCGTGAGCCGCGAGCGCGACTACTCGATCGTGGGCTACAATTCGTGCGTCATCAAGGCCGAGACCGATGCCGAGGAGCAGGAGTACCGCTGGCTCAAACGCCAACTGCGCCGTCTGCCACGCCGCCGCCCCGCGATTGTCGTGGCGCACCACCCTATCTTCGTCAATGAGCCCGACGAGGAGGTTACATACGAGAATCTCACGCCCGCAATGCGACAGAAGTATCTGGCTCTGTTCGAGCGATTTGGAGTCGATCTCGCGCTGGCGGGACACCTGCATATGTGCGCACGAGCCACGTATAATGGTATCGAGTTGGTGACCGCTGGACCTGCGGGACGCACGCTGGGACGCGACGGCTCGGGCATTACGATCGTCACGATCCGTAACGGTGCAGCCCAAGCCACCTACTACGAGATTGACCAAATCCCCGACAAGATCGACTAATCGAAATTTTTCTGAGAGCAATGTAGCGATTTTTAGCTCTCTTTTCGTACCTTTGCGCCCGAAAAACAAGAACAATGGAACAATCGCAATATTACGACGAATACGAGGAGCACTTGCAGATCGAGTTGCTCAAATTGTGCACCTCGCACGGTATGTTGGAGGGCACGCTGCTCTCGTCGGACGACATCGACGAGCGCTGGAACGACTACGCCTCGCACTATATGGCCGACTCGGTGAGCCAGATCAACACCTTCCCCGCAGCCGCAATCGCGTGGGCAGGCTACGTGGGTATGGCCGTTGCACACCGCTGGGACGAGGATTGGGAGCAGTACTCGACCGAGGAGTATGAGGCACTGCACGGCGAGCGTGGTTTCGACGATATGGACGAGCACATCGTGCAGCACATTCTGGGTCTGACTCTCGAATCGGAGGAGGCGACCAAAATCGAGGATATGATGCGCAGTTGCGCCCATATGGCGATGACGCTCATTCGCCGCGAGCAGGTCGAGGGACAGAGCACCAAAGCCTTCTACGTTTTTGCACGAACGGCCAAGGTGTTATTCCGAATCGGAGCGGCTTTGGAGCTGCGACGATTGGGTTATCGTTTCGAAAAAGTTGCAATGGGAGATCAGCCGCTTTACTCGTAATAAGTAAGCGGCTATTTTTTTCGCAAAAAAGGGCACCGAAAGGGCTCAAACGTCGAAAAAAATCGTATCTTTGTACGAATAAGTGTCGGCGTGCGCGCGTAAGCGACCGCTAACGTCGTAAGAGTCACACGATTACGGCAGATTATTTAATGGAATAATATTTACAAAATACATACTGAACAAATGGCAAATCTTACCAACTCCAAGAAGAAAGTTGTTGTGCTGGGTTCGGGCGCACTCAAAATCGGCCAGGCCGGTGAGTTCGACTACTCAGGCTCGCAGGCCCTGAAAGCTATGCGCGAAGAGGGTATTCAGACCGTGCTGATCAACCCCAACATCGCAACAATCCAAACCTCGGAAGGCATCGCCGACAGCGTCTACTTCCTGCCCGTAACCCCTCACTTCGTTGAGGAGATCATCAAAAAAGAGCAGCCCGACGGTATTCTGCTCGCATTCGGTGGTCAGACCGCACTGAACTGCGGTACGGAACTGCACCAGAAAGGTATTCTGCAAAAGTATGGCGTCGAGGTGCTCGGCACATCGGTTGAGGCTATTATGGCAACCGAGGACCGCGATCTGTTCGTGAAGAAACTCAACGAGATCGACGTCAAGACCCCTATCTCGCAGGCCGTAGAGTCGATGGAGGACGCTATCGCAGCTGCACGCAAGATCGGTTTCCCGATTATGGTTCGCTCGGCTTACGCGCTGGGTGGCCTGGGTAGTGGTATCTGCCGCGACGAGGAGGAGTTCGTGAAGTTGTGCGAGAGCTCGTTCGCTTACTCGAAGCAGATTCTGGTCGAGGAGTCGCTCAAAGGCTGGAAGGAGATCGAGTTCGAGGTTATCCGCGACCGTAACGACCACTGCTTCACCGTTGCAAGTATGGAGAACTTCGACCCGCTGGGTATCCACACCGGTGAGTCGATCGTGGTGGCTCCCACCTGCTCGCTCGACGAGGGTGAGTTGAAGATGTTGCAGGAGCTGTCGGTTAAGATTATCCGCCATATCGGTATCGTCGGCGAGTGTAACGTTCAGTATGCGTTCAACTCGGATACTGACGACTACCGCGTAATCGAGGTTAATGCTCGTTTGAGCCGTTCGTCGGCATTGGCATCAAAGGCTACGGGTTATCCTCTGGCATTTGTTGCAGCTAAGTTGGCATTGGGTTACACGCTCGACCAGATTGGCGAGATGGATACTCCCAATTCGGCATATAAGGCTCCCGAGCTGGACTACCTGATCTGCAAGATCCCGCGTTGGGACCTCACGAAGTTCGCAGGCGTATCGCGCCAGATCGGCTCGTCGATGAAGTCGGTGGGTGAGATTATGTCGATCGGTAAGTCGTTCGAGGAGGTGATCCAGAAGGGTCTGCGTATGATCGGTCAGGGTATGCACGGTTTCGTGGGCAACGAAAACCAGCACTTTGACGACCTGGACAAGGAGCTGTCGAATCCGACCGACCTGCGTGTGTTTGCCATTGCCGAGGCTTTGAAGCAGGGCTACACGATCGAGCGTCTGTTCGAGCTGACCAAGATTTCGCCCTGGTTCCTCGAAAAGTTGAAGAATATCTACGACTACTCGCTGGTACTGAGTGGCTACAACTCGATCGAGGAGTTGCCCACCGAGGTGCTTTGGGAGGCTAAGCGATTGGGCTTCTCGGACTTCCAGATCGCTCGTTTCGTTGGCAAGAACCGCGAGAATATGCACAAGCAGGCATTGGCAGTTCGCTCGTTGCGTAAGAAGGCCAACGTGCTGCCGACCGTTAAGCGAATCAACACGGTTGCGTCGGAGCACCCCGAACTGACCAACTATCTCTATATGACCTACGATGGTAAGGATCACGACATTCCGTTCTTCAAGAACGAGAAGTCGGTTGTGGTTCTGGGCTCGGGTGCATACCGCATCGGCTCGTCGGTTGAGTTCGACTGGTGCTCGGTGAATGCTATCCAGACCGCCCGCAAGTTGGGCTATAAGTCGGTGATGGTCAACTACAACCCCGAGACCGTTTCGACCGACTACGATATGTGCGACCGTCTGTACTTCGACGAGTTGTCGTTCGAGCGCGTGATGGACGTGCTGGATCTCGAAACACCGCGAGGCGTGATCGTTTCGGTGGGTGGTCAGATCCCCAACAACCTGGCAATGAAGCTCTACCACCAGGATATCCCCGTGCTGGGTACGTCGCCTCTGTCGATCGACCGCGCCGAGAACCGCCACAAGTTCTCGAGTATGCTCGATCAGCTGGGTATCGACCAGCCCGCGTGGAAGGAGCTGTCGGATATGAAGGATATCTACGACTTCGTCGATAAGGTAGGCTACCCCGTTTTGGTACGTCCGTCGTATGTGCTTTCGGGTGCAGCAATGAACGTATGCTACAACCAGGAGCAGCTCGAACGATTCCTCGCAGCCGCTGCCGAAGTATCGAAGGAGTACCCCGTAGTGGTTTCGCAGTTCTTGCAGAACGCTAAGGAGATCGAGTTCGACGCTGTGGCTAAGGACGGTGAGGTTGTCGAGTACGCCATCTCGGAGCACATCGAGTTTGCAGGCGTTCACTCGGGTGATGCTACGCTCGTGTTCCCGCCCCAGAAGATCTACTTCGAGACCGCTCGCCGTATCAAGAAGATCAGCCGCAAGATCGCTAAGGAGCTGAATATCAGCGGTCCGTTCAATATTCAGTATCTGGCTAAGAACAACGACGTGAAGGTTATCGAGTGTAACCTGCGTGCGTCGCGTTCGTTCCCCTTCGTATCGAAGGTTTTGAAACGCAACTTCATCGAGACCGCAACCCGCATTATGCTCGATGCTCCGTATAGCAAACCCGATACCAACGTGTTCGACATCGACTGGATCGGCGTCAAGTCGTCGCAGTTCTCGTTCGCACGTCTGCACAATGCTGACCCCGTACTGAGCGTCGATATGTCATCGACCGGTGAGGTTGGTTGCTTGGGCGACGACTTCAACGAGGCTCTGCTCACCGCAATGATCTCGGTCGGCTACTCGATTCCCGAAAAGAACATTATGGTTTCGTCGGGTGACGCTAAGTCGAAGGTCGATCTGCTCGATCCCTGCAAGGTATTGCAAAAGCACGGCTACAACATCTTCGCAACCAAGGGCACGCAGCGCTTCCTCGAAGAGCACGGCATCAAGGCTACCGTAGTCGATTGGCCCGACGAGGGTGAGATCGGTCTGAATGTGATGGATATGATCTCGAACCACGGTTTCGACCTGATCGTGAACATTCCGAAGAACCACACTCACCGCGAGCTGACCAACGGTTACAAGATCCGCCGCGCAGCGATCGACCATAATATTCCGCTGATCACCAACGCTCGTCTGGCAAGCGCATTTATCGAGGCCTGCTGCGAGTTGAAGGAGGGCAATATCCAGATCAAGAGCTGGCAGGAGTACAAGATGTAATTCCGGCAACACGCAATAGAGAGGGCTACGCCAAGGCGTGGCCCTTTTTATACCTAAATATATATAACAAATATGGCAGAACACCTCGAAATAGCCACAGGCAGCAAGGCGGAACGCTACGCACTCCTCACACGACAGATCGAAGCGGTCGTGGCGGGCGAAAACGACCTGATCGCACGAATGGCCAACGTAGCCTCGATGATCCACCACACATTCGGATTCTGGTGGACGGGATTCTATCGCGTAGTGGGCAACGAACTGATACTCGGACCTTTCCAAGGGCCCTTGGCCTGCACGCGCATAGCCTTCGGACGCGGAGTGTGCGGCACAGCGTGGCGCGAGGCGCAGACGATCGTGGTGCCCGATGTCGAGCAGTTCGAGGGACACATTGCGTGCAGTTCGGCCTCACGTAGCGAGATTGTGGTGCCCTTGCGCAAGGAGGGTGCGATCATCGGCGTGCTCGATATCGACAGCTGCGACGTGGCCACCTTCGACTCGGTCGACCAAGGGTGGCTGGAACAAATTGTCGCGATCGTAACCCGCTAAAAACCATTCGAAACCACCCCGAGCAACAATTCGAAAGTCGGCCGCCACGCGCAGAGCCGACAAACTCCATTTTGACCACTAACTCCGCCACATAAGACAATGAGGTCGAGGGCAAAACGGCTCGAAATATTTATTTCGTATCGCACGCCCGAAGTGTTAAAATGCTAACAGACAAGTGTTAGTACAGGCGAGCGAGCCCGAAATCGCCGACGATGAGCAACATTTTATCACTGATGGGCGCAACCGCAGCAAAATGTGCAAATTATTTAAATAAAATTTAGAATTGTCGATCAAAACACTATTCAGCTAATCTACAAGCATTTAACCACGATCGACACTCCCCTATACCTATTATTATTAATACGCGCGAAGAAAAGTGATGGGCTCGAATTTTCATAATTAAAAAATTATTCGTATATTGCACCCCTAAATATCCGTTAGGAAACGATAGAATATTTGATTAGCAAGCAGATTTTGAAAGAAATTTGACAATTTAATATTATTAATTCTTAGTTTAAAATTTTTAACAATGAAGAACTTTTTACTTAAAATTGCTCTTATCGGCGCAATGTTCGCTGGTATGGCTCTGACGGGTTGCGAAACGCAGGACCCGATGGAGAATGTTGCAATGGGTGCAGAGGTTACTTCGACCAGCTTGACAAGTGCAACCGTTAAGGTGATGACCAATGGCATTACCGAGTACGCTTACACCGTAGCTCAGGCAGGCGCAACGAAGCCTACTGCTGATGCAGTTTTCGCTAACGGCACCGTTAAGTCGTTGGAGTACACCGACGGTGAGGACGCATTCACCGCTGCAAACCTGACTCCCGAAACCGACTACGTAATCTACGTAGCAGGTAAGGCAGGTGCAAACTACTACCCCGTTGTATGCGAGTTGGCATTCTCGACCGCTATCGTTCCTGCATCGATGACCGCGGCAGTAGTTGAGTCGGCTACCACCGCTCAGACTTTGAAGGTAGAGGTTAACACCGTGAAGATCAAGGCATTCGCTTACGCAGCATTCAAGGCTAAGGAGGCTCCCGCAAAGGCTCCCGCAGCTGACGCAGTATTCGCTGATGGCCAGATGGTTGAGTGCGCTGACGGTACTCACAACTTCACCTTGGAGGAGCTGTCGCCCAACACCGAGTACGTAATCTACGTAGCAGGTTTGCTGAGCGAGGCTGACGAGGAGGGTAACAACCAGCCCTACGAGAAGGTATTGGAGGTTAAGGCTGCTACCGGTGATTTCACCGAGGAGCTGACCATTTTCGACAACACCGGTCGTTCGTTCAAGCTGCACGTTAAGCCTCAGTTGACCGATCCCGCAAACGTTATCAAGTGGGGTACTTGCGACATCTTTATGTACAATATGAACCAGCAGCCCGACTTCGATATGCTGAACCTGAACGATGATTACTACGGTAACTACTTCCAGGGCGATACCACTCTGATCTTCGACGAGGAACACGGCTATGTTTGGAGCGACGAGATGGGTGACTACATTCAGTACTTCGAGGCAATCGTTCCCGGTCAGCCCCAGTATCTGGCACTCGGCGAGTTCAAGTACGAGGAGGACGAGGACGTTCACGGCCGTTGGGGCTGGGGTCCTGGTTACTATATGCCTATGATGGATCAGGAGGGCTATATGACTGAGCTCTACGACTACTGGTATGGCATTACCGATCAGATGCCCGAAGAGGCTCCCTATTGGAATGGCTACCACAAGTCGATCAAGTTCCAGGTTAAGGGTCCCGAGGCTCTCGACGCTGGTTTGGACGTTGACCTGAGCGGTCTGCGTGCAAACGGTGGTCCGATCCGCATCAACACCAATGGTAACGCTGATCGCGTAACCGTTATGTTGCTCGACCCGATGACCTACGAGCAGATTATGCCTCTGTTGGATAACAACGAGGACTACTTGCAGTGGTTCACCACTTCGTACGTAGGCTTTATGATGGTAGGTGCTCAGACCTTCGCTGGCGCTAACATCGAGTTCGAGATGACCGACTTCCTGTGGGAGGTTTACAAGGACGAGCAGTACAAGCTGCTGGTTGTAGCTGCTAAGGACGAGGTTGCAGGTTCGCTTGACGCTAAGTATCAGCAGTTCACCACGGTTGACATCGCACTGCCCGACTATAAGTTGCCCGCACCTGTTGTTGAGATCACTCCGTTGGAGGTTACCGAGTTGAACACCGTATCGTTCAACGTTAAGTGTACTTCGCAGGACGCTGCTTCGGGTCTCTACGCTGCTAACTACGAGCGCGAGTGGGCTGAGGCTGGCTTCGACGAGTCGCCCGCTGAGGCAATGGAGTACAACGGCAACGAGCTGACCGCTGACGATATCGCTCAGATCAACTCGGCTGAGGGTATGGTATTCGAGTTCTGGTCGCGTGAGGACGCTGTAACCACTCTGGGTGTGATGTTGAAGAGCATCGAGGGTCTTGCAGGTGAGGTTGTTATCGCATCGAACAAGTCGCTGCCCGAGCCCGCTAAGGATCCCGTAACTTCGGAGTACTTCACTTCGCTCGAGGGCGAGTGGACCGCAACCACTACCGTTGTTAACAAGAAGTATGTAGGTTACGATCCCGAGACTTGGGAGTCGATCTACGAGGACATTCCGTCGACTAAGACCTGGAAGGTTACTATCGGCGATGTTGACTATCCCGCTACTTTGACCGACGACGTATATCAGACTTGGTTCGACGCAACTCCTTACCAGACTAAGGAGGAGGTTGACGCACAGTACGAGCTCTTCAAGGCTGCTGTTGACAACTTCAACGCTAAGACCGCAGGTCAGAACCGCATCCTGATGAACGGTTTCGACGTTCAGAAGCCTAACTACGAGGGTTCGAAGACCTACTCGCACTACGCATCGCCCTTCGAGTTGTGGTCGTCGGATAGCTACAATGGCTACGACAACGCATCGCCCGTTTGGGACTTCGGTCCGAAGTGGTACTTGGAGGTTGCTGAGGACGGCACCGTTACCGCTCCGTTCAACGTGAACTACTTCGCTCCTATGACCGCTTGGACTGAGTACTACTATGACTTCTATCTGGCTGGTGTAGCATCGAACTCGTTCCTGCCTTACGATCCCACAACTGGCGACAACGCACAGTTCCCCGTTGAGATCTCGGAGGACGGCAACACCATCACCGTGAAGCCTTACGTATTCGAGGGTGAGAACTTCTACCCCAATATGGGTTACGTAAGCTACGGCTCGTTCTCGCTGGGTAGCTGGAGTAGCGTAGCAGCTGACATCGTTCTGACCCGTGGTTGGACCGAGCCCGCACCCGAGGAGGAGACTCCCGCAGTTGCTCAGGCTGGTATCGACTACAAGCCCGCTAACTACACTTCGCTCTACAACGTGAAGCCCGCTAACAAGATCAAGTCGCACACCGCTGTTAAGGCTCTGCCTACTTACGAGAAGGTTGAGATGAAGGTGGTTAGCGCTGACGAGTTCAAGGCTAACGTTGAGAAGTTGCGCAAGGCAATGAAAACCGCTGCACGTAAATAATTTACGCACAATACTCTTAAACCAATCAGTAACTCTCCGCGAGGGGAGTTACTGTTCGGTTTATATAGCGAACACCTAAATTAAAACAAAAAATCTATGAACAAGCTGTTATGCTTGGCAGTTGCACTCGTTGCATCGCTGACCGTGTCGGCTCAGCAACTGCCCGACGTCAAAGTCGAAAACGAAGCAGGTAAAGTGATCTCGACTCGCTCGCTGGTGGGCAAACCGATGATCATCTCGTATTGGTCGCTGGCGTGCAAGCCCTGTATTCAGGAGCTCAACGCAATGAACGACGCTCTGGAAGAGTGGCGCGAAAAGGCCGATTTCGAGGTCGTAGCCGTTTCGGTCGATGACGTGCGCCTGAAAGCCCGCGCAAAGGCAAAAGCTGCCTCGATGGGCTGGGATTTCGTATGCCTGTTCGATGCCAACCAGGCAATGAAACGTGCAATGAATGTGTCGCTTACGCCTCAATCGTTCGTTGTCGATGCCGAAGGTAACGTAGTGTTCTCGCACTCGGGTTACACGCCCGGTAGCGAGCAGTTGCTGTTCGAGAAGTTGCTCGAAACCATCAAAAAATAGACACAGCTATGAAACGCATTTTGCTGGTTCTGACCGCATTGGTTGCTGCGCTGTCGGCCTCGGCCCAAATTCAGTTTGGCGAGAAGGGCGGCTATATGACCATCGGTCTGGAATCGAACAATATCCTCTATGTCGACGACGCAAAGCTCGGCAAGGCAAACAACCGATTCGGCTCGAACGACTATCTGAAACTCGACTACGTGAAGGGTCGTTTTTCGGTCGGCGTGCAGGGCGAGGCCTATCTGCCCGCGTTGCAGGGTTATGACGACCTGCGCAACAACGGCTACGACAAACCGAAGGTGATGTTGGCGTCGAAGTACATTCAGTGGCAGGACGCAAACTACTCGGTGATGATCGGCGATGTCTATGATCAGTTCGGTAACGGTCTGATCTTCCGCAGTTTCGAGGATCGTCAGCTGGGCGTCAACAACTCGATCGAGGGTGGTCGCGTAACGGCTACGTTTGGTAACGTCGTGTCGGTGAAGGCTCTGTTCGGTCGTCCTCGCCTGTATAGTAGCGCAAATGGCTACTCGAAAGGTTGGATCGGCTCGCAGTATGCTCGTTCGACGGTGGGTGGCGCCGATCTGTCGGTTTCGCTGTCGGATATTATTGGTAGCGAGGAGCTTATGATGTCGGTCGAGGGTAGCTACCTGAATCGTCGCGAGCGTTTGGATCGTGAGTTGGGTGGTCTGAACTACGGCACCGACTACTTCCCCTATTTCGAGCTGGACAACCCGAATACCAATATGTACTCGGCTCGCCTGAATCTCGACTACAAGGGTTTGACCCTGCGTGGCGAGTATGCAGGCAAGGGCAAGGACATCAGTCCGGGTGCTGTGTTGGGCACGGCTGCCGAGGGCTCGGCGGTATTGGCTGAGTTGGGCTATAATGTTGGTGGTCTGAGCGTTTCGGTTCAGGGACGCCGTTTGGAGATGATGGGCACACCGCTCTCGCTCTATGGCAATATGGGCGTTATGGGCAACACGCTGAACTATCTGCCCGCGCTGACCCGTCAGCACACCTATATGTTGGCGGCGCTGAATCCCTGCCAGATGAATGCCGAGGGTGAGTTGGCACTCCAAGCCGACGTTTACTATACCCTGCGCAGCAAGCAGAGCCGTCAGCGTTACTGGAATTTCCACGCTAACTACTCGACTTCGTACACATTGAAGGCGTACCAAACGGCAAGCAACAAGCGCGAGTTGTTGTGGAGCGACTTGAACGTAGATGTTGAGCGTCAGTGGAATAAGCAGTGGAAATCGACCTTGATGTTCTCGCGTCAGGAGTGGAACACCTCGCACGGACAGGGTCCTGCGTTGCCTTCGACCACCTACGTTTCGAACATCTTCGTGGGCGATGTGATGTACAAGATCAACAAGAAGTTCTCGTTGCGTGCCGAGGCTCAGTATCTGCTCTCGAACGACTACGAGGGCGATTGGGTTGCAGGCCTTGTTGAGTTCAACGTTGCGCCCCATTGGAGCGTCTTTTTCAGCGATATGTACAACCTCGGCACGACCAAGACCAACTACTACAACGGAGGTTTGTCGTTCACGCACAACCGTACCCGCGTACAGGTTAGCTATGGTCGCAACCGCGCAGGCTATGTTTGCTCGGGCGGTGTATGTCGCTACCAGCCCGCCTATACGGGTGTCAATCTGATGCTTACGACGTCATTCTAACAGTTTAATAGATAATAGATTAAGGACTATGAAAAAGTTTTTTAGTATAATCGCGATGATCGCGGCGGTGGCGTTGGCTTCGTGTGAGCCCACCCCCACTCCCGAACCCGATCCTACGCCCGAGAAGCTGACTGCAAGCGTAACTCCCTCGGAGATCACTGCTGATGGTCAGTCGAAGGCAGTCTTCACGGTGAAGTATGGCGACAAGGCCGTATCGAACGTGAAGGCTTATGTCAATGGCACGGAGACCGCGCTGAGCAACCTGACCTTCACGACAAAGACCGCTGGCACCTATAAGTTCTACTTCACCTACGAGTGGAAAACGGGCGAAACCGTCAAGTCGAACGAGGTGAGCGTAACGGCTAAGGCTGCCGAGTCGGGCGATGCGTCGGGTCTGACAATGGAGGTTGACAACACTATCATTCAGGTGAATAAGGGTCGCGCTACGTTCACGATTAAGTATAATGGCAAGGTTGTCGAGAGCAACTACAAAATCCGTGTAAATGGCACAGAGACCACTCTGCCGAAGACCGATGTTACCATTGATGGCAAAACGTACAAGCAGCCCTACTTCGAGAGCAAAACAACGGGTACGTTCAGTTTCAGCGCAACCTACAACATCACCGAGAGCACCAAGGAGGCTATCACTGTTCAGGTGAACAACGACGCAATTCCCGATCGTGCTGAGGACCCCAATCCGACGAGCACCTCGTTCAAGCGTCGCGCAATGGTAATGCAGTTTACGGGTACGGATTGCGGTTACTGCCCCTATATTATTGAGCCTTTGGAGACTATGGCAGCTGATGCAGCTTACAAAGATAAGTTCTCGTGGGCAGCTATTCACACATTCAACTCAGATGATCCGGCTGCTCCTTGTAATAGTAGCGATTACACCAAATTATACTTTGCGGCAGCATACGGCGGAATTCAGGGTTACCCGACAGTATTGTTCGACTTGACCTCTCAGGTTGGCAATCTGGGTAGCGTTGCTGTCAATTTGGCAAACTTGAAGAAGGCAGTCGATAACTCGGTTGCAAATCCTGCGTCGGCTGGTATCTCGGCTACGATGACTCTCGACGAGAATAACCGCGTGGTAACAGCTCGCGTAAGCGTTAAGGCTAAGGACGCTAAGGTTTACCGCGTAAGTATGTGGGTATTGGAGGATAAGATTTCAGGCGGTCAGGCTGGTAGCACCACTATCAGATCGCACGACAATGCTCTTCGCTACGTTGCTCGTGGCACCGATGGCTCGGCTGACTACTACGGCTACCCGCTCAACGAAGGCAATGCAATGAGTCCTGGTCAGGTTTGCGACTACGTATTCTCGATCAATATTTCGAATCAGTCGATCAAGTTGGCTAACTGCCAGCTGCTGTTCTTCGTTACTACGTCGACCGGCAACTCTTATACGGTTGTGAACTCGGCTGTAACCAAGGACCTCAAAACGACTATGCCGTTCGAGTACAACAACTAAACTCAGGGGCGAGATCCCCCAAAAACAGAAAACGACCCTCTCCAATGCGGAGAAGGTCGTTTTTTATTGGGTTGTGGCGAGTTGTTTAGATACGTTCGAGGATTCGGCGCACCGCAGGGATTCGCAGCACGGGCAGGAGCACCCACGACGGCAAAATGGCACAAATTGCCGCCTCGATCTTGGTCAGCAGACCAGGCAGGCACCTGCGACGACCGTGGCGCATAGCCCGCAGAGCCTTGCGAGCAACCGCCTCGGCCGAGAGCATAACACCAAAACGACGCAACCAGCGACGAGTACCCTCGCCAAGCGAATAGAACGGAGTATCAACCGCCGACGGAAAGACCGTTGTGACCGTAACGCCCGTCCCGCGCAATTCGTACCAAAGCGACTGCCCGAAACTGCGCAGATACGCCTTCGTGGCAGCATAGTGCGAAATCGTGGGGAAGGGAGTCCACGCCGTAACCGACGACATCAGCACGATGTGTCCCTCGCCTCGCGCACGCATTGCGGGGGCAAACAATCGGCAGAGCTTGGTCGGCGTGGTGCAGTGCAGGGCGATGATCGTGTCGATACGTGCGGGATCGGTGCGCTCCAACTGATTGAAGATCAACATTCCCGCATTATTTATAAGTGTATCCACCTCGATGGCGTGCTGCTCACAAAACGCGAACACCTGCTCGGCAGCCGTCGGCTCCGCGAGATTGACGCACAAAGGCACAACCTCGACCCCGAACTCCGCCCGAACAGCCTCGGCCACACGTCGATTATCCTCATCGCGGTTGCTCACCACGACGACGTTGTGCCCCTCAGCCGCCAGCTGACGCACATACTGTTCGCCAATGCCCGACGATCCGCCCGTAACCAACGCAAAACGTGCCATCGCTACTCCTCGTCGTCGTAATAGAGATTATCCATCAGCGAATCCAACTCACGGCGCTCCTTCTTCGTGGGGCGACCCGTACCGCGATCGCGCACGATGAAGATCGTTTCGCGCGGCACGTTGAGTTTATCCAGCTCCGATTGGGGCGTAATGTCGGTAGCGTAGAGAGGCACATTCTTGGCGGGCTGGCGGCTCGACACCAACTCCACAACGCGATACTGATAGACCACGGGCATCTTCTTGACCGAGATCACATCGCCCACCTTCACATCGCGCGAAGGCTTGGCATAGGCGTCATTGACCAGCACGCGGTTGCTACGAATGGCGTCGGCAGCGTCGCTACGTGTCTTGAACACACGCACCGCCCAGAGCCACTTATCGAGTCTGACCTCCATTGCTCTACTTCACCCAAATCACCTTGTCCGAGTCATCTTTTTCAGCGTGGGGCGCAACCTCCTGCGCAGGGTAACCCAGCGCGATGAAGCACAACGGACGCCACTCGGCAGGCATAGGCAGGAACTCACGCAGATACTCCTCAGCCGACTGACCCTCGGGCTCGGCTTTGAGTTTGGGGCGGCCATTGATGTGCACCCAGCACGAACCCAGACCCGCATCGGTTACGGCCAACTGCAAAATGGTAGCCGAGATCGAGCAGTTGTCGACCCACAGATCGGTTACCGACTCGTCACCCGCAACCATAATTGCCATCGGGCAATCCTTCATAAATGCCGCGCCATAGTCGCGCATCTGCGAGATACGCTCCATCATTTCGCGACCCTCAACGACCATATATCGTGTCGAGCGTGTATTGCGCGACGAGGGCGCCGTGAAGGCCTCTTTGAGCAACTGCTCAACCACCTCGCGCTCAACGGGGCGATCCTCGAACTTGCGAATGCTACGACGTACGTGCAACAACTCTTTTAATTCCATAGTTTTCTTCGTTTTTTACGGTTTACTTTTGTGCAAATGTAATGAAAATTCCGTCAAAAACCTTACCTTTACAATCTGAATATTAATACATACGAAATATGGAACAACAGGTAACTGCCGCAATGATCTACGATTTCGACGGCACACTCTCACCAGGCAATATGCAGGAGTACGATTTCATTCCCGCCATCGGCAAGAGCAACAAGGAGTTTTGGCACGATTGCAACGAGCTGGCTCGCGTGCAGGACGCCGATATGACCCTCACCTATATGGCTCGAATGATCCAGGAGGCTCGCAGCAAGGGACTCTCGCTCAAACGCGAGGCGTTTCAGGAGTCGGGTCGCCGCATCACGCTCTACGAGGGTGTCGAGCAGTGGTTTGCACGCATCAACGCCTACGCTGCCGAGCGTGGTGTGAAGATGTTGCACTACATCAACTCGTCGGGTATCAAGGAGATCATCGAGGGCACTCCGATCGCGGGCGAGTTCCGCAAAGTCTACGCCTGCTCGTTCCTCTACGATGTCGATGGCATCGCCTATTGGCCCGGCGTGGCGGTCAACTACACCAACAAAACGCAGTTTATCTTCAAGATCAACAAGGGCGTCGAGTCGGTTTTCGATGCGACGCTGGTCAATCAGTATATCGAGGAGAACAAACGTCCCGTTCCGTTCAAACGTATGATCTACGTGGGTGACGGTACGACCGACATTCCCTGTATGCGTCTGGTGAAGAACTTTGGCGGCCACTCGATTGCGGTCTATAACCCCAACAAGCCGGGCGCTCAGAAGGGGCTCTCGTCGCTCATCCACGACAACCGCGTGAATCACGTCTGCCCGGCCGACTACTCGGCAGGCTCGGATATCGACACCGTCGTAAAGACCATCATCGACAAGATTGCGGTCGATTATCGACTGGATCAGATGGAGGTTGTCAAGTAAAAATTTTTAGAACACACTATGAAACTGATTTTCGCTACAAACAACGCTCATAAACTCGCCGAGGTACAAGCCGTACTTGGCGACGGCTACGAATTGGTAACGCCCCGCCAGATGGGTATTACCGAAGATATTCCCGAAACGGCCTCGACACTCGAAGGCAACGCCCGCCAGAAGGCTCGCTATCTCTACGAACGCACGGGGTTGGATTGCTTTGCCGACGACACGGGTTTGGAGGTTGATGCCCTGGACGGAGCGCCAGGTGTTCACTCGGCACGCTACGCCACCGACGGTCACGACTTCGAGGCCAACACCCGCCTGCTGCTCCACAATATGGAGGGCAAGGAGGATCGTCGCGCTCGATTTCGCACGGCGATAATCCTGATCGAGGGGGGCGAGGAGCACCTCTTCGAGGGTCGTGTCGAGGGTGAGATCACCTGCGAGCCAGCGGGTTGCGGCGGTTTTGGCTACGATCCCGTCTTCCGTCCCGAAGGCTACGAGCAGACCTTTGCCGAGATGTCGGCCGACGAGAAAAATGCAATCTCGCATCGCGCCCGTGCCGTTGCCAAGTTGGTGGAATATCTGAAACGATAAATGGTGAAACGACTACTATTGGTTTTGGTGGGGCTGTTCGCCGTTTGTAGTGCCTCGGCGCAGCTCTATATCGTCAATGGCGAGGAGTACACGGCCGAGCAGATGCGTCGTATTGACCCCGAGCGTGTCGAGCACACGGAGCAAATCACGCTGAACGACAGCATTATGGCGCGTTTTGGCGAACGGGCGGCTGACGGAGTGATCGTCGTGAAGCTCAAACACGATACCGAGCCACAATTTTCGGTCGATTCGCTCTCGTTCCGCGAGTGGGTCGAGCGCGAGGTGGCGTGGGGCAACGACGAACCCGCGGCACGGGTTGTCTATCGCTATGTGGTTGGCATTGATGGGCGTGCGCGACTGACCGAGCTAATCGAATCGACCGACAACCGACTGCGCCAGCGTGTGGTGCGAGCGGTCAAGCGGGCACCGTCGTGGATCCCTGCCGAGCGTGAAGGGCGTGCGGTCGAGGTCGAGCAGGTGCTCATCATCGAACTCCCCAAGGGCAAACGTATGCGTGGCAAATACTATTTGATTCAGTTGTAGAAACGATTGTTGCAAATATTTTTTTCGAAAAAAGTTGGCACTTTCCTTGCAGGGGGGGGAATTTTGCTATCTTTGCAAAAACCAATAAATCAAACTACTATGAAATACATTCTCACACTCGTTTTGTTGGCAATGCAGGTAGCAGTTTGTAATGCTCAGCCCTCGACGCCAATGACCAACCCCACCGCCGAGAGCAAAGTGCTCTATATCGTTGCGGACAGTTGCGACTTTCAAATTAGCATTCTACACACTAAGCACAAAGATTATTCGATGTACCAAACGCTGAATATTCCGACCGACAACGGGATTTTCGCCATTGGCTGCAAAGATTCTTTCATCGAACGCGATGGCAAAACTGAGTTAGCCATTGATAAAATATTCCCCAAAAGCGACTTGGACAAGACTCCGACGATCCGAATGAAGGATTTTGCCAAAGGCAAGTCTGCCAAACAGTTACAGCGTGCCTATGACCGTTGGCAAGAGGAGTCTGACTACATCTTTGTAACCAAATGCTACAACCCCGACAACGCCCAGCAAGAGCGCACTTTGGCAGTCGATAGCTACATCTACAAACCCTCAAAAGTCAAGTATCCGCACTACCCTGCTGATTCGCTTACGAATGCGATCGAACGCGGTGCGCGTGTTGTGGTAATCGACTCCGACAAGCCCTACGCCAGAATTAGAACTAAGGTAGCGCCAGGTGTTACTTATGCTCACGGTTTCTATGCAAATATTGCGGGATACGATCTCCGCGACCAAAATGGAGATAAGGTTCGATTGAATATCCTTACGCAAGACAACATTCCTCCGGCAGAAGAGGTTACGACCTATACCATAGATCGTTCAAAGGTCACATTGGAGGGCGAGGCATTTTTCGATTTCAGCGAAATTGCTGCAACTCGCAACGAGAAGGAGATTCGCGAGCTATACTACAAGTTCGACAAATTCAATAGCGAGGAACAGGAGATGCACAAACGCAAGTACCGTCCGATCTATATTATCGACCGCGCCGAGATGACCAAGAGTAAGATTACAGTGCACACGACGATCATTGAGTTTATGGTTGTTTCATAAGATCTTGATGGGCAATCGCAAGTCTGACACGCCCTATATAACTATAAAAAGGAGATACCTTTCAATGGGTATCTCCTTTTATTATGCTGTACAAATTTTGTGGCGCTCGTTCTTGCCTTATACATATAACAAAAAAGTCCGAAGTGTTACCTTCGGACTTTCTGCGGTATGGACGAGACTCGAGCCCGCGCTGCGCGCGTGCCTGCTCGCGATCCTTTATTGACAACCCCTCCAAACCTCCCCTTGATAGGGGAGGCTTAGGGGGTCGCTCGTTCCATTGCAACCTCGCAAAAACAAAAAAGGAGATACTTGCGTATCTCCTTTCTGCGGTATGGACGAGACTCGAACTCGCGACCCCCTGCGTGACAGGCAGGTATTCTAACCAACTGAACTACCACACCGTTTTGCTGTTTGCGAGTGCAAAAGTAATACAAATTTCACAATCTGCAAACTCTCAGACTATTTTTTTACATTTTTTTGTAATTTTTTTCGTTAGCGGCGGCTCACACTCTCAACAAACTGCACCGCATCGGGCGACAAAGTCTCGTTGCGATCGCGCCAAACCCCACTCTCAGTCAAGCGTTTACGACGTCTGTCGATCGACTGCTGGATCGGGAAATCGGGTTGCGGCAATTTCTGCATCTCCTCGCGACGCGAAGGACGCAAAACTCGATCGAAAACCTGCTCCAACGTAGGCTGCAGGTCGCCGTGCCAAACGAAATCGCGCAACGTACGTTCCTGGTCCTCGGGAACTTGCGTGATATTATAGATCGAATAGACCGGATTACCGCGCCAAATGATCGTTTCGATCTGGCGATCCTGCATCAAGAACGAGATATCGCCACACGTAATGGTCATAAACTCCGTCACGCGACCCGAATTCTCGTCGGTCGTATAGTAGAGCGTCTGGCCATTGCCGACGGCATTGACGCGATAGATCTCATTGTCACGGAACAGAGCCTCGATGGTCTTGCCCGCCACCTGATTATAGGCCACCGAGTCGATCTGCTCGGCCATAATCGGATTACCCGTAAATTCGGCTCGCGTAATCTGCTGATTCGAGGTGAAGATGTCGATCACGTCGGCAGTCACCTGGTTGCGACCATACCAGAGTATGGGCGATTGATAGAGATGGATTGTCGAATCGACCGACAGCACCACCATCGAGTCGCAAATCGACTGAAAATCATTTCGATAGCTACGCACATTGCGGAACGCGCGAATGATTCGATGCACCGAGTCGTGCGGAATCGAGTCCTTCACCGTCAGGCTATCCGACTGCTCGTCCTCGGCGAAATCGGCAGCGGGATCGATCTGCGCGAGCGAATCGGCGGCTAACGAATCCTGCGCAAGCGAGTCGCTCACGATTCCGCGCGAACGGTTATATTTTTCGATTTTAGCCTGACGCTTGGCACGACGCTCGGCCGCCTTAGCCTTCAATCGCTCCTCTTTGGCAGCCGCTTTCTCGGCTTTTGCCTTCGCTTTTTCGGCCTTCACACGCTCCTTTTCAGCCTTTGCCGCCGCTTTGCGTGCCGCAGCCTCAGCCTTTTTCTGCTCCTTGATCTGCTCAGGGGTCAGCTCGGGCGCAGGTGCCGCCAGCGAATCTGCCACAGGCTCAACAATAGCCACACTATCAGTCGGTTGAGTCATCACAACGCTATCCTCGACCGGAGCCGCAACCGTCGTCGAATCGGTCGCAATGCCCGTAGCTGCCGCAGCCGTTTCGATCTGCTTACGCATATCATCGAGCGACGGAGCGGGTTGCACCAACGAGTCGGCAGCCAACGAATCGACCACCGCAGTATCCTTATCGTAGGGGCGTTCGGTGAAAAGCAGAATCGAATCGGCACGCACAAAGAGCGAATCACCCATCTCTGGATCGTAGCTGACAATCGACGGGCGTGCCGTCAGCAGGGCCTCCTCGCGGTCGCCCCAATACTCGCCATAATCGCCAAAGGCCAGCACCTTCTGATCGGTATCGTCGATCTGGATATTGCGGCGCAGAATGGCATTTTCGAGCGTGCGGCGATAGTCGACACTATCGGCCCACACCTCCTGTTTCTCGGTCAGAATGTAGCTATCCTCGAAGAGCTCGAAGCGGTCGGCATTGCGGTCATAACGACCCGATCGGGCATTGACCATCTCGTTGTTCTCGTTCCAGATATAGGTATCGGTCGCAAACGACGCCACATCGGTATCGAGGTTATAGATGACCGAATCGGACTTCAATTTATACTGCGTATCCTGCATCTCGACCGCATCGACGCAGATCACCACGCTGCTATCGGCATAGTAGTAACCGCGCTCGGCCTCCAAGCGGTTGTCGCCCTTGGTGAGGATTGCGCCACCGCCAAAACGGCCCACATTTTCGAGCGTATTGAACGAGAAGGTATAGGTGTACATCGTCGCATCGCCATCGACCACTTTGATCAGCGGCGAAAAGACATAGGCCATATTCGACTCGCCATTGTACTCGGCACGATCGCCATAGACATAGAGCGAGTCCTTGTTGATCAGCACGTTGCGGAAGCACTCCATATGGCGTTCGCTATAACGCACCGCGCTGTCGCACGTGATGACCGTGCCGTTGTGATAGAACATCACATTGCCCACCAGGCAGAGGGCTGTCGTATCGTTATACTTGATCGAATAGGCGTCATCGCCCTGCATATCCACCGGCTTGCGACCACGACGCGACGCTCCGCCCGACTGCGCAAACGCAATCGACATCACCGCCCCGACGAGGAACAATATGGTGAGCAGACGCTTCAACTTACCGACAAATGTTTTTGGCTGTTTCGACTCTACTTGACCCAGCCTTTGTACTCCCACTCGCCCTCGCGGAACTCGGGCTCGATGCGAATGTACATAGCCTCGATCTTGCCCTCCAACCACTTGTTGTACTCGGCACGTTTCTTATGCTCCAATGCCGCCTCCTCGATCATCAGGTAGTCCTCGTCGAGGGTTGCCGTGTGCGACGGAATCACATCGACCAGCTTGACGATCTTGCTCAGCTGGTTGTTCTTCATATCGGTGGTCTGGTAGGCGTTCGACACCTCGCCCTTCTTCAAACGACGCAGAGCGTTGTAGTCGGCGGGCATCAGATACTCCTTATAGAATTTGGTCTGAGTCAGGCTTGCCTGATAGGCCTGCTGAGCCTCCAAAATATCGTGGTTCGACACCAAACCGCCATTCTGCTTCGAATAGACATCATCCGAGTGCTCCAACGCAGCCTTCTCGAAGGTGATCGAGTCGCAACGGATCAGGTTAGCCAGCGAATCGAGCACATTGTCGCTCTCGGCCAGCTCCGAAGGAGTGTAGTAGGGACGGATCAAGATGTGACGGCAACGGTAGGTGTTGTTGGGCAGCTTCTCGATACCCTGAATGATATGGAAACCGAACTCGGTCTCGACAACCTCCGAGATCTGATCGGGCTTCAACTTCTCCAACGCATCAGCAAACGGCTTCACGAAACCTTCGAGCGCCATCGGCTCCAACTCGCCACCACGCACTGCCGAGCCATCTTCCGAGTACATACGAGCCAGGGTCGAGAACGACGCCTTGCCCGAGATGATACGCTCGCGCATATCGAGCAGACGCTCCTTCACACGGCGCTTAGCCTCGTCCATCGACGAAGGGAACTTGGTGATATGAGCATAGACATACTGCTCGGGAACAATCGGGAGGCTATCCTTCGGCTGCGACTTGAAGAAATGCTCCACCTCGCCCGGGGTGATGGTCACCTTGCTCTGCACCGTGCTCTGCATCGACTGCGCCGACTGCACCTCGACATAGTCCTGGGTCATTGTCTCGCGGATGTCGAACACAGCCTTGTGCTCCTGAGCCTCCAACGCAGCGATCGAACCTGCCTGTGCAATCATATCCTGAATCACATTCTCAACCGGAATGGCAACCTCGGCACGCGACACATCAACCGAGTCGATCTGCGACTGATGGTAGAGCAACTTCTGCAACATCAACTGCTCCAAAGCCTCGTTATGGGGGTCACGATCCGACGTGTAACCCATCTCGCGACGCTGCTGGGTCAAGCGTTCTGCCGTAGCCACAACGTCCGAATAGTAGATTGCCGAATTACCGACCACAGCCACGATCTTATCAACGATCACCTGCTGGGCCTCAACAGCCACTGCGCACATCACTGCGCAAAGCAACATTACAACTTTCTTTGTCATATTTGGTTATTTTATTATTTCGTTATTGGTTTGTTGTTCGCTAACTTGTTCGGACACAGTCGTATCGGTCGGCTGTGTCGGCTCGGCAGCCGGCTCCTCCTTCACCGCCTTCGGCTTAGGTTGCTCGGCCTGCTCGACCTCCTCAATCGGCTCCTCGCCCAGATTGATGCGCAGCTCGCCCGACGCCAGAGCCTCCTCATAAATCTGCTCCTCGTGAGCGCGGATAATCTCGCTCTGACGCTGGTTGAAGAGAATACGCTTGATCGTCTCGCGCACTCGCTCCAACGGGGCCGCATCGCCCGCACGGCGAATCTCGGTGATCACAAAGTAGTAGCGACCATCATCGACGCGCATCTCCTGCAAGGCGTCCTTTTTGAGCAGTTCGTCGTACTTGCGACCACGCGACGTAGGCAGTGTCGACAAGAACTCCGAGTAATCGACCCACGAGCTATACTCCTGAATCTCAATACCATTCTTTTGGCACATATCGCGCCAATCCTGCAACTTCTCCTCCGACGACGAGCGCATTGCCTCACGCAGTTTAGCCGCCTGACGGAAGTTCGAGGGCATCAACATCTGACGGCCACGCACCACCGTTCGATCCAATCGGAAATCGGACGGGTGGCGGTTATAGTACTCCTCGATCTGGGCGTCGGTGAAGAGCGTATCGAGCTCTTGATCAACATAATACTGATCCAATCGGCGTGTCAGCAACGAGTTGCGATACTCCGCAACCATCGCCTCGATTGCCTCCTCGCTATCGCGAAACAGGTTCTCGGCGGCACGCAGTTTGAGCTCCTTCTTGACCCAGCGATCGACATAGATTTCGAGCAGTGCGGTGCTATCCTCGGCCGTAGTTGCCTGCGCATAGATCGACTGCAAGTCGCTCTGGCGCAACTTTTTATCGCCCACCTGAGCCACCACGCTGTCGTATTCGAACGGCAACGGCAACTCGCGGCACGCACCAAGCAGGGCGAGCACCACGACAATAAGCGATATTTTTGCTATTCGAGCCATAAATAAAATGCAAAGATAGTGTTTTTCCTGCAACTAACGCACTTTTACACCCGATTATTATGCGCGCGACGATTTAGAATTGATTTTTTCGACCGAGCGCCACACCATATAGCCCGACGCCACGAAGGCTGCCAAGGCCACTCCATAGACTACGGCATAGATCGTATCGTTCTCAATCAGAGAGCGTACCGTGAGGTTTGCGTCATCACTCCACTGCATAATCACGTATGCCATTGCGTTGTTCAGCGCGTGGATAATGATCACGGGCCACAGCGAGTCGGTACGAACATATATGTAGCCGAGAATCAGACCGATAACGAATGCATTGACCACCTGCTGGGGGATAAAGTGGATCACGCCGAACATCAGCGCCGACACCACAATCGCGCGACCGCTGCTATACTTCGAGCGCACCGCTTCGAGCAGGATTCCGCGGAAGAGCATCTCCTCCATCACGGGAGCCAGAATGACCAGCATCAATATCGACCAGCCACCCTTCGCGCCCATTTGATCGACAAGTTTGAGGAACGACTCGGGGAAGAGGTTGAGCACGGGCTCGATGACGATTCCCGTAATCAGCACCAACACAAATCCCCACAGGATCAACATCGGATTGAAACCTCGCAACGAGAGGCGGAATGCCCTGCCCTCGCCACGGCGCAACTTCTTATAGATCAGCACTCCGACAATGGTCAGACCCATCGACAAAGCATAGCTCAGCAGGCTCATCGGGCCACTCGACATACGCTCGGCAAGGCTGCCCACACCGCCCGAAATAGCGGCTACGATACTCACCACGATCGACGTTGCAACCGTGGCCAGAAGGTAGATTCCGACGACCGCCAGCATATCGCCCCACGTCGGGAATCGTTGTGCGCGCGGAGCCTCGAATCGAGGGTCATTCATCGGGTCAACGGCGGGTTGAGCAGTGGATTTTGTATCCGTCGCTGTCGCCCCCTCATTGTGGGTGGTAGTGGTCGTGGTTTCGACCTTTTCGGTCACCTCCGAGGCGGGCTGCTCAGCAGGTATTTGATTCAAATTTTCGTTCATCGCTACAATTAATTTTATTTTAAGTGTCAAATATAGTCATTTTCCTCGGAATATGGTGGCAAAATCCGATAAAATCATTAATTTTGTGGGTTGAATACTATGCTCCAACCTCAGGGTGCAGCACTTGTGGGTGCAAACTAATAGGTTGCAGCAGAATAAGTTAGCGACTAATTACAATGGGAAAGATAGTAGCATTAGCAAACCAAAAAGGCGGTGTGGGCAAGACCACAACGGCAATCAATCTGGCAGCCTCGCTGGCCATTCTCGGCCGTAAGGTACTGCTGGTCGATGCCGATCCGCAGGCAAACGCCACGTCGAGCCTCGGCTTCGACATCACGGGCGAAGGTATCTATGAGTGTATCACCGGTCAGCGCACCGCCGACGAGGTGATTCAGCAGAGCCACGACCTGAAAAAATTGTGGCTCATCGGATCGAGTATCGATCTGGTGGCTGCCGATACCGAACTGCCCAAGATGGACGACGCCCACTTCGTCGTAAAACGCGTGTTGGAGTCGGTGCGCGACCGCTTCGACTACATTCTGGTCGATTGCTCGCCCTCGCTGGGCTACACCACGGTCAATGTGCTGACGGCGGCCGACTCGGTGTTGGTGCCCGTGCAGTGCGAGTACCTCGCTTTGGAGGGTCTGAGCAAGCTGCTCAACACCATCAAGATCGTCAAGAGCGGACTGAATCCCAAGCTCGAAATCGAAGGTTTCCTGCTGACGCTCTACTCGCGTAATCGACTGAATAATCAGGTAGTTGCCGAGGTTCGTGAGCACTTTGGCCGCCTGGCTTTCGACACAATAATTCAACGAAATATCCGTTTGGGCGAGGCCCCCTCGCACGGCAAACCCGTGATGTTGTACGACGCCTCGGCAACGGGCTCGCAAAACTATCTCAATCTGGCAAAGGAGTTCCTCAAACGTAACAAAAAGCAGACTACACGATGAAAAACAAAGGCTTAGGACGCGGTCTGGACGCCATCTTCGGTCTGGACGGCGCAAATATAGATGTCAAGAGCACGCCGATGAACTCGATGCGCGAAATCGAGCTCACGAAGATCATTCCCAACCCCACGCAGCCCCGCTCGATGTTCGACGACGAGGCGATGGAGGAGCTGGTCGATTCGATCCGCACACTCGGTGTGATTCAGCCGATTACGGTCAAGCGCAACACCGACAACGAGTATGTGATCATCAGCGGCGAGCGTCGTTGGCGCGCATCGAAAGCGGCAGGCTTGGAGTCGATTCCCGCCTATATTCGCGAGGTCGATGACGCCAATCTGCACGCAATGGCGCTGGTCGAGAACATTCAGCGTCAGGACCTTAACGCTATCGAGATCGCTCTCGGTTTGCAGCGTCTGGTCGAGGAGTGCGGTCTGACACAGGATTCGTTGGCCGAGAAGGTGGGCAAAAAACGCTCGACCGTTGCCAACTATATGCGTCTGTTGCGTCTGCCCTCGGAGGTGCAGCTGGCCGTGAAGGAGGGTCTGATCTCGATGGGTCACGCCAAGGCGATTGCAGGCGTTCCCGATGAGAAACAGCTCGCCCTGCTCAAACGCTGTTTGAAGAAGTCGCTCTCGGTGCGTCAGGCCGAGGAGATGGCACGCTTGATGTGCGAAGAGCCCAAGGCAAAAGCTACCGAGGAGGAGCAGGAGTATCCCGAATCGTACACCCGTCTGGTGGAGCAGTTCGAGAAGCTCTTCTCGCAGAATATCAGCATCAAACGCTCGAAAACGGGCGGTGGTCGTATCACGATCGACTTTGCGTCGGACGCCGACATCGAGCAGTTTGTAAACCGTTTTGACAAACTCTAATACGACACTCCCGACAATGAGCCTGGCAAAGAGAATAGTCCTCGCATTGGCACTCGCACTGAGTTGCATCGCCACCGCCTCCGCACAACAACCGCGTGGCGCACGAACAATCATTCGCGGCGGTATGCGACAGGAGATCCGTAGCGACTCGGCCTCGATGGCTGCCGACTCGTTGCGTGCGGGCGTTATGGGGTTGGACTCGGCATCGCTGGCGGCTCTCGGACTCGATCAGGCGTTGGTCGATACGCTTTCGGCCGACTCGATTGCGGCGCGATTGAGCGCACTGCCCGTCGATTCGCTGGCCTCGCTGATGGGACGTCTGCCCGACACCATCTCGGTTGCCAAGCTCGACTCGCTGGCTCTCGACTCGATCAAACCCCGCCGCTGGGACTCGATCAATATCTCGAAGATCTCGTGGATCTCGGCCGTAGCACCCGGTTTCGGTCAGATCTACAACAAGCAATACTGGAAGCTGCCGATACTCTACTCGACCGTCGGTGCAGGCATCACGATGGGTGTGATCGAAAACAAGAAGTTCCAAAACTATAAAGCTCAGGTAGAGGAGATTACCAACGTGAGCACCACGCGCACCGAGGAGCTTGACGCGCTGCAAACCGAGATGATTCGTCACAATACGCGCCGTCAGTTGTACTTCATCGGAGCCATCGCCTCGTACATCTATTTCATTGGCGATGCGGCGATCAACTACGCAGGTAAGATTCCAGCCACCAACGTCAAGAAGGCAACCACCCTCTCGATGATCTGCCCGGGTGCGGGTCAGATCTTCAACGGCAGCTATTGGAAGGCCCCGATCGTGATCGGCGGTTTCGCCTCGATGATCTACGTTGTCGATTGGAACAACCGTGGTTATCAGCGTTTTCGCACCGCCTACAATCTGCGAGTGGCCTACGACAACGCCCTCAAAGAGTACAACGCCGCAACGGATAAGACGGGTCTGACAAAGCCCTCACCCACCGACGAATTCCGCGGTCGCTACAATGCCGACTACCTCAAAAACCTCAAAAACAGCTATCGACGCAACCGCGACCTCTCGATCATCATCACGGCAGGAGTCTATCTGCTCAATGTGATCGACGCCCACGTCGATGCTCACTTGAAGGATTACGACGTTTCGGACGACCTGTCGATGGACGTCGCGCCCCACGTAGGCAACGTCTATACGGCTCAGTCGGGCAGCGTAAATACCTATGGCTTAGGCATTAATATTCGATTCTAACAAAACTACACAGAGATATCTCCCCCAACACAATGAAATTCGCACTGCGCACCACTACCCTGCTACTCGTTGCCGCACTGACGGCCTCGACCGCAACAGCCGCCAACGGCCCTGTTTGGCCATTCAACAAACTCAATCGCAAAGCCAAAAAAGAGCAGCAAGCCGAGGCCGAAGCCGCTGAACGCCAAGCCATTGTCGAGCGAATGGTAGCCGATTCGATCGAGCGTCTGCTGGCCGAAATGGCAAAAGCCGAGGAGGAGGCCGAACCCGAGCAGACGGGTCACGAGGGCGCAATCAGCGATAGCACCTATTGGCGCGAGCACTTCGCCGCAATGAGCACTCAACAGCGCGACTCGGTGGTGTCGCAATGGTACGAAAAGACCGCTATCGACGCCTTCGAAAACTATTACAAGGAGTATATCTGTATCGACACAACGTGGCGACCTGCACCCGAAACGGTGTTGCCCGACTCGGTCTATGCCGCACGTTTGAAGGCGATGGTTTCGCCCATTCATCTGCCTTATAATGAGATTGTTCGCAACTATATCGTTCGCTACACATCGCCCACCAGCGGGCTGATGAGCCGCGTTCTCGGATTGTCGCAATACTACTTCCCGATGATCGAACAGGAGCTGATCAATGCCGGTCTGCCCGTCGAACTGCGCGCCCTGCCAATCATCGAGTCGGCACTGCAACCGACCGCAAAATCGCGCGCCGCAGCCGTGGGTATGTGGCAGTTTGTATATGCAACGGGTAAGGCTTACGGCTTGGAGATCAACTCGTTTGTCGATGAGCGTTGCGACCCCCTGCAATCGACCCGCGCAGCGTGCAAATACCTCAAAGACCTCTACCGCACCTACGGCGACTGGTCGCTGGCGCTGGCGGCATATAACTGCGGCCCGGGTAACGTCAACAAGGCGATCGCACGTGCCGGTGTGCGAGGCTCGTTCTGGGATATCTACAACCACCTGCCCCGCGAGACACGAGGCTATGTACCTGCCTTTATTGCAGCTACTTACGCATATAACTACTACACGCTGCACGGCATCGAGGTCACTGCGCCGCCTATGCCGATGGCCACCGACACCATTATGGTTTCGCGCGTTATGCACCTCGAACAGGTGGCATCGACAATCGACATTCCGATCGAAACACTGCGACGAATCAACCCCCAATATCGTCTTGACATCATTCCCGCGTCGACCAAGAGCTATCCGCTGATGTTGCCCGTGCGCGATCTGTCGCACTACATCATCAACGAGGACTCGATTATGGCCAAGGACTCGCTCTACCTCAAAGAGTACCTCGATCCGGCAAAGGTCGAGAAGAAACGTGTCGAGGAGAACGTTGCCCGCACCATCACTCACGTCGTGAAACGTGGCGAGACGCTCGGTGGCATTGCTCGTCGCTATGGCGTCACAACACGCCAGATTATGCAGTGGAACAACCTCAAAAATGCCAATACACTGCGTATCGGCCAGCGACTCAGAATCCAGCGTCGCCGCTAAACCACTGATATAGATGACTCACCAGACCGATACAATCGTCGCTTGCGCCACTCCGACAGGTGGTGCTATCGCCGTTGTGCGTATGAGTGGCGCCGAGGCCATCTCGATTACCGAGCAGATGTTCCGCCCGCGAGGCCGCCGCTCGATAGCTGACGCCGAGGGCTACACGGCTCACTATGGCGAGGTGATCGACGCCGAAGGCGAGGTGATCGACGATGTGGTGCTGACACTCTTTCGTGCGCCACGCTCATATACGGGCGAGAACTCGGTGGAGATCTCGTGCCACGGCTCGGCATACATCGCGGGGCGCATCATACGCCGTGCTATTGACTGCGGTGCCCGCGCCGCCACGGCTGGCGAATTCACTACGCGAGCATTCCTTGCGGGCAAGATCGACCTGGCTCAGGCTGAGGGAGTTGCCGATATGATCGCCTCGACCGACCGCGCCACCCACCGCCTGGCTCTCAACCAAATGCGAGGCGGATTCTCGACCGAATTGCGCGGTCTGCGCGACGAGCTGCTGCGCCTGAGCGCTCTGCTCGAACTCGAATTGGATTTTGCCGAGGAGGAGGTCGAATTTGCCGACCGCACCACCCTGCGAGATATAATGACCACAATCGATAGCCATTTGGAGCGCCTGATCGACTCATTCGCACTCGGCAACGCCCTGAAAGAGGGTATCGCAACCGCCATTGTCGGAGCGCCCAATGCGGGCAAATCGACCCTGCTCAACCGCCTGCTGAATGAGGATCGAGCGATGGTTTCGGATATTGCAGGTACAACGCGCGACTCAATCGAAGAGTCGATCGTGATCGCAGGACGCCGCTTCCGTGTGATCGACACTGCCGGTATCCGCTCGACCGACGACCGCTTGGAGCAGATGGGTATCGACCGCACTTTCTCATCGCTACGTCGCGCCACGGTCGTTCTGCTCGTGTACGACTGCTCGAAGTGGAGCGACCACGAGGATTGGCACGACGCCGCAGAGTCGGTCCGCTCGGCCATTAGCGAGTTGCAAATCAATGATGATCAAACGCTTATAATCCTACTGAATAAATGCGATTGCGTTAGTGCGGAGTTTGTTTCGGGCCTGCGAGGCGAGCTTTCGGGCGAGGTAGTTGCGATTTCGGCACACACGGGCGAGGGCATCGATCAGGTGATGGCGGCCCTGAGCGGCATTGCCGAGGCGATGACAGCCGAGGCGGGCGATACGGTCGTAACGTCGGCACGCCACTACGAGGCACTGAGCAATGCACGTTGGGCATTGGGCCGCGCGTTGGAGGGTATGGATAGAGGTTTGCCGAGCGACCTGCTGAGCGAGGAGATCCGCCAAGTGATCTACCACCTTGGCACCATCACCGGCGAGATCACCACCGACGAGATCCTCGGCCAAATCTTCTCGAAATTCTGCATCGGCAAGTAACTAACGCCCTCTAATGCACACTAACAAACGCTAACGCCCACAAATAGCAACAGAAATTCCCACAAAAATAGACGAATAAATCCCGAAAGTCGAGTCTAACTTTCGGGATTTTTTATGCTTTAATCTCTTCAACAAAAATATCTCGCCAAGTTTGCAATGGTGTGCAATGAGGTGCAATGGAGTGCAACGAGCTGCAATAACAGGGCGAAGAGAATTGTACTTTCTACTAAAAGGGTATTGGTTGTCGGTGGTGAAAGTCATTCACAACTTTTTTTGCAAAAAAATCACTAATTCATAAACCTTATTACTAACGCCCCTCTACTCTTAATATGAAAAGGTTGCCAAATTGTTTAACTTAAAAATTTAACACTATGACAATGCAAGAAAAAACTTTATCATTTGAGCAACTACCAGAGCT
>JAZOPR010000007.1:0-7838 GCA_045655685.1 Alistipes sp.
AGGGGCATTGTGCCGTCCTTGCGTTGTTCGTTTGTTCGCCCGTAGAACAAGATTCTAAATGTACTTTTCATCTGATTGTGGTTTTAATGAGTTTTACTTGCTTTTTGACGCATTTTGCGTACAAGAAAAGTATAGGTAAACCACAGACAGAAAGTTTATTAACCCCAATAACCGTTACGACTTTTCATTACAACCGTTACGACTTTTTGATTTTAGGTTAATTCGTAACACTTCGTAATGAAATGTACATCGGAAATAGGTGTTTTTAGGGGATTCGGCTTACGGACCAAAAACAAGAAAACCTCTCTGAAACAGTGTTTCAAAGAGGTTTTACATTACTTTGTCCTTTTTATTTTGGACTCTTGGAGCGGAAAACGAGACTCGAACTCGCGACCCCAACCTTGGCAAGGTTGTGCTCTACCAACTGAGCTATTTCCGCATTGTGTTTTAGAACCGCATCACCTTTATCGGTTTTGCGAGTGCAAAGGTAGGAGGTTTTTTTGATTCTCCAAAACTTTTTGCAAAAAAAATACAAAAAAATCGCATTTTTTTTGATTTTATCTCGACTTTGACGTCAAATCGGCAAAATTTGTTCTAAATTGCCTCGAAAAAATCACCTTGCAGGAGTATATCTCTCGCGCTTTTGATGTAACTTTGCAAAAGAAAAATTGAGATCACAATGCAAAAAACACAAAATACAGCCCTGAAAAAGGATCGACTTTGGACGCGCGACTATATATTTATATGTCTGGCGGCCTTTCTTCTCTCGTTTTCGTTCTTCCTTTTGGTGCCGACGCTGCCGTTTTACCTGCGCGATACGTTCGGAATCGGGCAGTCGATGGTGGGTGTAGTGCTGTCGTGCTACACGATTGCGGTGTTGTGCGTGCGCCCGTTCTCGGGATTCATTGCCGATTCGTTCCCGCGAAAGAGGGTCTATATGATTGCCTATACATCCTTCGTGGCGTCGTTTTTCGGATATCTGACCATTGCCTCCACGCTGGCGATATTCATCACGCTGCGCATATTCCACGGTTTTGCCTTTGGTGCGCTCACGACCACGGGAAATACGCTGGTGATTGATATTATGCCCTCGTCGCGTCGAGGTGAGGGCTTGGGTTACTATGGCGTGATGGGTAATATGGCGATGGCATTTGGTCCGATGGCGGGTCTGTTCATCATCTCGTCGGGCAACTACGATATGCTGTTTTGGAGCTCGATCATTTCGGGCGGTTTGGGATTGATGTTCGGCTCGTTGGTGCGTGCACCGCGCAAGGCTCCTGCGCCGCAACCCAATCCGGCGGTGTCGATCGACCGATTCTTCTTGGTGGAGGGTATTCCTGCCTGCATAGCATTCTTTATGTTGGCTATTCCGTACGGAATGACCTCTTCGTATGTTGCGCTCTATGCCGAACGTTCGGGCATCACGTCGAGTTCGGGATTGTTCTTTACGGTGATGGCACTTGGATTGGTGTCGTCGCGCCTGAATTCGGGCAAGCGAGTCGATCGCGGCCTGGTGACACAGACCATTCGTGCGGGCATTATTGTTGCGCTGGTGGGCGTTGCGGGCGAGGCGTTGCTCTCGACCGTTGCGGGGTGGAATCAGACGGCAGGATATGTGCTCTATTTTGCTACGGCGCTGATGATTGGTTATGGTTACGGAACGATGTTCCCGGCATATAACACGCTGTTTATCAATCTTGCACCCAATTCGCGCCGTGCGACCGCCAATGCCACCTACCTGACGGGCTGGGACGTGGGTATCGGTTGCGGAATGCTCATCGGAGGGTGGCTCTCGGAGCGCAGTTTTGCGCTGTGCTATGCCGTAGGAGCGGTGCTGGTGGTGCTGGCATTGGTGTGGTTTGTGGCGCGTGTGACGCCCCATTTTAACAAGCATAAATTGAGATAGACGATATGGCAACTTCACTCTTTTCGGAGGTAATTTTTGGCCCGATTCGCTCGCGTCGATTGGGGCTTTCGCTGGGTGTCAACCTGCTCCCGACCGAGGCTAAATTGTGCAATTTCGACTGCATCTACTGCGAGTGCGGATGGAATAGCGACCATTGCGGTTCGCGCCGATTCAACGACCGCACGACGGTGCGCGAGATGTTGGCGATGCAACTTCGCAAGATGGCAGCCGACGGAACGCCGCCCGATGTGATCACCTTTGCGGGCAATGGCGAGCCGACGATGCACCCTGAGTTTGAGGCGATTATCGACGATACGATAGCTCTGCGCGATGAGTTGTGTCCATCGGCACGAGTGTCGGTGTTGAGCAATGCGACGATGATTGGGCGCGAGTCGGTGCGTCGAGCATTGGAGCGTGTCGATAACAATATTTTGAAGCTCGATTCGGCATTTGACGCGACCGTGCAGTTGATGAACAAACCTCAGCAGGCGGCCTATACGGTCGAGCGCACGGTCGGCGAGATGGAGCGTTTCGAGGGTCGAATGATTCTGCAAACGATGTTCCTGCGTGGCAGGGTGGGGGAGCAGCCGATTGACAATACGACCGAGCGTGAGGTTGAAGCGTGGTTGAAGATTGTCGAGCGTATCCGCCCTCAGCGAGTTATGGTCTACACGATCGACCGCGATACGCCACTCGATACGCTCGAAAAGGTGTCGGTCGAGGATCTGCGACGCATAGCCGAACGGGTCGAGGCGTTGGGCATTGAGTGCTCAGTCGCTGGGTAGTGCCCCCAAGAAAAAAGCGTTGCTCGGGTTCGGGCAACGCTTTTCATTTTCTATTTAACCATCTCTTTAATAGCCTGATATATGCCTTCGGCGTCGTAGCCGCACTGGGCATAGAGTTGTGCGGGAGTGCCGTGCTCGATGAATTGGTCGGGGATACCGAGGCGCTGTACCTGCTTGATGTGGCCGTGCTCAGCGAGCCAATTCTCGACCGCACTGCCCGCGCCACCGCGAACGACACCGTCCTCGACCGTAATCACGCGATCGAAACGCTCGGCAATCTCGGCAAGTAGCTCTTCGTCAAGCGGTTTTGCCCAACGCATATCGTAGTGCGCCACCGAAATACCCTCTTCCGCAGCGCGCGCAATGGCCTTCGTTGCGAAGTTGCCCACCGTGCCAAAGCTCACCACAGCCACCTGTGTGCCCTCGCTCAGACGACGTCCGCGACCAATTTCGAGTGCCGTGAATGGCTGTTCGCGCCACTCTGCACCCTCGCCACGCCCGCGGGGATATCGGATCACAACGGGACACTCGGCCTGCGAGGCGGTGTACATCATATTGCGCAGTTCGCTCTCGTTCATCGGGGTTGCGATCGCCAGATTGGGTACGCTGCCCAGAGCCGCCAAGTCCAGCGCTCCGTGGTGCGTTGCGCCATCTTCGCCAACCAAACCTGCACGGTCAAGACACATAACCACAGGCAGTTGCTGAATCGCCACGTCGTGAATAATGTTGTCGAAAGCGCGTTGCGAGAACGACGAGTAGATATTGCAGAAGGGCACCAAACCCTGTGTTGCCAAACCGGCCGCAAAGGTCACAGCGTGACCCTCGGCAATGCCCACATCGAAGCAGCGTTCGGGCATTTCGGCCATCATAATATTGAGCGAGCACCCCGTCGGCATAGCGGGCGTGATGCCCACAATGCGCTCATCGCGACGAGCCAGATCGAGTAGCGTCTGCCCGAAGACGTCCTGATATCGCGCGGTCGCATTTGCCGAGCTCTTGTCCAGTCGCTCTCCCGTATCGGGGTCGAACGTGCCCGGCGCGTGCCATACCGATTGGTTCTGCTCGGCGGGGGCGTAACCCTTGCCCTTGACCGTCAGTACGTGCAACAGTTTGGGACCTTTGATCTGGCTCAGGTCGTGCAGCGTGCGTACCAGCTCGGGGATATTGTGACCGTCGATCGGACCGAAATAGCGGAAACCGAAACTCTCGAACAGGTTGCTATTCTGCAAGATACCCTGCTTGATAACGTTGCCCGCCTTCTGCATTGCACGACGCAGTGCGGGCAGTCCCGCCAGCGAATTCCATACGCGGTTTTTGAAACGATTGTAGTGGCGCGAGGTGGTGATGCGCAGCAGATAGTGTTTCAGCGCACCGACGTTGGCGTCGATCGACATATTGTTGTCGTTGAGAATGATGAGCAGGTTTGCCTTGCTTGCGCCCGCATTGTTCAGACCCTCGAATGCAAGTCCGCCCGTCATCGCGCCGTCGCCAATTACCGCAACCACGTTGTGCTCATCGCCTTTCAGACGCATCGCCTCGGCCATACCCAGCGCTGCCGAGATCGAAACCGATGCGTGACCGCCCACAAAAGTGTCGTAACGGCTCTCGCTACGGCGCGGGAATCCACCCAGACCGTCCAATTTACGATTGGTGGTAAAGGCGTCGCGGCGTTCGGTGATGATCTTATGGGCGTAGGCTTGGTGACCGACGTCCCAAATCAACTGATCCTCAGGCGTATTGAAAACGTAGTGGAGGGCTGTTGCCAGCTCCACCGTACCCAAACTCGAACCGAGATGACCGGGATTTACGGCGCATTGCTCGATGATGTAGCGTCGCAATTCGTCGCAATATTGTGCGAGTTCGCCGACGCTCAGCGCGCGCAAATCGGTTGGTGAATCGATTCGATTGAGATAATTATACTTTTTCGTTTCCATTAGTTGCATTTTCTACGTACAAAGATAATTAAATATTGGAAAAAATGCGTATCTTCGCAAAAGGATTCAGTATAATAACGATTGAATGATGAAAAAATTGTTGCTCATTGCCGCATTGAGTATCCTTTGTTGCTCGTGCGTATCGAATAAGGTCTACAACGCCTCGCGTGCCGAGGTGATGCGTCTCGAAAGCGAGATGTCGGCTCTGCGTGCTCGCCACTCAGCGCTGGAACAACTTAATAATGAGCTTAATGGACAGAAACTCGGTTTGCAGGACGACCTGTCGAAACTCTCGGCCGACCACGATGCTCTGCGTAAGCTGTATGCCGCACTCGATACCGATCACGCCAAGCTTGGTCGCGAGCTCGACCAGCTGCGCGATATGCTCGACAAAGGTAATGCCGAGGCGTCGCGTATGTTGCAGGAGTTGCAGCGCAATCAGTCCGATTTGGAGGAGCGTTCGCAGCGTGTCGAGGAGTTGGAGGCGATGTTGAAGGCGCGCGAGGAGGCTATTGCCTCGATCCGCCGTCAGGTGAGCGACGCATTGTTAGGCTTTGAGGGCAAGGGACTTACGATCTCAACGCGCGATGGTAAGGTCTATGTTTCGATGGAGGACAAGCTGCTCTTCCGTTCGGGTAGCTACGAGATTGGTCGCGAGGGCGAGAAGGCCGTGCGCGATCTGGCGAAGGTGCTGGCGGCAAATCCCGACATCAACGTGATGGTCGAGGGTCACACCGACGATGTGCGCTATACGCCCAATGCCTACCTCAAAGACAACCTCGACCTGAGTGCCAAACGAGCTACGACGGTGGTGCGTTTACTGCTGGATAACAAGGAGATAGCTCCCGAGCGAATCGTTGCGGCAGGTCGTGGCGAGTCGTTGCCCATTGCCGTGGGCAAGACGGCCGAGGCTCGTGCCAAGAACCGCCGTACGGAGATCATTCTGACCCCGAAGTACGACGAACTGATGAAATTGATGGAAACAACTAATAACGAATAAAAGCTATGAAATACAAACGTATATTGCTCAAACTCAGCGGTGAATCGCTGATGGGCGAACAGAAATATGGTCTTTCGACCGATGTGCTGACCTCGTATGCACGTCAGATCCGCGACGTGGCAGCAACGGGCGTGCAGATCGGTATCGTGATCGGTGGCGGTAACATTTTCCGTGGTCTGAGTGGCGTGAGCCGTGGTTTCGACCGCGTGAAGGGTGACCAGATGGGTATGCTCGCAACGATCATCAACTCGCTGGCGTTGCAGTCGGCATTGGAGGACGCAGGTGTGAAGGCTCGCGTACTGACCTCGATCCGTATGGAGCCCATTGGCGAGTACTACTCGAAGGCTCGCGCGCTGGAATTGATGGAGGCAGGTAATGTAGTCATCATCGGTGGCGGTACGTCGAATCCCTTCTTCTCGACCGACTCGGCTTCGGCTCTGCGTGGTGTCGAGTTGGAGTGCGAGGTGCTGTTGAAGGGTACCCGTGTAGATGGTGTCTATACGGCTGATCCTGAGAAAGATCCTACGGCAACCAAGTTCGACGAGATCACCTTCGATGAGGTGCTCGATCGCCGTTTGAAGGTGATGGACCAGACCGCATTCACGCTCTGCCGCGAGAATAAGTTGGAGATCATCGTATTCGATATGGACACCGAGGGCAACCTCGCACGTGTGCTGTCGGACGAGAAGATCGGTACGTTGGTTAAACTCTAATAGGAATGACAACTATGAAAAAGATAGTTCTTGCCGTGTTGGCTCTTTCGGCTATTGCGGTTGCTGCGGTTATAGGTATTCGCACTCAGCGCCTGCCCGTAGATGACGCTGCGGTTGCTGTGATTGGCGATCAGTGCCCTGCGTTTACGGTTCAAATGCTTGACGGCGAGGCGATTTCGATCGATTCGCTGCGTGGCAAGACCGTACTGATTAACTTCTGGGCTACGTGGTGCCCTCCCTGCAACGAGGAGATGGAGCGCGTCGAGGCAGAGATCGTCGAGCGCTTTGCCGGTGAGGAGTTCGTCTTCCTGCCCATTTCGCGCGGTGAGGAACCTGAGGTGGTCAGCTCGTGGCGCGAGAAGAAGGGCTATAAGTTCGATGTAGGTCTTGATATCGCAACCGAGATCTTCCCGCAGTTTGCCCGCACCTATATTCCGCGCAACTACCTGATCGATCCCGACGGAACGATCGTCTATTACGAGGTTGGCTATGAGCCCGAACTCTTTGACGAACTCGTGACGAAGATCGACGAAACGATCCAAAATGCTAAGAAATAATTACTTAAAACAGATACAACTATGACAGAACAGACCAAACAGATCCTCGACAATGCATCGTCGAAGATGCAGAAGGCGCTCGACTATTTCGAAGAAGAGTTGTCGAACGTACGTGCCGGTAAGGCCAGCACCAACCTCCTGAATGGCGTAATGGTTGAATATTATGGCGCTCCGACCCCCGTATCGCAGGTAGCGAGCGTGACCGTTCCCGACGCTAAGACGGTGATTATCCAGCCGTGGGAGAAGAATCTGATTCGTGCCATCGAGAAGGCAATCATTGACTCGAACATCGGTCTTGCACCGTCGAACAACGGCGAGCAGATCCGCTTGACGATGCCTCCTCTGACCGAGGAGCGCCGTAAGCAGCTCGTTAAGCAGGTTCGCGGTAGTGCCGAGAATGCTCGCGTGACGTTGCGTAACATTCGTCGCGACGCTGTTGATGCGTTCAAGAAGGCTCAGAAGGACGGTATGCCCGAGGACGAGGCTAAGGCTGGCGAGGGCGAAGCACAGAAGGTAATCGATAAGTACTCGAAGAAACTCGACGTAATGCTCGACGCTAAGGAGAAGGAGATTATGACCGTGTAATCCTCTGACGCTCAACGCAAAAGCCGCACTCGCCGAGTGCGTCTTTTTTTAATTCACAATTCACGATTGTTGCCTTTGTTGCAACTTATCTCATCATTGGCGGGCGTGCAATAGCACACTCGGGGGCTGGGGCGGTCGCCGAAGGCGAGCCCCCGAGTGTGGCGATTTTCGAGAAAATCGCGTAGCCTTATCTTCCGCAACAAAAAAGCCACCCCTCGGGGTAGCCCTTTTTACGGAATATATAAATAGGTATTCCAAAAACTATTGATTGATAAGGTGTTAAGTTGTTAGACAAGTACGGATTATCCGTAAAAAAACTCGTCTAAACTTTAATTTTTCGAAGATCCTACTCTTCTCA
>JAZOPR010000008.1:0-37053 GCA_045655685.1 Alistipes sp.
TAGGTTGCATACGCGTTACGCACCCGTGCGCCGGTCGCCAACAGATTGTGCAAGCACAATCCTTGCTGCCCCTCGACTTGCATGTGTTAAGCCTGCCGCTAGCGTTCATCCTGAGCCAGGATCAAACTCTCCATTGTAAAAAAAAATTTATCAATATTGTTAGAGTCCTGACTACTTATTTCCTAAAAGGAATTGATGGATAAATACTACATTTCTCTCTAAAATTTTACCAGTAATTCAAAGAACCTAGTTTGAAAAATATCTTTTCGTTCGTTCGCCTCTCTTTCATCAATCGGCTTTCGTTTGTGATCGAAAGGGACTGCAAAGGTAAGGCAAATATTTTTAACTTCCAAATATTTTCAAGAACTTTTGCAAAATTTTTTCAACATTCTGCGTTTTAAGCTATTTTCGAGCAATCTCGCAAGCCATCGTTTCAGGCCGCTCAATCTTTCGTGTATATCTTAGAACCGTGTTTCTTTCGTTTTGCGGGTGCAAAGATAGCGCATAATTATCCAAACTTCCAAATGTTTTTTAAACTTTTTTCATAGAAATTTTACATTATTTTTCTATTTCGCTGATTTACTGCACATTACGCGATAAACTTTTTTCGCACTTTTTTGAGGTCATTTGGGCGCAAGGATAGTTTCTGCGGTTTGGGGGCTTTGCTGCCACGTATCGCGTAATCGGCCGAGTGGATTCGGCTGTTTGCGCCCCCTCAAATCATACCTATATATTATATAAGGGGGTGTGGCGGAAGAAAAATTCGCAACGACGGCAAAAACGCACCAAAAAAAATGATCCCGCCCTCAAAAAAATGAGGACGGGACCGTCAAAAATTTCTCTTCGAGGGTTTAGAAGCGGAGGCTCAAACCAACTCGGAAGGTATTTTTCATAGCGTCGCTACCCAGATAATAGGTACCGTCGATCTGAATCATATCGATCACGCGAACGCCAAGACCCACGGTTGCGTAGTTCATCTTAGCCTTGCTGTCCATATGGTAGCCCACGCGAGCAGCCACGGTATTGAACGCCATATACTCGGCACCAACACCTGCAACGAAGCCCGTAAGACCCATAAACTTGTAACCTGCATCGACACCGACCTTGATCGAGTGAGCGTCGCTGGGCTGTGCGGTGAACATCGCACCCAGCACTGCCTTTGCGGGAAGAGCCGAACCCTCGCCCTCGCCATAAGCCAACTTCGAGCCGATGTTTGCTGCCTTGAAGCCCAGATCCAGACCAGCCTTCTCGCTAAATGCCAGACGATACTGAACACCCAGATCAACAGCAACTGCCGAGCCCTTAGTGTCTGCACCGAGCGACGAGCTCACGAAGTGACCAGCCACACCTACCGACAGGTTGTCGATGATCTTGATACCATAACCCAGATCGATAGTCATATCCTTCGGCGAGAAGGTATCCTTCGTCGGGTTGCCGTTTGCGTCGGTGCCCGTGCTGCCGGGAGTCTGCAAGTAGCGGAAACCAACCTGAATCGAGTGACGCTCAGCCAACGTGAAGTAAGCACCTGCGCCCATCAACATATTCTTGCCATCGAGCTCCTTGGTCAGGCCACTTGCCCACGGCGAGTAGAATGCGCCGATCTGGAACTTCTTTGCCGACAGAGGTGCTGCGGCTACATTATTGAATACCGAGAAGGCGCTACCCTCAACTGCTGCGGTGATCTCACCCATTGCCGCCGTGCGGGTATCGGCATTGATGTCGAGCAACGAGCCGGCCTCCTGAGCCGTTGCAGCGGTCGCCAAACCGAGCAACGCTGCTGCCAAAATTATGATCTTTTTCATAGTTGTATCTTAACTCTTACGGTTTTTACTTCTTAACAATCGTGTTCTTGTAGACCTGGCCACCATAGTTCACCTCAACCACATAGTTGCCTGCGCCGAGTGCCGACAGATCAACCTTGGCCGGAGCAAACGGATCGATTGCCGTGGTGGTCTCCATAGCCATCGGGCCTGCTGCGCTGAATACGCGAACACCTATCTGACCCTTAACCGACTGACCCATACGGATATTCAGATCCTTAACTACGGGGTTGGGATAGAGCTCAACGGGCTTGCTATCGTCGCGAACCATCACCTTGAACGAGGTGATAGCCTCCTTGTTACCTGCGTCACGAGCAGTTACCGTAACGGTCACCAGACCGTACTTCGAACCCTCGACAACCAGGTTGCCGCCCTCGATACGAGCCACTGCGGTCGAAGTGCTGATCGCAACGTCATACTTCAACGTCTCGTTGTTAGCATCGGTGAAGTAGTCAGCCAACGCCAACGAGTGCTTCTGACCCGTTGCACCCATATATACATCGGGAATCTGCTTAGCTACGGGAGCCTCGTTACCGATAATGTTGAAGGTGAAGGGAACTGCATTCGACTCCTTGCCCGTCTCGTCGGCAACAACAACCTTCGCTGCATAGGTGCGAGCTGCCAGATTCTGGCTGTTACCCGTGAAGGTTACGGTGATCTTGTTGCCCTCAGTCACCATCTTAATGTAGCTATCAACCGTACCCACGATCTTAGCCTCCCATTTATCGTTATTAGGCTCATTGACATCAAATTCAATTGTCGCCTTGTCCCAATACTGCAAGGTCTTCGTGGTCTCGCCCACTGCTGTCAGCACGGGAGCATAGTTCTTCGGGGTCTTGCCCGAAGTTTTTGCAGCTACCGAGTTCAGACCGAATTGGTCGGTAGCAACCACCTCGATATAGTAAGTAGCGTCGTTTGTCAAGCTGGTCAGCTCCAACTCGCCATACAAACCGGCTGCCAGCGTTACGGTCTTGGTCTGTGCCGACGTCATCGAACTCGAAGTCGAGTAGCGAACGGTATATTTAGCGATATTCTGGCCAATGCAGTCTGCCACACCCGTAAAACCAATGGTCAGCGAGTTGTAAGCTGATTTCACAACCTTCAAATCCTTAACAGCCTCAGGAGCAATGGGATCAGCGGTCTCGATCGTACCGAAGCTACCCTCCGAAGTCTTGTTCCACTTATCAACCGAGATCACGGCTACATTGTACTCCGTTGAAGGAGTCAGCTTATTCAGCTGACCCGAGATTGCATCGCCCACTGCACGACCACCTACCGACACAACCGTCGGACCATACAACGTGCTGGTTGCGCTCACTGCACCCTTCTCGGTTACGGTGATGTTACCCTCACTCCAATAGATACGGTAGTTGTTCACAGGAGCACCTGTGTAATCACCCGAAACTTTCCACTCGATTGTTGCGTTATCAATACCCTTGTCGGTCTGCACGAACGACTCAACAGCCTCAGGAGCTACGTGATCTTCGGGAACACGAATCTCACCGTCCATCTTCGACAAAATAGCATTAGCGTCGATCAGACCAGCACCCAACTTACCGCGATAATCCTTCATATACATAAAGTAACTCTTACCGCCACTTGAAATGCCCTTATAATCGTCATCAAGCAGATAGCTATCAATATCGCGCGCGGTTTCGTAGATGTAGTCCTTCAAATCCTCAGCCGACAGCGATAGGCCCATCTGATCTGCATACGAAACGGCCAAAGCCGCTACACCCGATACGTGCGGGCAAGCCATCGAAGTACCATATTTATAACTATAGGTGCCACCCGACTCGGTACTCAGAATGCTACCGTAGCTACCATCTTCCTCATCAACGAACAGGTGATCACCACCAGGGGCAGTGATATCAACCCACTTACCGTATGCTGTAAACCACGACGGACGATAGTCAGCTGCCATTGCTGCAACGGCCACTACCTTGTCCTCAGCAGCGGGGAAGATTTTGCCATCTTTGTACATATAGCCCTCGTTACCAGCAGCGAACACCAGCAGACCTCCCTTCATCGGACCTACCTGTACCTCACCGGTCTCGTCCATACCTGCATATTGCGTAAAGTAATCGATCGCCTCTTTCATCTGCGAATAATCTCTATCCACTGCATTAGGCTCACCGAACGACCAGCTGCACTGACCAATCACTGCACCATTGTTACAAGCATATACGATTGCAGGACCCGAGCAAGCCGAGCCTTTACCCTCACCATACTCCGAGAAGTTTGCACAACTCATCAGACGAACGCCGTCGCCAACGCCCGAACCACCAGCAATACCCGATACGCCCTTGCCATTATTATTGACAGCAGCGACCGTACCTGCTACGTGCGTACCGTGCGAACCCGATGCCATATAACCACCACTCTTATAGTAGAAACTATAACCGAAGAGGTCATCAACATAACCATTATTGTCATCATCGACATCGCTCTGACCATTCTTCTCAGCCTCGTTCCACCACATATTATCTTTCAAATCCTCATGGTCCCAATCAACCGGAGTATCAACAATAGCGACGATCACGTTGCTCGAACCTGTACACTTAGTCCAAGCCGGAACAACATTCACGTCAGCACCCGCACGCGACATATCCATATATGGAGTACCATCTGCCTTTTTCCAATCGGTACCGCGGTTCTGATAGTGCCACTGATCAGTCAGTTTGGGATCGTTGAACGGCAACTCATCATACTCGGCCATCAGGTTGTATGCCATATCAACCGAAACCTCAACACTTTTGTTTGCATCCTTAGGAAGCTCTACCGGCATATTGAACTCAACTACCGACAGATCCTTGCTGCTCGACAGAATCTCGCCAACCTTCGACATCGATACACCCTCGTCGAACGAGATCTTATACCACAAATGCAGACCAGCCTTGCGCTGACGTGCCTCGAAACGACCTGCTGCGGGGAACAGACGCTCAATATTGTAAGCACCCACCGCCTTGCAGAACGCATCGACCGACTCAACGCCCGTCGCAACCTCGCCCGCACGCATCAACGTGGTAGCCGACTCGACAGTCTCGATTGCCGACTCGCGGAACTTAACGATAACCTCGCCCGGAATGGCCTTCTCAGCACTGAACACCATCTGGGGCTTCTGCGCCAACATCTGCGACGACACCGAGCCGTCGATGTTCATCGTGTCGTCAATCTTCGGATCAGCGCACGATGCCAACATTGCTGTTGCGCACATCAAGAGTAAAAATTTACACTTCATACGAATTATTGTTTAATTAATTTGTTTCTCGTTTACAATCAGCCGCGCACGATACGCAAAAACCGCGCTCTTCTGAACTTACAAATATAACTATTTTCCGCGGATTGACAAAAAAAAGAGGGACATTTTACATTGTCCCTCTAAACTTTTCGATCACTATGCCTATTTATGGCAACATCGGTTCGTCCGAATTGAAAAACTTGAACTGAAACAGCAGCAAATAGACCACCGCAACCGAGATATAAGCGTCTGCTAAATTGAAAATTGCGCCGAAGAAATAGTTGTTGCCATCGACCAGAAACGACAACCAGTCGGGACAGCTATTCCACTGAAACAGCGGGAAGTAGAACATATCGACCACGCGACCGTGCAACAGCCCTGCATAGCCGTCGCCCCAATGCGCCACCTCAAACGGCGTCGAGGCCGAGAACATCAATCCATAGAACGCGCTATCGATGATATTGCCAACTGCGCCCGCGAATATCAGCGCAAAACCGACAATCACACCCGTGGGAGCCTTCGCGCGCATCAGTCGCCACATATACCAGCAGATACCGCCCGCCATCACCACACGGAACAGGCTCAGAAACAGCTTGCCCCAATCCTTGCCCAGCTCCATACCGAACGCAAATCCGGGATTCTCGACAAAGCGCAGCTGGAACCAATCGGGCACGACCATAATCGCCTCACCCAGAGCCATATGTGTCTTGATCCATATTTTGAGAAGTTGGTCCGCCACGAGCAGCACAACAATCAATATCGTCAATTTCTTACCGTTCATATCGTCGTCAGTTTCGATAAATATTTTCGCAAAATTAACTATTTTTTAGCAATTTGCAAACGCCCGTTGCGCCCGTTGCCCGCTAAAAACAAAAGCGACCCCATCGTGGGATCGCTTATGCTTGATTGGTTCAGAGCCTAATTATTTCGTAGCCTCTTTAACCTTCTCAGCAGCAGCCTTTACAGCGTCAACAGCCTTCTCAGCAGCCTCAACACCAGCCTCAACCTTCTCAGCGGTCTCAACTACCTGCTCAGCTACCTCCTCAACCTTGGTCTGCTCAGCCTCGGTGCACTCACCCTCAGCGCAAGCCTCGGTGCACTCCTCAGCAGCCTCAACTACCTCAACTGCCTCATCAGCAACAGCCTCTGCCTCAGCAGCGGGCTGGTTAGCGTTACCGCAACCTACAAATGCGAAAGCTGCAGCTACTACCATAAAAGAGAAAAACTTCTTCATAGTCGTAAAAATTTAAGATTGTTAAACCTTGCAAAAATAACTCTTTGATTTCAAAAATGCAAATAAAACGTTCGTTTTGTACGCATTTTTACTCATTTTTTCGCGCCAATGCGTCGATCGGGATATCCGTTCGAGTGATATGCGCCTTCGGGAAAAGACTCTTCACGCGACCCCAAAGAATCGTGGCCTCCTCCTGAGTCAGGCAATTGCCGACCGTAACAATGAAATAGGGGTTGCGATAATCCTTATAAACGGGGATCGACGGGAAACTTGCACGGAACAGCTGCTCGGCCTCAGCGGCACGCACACGCGCGTCCTGGCTGTTGTCGTAGAAGATTCCGACACGGAAGCCACGCACATTGCTGCGCTGGGTCTGGACCGTAGCCGACGCCACTGCCGACGATGCGTCACCGTGCTCGCGCACAACGACCGTTGCACCACCCTCGCTCTGCGCGAGCGAGCGACGGAAATGATCGAGATTCTGCGCACTGAGCGTCATTGACGCCACCAACGCTATAATTATCAATGCGATACGTTTCATCTTTCGGGTCGTTAGTTCGTATTAAATTCGATCGACGTCCTCGGTCGATAATGCAAATTTACTAAGAAATTTTTGGAGTTCCATATCCGCAACAAAAATATTTTTGCGAACAGGGCCAACCTTGACCTTCGCGTCGATCGTTACGTTCATCTGGTCGAAGTTCTGACTGCGCAGGCGATTCAGCACAACGATCGCCGACAGCGGGTCATAGACCTTCATTCGGGTCGTGATCTCCAACTGCCCCTCGAAGCGTTTGGGCAGCTCGACTACATCGCGTAACTGCAACATCAACACCTTGTTACGGCTGTAATTGAGCGTCAGCTCGGCCTCCTCCAACGTGATTTTGTGGCGGGTTTCGTTCGCCACCGACACCACCGCATCGATACCCGACAAGCCGTGCGGCGTGATCTCCTCGATGCCCTCGAAGCGAATCTTCTCGCGCATTTTTTCGGCCTGGCGCTCAGCATTACACGAGCCAAAAAGCAACGCGCACGCCACCACCAGAACCAAATAGAGTGCTCTTTTCATCGTTTTACACCTATATAAATATATGCGACACCGAAGGTCAATCGCTTGGCGCGGCACTCCTGCAATCCCGCCTCGCGCATCATCTCGACAAAGCGCTCGGGCGAGGGGAACTTATCGACCGACGCGGGCAGATAGTCGTACGCTGCGCGATCGCCCGAGATCCAACCACCGACCACAGGCATCACCTTATGGAAATAGAAACGGAAAATCGGTGCAAATATTTTGTTGTTCGGGCGCGAAAACTCCAAAATCTCAACCACGCCTCCCGAGCGCAGCACGCGCGCCATCTCGCTGAGTCCCTGCTCCTTATTGGAGAAGTTGCGCACACCGAATCCGACCGTCACTGCGTCGAACTCGCCCTCGCCATAAGGCAGATTCTCGGCGTCGGCAATACCCAACTCGATCTGCTCGCTCAGCCCACGCTTGGCAACCTTCACGCGACCGACCTCAACCATCTCAGTCGAAATGTCAGTACCCATAACTTTCACATCCTCAATGCCTTTGGCTATCGCGATCGCCAGGTCACACGTGCCCGTTGCAAGATCCAGCACGCGCTTGGGCGCAAACTTGCGCAACTCACGCACCGCACGACGACGCCACAAATGGTCGATACCGAGCGACAGCAGATGGTTCAACATATCATAACTCGGAGCAATGCGGTCGAACATCGCTCGAACGGGACTTTTCGTAGTTTTCTCACTCATATGTTTATTGGTAACGTATTGTTGTATCGGGTTTTATAAACGAAATGATCATTGTCGGGATTACCATCAGCAGCACGATCACTGCCACGGTGCCAACGTTCAGCAACAGCCACCACCACAGCTCCACGCTGATGGGCACCTCCGAGAGCATATAGCCCGACGGGTCGAGTTTAATAATGTGCCCCCAGCGTTGCAATGCGCAGATAGCCAAACCGATAGCGTTGCCCCACAGCGCACCGCGCGCCACGATGTAGAGCGAACGGTAGAGGAACACGCGCTGGATCGCTCCGTTGCGCATACCCATCGCCTTCAACAGACCGATCATTCGGGTGCGTTCGAGCAGTATGATCAACATCGCCGATATCATATTCATCAGCGCCACGGTAATCATTATCACGATGATTACCACCGCATTAACATTGTGCGCGCGCAACCAATCGAAGATCGTCGGGAAGCGTCGCTCGATATCGTCGGCCATCAGATTTGCCCCCTCGGTTATGCTCACCTCGGCAGCAATACGATCGATGTCGGTTGCAAACTCAGACAAACGCGAGAAGTCGCGGCAGTTGATCTCGTAGCCCGTAATCTGCTCCTCGCCCCACGAGTTAAGTCGCTGAACATTACGCAGTTCAGTCACCACGACCATATCGTCCATCTCGCCCATTCCGGTCGAATAGATGCCACACACCTTGAAGCGGTCGCGGCGCGGACGTCCGTCCTCCTGCACGAACAACATCTCGACCTTCGACGCCGTGTCCAAACGCAACATCGAGGCCAGCGACTCGGAGATCAGCAGATCCTTATGGCGCTCCTCGCCCCCCACGCGCGGCAGCTCGCCACGCACAAGACTCTTGGTGAAAAATGTGTCGTCGTAGCCCTCGCCCACGCCTTTGAGCATCACGCCCTGCATCGCCTCCGAGGTGCGAACGATACCGCCCTTCACGGCAAATTGCGAGATCGACGCCGTCAGCGGCAGTGCCTGAACACGCTCTTCGAGCGACGGTGAACGGTCGATTGGCTGGCGTTCGAACGAGGAGTTGGCGTCGAGATTAACCACCTGAACGTGAGCACCAAAGCCGATTATCTTCTCGGTTATTTCGTGCTTGAATCCCGAGATCACGGCCAGCGCCACGATCATCACAGCCACACCAATGGCGACGGTGGCCGTAGCGATACGCACCATCACATTGCGGCGACCCTCGTCGGGCGACGAGGCAAGGCGGCGGGCTATGAAAAATTCGACGTTCAAAATTTCGGTAATTTTATGCAAAGTAAGGTAAAAATTTTATATTTTTGTCCAAATACTAAGAATTTTATGACAAAACTTGCACTCATAACTGGTGCGTCGTCGGGTATCGGCGAGGCTACCGCACGAAAATTGGCTGCCCTCGGCTACGACCTTGTACTCACCGCACGACGCGCCGACCGCCTCGAACGCCTCGCTGCCGAGCTGCGCACCGCACATAACATCGAGGTGCAAAACCTCATCTTCGACGTGCGCGACCAGGCCGCTTGCGAGGAGTATCTGGCACAGATTTCGACCGAGCGACCGATTGACGTTCTCGTGAACAATGCTGGTCTGGCGGCCGGATTGGAGCATATCGACGCCGGCTCGACCGAGGATTGGAACGCAATGATCGACACCAACATCAAGGGTCTGCTCTACGTTACGCGCATCATCTCGCGCCGAATGATCGAGGCAGGTCGCGGCCACATCGTCAATCTGGGCTCGATCGCGGGCACCCAGCCCTACGAGAACGGAGCGGTCTATTGTGCTTCGAAACACGCCGTGCACGCCATCTCGCAGTCGATGCGTTCGGATCTGGTAGCACACGGAATCAAGGTGAGCGAGGTGCGCCCGGGTATGGTCGAAACGGAGTTCTCGGTGGTGCGTTTCCACGGCGATGAGGAGCGCGCGAAGGGTGTCTATAAGGGCGTTACACCGCTGACAGGCAGCGACATAGCCGAGGTGATCGGTTGGATCGTCAGCCAACCCGCACACGTCAATATCGACGACGTGCTCATCACTCCGCAGCAGCAGGCTAACGCCTACCACACCGTGCGTAAATAGTGCGCGCGAGCAGGTCAAAAGGTCGACTCAAAGCAATAAAATAGGATCGATTTCGTTACTTTTGCAACGATCTCAGAAAAAAACGAAAAACGTAGAAAATTATGCCCGTAGCAGGAATTAATTTCGAATGGTTGCTGATCATCGTGATCGGCGTAGTGGGAATGTTGGTGCAGTGGCGCCTGCAATCCGTATTTACGAAATACTCGCACGTGCGTACCTCGAACGGAATGACAGGTCGCGACGTGGCCGAGAAGATGTTGCGCGACAACGGCATCTATGACGTGCGCGTGACCTCGACTCCGGGTCACCTGACCGACCACTACAACCCTGCCGACAAAACCGTAAACCTCAGCGAATCAGTCTATAACAGCCCCTCGATCGCGGCCGCAGCAGTTGCCAGCCACGAGTGCGGACACGCCGTGCAACACGCGCGTGGCTACGCGTGGCTCGAAATGCGCTCGAAACTCGTGCCGCTGATCTCGATCACCTCGCGTTTTTCGACCTGGGTGATTATCCTCGGTATGCTCACAATCAACACCTTCCCTGCGCTGTTTTGGATTGGTATTCTGATGATTGCAGCTTCGGCACTCTTCTCGCTCATCACCCTGCCCGTCGAGTATAACGCCTCGGCTCGCGCGCTCGATTGGTTGCGTTCGACCCGCACACTCGACGCCACTCAGATGGAGGGGGCATCGATCTCGTTGCGTTGGGCTGCTCGCACCTATCTGGTGGCGGCGCTGAGTGCTATCGCTACGCTGCTCTACTATCTCGGTTTCGCCCGCAACCGCGACTAACATCACACGGTGCAAGGTATGGAACGACTCGACGAGGCGATATTTCTGGCGCTCAATTTCGACGGCGGCTCGGCTATCGATCAGGCGATGTTCATCGTGTCGGGCAAGCTGACGTGGTTGCCGCTGTATCTGCTGATCATCTTCCTGATTTGGCGTCGATATGGCTGGCGCACAACGCTTTTCGCTGTTCTGCTGATCGCAGCGGCAGTGGGTGCAGCCGACCAGATCTGCAACCTCTTCAAGAACGGATTGCAGATGTTGCGACCAAATCACGACGCCGACGTCGCTCACCTGATGCACTTCCCGCTCAAAAATGGCGAGCCCTACATCAACAAGGGGCTGTATGGCACCGTTTCGGCTCACGCCGCGACGACGGTCGCCATTGCCTATCTGGCCGCATCGTTCATCAAGCGACAATGGTTTGCAGGCGTAGCCGCCGTGTGGGCGTTAGCGATCTGCTACTCACGCATTTATCTCGGCGCGCACTACCCCTCGCAGGTCATCGCCGGAATCGTGCTCGGCGTGCTGATTGGCTGCCTCGGAGCGTGGATCGCCCGCCGAACAGGCCTCTATCAAACCGCCAAATAGCAAAAATCGATACCTATATTTATATAAATGGGCCCGAAATGTTCGTATTTCGGAGTATTGTTCGTATCTTTGTAGCTTAGAAATAACTATAAAACAAAATATACACTATGGCATTTGAACTTAGCGAACAGGAACAGTTGCGACGTAACTCACTCGCACAGCTGCGCGCGCTGGGCATCGACCCCTACCCCGCAGAGATGTTCGACGTAACGGCTACGGCCACCGAAATTCAGCAGAATTTCGACCCCGAAAAGAATAACTATCAGGACATTCGCGTTGCCGGCCGTATTATGAGCCGCCGTATTATGGGTAGCGCATCGTTCTTCGAGATTCAGGACCACACCGGCCGAATCCAGATCTATATCCGCCGCGACGACGTGTGCGAGGGCGAGGATACAACACTCTACAACACCGTATTCAAAAAGTTGCTCGACATCGGCGATTTCGTTGGCATCGAGGGTTTTGCGTTCATCACCAAGACGGGCGAGCTGTCGGTGCACTGCCGTAAGTTCACCATTCTGAGCAAGTCGATCCGCCCGCTGCCTATCGTTAAGGAGAAGGACGGTCAGGTGTATGACGCACTGACCGACCCCGAGGTGCGCTATCGTCAGCGCTATCTCGACCTGGCGGTGAATCCCCACGTGCGCGAGGTGTTCGTTAAGCGCGCCAAGATTATGCAGACGATGCGCGAGTTCTTCAACGAGCACGGCTGCTTGGAGGTTGAAACACCTATCCTGCAACCAATTCCGGGTGGCGCTGCGGCACGTCCGTTCATCACTCACCACAATGCACTCGACACCGATTTCTATATGCGAATCGCTACGGAGCTCTACTTGAAGCGACTGATTGTCGGCGGTTTCGCGGGCGTTTATGAGTTCGGTAAGAACTTCCGCAACGAGGGTATGGACCGCACGCACAACCCCGAGTTCACCTGTATGGAGATCTACGTGGCTTACAAGGACTACAAATGGATGATGGAGTTCACCGAGCAGATGTTGGAGCGCGTGGCTATGGCTACGAACGGCACCACCGAGCTGACCATCGGCGACAAGCAGATCTCGTTCAAGGCTCCCTTCCGCCGTCTGACGATGACCGACGCAATCAAGGAGAAGACCGGTTACGACATCACGGGTCAGTCGGAGGAGCAGCTGCGCGAGGCTTGCAAGCGTCTGAATGTCGAGGTGGACGACACGATGGGTAAGGGCAAGCTGATCGACGCTATCTTCGGTCAGTACTGCGAGGAGGATCTGATCCAGCCTACGTTCATCTGCGACTACCCCATCGAGATGTCGCCTCTGTGCAAGCGTCACCGTGAAAATCAAGATCTTACGGAGCGTTTCGAGTTGTTCGTGAATGGCAAGGAGCTGTGTAACGCCTACTCGGAGCTGAACGACCCGATCGATCAGTACGAGCGTTTCCAGGAGCAGATGCAGCTCAGCGAGCGTGGCGACGACGAGGCAATGTTCATCGATATGGACTTTGTGCGCGCGTTGGAGTATGGTATGCCCTCGTGCTCGGGTATGGGTATCGGCATCGACCGTCTGACGATGTTTATGACCAACCAGCCCTCGATTCAGGACGTGCTGTTCTTCCCCACAATGCGCCCCGAGAAGAAGGCGCAGCGCGACGACGACGCGAAGTATGTCGAGGCTGGCGTGCCCGCCGAGTGGGTGGCTGTGGTGCAGAAGATGGGTTACATCACCGTTGATGCACTGCGCGGTACGGCTCAGTCGGGCGGTATGAAGCTCTTCAACGACCTCTGCGGTTTCAACAAGAAGAACAAGCTGGGTCTTGCAACCGCCGAAATCAAGGCGTGGATCGAGGCACAGGCGTAGCGAGGAGAGATTCACAATTAAGAATTGAGAGCTAAATAGAATAAAAATTTAACCATTAAAAAAATAGGAATAATACTATGAGAAAGAAGATTGTAGCTGGTAACTGGAAGATGAACACCACTCCGGTTGAAGGCGTTGAGCTGGCAAAGAACGTTGTTGCCGGTAAGGGCGAGGTTTGCGACTGCGTGAACTTCATCGTATGCCCCCCGTTCACTCACCTGAGCGAGGTTTTGAAGGTTGTACGCGGCACGGGTATCGCTGTTGGTGCTCAGGACTGCGCTACCGAGGCTAAGGGTGCTTACACCGGTGAGGTTTCGGCTCAGATGATCGCATCGCTGGGTTGCGAGTACGTAATCCTCGGTCACTCGGAGCGTCGCCAGTACTACGGTGAGACTTCGGAGACCTTGAACAAGAAGATGGAGCAGGCTTACGCTAACGGTTTGATCCCGATCTACTGCGTTGGTGAGAACCTCGACGAGCGCGAGGCTGGCAACCACTTCGCAGTTTGCAAGGCGCAGATCGAGGAGGTTGTTTTCAACCTGACCGAGGAGCAGTTTGCTAAGTTGGTGATCGCTTACGAGCCCGTTTGGGCTATCGGTACCGGCAAGACCGCTACCGCAGAGCAGGCTCAGGAGATCCACGCATATATCCGCCAGGTGCTGGCTGAGAAGTTCGGTGAGGCTGCTGCTAACACTCCGATCCTCTATGGTGGCTCGTGCAAGCCTTCGCACGCTGCCGAGATCTTCGCTAAGGAGGACGTTGACGGTGGTCTGATCGGTGGCGCTGCACTGAAAGCTGAGGACTTCCTCGCTATCGGTAAGGGTTTCTAATCGATTAACTCTCAAACAGAAAAGGCTGTTCCCATTTGCGGGAGCAGCCTTTTTTTATTCGCCCGCCGTATAGTCGGGTTTTGCTTTTTTGAGTTGCCTTCAACACGCACTCTCAGTGGCTGGGGGGGGCGTGCGACAAAAGTCGCACTTGCCACTGAGAGTGTGTCGATTTCAGTGAAATCGACAATACTTCTCAACGAACAAAATATTACGTTGCCACCCTCACCAAACAAAAAACCCGAACCGTGTGTGGTTCGGGCTTTTTGATTATATAGTGTTGATTGATTACAAAGTAACGAACTCAGTGCGAACTTTGCCATTCAACTGACGAGCGGTAGCATTGTTGGTCTTAGCCTCAGCGCGCTTGTCACCAACCTTTGCGCAACGGTTAACCTCACGCTTAACGAACTCACCATCGAACTTGGTCAAGCCGGTTACCTGGAATACGGGAGTTGCCTTCGAGGTAACAGCCGAAGTTGCGGTTGCAGGAGTCATCTCGATCGAGCTGTAATAAGGAGTGAAGCGACCCAAGTGCTCACCACCCTGATATGCAGCGTAGTAGAATGCTACGATCTCGATACCGTACTGAGCGTTAACGGCAGTGTCATCAGCAAACTTAATGTTACCTGCATCGGTCAAAGTTGCGATCATACCAGGTGCGAAAGGATACTCCTCAGTTGCGGGCTCGAAGAAGTAGGTCTCACCCTCCATAGTACCGAGAGTGTTAACCACTACGTCGTAGCCAGTCGGAGTCGTTACGCCCAAATTCTGAGGAGCCAGATAGAGCGCACCATCGATGAAGTCCATAACGATAGCATCGTTGAGCTCGCCCGAAGGATCAAGCAGATACTTCAACTCAGCCTGAGTCTCCGATACCTTCTCGATTACACAAGGCTGGCTTACAGCCTCGCTTGCATCAGCGTAATCAACACCGGTCAGAATATACTCACCGCAGAATGCGTCGATGGTTTCAGCAGCGATCTCCGACTCAACACTGATAACCTCGGTGTACTCAGCGAAGTTCACGTCAGCCTTAACCTTAGCGGGATCCTTACCGATCATTACGCACTCCAAGTTATAAGCGTTGTTCTCGAAGGTACCCTTCTTGATGTTCAAGTAGAGATCGAAGCCCGACATCGACTGACCCATTGCCTGGAACTCGTAATCAGCGGGAACGCTAACCTTACCCTCAGCATCTACGCAGAAGAAGATATCGTAGCCCTCAGTGTAAGCGCCCTCAACCTTGATAACCTGACCGAACTCCTCCTTGTACTCCTCTGCCTTCTTCTCGTCAGCGGGAACACCCTCATAGAGAGCAACCTTCCACTTGCTGTCAGCAATAGCCGACTTCAAAGTAGCGTCCTGCAACTTCGTAAATTCACAATCGCGAACGAAGTCAGTACCCATCAAGTTCTTGTCGAGGTACAGAGTAGCCCAACTCTTAGGATCGGGTGAACTGTAAACAGCATACCAACCATTAGTAGGCAGATAGAGAGCCAAATTACCCAATGCAATCGACTTAGTCGCGGGATCATAGATACCGATAGGATAATCAGCAGGAGTTAAAAGGCCTGCGCTGGTGCTCAGGTTATAAGCGAACGAGCCAAACAGCATTTCGCCATAACCCCAGTCATTGTTGGTAGTCTGGATAGGCATCCAAACAGCGTTCTTAGCGAGAGTGAGACCCTCCTCAGCAGCCAACTTACCCGAGCAATCAACGATTGTCCAAGTTACGGGCTCCAAAGGTGCAACCTCATCACCAGTAGCATAGTAAGGGAAGTGATATGCCTTATCGCCCTTCACGTAATAGGTGAATGCGTTAGCGATACGATACATCTCGCAGTCAGCTCGCTTCTCTACATATACATCGTAAGTCTGCTCTGCAGTACCAAATACAGTGAATAAGTTCTGACGGAACATAGCCTCGGTCTCGATGGGCTCCCAAGTTACAGGAGGCTCAGGCGACCAAGTGGTCAGAGTTACGGTGCAACGCTGGTTAGCGTAGGGCGAGTTCGACTCACCATCTACGTTCATCACGATCTTCAAGGTCTTACCCTCGCCGATAGCTGCCTGATCCACCGTTACGGTGAAGGTAGTCTTCTCCTCGCCTGCCTTGAACGATACCGTCGAAGGTACATTCACGCCCTCGGGACGCTGGCAAACCAAGGTAGCAGTTGCTGCCTCGTCATAGTTTACGCGAGCAAGCTCTACATCGAAACCATTAGCCAACTCCTCCATCGATACGGTCATAGTCGTAGCGGGGAAGTAAGCCTCCTGGGTCTCGGGAAGCTCAGCAGGCACATAGGGGCTCTCCTCCTCACACGCGGTGAACAGTGCTACGAGAGCAAGTGCCGATGCAAAATATTTTAATGCTTTCATATTCTTTCTCTGTTTTTCTCGTTAATAACTATTCAGCCGGAATCCACAACTTAACAGAACCCGTAGGATCGGGATTGTTCTGAGTCTCAGGAATTGACAGGTTGTTGTTAGTCTCCTGGCGGGTGATAACGATGTTCCAGAAAGGCGAACGACCATCGGTGTTCAAGCAGTAGGTTGCAGGTGCGTTGGTGCCCTCGTAACCACGAGTCATACCAATGTTGGCACGCTTGCAGTCGAACATAGTAACACCCTCACCCCAGAACTCTACGCGCTTCTGGAAAATCAACTCCTCCTGGAAGGTCTTGAAATCGGTTGCTGCACATACGTACGAACCGTCCAAGATACGCTTGTCCATAATAGCCTTCAACAGTGCCTTACCGTTCTCCAAGTTAGCACGGCCCTCTGCCTCAGCCTCGATGAACAACATCTCCTCCATACGCATCATATTGACCTCACCACAGTTACCTACTGCGTAGTCCGAATAGTCACCACCACCCGGGCGGAACTTCAACGCCGAGTAATCGCGCAACGATGCTACGAACTCCTCTGCATTGGGATAGCAGCTCTGGTATGCGTACTCACGCTTAGGATCGATCCACGAGTGCTTACGGAAGTCAGCATCCGATACGCGATCGAAGAAGCTGCTCAGCACTGCGGGCATCGACAGAGGTGCGTAACCGTACTCAGCCTCCAACGACGAGTGTGCGAAGTAGTTGTGCAAGTTACCGATGTTCTCGCTCGAAGTGGTCAATGCCCACATCCACGAGCTGTTCGATGCGTGGTTGTTGAAACCGTTTACGGGATCCTCCCACTGCTTCTGAGTCAGAGGCGAGTACTTGCCCTGAGCAACAGCCTTGCGAGCGTAGTCAGCAGCCTTAGCGAATGCCGAGTTATCCTTCTCGCCATACTCCAAGTATGCCTTTGCGTACAAACCGTAAACTACCGACAGGTCGGGCATTGCGATCGAAGTACGCTTGTAGCCAGCCAGCAGCTCCTCAGCCTTAGCCAAGTCTGCGAAGATCTGTGCGTAAACGTCCTCAACCTTTGCACGGCCATTCTCGCGTGCCTCTTCCATAGTCTCAGTCTCCAATGCCAATACGCACGACAGACCTTCAACCTCGGGACGCGAAGTGTAGTTATTGGGCTTGAACTCGTAGAAACGTACCAAATCCAAGTAGTAGAGTGCACGGTAGGTGTAAGCGATACCGAGGTATGCCTTCTGGTCAGCGTCCAGACCACCATTCTCAGCCTCCATACCGTTGATCATACGGATAAGGTCGTTAGCGTTCTTGATCCACTTGTAGTAGAAGTACCAGAAATACTGTGCGTAAGCGTAGTCGTTACCCTGCGAACGGCCGGTTGCCCAAGCGCCGAACCAGTCGTAACCGGTGTTGTCACCTACGATGATCTTCTCCTCCAACATAGCGTCGGTGATCATACGAATTGCGGGATAACCGAAGTCGCAGTGCATCGAGCTGTTGTAGGTAGCGGGGAGGTTCATCGCGGTCGGGATAGCTGCAACAAGTGCTTGAAGTGCCAAAGGCGAGTTCATCACCTGATTCTCGGTAGCGGCGCCATTCAGAGGCTCTACCTCCTTAATACAGCTGCTGAGCAGAAGTGCAGGAGCAATCGCTACGAGGATATATTTAGCTATTTTTTTCATAATTGTAAATCTCCTTTCTCTGTTTAGAACTGAATGTTAATACCACCCGAGATCGTACGTACGGGAGCGTAGTAAGCTGCGCTCGAACCACCCGAGAACGACTGACGGGGATCCAGACCCTGACGCTTCGACCAGTACCAGATGTTGTCAGCTGCTACGTAAACACGCAGAGTCGAAACACCAAACTTCTTGGTCAACTTCGAGGGGATAGTGTAACCCAGCTGAGCATTCTGAATGTTCAGGTAGCTTGCGCTGGTCAGGAAGCGATCCGACGATGCTGCCGAATACTGGTCGCCAAACTGCCAACGAGGAATGTTGTTCTCCTCGCCTGCCTCGCGCCATGCGGTGTAAACATCGCGGTGGATGTTAGTACCGGTCGAACCTGCGATGGGCGACGACATCTGCGATGCGTACTGACCGTCGTAGGTCAAACCACCAAGCTGATAGGTGAAGTTAACACCGAAATCAACGCCGTAGAACTCGATCGAAGTACCGAAACCACCATACAGATCGGGTACTGCTGCACCACACAGGTAGTCAGTTGCCTCCGAGTAGGTCTTGGTTACGGTGCGGTTCTTAACGATAGGCGACTTGCTCTCGTCACGGAGAACGTTACCCTTCTCATCGTACTCGTACTCGTCCTTATACCACATAGGCTCACCAGTCTCCTTATCGGTACCAGCGTACTTAGGCAGGTAGAAGGTATAGAGCGACAGACCCTCGCCGACGAACTTGTTACCCGACTCGAAACCGGGATAACCCTCAACGCCCAGCGACTTGTTCTCCTCAGCGATGTACAATACCTTATTCTTTACGTGCGTAGCGTTTACGTTTACGCTCCAACGAACGTTCTTAGTATTAACCAGAACACCCTGCAAGTCGATCTCGATACCCGAGTTCTTCATATCACCTACGTTGTCATAGTACGACAAGAAACCAAGGTGACCCGGAACGCCGAACGAGTAGAGCATATCGGTAGTCTTACGAGTAAAGTACTCAACGTTACCGGTCAAGCGACCGCCGAACATACCGAAGTCAACACCGAAGTTCATATTGGTATTGGTCTCCCAAGTGATATCCTTGTTACCGTAACCGGTCCAGTTCAACGATACGTTACCTGCACCGTCGTTTACGATCTCATAGCGATCAGTGTAGAGGAAGTTACCGATACCGTCGTTACCCTGCGAACCAATCGAAGCCTTAACCTTCAACATATTGATCCAAGGTACATCGAACCAACGCTCCTTGTTGATCAACCAGCCAGCACCTGCCGACCAGAAGTTACCCCAACGGTGATCGGGGTGGAAGCGCGACGATGCATCGCGACGATACGAACCGTTAACGAAGATACGACCATCGAAATCGTACTGCAAACGACCGAAGTAACCCTCGGTGTTGTACATCGAGCGACCCGACGACGACGAACCCGGATCCTTGATCACACCGTTCAACTCGTCGTAGTTAACGTCGAACAAGTTGGTCTTGTAAGCACCCAGCGAGTAGCCCTTATTATAATAGTACTCGTGACCTACCATTACGTCGATCGAGTGATCCTGGCAGAAGGTAGTGTTATAGGTGATCAGCTCCTGAGTATTCAGGTAGAAAGTACGACCGTGCGACTTCGACAGAGTACCACCGGTGGTTGCGAACTGACCGTAGTAGGGGTTCGACATATCGGTGCCACGATACTCATTCAGACCAACACCAACATTGAAACGAGCCTTCAAGCCCTTGATGATGGTAGCCTCAACGTATGCAGTACCGGTGAATGCGTTACCGTCGGTGTAGCTCTTGTCCAACAGAACCTGCGACAGAGCGTTACCCTGCGACAGATAAGGACGCGACAGACCTGCGTTCATACCATCACCGTAGTCATACATAGTGTGGCCATTCGAGTCGATCATCTTCGAACCGTCGGGGTGACGCAGATAAACGGGATAGATAGGAGCGATGTTCGAAGTAAATGCGAACACGTTACCAGTCGAGTTCGAAGCACCCTCGTCCGAAAGGTTATTCCACTCGTAGTTGGTGAACGATGCGTTACCACCGATCGACAACCACTTCTTAGCCTGATAATCAGCGCGCAGACGTGCGGTATAACGGAACATATCGGTGTTGCTAACGATACCCTCATCCTTCAAGTAACCGAACGAACCGTAGATCGACATACGATCGGTCGAACCTGCTACGCTTGCGTTGTACTCCTGACGGAAACCGGTCGAGTAAGCCTCGTCGTCCCAGTTGTCAGCGGTCAACAGGTAGTCAACACCACCGTAGTTAACGATGTTACCCATAGTAGCGCGGGGGTTAACCTTACCGTCCAAACCAATGAAGTACTGGTTCGAAGGAACGTTGAAGATCTGGTAAGCCAAACCACCGTTGGTCGAAGTAGCAGTGATCATCTGGTTAGCGCGAGCGTTAGCTGCGATAGCGTCCATACCCTGCGCATTCATCAGATAGTTGTTCAATGCTGCGTAGTAAATCTCGTAGTACTCAGCAGGATTGGTGATGTAGTCATAGTTCTGCATCGCCTTGCTGGTTACACCCCACTTAGCATCAACGTTAACAACTGCATCGCGGCTCTTCGAACGCTTGGTAGTGATCATCACAACACCATTAGCACCACGTGCACCATACAACGAGGTCGAGGTAGCGTCCTTCTGAACGGTCATCGACTCGATGTCGGCGGGGTTGATGTTGTTCAGGTCGCCGTCGTAGGGAATACCGTCCACTACGTACAGAGGCTCCTGACCAGCGTTGATCGACGAGAAACCACGGATACGGATCGAAGGAGCCGAACCGGGCTTACCCGATGCATTTACCAGCTGCAAACCTGCAACCTTACCTGCGAGCGACTGTGCCACGTTCGAAGTCTGAACCTTGGCAATGTCCTCAGCCTTAACCTCGGTAGCCGAACCTGTAAAAGCCTCACGCTTCGTTGCACCGAACGCGGTAACGATGACATCGTCCATAACCTGCGAATCAGCCTGCAAGGTAACATCAATTACCGAACGCTGACCAACTGCCTGGGTCTGAGCTGTCATACCGATGTAGGTGAACAGCAGATTAGCTTCAGCCGGTGCCGAAATTGAATACTGACCGGCTGCGTTAGTAGCCGTAGCATTCGTCGTACCCTCGACTTGTACCGTAACACCTGCCATGGGAGCACCCTCGGGATCAGTAACGGTACCAGTCACCTGCTTATTCTGTGCCAGCGCCATAAAGCCGCAGCTCAGAATTGCAACCAATGATAGTACAATCTTTCTAATCATAAGCATTTAATTAATTAGTTAAAAAATATAATGTTCGAATTTGTTTCCGTGAACAATTCTTTCATTTTCCGACCTCGGTGCACACGAGTGTATACCAATGTCAGACGGCAAAAATAAATATAAAAATAGATAAAAGCAATTTTTTCGAGTAGAATTTTAACTTTCGACCCTCCAAAAGTGGCAAAAAAGGCCCTTTCGTCGCGATTTTTTGCTAAATTTAGATGTTTCGATAGAAGATTTTGAGGCGATTTTCGTGCTTAGAAATTAAAATTTCGCACTTTCTGACCATTATAAATCCGACAAATTGAGGCAATAAAAACGACTTATAATTCACATCTGACGCCCCGAAATTGCCACCGCCGACTCTCGAACTTACAAAACGTCGCAACAGAGATCGCGAAAAGGCGCAACGCGCAAGCGTAATCGACTGATCATCAGCACGTAATCAAATATTCTATTTTTAACCTCGTGCTCTATCGCACTGAAAAACAGTAACTCAGCTCTGACTCCGATAAAATTTTTTAGATTGTTTTGAGAACAGAATCCAAAATTTATTCGTAATTTTGCCCCTGCAACGGTTCCCATTATGTGCGCCACGTGCGCACGGGATTAAAAGGGAATGCCGTGAAAGTCGGCAACAGTTCCCGCTGCTGTAAGCTCTCGCCCCCTCGGGGTGCAACGTTCGCCAGCGATCCTAAGCCACTGAAACAGACTCGTTTCGGGAAGGCCGCTGAGCGTAGAGCGAGTCAGAAGACCTGCCTTTGCGCAATCACCTGCGATTTTGCGGCCTACGGCGAATGGGCGGAGATCTACCGAAACTGACTCAACAGACTCAATCAAGGATCGGCAGTTCGAATCAAGTTCGCCCGCAGAGCAAAACGCGTTGAATAACAATTGATTCGCGGCGAATGAAACGATCGTTACACACTCTTTTATCTATTATCGCGCTCACATACGCGTGCGCAACACGTGCGCAATACGTCGAGGGCGACAGCCTGCGCAACCATTCGATCACCGACACAGTGCACCGAATCGACGCTATTGTCACCACAGCACAACGCCGTGCCCCCGAAACCGTGCCCGCACAAGTGCTTGCAGGGCAGGAACTTAAACGCCTGAATGTGGTGTCGGTGGCCGATGCAATTCGCTATTTTTCGGGTATTCAGATCAAGGATTACGGCGGTGTGGGCGGCCTGAAAACGGTCAATATCCGCAGTATGGGAACGCAGCACGTGGGTGTGTTCTACGATGGCGTGCAGCTGGGCAATGCGCAGAACGGGCAGATCGACCTGGGACGTTTCTCGATGGATAATATGGAGGCCATCTCGGTCTATAACGGTCAGAAAAGCAATATCTTCCAGTCAGCCAAGGACTTCGCTTCGGCTGGTGCGGTCTATATGACCACGCGCCGCCCGAGATTCGAGGGCTCGAAACGCGACAATCTGCGACTCTCGTTCAAGACCGGCTCGTTCGGCACGGCCAACCCCGCTGCGCTGTGGGAGCACCGCTTCAACGACAAACTCGATGCGCAGGTGAGCGCCGAATATCTCTATACCACAGGTCGTTACAAATTTTCGTACCGCAAACTCGACGGCTACGACACCACCGAGGTGCGCCGCAATGGCGACGTGAGTGCCCTGCGTGCCGAGGCGGGTCTGTTCGGGCGACTCAACAATGGTGGCTGGCGAGCAAAGGTCTATTACTACGACTCGGAGCGCGGCTACCCCGGTGCGTCGGTGCGCGAGGAGCCGGGCAAATTCCGCCACGAGGACCGTCAGTGGGATCGTAACCTATTCGCGCAGGGGTCGTTACGTAAAAACGTCGGCAAGCGTTACAGCCTGATGATCAATGCCAAGTATGCCTACGATTTTCTGCACTATCTGTCCGATCCGCGCGAGGACGTCTCGACGATGTATGTCGACAACCGCTACCACCAGCAGGAGGGCTATCTCTCGGTGGCTAATGAGGTGCGAATCAAGGATTGGTGGAGAGCGAGCCTTTCGGCTGATACTCAGTTGAATACGCTCACGGCCGACCTGACCGATTTCGCCTACCCCACTCGTCTGACGTTGCTCGGTTCGGCGGCTACGGCGATCGACTTCGAGCGTTTCAAGATGCAGGCGAGTCTGCTCTACACCTTCGTTCACGACCACACACGCTACGCAGGTGCGGCGGCGGGCGATCGCGACGAGTGGACTCCGACCGTAATCGCTCAGTATAAGCCATTTAAGAGCGAGGAGTTGAGTTTCCGTGCTTTCTACAAGCGCATCTTCCGTATGCCCACGCTCAACGACCTCTACTACACATTCATCGGCAACAAATATCTCAATCCCGAGTACACGACCCAATATAATATAGGTGCGATCTACGGGCGCAACTTCCGTCGAGGTATTGTGCGCCGTGTCGAGGTGCAGGCTGACGGCTACTTTAACCAAGTGAAAGACAAGATTATAGCTATGCCCACCTCGAACCAATTCCAATGGACTATGCTCAATCTGGGTTATGTCGAGATCCTCGGTGTCGATGCTGCGGCGCAGTTGCAGTGGCAATTTGGACCCGTGGCGGTCAACACCCGACTCTCGTACACCTACCAAGAGGCCGAGGACCGCACCGACCCCGCAAGCGAGTGGTATGGTGGTCAGATCCCCTACATTCCGTGGCATAGCGGCTCGGTGGTTGTGGGTGGCGTTTGGCGCGATTGGGACCTGAATTACAGCTTCATATACACGGGCGAGCGTTACGAATCGCGCGCCAACACCCCCGCAAATCACGCTCAGCCGTGGTACACCAGCGACCTGTCGCTCTCGCGCAACATTCGTTTCCGCAACCACTCGTCACTGCGCGTGACCGTCGAAGTGAACAACATTTTCAACCAACAATACGAAGTGGTGCAGTGCTACCCGATGCCCGGCACAAACTTCAAAATCAAACTCAACTGGACACTATGAGAACCATTGACAAATTGTTAGTAATCAGCCTTGTGGCTCTGCTCGCAGTGGGCTGCCGCGACAACATCGAGCCCATTCTGCCGCCCGACAACACCGTCGTAACCTATCCCGATCCGATGGTGGGCGATGTGAAGGGTTTCTTCCTGCTGAACGAGGGAAATATGGGTAGCAACAAGGCCACGTTGGACTACTTCGATTACGAGGCGGGCGAATATTCGTGCAACATATTTCCGCAGCGCAACCCGCACGTTGTCAAAGAGTTGGGCGACGTGGGCAACGACCTGCAAGTCTATGGCGAGCGTCTGTATGCCGTGATCAACTGCTCGAATCTGGTCGAGGTGATGAACCTCTCGACGGCCGAGCATATCGACGTGGTGTCGATCGCCAACTGCCGCTACATCACCTTCGACAAGGGGTACGCCTACGTGAGTTCGTATGCGGGTCCCGTGCAGATCGATCCCAATGCGCGACCGGGCAAAATCGTCAAAATCGACACCGCAACCCTCTCGATCGTGGGCGAATGTGTGGTCGGCTACCAGCCCGAAGAGATGGCCGTGGTGGGCAATCGACTCTATGTCGCAAATTCGGGCGGATACCGCGTACCGAACTATGACACAACGGTTTCGGTCATCGACCTCGAAACATTCACCGAGCTCAAACGCATCGAGGTGGCCATCAATCTGCACCGCCTCGAACTCGATCGCTATGGCTACCTTTGGGTCAGCTCGCGCGGCGACTACAACGGCAAGCAGTCGGCACTCTACGCCATCGACACCCGCACCGATGAGGTGGTCAAAAAACTCGATCTGCCCGTGGGTAATATGACCCGAATGGACGATTCGCTCTACGTTTACAGCAACGCCTTCGACAAGCAGGCGCAGAAGCACTCGATCAGCTATGCGATTGTCAACCTCGCCTCGCACGAAGTGGTTGATCGTCACTTCATTAAGGACGGCACCGAGAGCCAGATCGTGGTGCCCTACGGCGTGGCAGTCAATCCCGAAACGCGCGAAATTCTGGTGACCGATGCGGGCGATTACGTGACCCCAGGCAAGCTCCACTGCTACGACACCAAAGGTGTGCGCCAATGGTCGGTGACCACGGGCGACATTCCCGCGCACATCGCCTTCACGCACCGCCGACTGAAACCCGCAACCATCGTCGATCCCGATAAAACCGACACTAACCCCTACATTACCAGCGTGTTCGACTATCGTCCCGCGGTGGGTCAGTTTGTCAACGTGCTGCCCAAATACGAGGCGGGCGACACCCAAGAGAAGATGAACGAGAAGGTGTTGCGCGCCATCGGCAACAACGCCCGCAGTCAGATTTCGCTCGGTGGCTGGGGTGGTTATGTGGTTGTCGGTTTCGACCATACGATCCCCAATGTCAGCGGTTTACGCGACTTCCGCGTGCTGGGTAACGCATTCTGCAACCCCACCACGCCCGTCGGCGGCAGCTGCGAGCCCGGTATCATTATGGTGGCACGCGACACGAACGGCAACGGCAAGCCCGACGACGAGTGGTACGAAATCGCTGGTAGCGCTCACCGCGACGCAACGGCCGAGCCCTTCTACGACATTGCCAAGAAGGCAGGGCTTGACGTGGCGTTCTACACTGATTATCAGATTACTTACTACCGCCCCACCAGCGAGCCTGACGAGCCGACCATAGAGTACATTCGTTGGACGGACAACAAGCAGGGCGAGGGTTATTGCTACAAAAACGAGTTCCACTTGCAGAGCTATTTCCCGCAGTGGATCGAGGATAACACCCTCACTTTCAGTGGCTCGCGCCTGCCCCAGAACGGTATCGACACAAGTGGCAAGCAGACCAATTTCGTGCTCTATCGTTTCGCATACGGCTATGCCGACAACGACGCAAATACGGGCACGGAGTGTTCGATCGACATTGATTGGGCCGTAGATAGCGAAGGTAAAGCGGTGACGCTGAGCGGCATAGACTTCATTAAGATTTACAGCGGCGTCAACCAGCAGAATGGCTGGATTGGCGAATGTTCGACCGAGATCAGTGGCGTCGAGGATCTTCACGCTCTGGGAGAAAGTATCAAAACACGATAGCCCGCCCCGCCATACGGGCGTGATTTACTTTTTCTTTGACTCCCCCTCATTCTCATTATCTGCGGCTGGGGGGGGGTCGGCCTTCGGCCGAGCCGCAGATAATGACGAAATTCATTGAATTTCGATTTTATATTTTTTAATTCAAACAATCTGCAAACCCAAAACTAATTTTGAACCGACGCCAAACCGAATGCTGATTAATCCTGAATATCGAATATAAAAGGGCTGCCCCAAAAGGCAGCCCTCATCTATTGTAGCCCCACCGCGACTCGAACGCGAATTTAGGGTTTAGGAAACCCTCGTTCTATCCCTTGAACTATGGAGCCATCAAAAAACGACAGACGCAAGTCGCTATCCGCACATAGGCAGATTACACCCCCTCGTCTGTCGTCATTTCTATCCTCTTCGTACGGTCTTGCACCCCTACTTCGAGAAGTTGCCTCCGTCGTAGGCCCATTTGAGATAGATCGAACCCCAAGTGAAGCCTCCGCCAAACGCTGCAAGAATCAGGTTGTCACCCTTCTTCAAGCGACTCTCGTAGTCCCACAAGCACAGCGGCAATGTGGCCGAGGTGGTATTACCATACTTTTCGATATTGATCATACACTTTTCGGCGGGCAGACCCATACGCTTTGCCGTCGCATCGATAATGCGAAGGTTGGCCTGATGGGGCACAAGGTAGCGAATATCATCAGCCGACAGATTGTGGCGCTCCATCATCGTTACCGCCACCTCGGCCATATTCGACACCGCAGCCTTGAATACTGCCTGACCCTCCTGGGTGATTGTATGCCAATTCTTAGCCAAAGTCTCCGTCGAAGCGGGGTTCAGCGAACCGCCTGCCTTCATATGGAGATGTTTCTCGCCCGAACCGTCCGAGTGGAGCAGGTGATCGATCACACCCAAACCCTCCTCGCTGGGTTCCAAAAGCACCGCACCTGCGCCATCACCAAAGATCGGGCACGTTGCGCGGTCATTATAATCGACAATCGAGGACATCTTTTCGGCGCCAACCACAATCACTTTCTTGCAAGCGCCGGTTTCGATATATTTGCTTCCCGTGGCCAGTGCGAACAAAAATCCGCTACATGCGGCCGACACATCGAACGCAAATGCATTCGAACAGCCCGACTGATAGGCAATCATATTGCCCGTCGAGGGAAAGAACATATCAGGAGTTACTGTTGCGCAAATTACCAAGTCGATGTCTTTGGGATCGGTATCGGTCTTCTCCAAAAGCTCTTTGACCGCCTGAGAACCCATATAAGACGACGCCTTGGTCGGGTCCTTCATAATGTGACGGGTCTTGATCCCGATACGGGTCATAATCCACTCATCAGAAGTATCGACCATTCGACTCAGCTCATCATTATCGAGAATGTAGTCGGGGAGATAGGCGCCTACACCGGTAATTGCAGCTGTAATCTTCTTGTTCATTAATTTTTGTTTATAGCTTGTTTCAGTTTTTCAGTCAAGCCAGCCTTAATTGTCTTTTCGGTTTGCAGGATCATGTTCTTGATTGCCAAGGGAGTAGAGCAACCGTGACCGATCACAACCGGAGCGTTGATACCTAATACGGGGGTACCGCCAACAACCTCATAATTCATACCGTCGAGGAAGGGGTTCTCGACGCCCATACGCTTCATTATGTGGTACAGACTTTCCGCCTGCTTCAACACTACATTGCCCATAAAACCGTCGCAGACGATCACATCGGCTACCTTGTTAGTGAAGAGCTGCGTGCCCTCGATATTACCAACGAAATTGAATTCACCATTATTCGCGGCCATCAACTCGTGAGTTGCCTTGGCCTGCGCATTGCCTTTCTCGCGCTCCTCGCCAATGTTGAGCAAAGCGACGCGGGGATTATCAATACCCAGAACGTACTGAGCATAGACACTACCCAAAATGGCGTACTGATAGAGTACCTCAGGTTTGCAGTCGACATTCAATCCAACGTCCAGAATCAGGCCCGAACGACCCGTAACCGTGGGAATCAACGACGAAATCGTAGGACGCACAACGCCTTCGATCGGCTTAACAGCATACATCGAGCCAACCATCATTGCGCCCGTGCTGCCTGCACTTGCAAAACCGTCAATAAGTCCTTTGGCAAGATAACCAAAACCTACTGTGATACTCGAATTGGGCTTCTGGGTGAAAGCCTTTGCCGGGTGATCCGACATCTCGATGACCTCGGTTGTCGGCACGATATCAAACGTCGATGCGGGGCAGTTCTCGCGAGCAAGAATCGCCTCGATCTGGTCCTTCGCACCAAACAATACGATACGACTATCCTCACCGATGGCTGCTGCGGCCGCAATCGCGCCCATCACTGCTGCCTCGGGAGCAAAGTCGCCACCCATTGCATCAATACCTATTTTATACATAACGTATCGATTTTTCGGTTAGCAAAAAAAGCCCCGCACCGTGGTGGTGTGAGGCAAGAAAATTTGTGGAGGTCTATTCCTCAGCCTTCTTCTCGATGGCCAGCTTGCCGCGGTAGAAACCGCACTCGGGGCAAACGCGGTGGTAGAGAGTAGCCGCGCCGCAGTTCGAGCATACAGCAACAGTAGGAACAACCGCCTTGTAGTGGGTTCTTCTCTTGTCTCGTCGAGTCGACGATACTTTGTGTTTAGGATGTGCCATTTGTCTATTAATTTAAAGTTTAACTTTTTCTCTCCTTCTCTTACTTACTAATGGAAGACTGTTCGTTTTTGGAGTTACTCCAACCTCCACGAACCCCCTTGCCACCGACCGCGCAACCTTCATCAGGCGGCTCGGCCTTCACTAATTGTTGTTCTCCATCTCCGCTTTCAGGGCGGCCAGCTTTGCCCATTGTTCGCGGTTGGCCTCATCGAGCTCCTCGTCGCGCTCGGCTGCCTCGGCCATCTGCTCGAACTCCTCCTCGCTGACCGTAGTGAAACGGGCCAACATATCGGGGTTGCAGTCGCCCTCGGCGTGAACGCGGCTGTAAGGCAGGCTGAGCACGATGCTGTCATAGATATAACGACCAAGCTCCACCTCGCCATCGCTCGGATTCAACCAGAGAACCTCGCCATCGAATTCGATCTCCTCCTCCGAGAATTTCACGTGGATTTGATCATCAAATTCGATCGGCAAAATGCAGTCATCAAGGCAACGATCGCACTCAACGGTCACTTCGCCTCGGATCTGAACGTCAAGTGTCAGCATCGACGCTGCCTTGGTCACTTCGATCGAAACCTTAGCCGCACCGCGCTGAACCTCCGAGCTCTCAAATGCCTGAAACAGAGCATCATCAACCTCGAAATCGAACTGATGAACGCCAACTTTCAGACCCTTAAAGGGCACAGTATATCGCTTCAAAATCTCCATTTTGACTGCAAATAGGCTACAAAGGTACACATTTACACGTAAATAGCAAAATTTTTGACATTTAGTTTGTAAATTTGTGGCGCGAAACCGATTTTTTGCCTATGACCGATACTGCAACATATTCGATTACACTCACCACCAATTTCAACGAGTGGGAGCGATACAACGTCTTTATGATGGGCGAGTGCCGCGCGGCCGACGGCTCCAAAAACGGCTTCATTCACCTCATCTCGCGCGGATCGACTAATGGCAATTCGTTCGCCCCATCGCCAGCCGCGCGTCGTCGATTGCAACTCGACACACCCGATTGCGTCGGCTTTGACCTATATATATATATTGTAGCAAACACCCTGCCCGCCTCGCGCATCATCAGTCAGTGCCCGCCCTTCGAGGTGCAGGTCACAATCTCAAACGGCGCGAACGAGGTCTATGCCAAGTCGCACACCGTGAATCAGTGGGGAGGCTCGACGATCTACATCGAGTTCCCGAAGGGGTAATTTGCTGTTAGATAGGCACGTGCCACGTCACGCTTGCAACACGCTCGTCATCAAGCGAATATATTAAATAGTCATCAATCAGACCACCGTCAGCACAGCGCATAAAAATATATCCGCATCCGCGCTCCGCAAAATAGCGATGTTCGAACTTTTCGCCAACATTGATGTCGGCGTGCGCCATTCCGACCTCAACGCACAGGCCATTGATTGACATTCGCGCGCCCGCATTCCACGCTCCAAACTCATAGACGACCCCATTGAGCAACGTAACCGCCATCGAATCATACTCGATCCGCTCGACCTCGCCACACAACGCCTCATCATCGGTAAATCGCACCACTCGTCGCGGCTCACCAAACAGCTCCACGACGCTCGCGCTATCGGCTCGATCTCCAATGCTAATATATTTATTATCAGCTGAATATAGACAAACACCTTCGGGCGACTGCACCGCCGAACTACACAACGTCGCAAACGCCGCCACTGCCGAAATCAATAACGCCCTCAACATATCCTAATTTATTAGGTGAATTGTGAATCGTGAATTGTAAATCCTACTTCACGCCGCACTCCTGCTCGAAGAAGCTCCACAGATTGTCATTGTAGGGCACGGCCGCAACAACACGCAGAGGCTCCTTGCGCACGGGGTGGATCAGCTCGATCACGCGCGAGTGCAACGAGATACCGCCATCGCGATTCGAGCGCGGAGCACCATACTTCAAGTCGCCACGAATCGGGCAACCAATCTTCGAAAGCTGCGTGCGGATCTGATGATGACGACCCGTAAGCAGGTCAACCTCAATAAGATGATAGTTCGTGCTACCTGCCAGCGCGCGGTACTTCAAACGTGCCAACTTGGCGTCGCCACGCGGCGAATTGTAGGCGTGCGAGCGATTGTTTTTGCCATCGCGGCTAATGTAGTGCACCAACTCACCCTCCTCGGGCACGGGCATCTTCTCGGTGATCGCCCAATAGGTCTTGCGCACCTCGCCACGGCGGATCATCTCGTTCAGGCGCACCAACGCCTTGCTCGTCTTGGCAAACAACACCGCGCCACTCACGGGGCGGTCGATACGGTGCACAACGCCCAGAAAAACATCGCCCGGCTTGCGGTCGCGCTGCTTGATGAAGGCCTTGATCTGATCCTCCAACGCGCTCTCACCCGAGGGGTCGGGTTGCACCAGATCGCCACAATGTTTATTGACCACCAGCAGGTGGTTGTCCTCGTAAATAATATCTTCTACTGCAAACATAACTCGTTATAATTCAAATGTAAAGGGTAACAAATCCTTAGTCGAATCGACCGCCGTAGCCGTTCCCGCACCACTCATTATGACGCGTATCGGGCGCCCCTGACGCTTCTCGACATCGACCAGCACCTGACGGCAAATGCCACACGGATAGCACTCGCGCTGCGACGGGTCAGAGGCAATGGCCAGCTTCACGATGCGGTCGTCGGGCGACAGAGCCTGATGATGAAACAGCAGGTTTCGCTCGGCGCAGATACCCGCAGGATAGACCTCGCTCTCCTGATTGCTGCCAATCACCATACGGCCACTTTCGAGCAGGGCCGCCGCCCCAACGTGGAAATTCGAATAGGGTGCGTGAGCCGTCGCACAAGCCAACTCGGCCTGCTCGACAAGTCGCTGTTCGTCCTCGGGCATCTCGGCCAGCGAGGCGTAGCGATCGAATCGGAAAGTAAAATCGGTTTTCATAACTCGGTTGGTTTCAGGTTATTAGCGATCATCAGACAGAGCCTCGGCGCAGAGCCTTGCCACGTATCGTTCGGCTTGGGGCTTGCGCATCGCACTTTTATCCAAATCAAAGGTACAAAAAATTTTCCGAATCGCCAAAATATCAAGCTATTCCTGCCCAGCCCGCGAGTGCGAGCCACCAACGACGACAACGAAAAGATCTGCACCCCGTGTGGAGCACACTTGCTTTTTGCGACTTTTTGCGTTCTCCCCCACCGAAAAAATCGTCCCAAAGCGAAAATTGTTGCCAAATCATTTGGTTTATTTTATAAACTGCTTTATATTTGCAGGCGAAACGGTCGCGTAATGGTTCGAGTGGCCACAACCTTGCGCGTCGTTTCAGAGCGTTAATACAAATTAAATTTAAGAAAAATGATGAACGAAATGAAAAACTCAGCTCGCACCGTCGAACAGCCAATCGACGAGCGTCGCAGTCTGGAAATCATCTCACAAATGATCGCCGACACCTCGCGAAAAATCGAACAGAACAGTAGCCTCTACTTCCTCGCGTGGGGATATACCGTAGCGTTAGTGTCGATTTTCGAATATGTTGTATGGGTTGCCGACCTGAATAAATCGTGGCTGTGGGCGTGGTGGCTGATACCCGTAATCGGCGGAATAGCAACACTTTGGCTCGGTCGCCGCGAGCGAAAAGCGGGCGCACAACCCAAATCGTATGTTGATCGCAGCGTGAGTGCCGTTTGGACCGTATTGGGACTTTCGTCGCTGGTCTCTTACGTGGTCTTCTTCGACAATGCGAGCGCATTCTACTTCCTGATCGCATTTATGATGGGTATCGGAACGACTATCTCGGGCGCGATCTGCCACCAACGTCTGCTGACGATCTCGGGCGCGGTGTCGATACTGCTTTCGGTGGTATTTCCGCTGAAACGTTGGGCGATGATCAATTATACGATCACCGATCCTGCGATAATCTACGCAGATATTCTTATCTTTGCAGCGATATTCGTGGTGATGATGATCGTGCCGGGGCACATCTATCTCCACCGCGCAAAAAAGCATTAAGAGTATGTTCCGAGAACTTAACCCATTGCTACACTCAGAGTTACGTCTGGCGGTGATGTCGATTTTGATCGGCGTCGAGAGTGCCGATTTCGTCTTTCTGCGCAAGCAGACGGGCGCAACGGCGGGCAACCTGAGTGTGCAGATCGACAAACTACAACGTGCAGGTTATATCGAGGTCGAAAAGACCTATCGCGGCAAGATGCCTTGCACCATCTGCCGTATGACCGACGTGGGACGCGAGGCGTTTGCCGAGTATGTCGATGCGCTGAAATCCTATATCGGGTAAACTCCCCGACGACAACGAAAAAACCGCACCCCCACGCCGGGAGGTGCGGTTTTGATTTGCTCGGCTCGCTACCTATTCGAGCACAAACTTCACCCGAACGTTCACCGAAACATTCATCATTCGCAGCTCGGTCACAACCGGCTCGGGAGCATCGAGACGCTTCATCGCAAACGTGGCAACAACCCCATCGTTCATCTCGTTGCGAACGGTCGAAACCATCGCATCGTGGGTGTAGATATAGAACGCCTTGCCGACCGTCTGATCGAGAGCCTCGGCCATCAACTTGGCATTGGCGCGCGCATTCTGAATCGCCTCGACACGCAACTCGTTCTGGATCGCGTCCATATTGGTGTTGGTTACCTTCTCGATGTTGATCGTGGTGATACCAATCTCATTCAGAGCCGTATAGACATCGCCCACAAGCGCCACCTCGTTCAGTTTCAACTGATAGGTTTTGGTGGTTACGGACTGATTGCGTCTGAGCAGACTGCTCGACATATCGCTCACACGAAGGTGCAGGTTGGTCTTGATACCCAGCGCTTTGAGCGCAGCAACCATATCGCGCTCCTGCTCCTCGACCGTGATGCGGCCCTTCGATTCGCGCTCGTTGATCGTGATCGACAAAAATACCTGATTGGGAGCCACATCGCGGTCGGCACGACTGCTCACCTCGACAAAACTCGGAAAAGCCTGCTCCGAGGCCTCCTGCGCCTGCGCACCAATGGCCAGCAGCACAGCCGCCAAAAGAAGAATTACTCGTTTCATTTTGTTTACACGTTGTTTTTTGTAAGTTGTAACTTTACTTTATAACTGCTCGGCGGGCAAAATTATTGCCTGCGCAAACAAAAAAAGCCGCGCACTCAGAGTGGACACGGCTAATTTTGAATCTTGAATTTTGAATTATGCTCGATTGTCCTCGGCCAGCCACTCGGCATACGAGGTGGCGGTTTCGTACAGACGCAGTGCCGTAAGCTCAACACCCTCAGGTAGTTCGGCCGAAATGCGAGCCGCAAAATCCGAGATCATATTCTCGCACGTGGGTTGATAATCGACCTCGACAACACGGCCAAAACGATCCTTCAACACGCCGAGAATCGACTCGTTGCGCTCCGAGCGACGCAGCACCAGCGAGTGGTCCAAACGATCGACAACCAGGCGATTGACAATCGATTTCAGCACCCCGAAATCGACCACCATACCGCACTTGGGCGAGCTCTCGTCGGCACACGGAACACCGCGCACCGTCACGAACAGGCGATACGAATGACCGTGGATTTCGCGGCAGGCTCCATCGTAGCCATCGAGCGTGTGAGCCATCTCGAACGAGAACTGTTTTGTTACACGTACTACACTCATCTTCAAGCGTTTTAGTCCTTCAAGCAATCAACATAGACCTGACGCTGGAACACCTCGTTCATCGAGATGTAGGTCTGCGTGGTCGAAACACCCTTAATCTGCAAAATGTGCTCGAAAATGGTGTTCATCAAGTGCTCGTTATCGATGCAATAGAGTTTGATCAGCAAGTTATACTCGCCCGTAACATAGTGGCACTCAACGATCTCGGGGATATGGCGCAACTGCTCAACCGTCGTGTTGTTCTGCGTCGGGTCCTGCAAACGGATACCGATAAACGCACAAACATCGAAGCCCAGCGAACGGGGATCAACCATCAATCGGCTACCAAGAATCACGCCCGACTCGTCGAGTTTCTTGATGCGCTGGTGGATCGCCGCACCCGAAATGCCACACTCGCGCGCAATCTCCAAAAAGGGCATACGCGCATTCTTGATCAGAAATTTCAAAATCTTGCGATCAATCGCATCTATATTTATTTTGCTCATCTCTACATTAACTCCTTATTAATCAGATTACTTCAATACGCCAAGCTCGCGGCCGACCTTGACAAACGCCTCAACACAACGATCCAACTGCTCGCGAGTGTGACCCGCCGAAACCTGAACGCGGATACGTGCCTGACCCTTCGGAACAACCGGATAGTAGAAACCCGTAACGTAGATACCCTCGTCGAGCAACTTCGCCGCAAACTTCTGCGACAGAGGTGCATCGTACAACATCACTGCACAAATTGCCGACTGCGTCGGTTTGATATCGAAGCCCGCCTCGATCATACGAGCGCGGAAGTGCTCAACATTGGCTACCAGACGGTCGTGCAGCTCGTCGCTCTCGGCCAGCATACGGAACACCTCCAAGCTCGCACCTACAACTGCGGGAGGCACCGAGTTCGAGAACAGATAGGGACGCGAACGCTGACGCAACAGCTCGATAATCTCGCGACGACCCGTCGTGAAACCACCAATACCGCCACCAAACGCCTTGCCAAGCGTGCCGGTGATGATATCGACCTTACCGCGCAGATCGAACTGCTCGGTCACACCGCGACCCGTAGCACCTACGACACCCGCCGAGTGGCACTCATCGACCATCACCAGCGCATCGTACTTCTCGGCCAGGCGGCAGATCTCGTCCATCGGAGCCACGTTGCCGTCCATCGAGAAGACACCGTCGGTCACCACGATGCGGAAACGCTGCGCCTGAGCCTGCTTCAAGCACTCCTCCAACTCGGCCATATCGGCATTGGCATAGCGATAGCGCTGAGCCTTGCACAGACGCACACCGTCGATGATCGAGGCGTGGTTCAGAGCGTCCGAAATGATCGCGTCCTCCTCGGTCAGCAGTGGTTCGAACACTCCGCCATTAGCGTCGAAACAAGCTGCGTAGAGAATCGTATCCTCGGTGCCAAAGTACTCAGCAATAGCTGCTTCCAATTGTTTGTGAATATCCTGTGTACCGCAAATAAAGCGCACCGATGACATACCAAAACCGTGCGAATCCATCGCATTCTTAGCCGCCTCGACCAGGCGCGGGTTGTCCGAAAGACCCAAATAGTTGTTGGCGCAGAAGTTCAAAACCTGCTTGTCGGCGACCGTAATTTCGGCACGTTGCGCCGAGGTAATTATGCGCTCCGACTTGTAAAGACCTGCCTCGCGTATTTCGGCGAGAGTCTGTTGAAGATGCTCTTTGATTTTACCGTACATAGTGGTATCAAATTATAATTTAAAAGTTGTGTGTTTTAGGTTACGAAATGGCCTTAAATCGCATTTCGCAAGCAAAGATATACTATTTTTTGTAAACTCGGCTACGTTTCGCCCATTTTTTTCACAGAAAAGTTACAAATCGTAATTCACGCCCCAAGTTAAGGATTGTAAGGTGAGGGGATTCGCAATTCAAGATTCAAGATTCAAGATTTACAAATTACAATTTGCCGTTTTCTATTCAAAGATGCACGCCTTGAAAGGCGTGTCATCATTGGCGGGTCGGCCTTTGGCCGAGCCCCCCACCCGCCAATGATGAATAAATGAGAACAAAGTGGAAAGGTCTGACTTATGTCAGTTGGCGGCAGCCAAGTCCCCGACCGATGAAAATGCGTTAAGCGAACATCGGTTAAAAAGCGGTTAAGAAATGGGGACATTTTGCTCGCAAAATCGCGTAGTCGCCCATTTCGAGCTTTTTGCCGATGGTCGTAGCAAATTTTCATCATCGGGGTTGTTTTTGGTTACTTTTGTCAAACAAAAGTAACAGTGTA